>JAURYJ010000037.1 GCA_030653985.1 Methylobacter sp. | reverse complement strand
CTCATTGATCGTCTTTGTGCCTCTAACCGCTTCCAAGGCAATCTTGGCTTTTTGCGCCCCTGTAAAAATCTTCCGTTTGCTTTCGCTCATTTCCTGCTTCTCATTTTTCGACAGAGTATAGCTTAAACTATTGTCCGGTTTTCGGGGTCCACTATATATCCCGAACTCAGGTTAAATTAAGATATTTTTGTGGGCTATGGAGTCCGCTTTACCCCCCACAATTTATAAAAAAAATAGTGCTACGATGAAAAACCACGAAGAACAAGTCACTCAACTTAGCGAGAGGGGCGATCATTGGCGGAACTAAACAACTTACCATCCTGTTTTTTAATACGTTTTTCCTGCATATAAGCACTGCAACTGGATAACGGCCAGTCTAAAGCACTATAATAGTGCTGTTTTTTAAACTTATGGAGAAATAAATGCATGTAGTTACGTTGATAAAAGGTGATGGTATCGGCCCATCGATAATGGATGTGGCTGTTAAAGTTATTAACGCATCTGGCGTAAAAATTCAGTGGGAAGAAGCCTATGCCGGTTTGGCCGCTTTTGAGCAATTCGGCTCCCCGCTGCCCGATGAAACTATGGCATCAATAGACAAAACCCGTCTGGTATTTAAAGGTCCGTTGACCACGGTTGTCGGAGCCTCGGGGTTTAGAAGCATTAACGTGGCGTTGCGGCAGAAATATGAGTTATATGCCAATGTCCGTCCCGCCAAAAACTGGCCAGGCATAAAAACCCGCTATGATAATGTCGATATTGTGATCGTTAGGGAAAATACCGAAGGACTTTACGCCGGGCTTGAGCATTATCTAACCCCTAAAAAAGACATCGCTGAAAGTCTGGCTGTCGTCACCCGAACCGGTTCAGAAAGGATTATCGAGTATGCCTTTAAATATGCCAGAGACAACCATCGCAAAAAAGTCACCGTTTGCCATAAAGCCAATATCTTAAAATACACGCAAGGCTTGTTTCTGGATATCGCCCGGGAAATTGCTCCGAAATATCCCGATATTCAATTTGACGAGAAAATCATCGATGCTACCTGCATGCACATGGTGATGGATCCCTCGCAGTTTGATGTGATCGTTTGTACCAATATGTTCGGCGACATCCTGTCCGATTTGACCGCAGGTCTGGTGGGTGGCTTGGGCTTGATTCCCGGCGCCAATATCGGTAACGATGCAGCCTTGTTTGAAGCCGTACACGGCAGCGCTCCGGACATCACCGGAAAAAATCTGGCTAACCCTACCGCCGTTATCATGGCTGGCGTGATGATGCTGGATCATATCGGCGAACACGAAGCCGCCGCTAAAATAAAAGCAGCGGTTGAAAAAGTGGTTAATGAAGGCAAGTGTGTTACATCGGATTTAAATCCGCAATCGACCTGCGGAACGATCGAAATGGGTAACGCAATTGTTGAGGCGATGAATTGACATCTACCCCTAACTGACATCATTCCCACGGTCTCCGTAGGAATGATAAAGGTGCAGTCTAATCCCGTTTTAAACCTTTCCCCAGGAATTCCTCATGCTAGAACAATACCGTAAACACGTAGCAGAACGCGCAGCCAGTGGCATCGTCCCCAAACCGCTGGATGCCGAACAAGTCGCCGCCTTGGTCGAGCTGATTAAACAACCGCCTGCTGGAGAAGAAAATTTTATCCTCGACCTGCTGGCTAACCGCGTGCCTGCCGGTGTTGACGAAGCGGCTTATGTCAAGGCCGGATTCCTGGCAGCCATCGCCAAAGGTGAAGTCAGCTCTCCGATTCTGGATGCGGCACGCGCTACCGAATTACTCGGCACCATGCTGGGCGGTTATAACATCGCGCCGCTAATCGATTTGCTGGATAACGCCACAATGGCTCCGATTGCCGCCAAAGCGCTGTCTCATACCTTGCTGATATTCGATGCTTTCCACGACGTGCAGGAAAAAGCCGATGCAGGCAACCCGTTCGCCAAGCAGGTGCTAAATGCCTGGGCGGAAGCCGAATGGTTCACCAGCAAACCCAAAGTACCTGAAAAACTGACGGTGGCTGTATTTAAAGTAAGCGGCGAAACCAATACCGACGATCTGTCACCGGCTCCCGATGCCTGGTCGCGTCCCGACATTCCGCTACATGCCAAAGCCATGCTGAAAATGCCTCGTGAAGGCATCACCAACGCCGAACAGCAAATCGCCGAACTCAAGCAAAAAGGCTTTCCCATTGCTTATGTGGGCGATGTAGTCGGCACCGGTTCTTCGCGCAAATCGGCGACCAATTCGGTGTTATGGTTCATGGGCAATGACATCCCCTACATTCCCAACAAGCGCGAAGGCGGGGTTTGCATCGGCGGAAAAATCGCGCCGATTTTCTTTAATACCATGGAAGATTCAGGTGCCCTGCCCTTTGAGTGCGATGTGACCCACATGGCGATGGGCGATGTGATCGACATTTATCCGTATGCAGGCGAAGTTAAGCGCCATGACAATGGCGAACTGATCTGCAAATTTGAACTAAAAACCGATGTGATTCTGGACGAAGTGCGTGCAGGCGGACGTATTCCGTTAATTATCGGCCGGGGTTTAACAGACCAGGCACGCAAAGCACTGGGACTTTCAGCCTCCACGGTTTTTAGCCGCCCGGTTGATGCCAAAGACAGCGGCCGCCGCGATGGCTCCTGCAATCTTGCGGCATTCCTGACCCCCAAGGATGGGGGGAATGCCGAGGACTGTCAGGAACAGTCTCGGCCTCCATCCCTGGAGGTCAAGGGATATACCCTGGCGCAAAAAATAGTCGGCAAGGCTTGCGGCGTTGCGGGCGTTCGTCCCAACACCTATTGCGAACCGCGCATGACTACCGTGGGCTCACAGGACACTACAGGCCCGATGACCCGCGATGAACTGAAAGACCTGGCTTGTCTGGGTTTTTCCGCCGATCTGGTGCTGCAATCGTTCTGCCATACGGCGGCTTATCCTAAGCCGATTGACGTCACCATGCAGCATACGCTGCCGGATTTCATCATGAATCGCGGCGGCGTGTCGCTACGTCCCGGCGACGGCATCATTCATTCCTGGTTGAACCGGATGCTACTGCCGGATACCGTCGGCACTGGCGGCGATTCGCATACCCGCTTCCCTATCGGCATTTCATTTCCAGCAGGATCTGGGTTGGTCGCATTTGCCGCAGCAACCGGCGTGATGCCGCTGGATATGCCCGAATCGGTGTTGGTTAGGTTTAAAGGCGAAATGCAGCCGGGCATTACCCTGCGCGATCTGGTCAACGCGATTCCTTACGTGGCGATACAACGCGGCTTGCTGACGGTCGAAAAACAGGGCAAGAAGAACGTATTTTCAGGCCGCATCCTGGAAATCGAAGGCCTGCCGGATTTGAAGGTGGAGCAGGCTTTTGAATTGTCCGATGCGTCGGCGGAGCGTTCTGCCGGTGGTTGTACGGTGCGCCTGAACGAAGCGCCGATCCGCGAGTATTTGAACTCCAATATCACCCTGCTGCAATGGATGATTGCCGAAGGTTACGGCGATGTGCGCACTATTGAGCGCCGGATAAAAGCGATGGAAGCATGGCTGGCTAATCCGGTATTACTCACACCTGATGCCGATGCCGAATACTTTGAAATCATCGAAATCGACATGAGTGAAATCAAGGAACCGTTGCTGGCCTGCCCCAACGATCCTGATGATGTAAAAACGCTGTCCGCTGTGGCCGGAACTAAAATTGACGAAGTGTTTTTGGGTTCGTGCATGACCAATATCGGCCATTTCCGCGCCGCCGGTAAATTACTGGAAAAACACCAAGGGGAATTGCCGACCCGTTTGTGGGTTGCACCGCCCACCAAAATGGATCAAAGCCAATTAACCGAAGAAGGCTATTACGATACCTTTAACAAAGCCGGTGCGCGTACCGAAATGCCGGGCTGTTCGTTATGTATGGGTAATCAGGCGCGGGTCGCCGAAAAAGCTACCGTAGTGTCCACATCGACAAGGAACTTCCCCAACCGTCTGGGCGATGGTGCTAATGTGTATTTATCATCCGCCGAACTGGCTGCGGTATGTTCGATTCTGGGAAAAATTCCAACTTTTGACGAATATATGCACTATGCAAGTCAGATTAATGAAACCGCCGAGGATACCTATCGTTATTTAAACTTCGACCGGATGGATGGTTATCGGCAAAAAGCTGGCGAAGGCGCACAAAGTTAAACTCTTGGCTTATTAGAGTGAGATTCTGAGGTATCGCACAAATTGTATTTTCGTCATCCCGGCAGGGAATGCCGGGAACCAGATCACAGGGGCGTGGTAAAGTGAACGTATGGAAAACAACCGTATGTTTATCGTGTGCTTATAATGATTGCACAAATTGTATCAACGTCATCCCGGCAGGGAATGCCGGGAACCAGATCACAGGGATGTGCTACAGTGAACCTATGGAAAAACAACCCTGTGTTTATATTCTTGCCAGTCGCCCTAATGGGACACTTTATATCGGAGTCACATCCAATCTAATCGGGCGCGTTTATCAACACCGCCAGAATTTAATCGTCGGGTTTACCCAGCGTTACAGCGTACATAATTTGGTCTGGTACGAAGTACATGAGCAAATGGCAAGCGCCATCTTGCGCGAGAAACAACTCAAGAACTGGTCTCGCGCGGCGAAAAAACGGTTGATTGAAATGAGTAATCCCTTGTGGCAAGACTTGTCGCCTGATTTGGGGTTGCCATCCATGGCTTCTCGGCAACTGCTCCTGCGTTGCTCTACCTCCTGCATCCATGCCAGTCGTGGATCCCGGCATTCCCTGCTGGGATGACGAGTTACGTTGTTATCTTTACCTTCGCTACGAAACAAGTACCCTCGTACAAACAAAAGCAACCATGCTAAAAAAAACCGTTCGACAAACAGCCTCAAAACAGTCCCAAGTAAAACTCGACTTACTCGAACAGCAATACAACGCCCTGGTAGCGCAAGGCCGTATCCAATACGAGCCAGCGCAAATCACCGCCTTACACCACCTGCAAACCCTGCTCGACAACCTAAAGGCAGCTGTCGAATACCAACAAAAATCCGCCCTGCATAAACTATTCTTACCCCCACCTGCCAGCTATCAAAGCCTGTACATTTACGGCAACGTAGGTCGCGGCAAGTCGATGCTGATGGATTTGTTTTTTGATGCCTGCCCCATCAGCCAAAAACGTCGGGTGCATTTCCACGCGTTTATGCTGGAAGTCCATGCTTTCATCCACCAATGGCGCAAAAAAAATAATACCGATGCGATTTTGGCATTGGCAAAACATATCAGGGGATCGGAACTGCTGCTTTGCTTTGATGAGTTTCATGTCTCCGACATCGCCGACGCGATGATTCTGGTGCGGCTGTTCCATAGGCTGTTCGAATTGGGCATCGTTGTCGTGGTCACCTCCAACTGTCATCCCAATGAGTTGTATCATGACGGTTTGCAACGGGAATTGTTTCTGCCTTTTGTCCGACTGCTGCAACAAAAAGCCGACGTTATAAAATTGGTTGCAAAGCAGGATTACCGGCTTAGTCATTTACACGCGCTGAAGACGGCTTATTATTATCCGCTGGATGAACAGGCCGCAAAATTCGTACGCCAAAGTTATAATGAATTAACCAATTTTGCCCCGTTGAAACCGGGCATTGTGGAAGTATTGGGCAGAAAGGTGGTATTGTCTGCGATACACGGCAATGTCGCCCTCACCTCTTTTGACGAGCTGTGTATGCACGCCTTAGGCCCTGCCGATTACCTGGAAATCGGCAACCGGTTTGACATCGTGATACTCGCTGATATTCCCAAACTGACTATAGAAAAATGCAACGAAGCCAAGCGCTTTGTCACCTTGATCGATGCGCTATACGAGCATAAAGTAAAACTGGTCTGCACCGCCGAAGTACCGGCTCAGGAACTTTATACCGACGGCGAAGGTTTGTTTGAATTTGAACGGACGGTGTCGAGATTAATCGATATGCAATCGGAAAGTTATTTGCATATTGAACATATTAGTCGTTAATTACGGTATTAAAAGTTTGCTGTGTAAGGGTTTAGATTTATTATCACTGTTTGTTGTCAGTATTCACCTGACGCCACCTGAATTTATTTTAGGACGTACCAAATTAACCCTGGCAGTCCCCTATCAAATTCAATAAACGCAATCAAAAATGGAGCAGAAAATGAACTGGTATCTCGACGTTTTAAAAAAATATGCGGTTTTTAACGGAAGAGCGAGACGGAAAGAATATTGGTTCTTCTTCTTGTTCAACATCATTATCAGTATGATTCTTAGCGCTATCGACGGACTGACAGGCAGTTTTAACCCCGAAACGGGCGTAGGTCTGTTAGGCGGAATTTATACGATTGCAGTCTTAATTCCAAGCATAGCCGTGTCAGTACGCCGACTCCATGACACAGGCCGTAGCGGCTGGTGGCTACTCGTTGGATTGATACCGCTCATCGGCACCCTTATCTGCTTTATCTTTATGGTGCAAGACAGCGAGTCCAGCGAAAATGAATATGGCGCTAACCCAAAAGGTTTCATCGCATAGAGCCATAAGGCTTAATCACGCTGTAAGTTTTATCCGATATTATCGGGCTTTCAAATCAGGCTTCAACTCAACAAGAGAAAACTATGCAGCAAAAAACAATGCTAACGCTATGTGCGTCACTGGCCTTTTCTATAGCGTTGGTCAACAATGCCGATGCCGCAAATTGGAAGGATGTGCTTAATGCTGTCAACAGCAACGTCAATGGTCAGACGAATAATGCAGGCCCAGCATTGCAGCCGGGTCAACAGGCTGTTAATGCGGTCCAGCCACTGCCAACCGGCAGTTTGACCGAGTTATTGACGCAACGCACCGGCGTAACCGAGGCCCAGGCTCAAGGAGGCGCAGGCGCTTTGTTTCAGGTTGCTAAAAAAACCATGCAGGCAGACTCGTTTTCCCAGCTGGAACAGTCGGTTCCGGGTATGCAAGAAATGCTGGGGGCTGTACCTGCCCAAACGCAGCAGGGCGGTTGGGCGGGAAAATTATCTTCAATAACAGGGGCTTCGGGTGGAACGGCGGGGAATTTTCTTTCTGTGGTTTCCTCTTTTCAGCAGCAGGGCATGTCGCCCCAGATGGTGCAACAATTTATTCCGGTGGTGATCGATTATGTCAAAGCCCGTGGCAATGACACTTTAGCAAATACCTTAAGCTCTGCATTAATCGGGCGTTGAGTAGGTTGGGTTAGCCGCTTACGTCGGGACCAGGGCGCGTCGCTCCCACGAAATGTGTTAACGCTTTTCAGGCTAACCTTCATAGCGGCAATGTGTTAGGTTGGATTGGGAAAAAATGCAACTCAACCTACTCAACTACCGTCTAATCTTCGAATTTAACACTAAACTCCTTTTTGATCTTGTTGACATCCACCCCCAGCTAAAGCAAGGGGATTCCTTAGTACAGCCCTCCATGCCCGAAGGGGACGACTCTGAAAATCGTCTTACTTCACACCATCTCAGTTACCCTGATGGCAGGAGATACGCAGCAACAGCGCATCCAACAGAG
>JAURYJ010000036.1 GCA_030653985.1 Methylobacter sp. | reverse complement strand
TCGGAGAATTTCGTTATAGACAAATCGAACGCAGCCAAACGTCTTAGCAAGCCATTCTGCTTGTTCTGCGTCTGGGTAAAACCTGTATCGATAGGCTTTCTTAACCATAATTCACATGATATATTGAATCATGTGAAAGTTAATATATAGGTGATATAATGTGCAACAAGAATCAAAAGCACACCATTCCTCCCCGACCTGAGATCGCAAGGGTCTTCCCCAATGTACTAAGCCATTTCCATGGCAAGTACAGTGTGAAAGGACCGGGTATCCTGGAGCTTTCCCGATGAAAAAACTTAACCTTATACTGATATCAACAATTATTACGTTACTCGTAGGCTGCTCAAGCACCCCAACACTAGGAGGCCAAATGGTTGATCGTGGAAAAGAAATGATTAAAGAAGGCAATGCAGAATGGGAACAAGGCTCAATCATGGTTGAGCAAGGCAAAGCCAAGGTTGAACGAGGAAACCGGATGATCGAAGATGGCAAACAGATTGACGTCGAATAATCTCTCTTTGCTGCAACTAAATCTGCTCGGCCAAGCCCAAAACAGCGCATCGTATAGCTGAGGAACTGCGGCAGGCACAATCCGTAGAACCTGAGCGTAGCGTATTGTGTCGCATGACGTGACTCTCATGCGGCGCAATACGCGATACCAACATTAGGCGCTTTACGACTCGCATGGACAGATTTTTGCTCCATGCAAAATCTGCATTGCCTACAGGGATGTAGGTAAGGGGCGTGAGCAAGAGCGGAAGCTTTCCCCATATACTTGTGGGTTATGCAAGAGGTACGACTCCATGGATGGAGGAGGTAGAGCAATGCAGGAACAATTACCGAGCTATTACCCCCTATCTGCTAACGCAGTTTCTCTGCATATTTTTGCCGCTTTCAGCTCACTCTACAAAATCACAAGATGTGATTCCTGCACAGCCTGAAATCGCCATGGTTTCTCATTTATCGCCGCACTGTAGACAGTGTCTTCTGAGTATAATTGCACAGCGGATATTGATTACAGCCGAAAAAAACACCGTGCGGGCCTTTTCTCTCGACCAGATAACCGGTTTTGCAACACTGACACGGCGTGTCGGCTAACTGTTTTTGAAAGCCCTTGCCGGTAAATTCATCAGTCAGAATGTCGAAGTTGTTATCGACTAATTCACGAATAAAAGCGGACGCTTTGTTGCCATCGGCAAGCAAATACACATGGTGTTTCGCCCGCGTCAGCGCCACATAAAACAACCGGCGTTCTTCGGCATGTTTAAAGTCCTCTGCTTTGGGTAACAGCATGTCCAGCAAAGGATGCGTAGATTTTTCCGACGGGAACCCGTGTTTACCGTGTTCCAGTCCCACTATAATCACATAATCCGCTTCCTTGCCTTTAGCCGCATGTACCGTCATAAACTCGATGTTTAACGACGGAAACTGTTGTTTCAAAGCGGTAAGATCGGGCTTTTTAAAACTGAATCTCGCCAGTATAAGCACACTGGCACTACTACCCGCTTGTTTTTGATAAATAGCCGTCAATGCCGCATTGATTCCGGTCGCTTGACTAGCGGTTTTAATCAGAGAAACCGCTGATTTATTAACCATCCGGTGACTGTGGATGGTTTTTTCAAGCTGCGCCGGATTTTGGTTAACGAATCTGGCGGCAAGCTCACCGATTTTGTTATTGAAGCGGAAGGTCTTGTCCAGCACCTGAGTCGCGCTAAAACCGAAGTGCCGGTCAAAATCCTTGGTGATCGAAACATCACTGCCGGCAAAACGATAAATAGACTGCCAATCATCGCCGACGCAAAATAGGCTGTTATCAGTATTCTGTGCCAATAAGGCCTTAATCAGCCTGGCACGGCTTGCTGAAATATCCTGAAATTCATCGACCAGAATATACCGGTAAGGCGATTGATATTGCCCGGATTCCACATAGGCAATGGCGGTACTGATCATGTCGTCAAAATCGATGGTCTCGGTCATACGTAACTGTTGTTGATATGCCTCATAAACCGGCTCGAACAGCTTGGCCGCCGCCAACATACGTTCTTTATCTTCATGCCGTTGCGCCAGTTGACCCAAGCCCGGTATCGAAATATAGGCCGCTTTAAATAACGCTAATACATTAACGATTAGTTCGCTGAACCTAGATACTTCACCCAACTCGTGCAGTCGGTTTAACAATACATCATCCGCCAGAGGTCTAAAAGTAACCTCTGCTTCCAGTAACTTAGCTCGTAAAACCTGAGTCAAAACACCTTGATGTTTCTGGTAGCTAAAGGTTTCAATCAGCCGGGTTTGATGGGTTTCATGCAATGCCCGTTTCCATGCCATGCCTTCGAGATAGCTTACCCTATCCATGAACGGCGGTGTTTCATTGCGCTCATTCACCCCGAAGTGTTCAATATAAATACCGTATTCCGGCAAATAAAAATCGGGTTGATAGGCTTTATAATTGGGACCTGCGGTGTTCACCTCATAATTGGCTTCATACCGATAAGCAACACCCTGCCGGTATAAATAATTGGCAATTTCGCACTCTTCATAACTCTTGACCAATTCGCCCTGTAAAGTGCGCATCTCATTTTCTACAATGTATTGGTTGTAAGCGCCGAGTGTTTTAAAAGCGAACTTGCTTTTATAGGGATAGGTAAACCGGGTAAAGTAGGTGACTACCCTGGATTTATAACGGTCATCGAGTAAAAACCGTTTGATCTGATCATCGACAAATTTAACTCTCAGCGCGCCATCTTCGGCCATCTTGTTAATAGCCGGAACTGCGCCTTCTACGTCGGTAATAATCTGTTTTCCCAGAGCATGAAAAGTCTTGACGGTCAGCGTATTGATGGCTAATTTCGCCTGAATCCGTTCATCCATCTCCTTGGCTGCCTTATTGGCATAAGCCAGCATCAGAATTTTATCGCTTGTTGCCAAACCCGATTTCAATAGATACCCTGCCCTGCCGATCATGGTACTGGTCTTGCCAGTACCTGCACCAGCAAGAACCAAATTATTCTGCTCATCAATCACGCAAGCTTTACGTTGCTTATCCGTTAACGGATTGCTTTCTACTTGATCAAAATAGCCTTGATAACGGGAGAGTTGCGTTTGGATATAGGCCTCATTGATGAGGCCAATGTAATGAGCATTATCCAAAAATGGACGAATGAATTCGGCCCACAGCGCCGCGTCATCGTTTAAATAGCTTAATAAATCCTGACGACAAACCCCGTCACGTAAATGCTCATGGGTTTTTAGCCATTGCTGGACAGTGGGATAACGAATATAGCGCTGACCATTAAATAACGACGAGGCTTGCAGATAAGCCAGTTTTAAATCAGGTACAAGCGCCTGATAATAACGTTTGATATAGCTTTGAGCTTGCGAATCCAACTCACTTTTTATTTTTTTCGACTGATCTTTGGCAATACCGCCAAAACGAATAACTTGGCCGTCTTCACTGTATATGACCAAAGCATCCCAGAAATAACCGCGCTCAATAATAAAGTCCAGGCCTGCCGTTAAAAATGCAATTTTAGTGGCAGGGGATTTTTTCCCTGACAACACCACGCCCGCTTTATCTAAGGTCAATGACCGAAAAATCCTCGCGTGTAAGGCAAAAAATCCCGCCAGTAAGCTTGTTTTGTAGTTTATTCGAGCAGGTTTGTTTTTTTTTCGATCGTTATTAATACGTGGTCCTCTTCGCTAGTTCCCTATAACATCATTAACCCAAAAACATCGCATCGCCATAACTGAAAAATCGGTAAGATTCATCGATAGCATGACTGTAGGCGTTCATAATAGGCGCATAACCGGCAAATGCTGAAACCAGCATTAGCAAGGTGGACTCGGGCAGGTGGAAGTTGGTCAGCATCGCATCAACCGATTTGAATTGATAACCGGGGGTGACAAACAAATCGGTATCGCCAAAACCGGTTTCTAATTGGCCACTTTGGGATGCTGATTCCAACGCCCTGACCGCCGTTGTGCCGATCGCGATAACCCGCCCTCCCCTTGCTTTGGCTTGCTGAACGGCCGCTACCGTTTCCGGCAACACGGCAAAGTATTCCTTGTGCATTACATGTTCAGATAAATCGTCTACCCTGACCGGCTGGAAGGTGCCGCTGCCGACATGCAAGGTCACAAAAGCCGTTTGCACACCTTTGTCTTTAATTTTTTCCATCGTGTTGAGATCAAAATGCAAACTGGCGGTGGGCGCGGCAACAGCTCCCTCCTTCTTGGCAAAAACGGTTTGATAGCGGGTCAGGTCGGATTGATCATCCTCACGGGTAATATAAGGCGGCAACGGAATATGGCCGATTTGCTCCAATATACTAAGCAAACGGGTATCGCCTTTAAATTCCAGCTGAAACAGGTCGTCTGCCCTGCCCAACACTTCGCAGCAATAATCTTTGTCCAACTCTATCAGCGTACCGGCTTTTGCCGATTTGCTTGATCTGACATGAGCAATGGCATGGTGGTCATCCAAAATACGCTCGACAAGAATCTCAACTTTACCGCCGCTGTGTTTCTTACCAAACAACCTAGCCGGAATGACTTTGGTATCATTAAAAATAAGCAAATCGCGCTGATCGATCAAATCGATAAAATCGGTAAACTGCCGGTCGGTTATCTGTCCGGTATGACGATCCATACACAACAAACGACTTGCGTCGCGTTCTGCCAAGGGTTTTTGCGCAATTAACGCTTCGGGTAGTAAGTAGTTAAAATCACTTTTTTTCATAGCGGGCGATAGTATCAGGTTAGGCTTTTAAATACACCTTAAAAAAAAATAGCTTTTTTTATAAATGTTACCTATAATACTATTTCTTTGCCGGGGTGGCGGAACTGGTAGACGCGCCGGATTCAAAATCCGGTTGGGGTGACTCAGTGCCGGTTCGATTCCGGCCCTCGGTACCAAACATAGGTTCAGAGCCGTGCAAAGAACTACAAAAACCCGCAAGTCGTAAGGCTTAGCGGGTTTTTTATTGTCCAGCGAAATGCAACCAAATACAGCGATATTCACCCAAAAGTGTGCCGTTAATAAAGCTTGATCGAGTTATACCGATTGACAAGCAGCGCCAACGTGGCACCGGCACGGGAGTTTTCCAGGTTATCGTCATTTTTTCGGCTATCCACTCGGGTTTGCCCGCCGGTATAAAAGGTGGCGTCCGCTAAAAAATTGAGCGAAAAATGAAACCGGGGATCGATTAAACCAGAGATCTCCCTGTCCCGTTCCTGGCCAACCACAGTGGCGGTGCCCTGCAGCGAAGCATAGGGCACCGCCACTGTGGTTGGCCGATTTGCCATAGATATCGATCGCGCGCGCATAAGCCAGTACGCCGGAATGCAGTTCAATCTGGGTATTTTCAATCGGCAAGGCCGGATCGGTGGCTACACCGCCTGAGGTGTAGCCATAACCCGCAATCAGAAAATTCAACCCGACCGGGGTATTGGCATAGGTGCGCGGCTCCAGATCCTGCCCCTTGGCCGAAAAGCTAAAAGCCAACGAAGCCGCCAAATAAGCCACGATTTTCGCCCTGTACCGACGAAAAAGTTTCGTCATGAAAAAAACCGGCCTCCCGTTAGTTAGGCGCCGGTACCGGCGTATATAGCACGCCGTTGGCGCCATAAGCCTGCGTATACCAAGAGGTGCCGCATTGATAATAGGTCACCCCTTGAACCACGGTAGTGTTTGGGCTGCAAGGCAATCCTCCCGAGGCGGCAGGCGGCGGGGTCGTATAGACCACGGTGGTGGACGGTGCCGGGGCCGTGGTTTGGGTGGTGTTAGACTGGCCGACCGCATAACCCGCCATCGCACCCACCGCAGCCGCGCCGACCGCTACAGCCGCCACTTCGCCATCGTCCCAATGATTTTCATTGTAGTAGCCTTGTGGTGGTGGATAGTATCCTGCCGGTGGACGATAAGCACCTCCGTGATAGTTCTGGGCGGTTTGCTGCCGACTTTGCGATCGACTCGTGCTCTCCTGCTGACGCGTTTCGATATTTTCACTCGAGTAGGCTTGGCGTTGAGATAGGTTCTGCGACTGGGATTCTTGCCGTTGCGCCTGATTTCCCGTTGATGTGGATTGCCTGCCTTGCTGGGTCGCGGCTCGATTAGTGGATGCCGTTGAAGCGGCTACAGTCCTATTTGCAGAAACCGACCCCGCAGCCTGCGAACGGCTGGAAGCCATGGAGGCAGAAGCAGCGGAGTTGCCAGCGCTCATAGCACCAGCTCGTCCCGCACCCGCAGAGAAACTGCCGCTTGCCGCCGCTCCACCACGGGAAAAACCACCCGCGCCGCCGCCCGCGCCACCGCGCGCAGCTCCACCACCTCCTCCGCCTAATCCACGGGCGGAAGCAACGTCCACACTGACGGTAAAGATAATCAATGTAGCCGTCATCGCAGTAACAATCGAATTAAGTTTTGCGTTCATTATTTTTCTCCCGGATGTGCTGAGTATTCAGAGGTGCCTGGTACGATGCTGGGCAATTGCGCCAGGAAGGCAATTTTCTTAGCGCCTTCGGCTGGCGTAAAGGCGAACTGCGCAGCGTCGATTTGCGGCGCCAAATTCCAATCGGAAAATTGCGCCCTGAACTGCGGCTGACCGTCCGCCAGCTTGTACGTCAACACCACCCGCAGTGGCAACGGCTTTGCCCCTTCCGCAATCCAGACTTGATAATCGACAGTCTCCGTGCGTGCGGCCAAATGATGCGCGGCTTGCCCGTGAATCGTGGTCTTTTCTATATAATCAAGCGATTCGGTTCTGCGCTCCAACTCGGCCGGCAACTGGCTAACCAGCAGCATGGCAAGCGGCAGCCTCATATTCAGATCCCTCAAAAAATACCTGACCGCTTCGTCGATACCACCGATTTTGGCCGTCTGCGCATACACGTTTTCGACGGGACTGAATACCGTGAGATCCTTGCCGTCGTACAATAGGATATGCTTGTTGCCGTCGCTTTCCTCGCGTTCGACCCGTAAGCCATTGGGTCGACTGACAATGACTTTGCGGGTGGCGGAAAACTCAATTTTTTCGCCTGACGCCTGCACGGTGTCATAGCTGTCGCTAAGATTGACGGTAAAGTTCGGTGCCTTGGCTATATAATTAGCCATGCGCAACAGAATACCCTTGGCATCCGTAGGCTCCGGCCCGGCTTGCACACCGGCTTCCTGGGCAGTCCACGTCTGTGGATGAGTCACCGTCTGCTGCTCTGCGCAACCCACAAGCGCTGTCAGAATCGACGCGCTCAATACGCTGCCTATTGCTGTCTGTAGTGTTTTATTCATAACTCACCTCCTTAGGTGATGGGATTAAACTGATAGGCGCTCGTTGAGGACAACACTATGGCTATCCGCGAACGCCAAACGATTTGAGTCGGAGTAACGCTCCACTGCCAACTTCTTTTCATGCCGCACCGCCCACTTGACTCACGCCCGTAGTCAATTCCACCTTGACGGGCTGAACTATATCTAAATGCACGTCGCGTTGCGGGAAGGCCAGCAAAATTCCATTTTGGCTGAACAACTCTTCGATCCGCAGCCGCTCATCAGGCGCATACGCTTGGGTTGCACCAGCAGATCGGCCCAAAAATCCAAACGCAAGCTCAAGGCACTGTCCGCAAACTCTTGCAGATAAACATCGGGCTCTGGAATTTTCAGCACCTAAGGATTTTTACTGGCCGCACTCTCGACCAACGCCAACGCCTTGCGCACCGGCAAGCCATAAGCGATGCCAAGCGTAATAGTGCAACGAAGGCGCTGGTCGGAGAGGGTCAAATTAGGCGCAATTAATTGACCGAATAACCCAATGCGCCCAGACAGGATTTCATCGCCCGATTGTAATTATCAAGTCCAGGCGGTGGCGCGGACGCGGCTTGCTGCTGCCGGTCGCGCTCCTGAAAACCACGCTTCAAAGCGCCTCCAGCGGCGCCAATGGCGGCGCCCTTACCGGCGTCGCCGGCAATCGCTCCGATGGCAGCGCCTGCAGCAGCGCCGCGCGCCCCGCCCTTGACCGTTTCCTTCGAAGCACTGCCAAAGCTTGGGCCTGAGCTTTGTGCAGACGGATTAGCGGGATCATAACCGGATTGCTGCACAGACCAGTTATGGCAGTTATATTGATCCTGTTGCTGTTGCTGTGAATTTTGCCCAGCGGCCGGATAAATCATCAGCTGAGCCTCGGCATTCATCGGGCCCGCACCCAATAAAACAGCACAGGTCATGATGTGACGGATTGTTCGATAGGTTATATTCATTTTTTTTGCCTACTTGAATGAGTGATATGCGTATTGTCGGGTCGAACCTTTATCGTTCGGGGCGATTAGCACCACAGTTCTCCAGCCTGTAAGCCATGCGATCCGACCAATCATCAAATGTCCGGGTAACATCATCCCATTTGCTGGAAACACCGGTAACCGACTTATTGCCGACCATGCGATCAACAGCCGCAGCCAGGCGTTCGCCGCTGTTGGCATCGGTAATTTCAACTTCACCGCTAGCCTTACCGACAAAAGAGCCGGTTCCGGTCGCAATTTCTTTCAGCTTGGACATCACCAACAACTGCGGCACGAACGATGACACGGTATCCAATGCCACCCAGGAGCCTTCGGCTTCGGTGATTGCGGTTTTGATCCGTAAAGTGCCGGGCTGAACCGTATTGACGATTTGATAGTGTTTACCCAATTCGTTGACCAGCGAACCATGCAGGTGATTGACCAGCATTTGCTTGTCTTCCCGAGATAGGGTGGCCGTATCGGAATTTTTGCCAACCCAGATACCGACCGGTTCGATCAACACCTTGTCATAGGTTTTACAGGTTTGTTGATACTTTGGATTCAGGTAAATCTTCAGCGCCTCGCCGTTTTGCCCTTCACGCAAAGCCGAATAATCGCCTAAAAATCCGGATGCTTCGACGTTACGCGCCTGTTTGATCGGCGTACACGCGGACACCCCTACCATCAAGGTCAGCCCCAAAATACCGATGAAATTCTGCTTGTTATTACCAGTCATTTTTAATTCTCCTTAAATAATAGTCAGTTGATGCTATGGATTGATGCGGGTAATTTTTGAGCCCTGTATACCCAAACCAGCCATCAAACCACGTTGGCCAAACACAAAGGCATAGACATCGTCCCGCAAGGTGGTGGTGGTTGCCATCTTGGCCTTGCCTTCATCCAGCACCACGATGCTGGGGCCGACACCCACTTCCAGACCTTTGGCGCTATTCAGGCTGGCTATGGCCGCGTCGTTCATGAAGAACATGGCGTAACTAAAGGATTGCACGCCGGCTTGCAAGCCATAAGAGCCTGCAACGATGTTGTAATAACCGGTGGTCCTGCCGCCTTTCCGCATGGCTCCCTTGCCGTATTCGGCCCCGCCGATAAAACCGGCCCTGACTACATTCGGAAACACCAGAATACCTCTGGCTTTTGCCGCCAGCGTTCTGGCCGATGGCGTGGTTTCGTAAAGTTTATGCAAAGCGGCATCCACTTCGCGGTCAATTTGAGCCGCGTTGGCATACGAATCGGCCTGTGATCCGCCCATGGACTGACAACCGCTCAGTATTGACGACATGATCAAGACTAGACAAGCAATGAGCCTGAATCCGGGTTGAGCATGGACTTGACGGGATTGGATTACTATTTTCATGATTTATTCCTCTGTGGTGAATTGTGAATTTAATGCATTTAAAGCGGGATCGTTCAGCGTCGCCGTCAACGCGGAGCGGACGACATCCCGCGCATCCCGCGTGCGTCCGACGTTGATCAGCGCCATCGCGTAGACATAGCTGAACCGAGGTTGCTTAGGTGCCAATTTGACCGCGCGTTCCAAAGACTTCAGCGCCTCCGCAGTGTTTTTCCGTCTGACCTGTAACAAGCCCAAACTGTGATGCAAATCGGCCGCGTCCGGTAATCTGGCCAAGCCTTGTTCAAGCACGGATAGCCCTTCGCTATCGCGCCGGGCCTGGCGAAAAAGATCGGCCAAATTCATGTAAGCCATCACAAAATCAGGATCAAGCCGCAAGGCCTCCCGATAAGCCCGTTCGGCTAACGCCACCTCGTTCCGGGCTGCATAAAAATTGCCCCGATTGACTTGAGCGGCCGGATCGTCGGCATTCAAATCCAACGAATTTAAATAATCGCTGCTGGCCGAGGCGTAGTCGGCCTGATCGGCAGCGGAAATGTTTGCTGGAGCAAGGCCTGCCAATGCCGCCCCGGCCAATGCACGCACCGAAGGTACGGGATCGCGCAGCCTGTCATGGGCGAGCGGCCAGCGTTGTTCCGGCGGCAGTTGCTGCATGGCTTCCAGTGCCGCGCTGCGCAACAAGGGATCGGCATCTTGCAAGGCCTGGATCAAAACGGCCAGTTGCTCCGGCGTCAGACTGACGGCCAATTCCGAGATTGCAGTGGCACGCGCGATAGCCGGTTGGCTTTTGTCTTGCACTAAGACCAACAAGCGAGCGGTCGCATCTGCGTCGCCAACTCGCGCGGCATGCAAGGCTTCGGCATAATTCTGATAGCCCTTGGGCTGATGCCCGTACCATCTTTTTACGGTGTCCGCCGCCCATTGCGCTGTCTTATCGGCATGACAGGCGTTACAGGCATTGGGGCTGCCGAGTTTCTCGGATAGATCGGGGCGCGGGATACGAAAGCCATGATCGTGGCGGACATCCACACCCATATAGGTATTAGTCGGCATGTGGCAGTCGACACACTGAGAGCCGGCTGAATCCCGGACATGGAAATGGTGCTTGGCATCGTCATACTTGTCGGCGGCATGGCATTGCAAACAAGTGCCGTTATCGGCGACACGCAATTTGAGACTGTGCGGTTCGTGGCAATCGCTGCAGGTCACACCGGCTTGATACATTTTGCTTTGCAGAAACGAGCCGTATTCATAGACTTCAGCGTCAATCTGGCCATCGGCGTGGTACAGCGATTGCCTCAGCAATGAAGGTAAATGGGTATCCATCAAGCGCCCATGTCGGTAATCGCCCAGCAGCTGCGCACGTCGCGAATGGCAACGGGCACAGACCTCGATTTCTGTATCTCCACCGCGCGGGGTATTACGCTGACCGTTGCCCGTTTGCGGATCAATGACCCAAGCCGCGCCGCGCCGCTCGTTCAAAAGTACCAGCAAGCCCTTAGTTTTAGCATCCACATTTTCAAAACCGGACTCATGCTTAGCCCAGGCCACATGCCCAGAACCGGGACCATGACAGGCTTCGCAAGACACATCGATTTCCGACCAAGTGCTGTGATAGGTGCGGTTGGAGGCATCGTAATTTTTTTGAACATGGGTGGAATGACATTCAGCGCACATGAAATTCCAGTTCTGCGAGCGCCGGGTCCAGTGCAATTCATCGCTATGGTCGATTTTTTCGTTGGCATACAAATGAAACCAACGTTGTCCGCCCTGCTCTTTGGTTCGGCTATCCCAGGCAATGGACAGCGCTTGCAGCTTGCCGCCCGGAAGCTCGATCAGGTATTGCTGCAGCGGCGCGACGCCGAAGGTGTACTTGATTTCAAAGTCGGCCAACTTGCCATCCGGGCCATCGGTGTTGACCAGAAAACGGCCGTTTTGGCGGAAGAAACGCGAGACCACGCCGTCTTTGCTGAATTCGGCATTCTGAAAATCGCCAAGCACCGTGCTTTCGCTGACGTCCTGCATGGCCAAATCATGATGCGAACCTTGCCAAAGCTGGTCTTGCTCGGCATGGCAACCGGCGCACGCGGCTCTACCGGCGAAAGTCGGCTGGATTTTCAAAGCATCTGAGACCGGCGCAACCGTGGCCCGACTTGCAGGCGGGTACCCGTAAAACCAAGCGCCCCCTGCCCCTAACAGCACCAGCAACCCCAGAGCGGCGAATCCTAAATACTTGCGGTTTAAAGAAGCCTTCATGGCAAATCTGCGACCTGTTTTCCGACAACCGGCGAGCGCTTAAACGCCGTCATTGCATGCTGTTCCGCAGCTCGATCAGCACCTGATCCACGGCGTCCACCCGAATCATGCCGACGCGCGGATATTCGATGTCGAGTATGACATAAACCGTCACCGCTATGATGGCGGTAAAACCGATGACATGAAACCGGTTACTGTCCCGGTTATTCCCCAGCGAATAACCCGCCAGCAGCGAACTGAGCAACGCCAAGACAAACAACATCATGAAGATCACCAACGGCGGATGCATCATTCGCGAAGTGGTCGTGCGCAAGGTCGCCATATCGAACATCTCATTCAACGCCGACAGCAGCAGCGTAGTCGCCGGCACCGATCCGGATGCTTGACAGGCCTCGACCGCCATCGGCCAGATTTGGCTTTGTAAATTATTGGCTCTGACCAAGCTGGCTTCCACCGCCGCCATGTCGGGCAGTTTTTGAAACACATCTATACGCGCATCCAGGTATTGCCGGAACAAATCGCGCAGCGGCCGCTGCATCTCAACCGGCAGCAGATTCAACCGCAGATAAGCGGTTCCCATCGCATTGGCCTCGTTCATCACCAATTCCCGGCGATGATCCAAGCGCGAGGTTGCCCCGGAGAAAGTAAAAGCAATCAATAAGCCCATCAATCCAAAAATGGCACCGTCGATCAAACCGGCGGAGGCTTTATCTTTTTTCTGATCGTCCGTCTGACTTTGAATGCCTAAACGCCTGCCGACCTCTATGGCCAGCAGCATGCCGAGGAACAAGCCCAGTGAAGGCAACGCTGCAAGACTAACAATATCGATCATATAATTCCCCCAACGTTCTATTATCTTGAAAAGCATCCATTAGCCTTCGCTGCTTGGGCGACGGTTTAGCTAAGACGTTCAAAAAATCTTACGCCGCAACGTACCTTCACCTAAACAGGGTCGGTTGTATCTGAGCCGTATTGTGCTCCCGACCTTTCCAAACCATCGGCACGGGATTTTAAGGGTTGCTTAACCTCAGTCCAGGAATGCCTTAAAACAATATATTCATGCGCAAACTGGCCTCAACGGCTGTATCCATATTCTGCAACCGGTTATTGTCATTGAGCGTCTTACTGAGGCCGGAATTGATGACCTGAAGATGCGGGCTCAC
Organism: Methylobacter sp.; assembly: GCA_030653985.1. GTDB lineage: Bacteria > Pseudomonadota > Gammaproteobacteria > Methylococcales > Methylomonadaceae > Methylobacter_A. The sequence continues at coordinate 24,476 of JAURYJ010000036.1, read as the reverse complement.
ATTCAACCATGGCGTAACCACGACCGAGTAATACAGCTCGATGGCATCTTCATGATCCAGGCCAAGATTCAATCTTTCGCGTAATAACGGCACAAATTGGTCACTAAACTGGGTACGCGCCCAGCCGATGCCAAAACTATCGTAAGGCCGCCCGGAGAAGACGCCTTTTCCGCCTATCCCCGTCATATAGCTGTATTGAATGGGGTTGGGGTTGCCATCGGTGGCGCCAAAACTAAAGAAAACACCGAGGCCGCGTTTCGAGTCGCCGTCGGGTTGCCAGAAGTATTGATCGAAGCTATAGACGACCGACCACGTATTATCCTTGCGGTTGGCGGCCTGAACCGGAATGAGCAATTCAGGAAAAAATTTATTGAGTATCCTTTCAAGTACTGGGCCAGGATTACCGAGGAAAGGATAACGCTCATTCAAAAGCGTACGCCCCAGGTTGGCAGGATCTTGATCAAGCGACAAACGGGACTTGTTGCTCCAAACACCACTGACACCCTGGTGGCCGACCAGCCCAAAGGGCTTGATTTTGACGTTAACTGCACTGACAAGCGTCACACCGTCATCGAATGCCTTGCTGATGTTGTTTTCATCCGGCGTACCGCTGGCATCCAGTGCCAAAGCCATCAAGGTGATGTCTTTCGTCGGCAGCACCATAACGCCGCCGCCATAGGCGGATATCGGCACCATCGCATAGGCCATGGGCAGGTTCAGCCCCGCATTCATGAATTGAGTGTTATAGTTGCCATAGAACTCGTTCGGAGTGAAATCCAGCAGGTTCATTTTCCCCATCGTCACACCAAACTGCTCACTCAAAAACTGCGTGTATGACGCTTGCATCAAACCGCTGCTTGCCTCGTTGAAAATGGGATGTAGTGAAGACATATTGGTAGGCACCACAGCTCCGGCGTCGTAATACAGGGTATTGCCAAAACTGGAAATACCTTGAAATTTGAAAAATCCGCCCGGCCAAAGCCCCATTTTGTCGGTATCCAGAGTCAAGGAGTAATCGACGCTTCCCCAAAATTCGGCGCCGGTATCCCTGCCCCCGGTCGCAACACCGTCCGGCAGTAACAGCATGTTGGCGTCCAATACCACACCCTTCTTGCCCATCTCATCCCTAACGCCGCCCCAATCGCCGGTTAAACGCTGGCGTGAAGCCAAATCCCCGCCCCAGGTTTTCGGGACTTCAACGGGGCCAATGGCATGGGCGCTTGAGCCTAAGCCCATCAGTAAAACCGAGCTAAGCAGACTCAAGGAAGTTCTTTTAAGCCTATTGTTATGTTTGATATTCATTTTTAATTTCCTGTTATTAAAAAATGATCTCTGCTTGAGCTGCCAGATTAGATAGGATGTGCTGCATTAAAAATTTATTTCGGAAACAACAAAGTGACGACAAAGCGCAGCCCCCAATCGGCACCCCCGTCGGGTTTCTCGGCATAGTAGCGGCCGCCTACCGTGAAAGCGACAGGCTGCGAACCGAATTTCACCAATTGTTGAACCGTTAAATTGAGCGGCACCGTCCAGCGATTGTTTTCCCAGTCGTAGGTCGATTCGGTGTTCAGGCCAAAGGTTGTGTACGTTTTTGTCGTGTAAGCAAAAAACGGTTGCATAAACGTGGCATTGACTTCTTGACGGCTATCGTTACCGGCGAATGACCACAGATGGTTGGCCAACATGCCGTAGGTCCAGCCACTATCCTGTTTCAGAGCCACCGCTGTCGGTCCCGCCCCCCATTTTTGGACGCCCAAGGCATCATCCGATGCGCTCGGATACAAAAACACAGGGCCACCGCCCACTATCCAGCCGCCGACCGGTTCCTTGGGCGACAAAAAGAAGCTTTGCACGATGTCGCCGAAACCGCCGGTACTCGATCCGCCGGGCACCGGCGAGTCGGCATGGATAATGGGCATGATGGTTCGGGTAATCAGATTCCAGTCATCGCCCACCGAAAACGGAATCACCGGTTGCACGTTGGCGGTAAAACGCATGGCATCGGTTGAGCCGATGCCGAAATCCCAGTTATTTTGCACCGGCACACTGATCAGATTGGCAATCGGATTTTGCAATTTCTTAGCCAGTTCGGCGGCATTAGCCTCAGCATCGTCGGCAGCCATGACAGACCTTATTGTCATGGCTGCGCTTAACGCAAGAGCAATAGTTAAGTAACGCTTCATTATTTAACCCTCTCAATCTCGCCCGGCCGCCAGCTTTTATCGAACCACGGTTCGAGCGGGCTGTACAAGCGCAAGATAGTACTCCAGCCTTTGCCGGGCACGGTTTGCACCCAGTTGACTTTGCCGGTAGGCGTTTTGGGACCGAAGTAGATGTCTACCGAGCTGTCGGCGTTGACTACCAACTCCTTGTTTTGGCTGCTGATGCTGGGGAACTGCTGATCGGTTTGCAGCATGGAGCGAGTCTGGTTGTCGTACAAAATCACCGACCAGAAGTTTTTCACCGGAATATTCGGCGGTAGGTGCAATCTGTAATTTTTGCCGCCATCGAGCGGTTTACCTTGGGCATCCTTGGCGGTCCAGGCGTATTGCGAGCCTTGTCCCACCATCTTCGACTCCATCGCCGGCGTGACGCCGGTAGCCATAAAGTAGTAAAGATTGTAGCCGTCCAGGTTGCGTACCCCAGGTTGCGACTCAAATTTGTAGCCGCCGAGGAAGGGTAGTTGCCAGGAGCTGCCCTCGTAATAATAGGCTTCCTGCTGACGCATCCTGAAGGAAGTGGCGCGGGCGGTGGCGTCGCCTACGATCGCTGCTTCGGTGAGGATGTTTTTCATCCGCGCATCCGGCGCAAAGGGCTTGCCTTTTTGGATACCGATGGCCGCATAGTAGCCCAGGGTGACGGGATCGAGCGATTCGCTGGGTTCTTGTTGCACCACCTGGTTCAGATATTCCCAAAATGGGTAATCCGCCGGGGCGATCGTGCCGAAGTCCTTGCCGGAGACGTTGACAAAGTTCATCGGCGGCGGATTGGCGGCATCGGCCAGACGATAAACGCGCGTATGCTGTTTGACCAGATCCACGCCCGGTTTGGGATCGCCATCGACCACGAAACTGCGCCAGGGTGCCCACAGATTAAAGGTAGGCGACTTGACCACAATATAGCCTTCTGGAATATCACCCTTATAGCCGGGCGGCAAAAGCAAATACTTGCCGCCTTCGCCCTTGTCCGGCCCTGTCAAGCCAATATCGACCACCCAGCGGAACCACATGTCGTTAATGGCACCCAATACCTTCGGCGGTGTTTCCAGTACGACAGGGCCGTCTTTCAGATCCAGCCACATCCAGCTGTAGGGGGTTTCGGTATTGGGGGTCAGGAACAGCGACTTCGAATCCATGCGGTTTTCAAAAATGGGCACGGTGGTATTGGCCGGTCCCAACTTGAGAATTTCGTTGCGATTGGCCACCTGACTGACGGCCGGCAAAGCCAGTAAGTAGGCCTGTACCGCCCGTTGAAAGTCCAGATTGTCGTACAGTTTTTCGACGCTGGCGTCATCCGGAAAGCCGTCGAAAAATTTAAGCGTACCCAAGCGGGTTTTGACCTGATCCGGCATAGCGATACCTGCGGGAACTTTCGTGGTCATCTTATACTGCGTCGGCGTGACCGATTCCTCGACTACACAACCCGTCAGCATGCCGCATACCACCGCGATCGCCGTGGCTAGTTTGGTTTTTTGCATCATCGATTTAATCTCCATAGTCATTCAGATTACGCCACGGTAGGCACGCAGGTACGCGTCTACCGCGAGCCGCTTACTTCACGTCGATCGTGACTTTCTCAATCTTGCCGGTAAAGCGGGTCTGCGCGCCCTCACCGATTCCGGCGACGACCGGCGTGGCGTCGTCTATGCCGACATCCGCGGTCTCGTCGGCGGAGAAGGCCATGGGCTGGGTTTTATCGATACGGCCTTCGGCCAGTTTACGGCCATCCACGGACAAAGTGCCGTTACCGCCCTTACCCAAGCCGCCACCATCGTAAGCAAACTCGAACACCACCTTGCTTTTGCCTTTCGGCAAGGCTTCCGGTGAACTGATGGTGTATTGGTTTTGGTTGAGGAAGTTATAGGTGTAAGCCGGTTTGCCGTCCTTCAAATACAAGCACCAGCCGCCGAAACGGCCGCCTTGCGCCAAAACCACACCGTTGGCGCCGCCCTCCGGAATATCCAGCTCGGCGGTGATGGTTTTGGACTTGTTCTTGACATTGATAAACACGTTCTCAGACATGCCAGTCATGCCTTCGGCCAAGGTCAGCGAGGTGCGGCCCGCCATCAGATCGGGACGACCGGCAAGCTCTGGATTCATTCGTTCCATTGTCCGGTCATCAATCGGCAATACGTAGTTTTTCTTGGCTTCTTTCAGGAATAAGGCTTGCAGTTCCTTGAGTTTCTTGGGCTGCTGCGCTGCCAGATCATGCGTCAAGCTGAAATCGGTTTTGGTGTCGTACAGCTCCCAAATGTCTTCCGCCAGCGGACGGCGAGGCTTAGGTTCCCAAGGCGCTTTGTGGATGGTGCGCGCAAACCAACCGTCATGATAGATGGCCCGGTTGCCGAACATTTCGAAGTACTGGGTCGTATGGCGGTCTTTGGCTTTCGGGTCATCGAAGCTGTAGCGCATGCTGACGCCATCCATCGGCCGCTGCGTGACGCCATTAACGCTTTTGGGTTCCGGCAGGTCGGCGGCTTCCAGAATGGTGGGCGCGACATCGATCACGTGATGAAACTGGGTGCGTTGCTCGCCTTTGGCCTTGATGCCTTTCGGCCAGCGTACCGCCATGCCGACCTTGGTGCCGCCATGATCGGAAGCCACCTGTTTGGTCCATTGATACGGCGTATCCAGCGCCACCGCCCAGCCTGCGGACATGTGCGGATAGGTTTCCGGCCCGCCCCATTGGTCCAGATGCTTGAGCATGTCGGCAACTTGTTCCGGAGCGCCGTTAAAATAGGTCATTTCGTTGAACATGCCATTGCGACCGCCTTCGGCGCTGGTGCCGTTATCGCCATAAACAAACAGCACCAGGGTGTTATCGAGTTGACCGGTATCTTCTATGGCCTTGATCAGTCGGCCGACTTCATGGTCTGTCATTTCCACAAAAGCGGCAAAGACTTCCATCTGCCGGGTAAACAGACGTTTTTCGTCAGCCGACAGCGAATCCCAGGCCGGAATGGCTTCCGGTTTAGGTGCCAATTGGGTACCTGCCGGCACTACGCCGCGCTCGATTTGCCGAGCCAGGATTTCCTCGCGTAGCTTGTCCCATCCCTGATCGAACTTGCGCTGCCAGCGGGCGATCCACTCCTTGGGTACATGATGCGGCGCATGTACGGCGCCCGGTGCGAAATAGGTAAAAAACGGCTTGTCGGGCGTCAATGCCTTTTGGTATTTGATCCAGGCCACGGCCTGATCGGTCATGTCGGTCATGAAGTGATAGTTGGGATCGTTCGGCAACTCGACCGGCTTGGTGCCGTCGTAAATAAACGGCGCCCACTGATTGGTCTCGCCGCCCAAAAAGCCGTAAAACTTGTCAAAACCCTGCCGGGTCGGCCAACGATCGAAAGGCCCCGCCATGCTGGCTTCCCAGGCGGCGGTTTCGTGCCATTTGCCGAAGGCGGCCGTGGCGTAGCCGTTGAGGCGCAACATTTCGGCAACGGGCGCGACGTTGCTGGGAATTTGGCCGGTATTGCCGGGAAACGCAGTGCCGGTCTCGATGATGCCGCCCATGTTATTGACATGATGGTTGCGTCCGCTCTTGATCGCGGCGCGGGTCGGCGAACAAACGGCAGTGGTGTGGAAGTTGTTGTAGCGCACGCCCTCGTTGGCGATTTGCTCGAAGGTGGGTGTGTTCACCGGACCACCAAAAGTGCTGGTACCGGCAAAACCGAGATCGTCGAGCAACACCAGCAGCACATTAGGAGCACCTTTCGGAGCTTTCACTTCGAAACGTTGCGGCGCCTTGGCGTTGCGTACGTCGAGTTCGTTTATCGGGCTGGGTTGGGGTTCCGCGATGGGCAGCACGGTGCGATCGATACCTTCGGTTTGTTTGGATTTGTTTTTTGCAACGGCGATGTCGCAGTTAACCAGCATCACAGCCGACAAACCGACGATCGCGAGGACATGCTGTCTCATAATTTCGCTCTCTGGTTAATAAAAAATACTCAGGCGACCGATTAACAGTCGAATCCTGACCGGATTTTTCAATAAATATTGCACCTGGCTCCAACGATAGCCTTAATTACACATTGCTTATCAACGCACAATTTGTGCCGCTTTCAAAAATAGCTACACCCGGCGGACTGAGCCTTACTATTCAAGTGGTTACTTCGAAATCAGAAAGATGAGCCGCAGCCACCTACGAGACCAGCCCACGAAATATCGGAGTTTCCCCGAAATTATGAAAAAACCTGAGCAGGCTGATCAAGGAATATCGGTTTGTTATTGACTGCCGTGCGGACGCGGATAATCCGCCACGATTTTTTCTCCACGGCTTCCTTGCTCTTAGCGGCATTAGACTTGGGATCGCCGACGGTTCCGGTAGCAATGCCGCGGAACACCAATTTCTGGACTTTGCTATCGACGCAATCGAGTATCAACGTGCCTTCGGTATATTGCGACACATCGGTGTATTGCGGCGGTCCGCCGGCCCACATGCCATAGCGCCCGGCCCGGCAGCACTTGATTGACTGATACTCAGTCTGTCGTCATTGGAAGTGTCGCCAAGTGCTCAAATAAAATCCTGCGCACCTCTTCAATAACTTCGGGTTGACCTTGGCAAGAATGATTCCAACGTACTACTTTTTCCGAAATCGCCTCGTCGATGTGAGCACTTTGGTAAGCCACCACGCCATCATCGCCCTCTTCCTTAGGACCATGACCTTTAACGGCAATGATCGAATGCGCGGGAATACCGACTACCGGAATCGAGGCCAGTATCTGCAACCCAGGGTTACTCGGGTTCATGTTGTCCGCCGCCGTCGGTGGTCTTCGTAGCTTAGCCAACAATTTTTCGTCGCCGCTGGCTGCTGCAGCTTGGGCAAAACCACGCAGCATGGTCTGTGGCAGAGTAACCAATTTGGCGACCAGACCTGTCACCCACTCAGATGCTGCGGCCATGGCGCCGTGTTGCGGCGTGGCGATGAACACGACCCGTTTCACAAACGGCAAGGGCTTGAAGAACAACGAACGCTTCAGCAGCGACTCTACATCGGGGCTGACTGTGATCTTATCGAAGCGTGTATCGCTAACCAAGTCCCAAAACCGGTTGCCGCTGTCGATCGCCGTCAGCTTGGTCAACAAGCCGCCTTGGCTGTGACCGATTACAACCATCTGCTGCAGAGCCGCATCTTTGCGCTCGGGATCGAATTCATTGAGGGTATTTTCCAACGCTTCCCGCAAGACGCCGGCTGAATAGTTGATGGGATTGGCGGAGTCATAGAGAAACACCCAAACCTGATACTTTTCGCGGATTAGCGAGTCGCCTTCGAATTCATTGATCATTTCGGCCCAGCGCAATGGACTGGAAGCGGTGCCATGCACCAAAACCAGGGGAATCTTGCCGGGACGATAAGGATAGATCGTGAATAAGCCATCCTTGGCCCGATTTTCCGGAATGGCGCCTGCAAAGAGTCCTCCCTTGATAAAGTTAAGAATCTCCATGCTGTACAACGGATTATCGTCGAGCCGATAAGCATAAGCTGCGGTAGGATCGAACTCCAGAGGCTGTATCCGACCATCGACGCTAACCGTTGTGGATTGATCGTTAGCATACAACTCGAGTTGCCCTTTGATTTGCCCGGTCGCCAAGGCGGATCTAGCCCGGTTGAAGCGCGCGAGTAAGGTCACCGGTACTTTTGTTTGAGGCCCCAAGCGGTTAGCCCCCGCTACGTTGGCTGCCGAATACTCATGGGAAATGCTGGCCGCAAGAGTGGAACCCAGCCCCGGACTACGGTAACGATTCCTAAACCCTCGAATTTCCAGGAAGGCAGTCGAGATAAAATGTTCGAGATTGTAGCCGCCCCAAGACAGGCCGCTTTCATCCAGTGCTAATTCCAATGTGCCGAAAGGCAACTGATAAATTCCCGGCTTTAATTGGACTTCGACTTCATCCGAGCCATGTTCATTGCGAGTGGCCAAGCCTTGCGCAAGCGCTTTATTGTAAAGATCATAGGTTAACCGGTAGCGCGGGTCGGAAGGCTTGATCTGTATACCTTGACCATCATCCGGAAACAGCAGTGACCAGGCATAAACTGCGGCCGCCAGGAAATAGGCATGATTTTCCGTTTTTTGGCCATGCAACAACGACAACTCCGCCAATGTGAACAACTTGTTCTCGTCGCCGCTTGGTTTAAGTTCGGCGTGGAGTTCCGCCAGTACTTTTTCCGGTTCGTTTTCGAACCTATCCATCAGTCCATTGCGCCTGAGCACCGTTTTTGACGCTTCGGAAGGCCTTCCCGACGATAAAGCGTTCTCTGTATTCAACCGATAACCAGTCTGAATATCTACCGGCTCTATGCCCACCGGCGTGGCGCAACCCTGAATTAACAAGACAACTAAAGCCAACACAGAAAATCTGAAAAAAAACTCAGTGAGTAAATGCATGCTTGAGGGTCGGACAATAGATTTAATCATGAAGACTTACCTTTAATAATCGATAAGTTAATAGCCATTTTGGCAACGTCTCATTAGACACAGGTACATTATAAATCAATGACTTACATCGCATAAAAAGTGTAAACTCAAGCATCCTTCAATACCAAGCCACCGTAACCCAGTGATTTCGCAGGCGGCGCGATGACTGCTACCGGTTCGCCCTGCACAACCGGCGTCTGGCCAGGCGGCTGCACTTTGTCAGCCTGTTGCTCATCCTTGTTGTAAGCTGCGGGTTTGATGGGCGGCACCCTGAGTACGAGGTGTAGTTCGATCATGGCTTACTCAATGCAGAATATGAGCCACTTTAAAAGCGAACCAAACGAGACAGAAAAACTATTTATATAACAGAAGCTTATAATAAATTATAAGAAAAATGAAAACCTATTCTTTGCCTATAAATCCACGAAATATCGGGGTTTATCCGAAATAATACGACTCGACAGAACTCGGCCGATCAATACCGAGCTTAGTCATGCGACTTTCCAATGTGCTGGGATTAAAAGTCCACGACTGGCGGCCGCGCCACCCTGACCGCGTGTCCGCCAACCGCAGGCATCTAATACAGGCAAAATATGATCGCGCTCGACTTCTTTCAGGAAAGCCAAAGCGGATGTGGGGACATTGCTACAGTGCCTAAGCCATAGACAGTTGACATCCTCCCCGACCTAAAGGCATAGCTATCTACACCAATCACATTAGAAAATTCTGGTAAATTTTACCTCAAAGCCTTACAAGCCAGTTTTGCCGAACTGCATCGGCTCAGTGCGTAACATCAGCAATCACTTTTCCCTCTTCAAGCTTTTTTTAAGCATCCAATAAACCACAATGCTCGCCAACACCGTAACAGAGCTTAGAACGATGAGGATTACGCCCAGTAACAACAGTTTTTTAAAGGCATAGTCCACTATCACCTTGCCGCTGGTTTCAGCTTGTTTGCTAAGCAAATCTATTTTTTCTGTCAATGCCGTAAGATGCGCTGAATTAATGGTGTTATCGAACGCTTTCAATAATTGGGTCAACTGTTCTGCAGTGGCGTGGATCTGAGCGGCAGTAGCTGTGTAGTCACCCATCCTAAAGGGTTCGGAATTCGGGTCAGGAGACTTATCGTTTAGTTGCTTCACGATAGCCTGAAAAGTCTTCAACGTGGCGTTAGTGGCTTCGGACATCAGTTTTCCAGAGTTCAAGGCTTGCTCCGATTGCGCGGCAAGACTGATAAGTCCGGGACGCTGTGAATCAATAGCTTGAACAATATGCTCTCGTTCGCTGCCAAGAATGGCGGGAAATCGCTCGCTTACTTTGCTGAAGCGTTCAGCCGACGCTGAAAGCTGGCTGATACTGGCCAATAGGTTTTCCATCTGGGGCATTTCTACAGTCTGCAAAGCCAACAGTTCGGCCTCCAAACGCAGCAATGTCGGCATATGCCGGGCCAAAAACAGCCCCCTTTCTGCAAATAGCCGTGTGTCAGCCAGTTCTCGAGTAGCAGGATCAAGTCCGGCAAAAGGATCGATCATCAATAAGTTGAAGACACTGGATTTATTCGCTTCATTGGTTTTGTGAATCTTTGCGATTTCGATCACGAAATCGAAAGACTCAAAATCGCGTGAAGTTCGCTTATCGATATGTTGCTCACGCCATGCTTTGACACCAATACGGAGCTCTTCAATATTCTTCTTTTTTAAAGCGGTTTCGGCAATCCGCCAAATTTCCTTCTCTGAGTCTTGAGCGACGAAAAGCAACGGTTTGGCCGAATCGCCATAGCGCTTGGGCATCCAATATTCGAGATTATTAAGATTCAAACTGACGAGGATAATCATATCCAAGAGGTTAGCGTAAGCATTGGGGCCCGTGGCAACTGCCAGAACATCGTTAGTTACGGCAATACGGCGTCTCAACAGGCTCCGCCGGTTAGGACGCTCGGCATCATCCTTCCGTAGCATTCTAGAAGCTGAATTCATCGCATTCAAATAATGATCCGAAAAACGTGTTAATTGGGACTGCAATTCCACGGGATTGATGGTCACTCCACCACCATTTGATGAGAGCATGCTTTGGATGGCTTTGTCAGGCAAACTCAGAGTGCTTTTGATCAAGGTACAACCAGAACATAATAAGCCAATAACTAAGACTACCAAAGGGACTCGTACCGCCAACCTGCTTGTTGCTTTGAGACTTATAAACACGTTTGTTGCACTCAGAAAGCAAATGCTAGCTGTTAGGTTAGGTTTATCAATATTCATCAATGACATAATCAGATTGGTATTATTTATGGACTCAAGCCGAATGAACTTTGTACCGTCCGAAACGATTCTGTTCTGCGTTAAACCTCCGTTTATTTGAAAGCTTTACGCAAGTTATTCAAACGGTCATCAATTTCCCCCGCGCATTTGATCCCGCCCGACAGTGTGCTTCAGGCTACTGCCCCAGATTCTGGCGTATAAATGCTCAAGGATAGGTTCAACTGCCCATAATTCGGAGACCGCAACCCATTGTTTTCCTTATTACCGCACAGCGATTGCAAATATATTGAACATGGCATTAATGAGGGGCAAAGCCTTTAATCTGCTCTGCAAATTCTAGCCCCTGGGTTTTGGCGATGAAGCGAAACTGACAATCCGGCGGCTTGCTGGATAGCTCCATCAAGGCAGCCAATTGACTGAAATGCTTGGAGGCAATCATGCTGCGCAATACGCTTTCCGTTTCCCAAATTTCATCATAGCAAATACAGCCCCGTTCATCGACCGCCTTGTATACTTCGACCGCCATACAACCGGGGGTCGCGCGCGCACTCTTGGCAAGAACTTGTAGCGCGTCGACCACGGTTCTGGCTTTATTGGGCGCAACCCTGAGAACAAGGTGAAATTCGATCATGACTCTATACCTACAGAAACTGCGCCAACAGCAAAGCGCGCGAATTGGCGGCAACAACATCAAATAATAAGCACGGGTTTACATCATTATTGCATGGGCCTAGGTTACGTCCAGGCATGATCTGCAGATTATCTGCGACATGCCAAACTGTCGGCTGGTGCTCTGCTAAATCATAGCAAATATTTACCAAAAAAGTCCGTAAAGCCCCTTCCTTTAGCTGGGTGGGTGTCAATTGCAGCCTTGATTATTTCTGGTCTTTACGCAGGTTTGCCCACCGGGAGTTTTGACTACGCCCACGCCATTTTTGGTCGCGGCTTGTCCACCTCTGCTGGTTTCGGTGGTGGTGACGCCTCGTTGATTGGTTTCCGCCTTCCAGGCCTTACCTGTGTTGGGATTATAGCCGCCAGTGGTTTGGCCGCTGTCGCAAACGGTTTTGCCGTTCGGCGTCTTAACGCATTCAGCAAGAACCGTGGCGGAAAATGCCCAGCAAACCATCAATAACATCGTTTTTGTAAACATAGCACTATCTCCTAAAGCAAGGGAGCAACCTTTGATTGGGCTGCTTATGATAAAAATCTGGCTACTTGCCCGCAGGGGTGCCAAATTGGTGAGGTATAAGCACGTTCAGCAAGAGTCATTGCGGCACCTTCCACCGGTTCGATACTAAAGCGTTTGGCACCAGCTGCCGGAACCCGCTGTTCACGGCAATAACCGTCGGAAATAATGGATACAAGCGTCATGAATGGAACGAGGCTCATAGTGGATCATGACTGGATAAATGCAGAAATTACGCCAAGATTGAAAACCGGCTCTTATCGCTTATAAAGACTTAAATAACAATTAGTTAATAAAATATAAATTTATCTGGCGACAGCGGAGAGAAGAAGCTACCCGAAATATCGTGGATTCCCCGGAATTTGCGTTAGACGGATGATGGCCGACGAATGCCAAGCTTGGTCATGCGACTTTCCAAGGTGCTGGGCTTGAGTCCAAGAATCTCCGCCGCGCCGCCTTGCCCGCGAATACGCCAACCACTGATTTTCAATACGTGCAGAATATGCTCGCATTCAACGTCTTCCAGAAAAAGCAGCGGCGACTTTGCTGCAGATGAGGCAGCTACTGTCTCGTTTGGCAAGTTTATTTTTAGCACAGGGCCTTTGGCCAGAATCAAAGCTCGTTCGACAACATTGCGCAATTCGCGAATGTTACCCGGCCAATCGTATTGGCAAAGAGCCTGCAAACTGCTTTTTGCAACGACGTCGATCGTTTTATCCATGGCTGCGGCAAACTCGTCGATAAAAATTCCCACTAGTTTGAGAATGTCTTCCCGCCGTTCTCGCAATGGCGGTAAGTGGATAGGGAACACATTCAAGCGATAATAGAGATCTTCGCGGAAGCGCCCCTCAGCTACTTCCTTCGACAGATTTCGGTTAGTAGCGGCGATGATTCTTACATCGACCTTAATCGGTTTTGGACACCCCAGACGTTCGATTTCCTTTTCCTGCAAGGCGCGCAGCAGTTTGACCTGAGACTCCAACGGCAACTCGCCGATCTCGTCCAGAAAAAGCGTTGAGCCATGAGCCAGTTCGAAGCGGCCAATCTGCTTGGACAGCGCTCCGGTGTAAGCGCCTTTTTCACGTCCGAACAGCTCGCTCTCGATCAGCGCGGAGGGAATGGCCGCGCAATTCACGCAAATCATTGCCCGATCTTTACGTGGACTGGCTTTGTGGATAGCCGTTGCCAACAACTCCTTGCCGGTTCCGGTTTCGCCGATGATCAGCACCGATGCCCGCGTCGGCGCCACCTGTTCGATTTGCATGAAGACCTTCTCCATGGCCGCACTGCCACTGATCAGCCCTGCCTGTTGTTCCTGACGCCCCGATATTTCGCGGCGCAGATAAATGTTCTCTTGCTGCAATTGGTCTTTCAGGATTCGGATTTCTTCCAACGCGATACTGAGTTCTTGGTTGGCCTGCTCTAGCGCCAGCTTGGTTCTGCGTATATCGCTGATGTTCATGCTGGCCCCCATCAAACGTTCTGGCTGCCCATTGGCATCGCGGTAACAGCGACCGCTCACGCGTACCCAGTGTTCACTTCCGTCAGGATGAACGACGCGATATTTGACCTGCAAATCGCCGCCACTCTGCAATACCTGTTGCATTGTTTTGCTGACCCGTTGTTTATCGTCTGGATGCAGGCATTCCAGAAACCGTTGCAGGTTCAGTTTCTCGTCAACCTCAATAGCATAAAGCTTTCGCGCTATTTCCGTGGCCCAGATCGAATCTTGCGGTAAATTCCAGACCCAAAGGCCGATATCAGCCGCTTCGGCCGCCAGCCGCATCTGCACTTCTCTGTATTGCAAGGCTTGTACGGCAAATTTGCGTTCCAACACATTGGCAAGCACATCGGCGATCAGACTAAGCCCCTGTATAACCGCATCAGTCCACTGTCTTGGACGCGTCACCGAAAAACCGATACCGCCTGTCAAATTCCCGCCGACGATAAATGGAAGAATCAAATCGGCCTTCACTCCGTAACGCTGAAACGCTGCTTTATCGGTTGCGGCTTCGGGAGGCAAATCCTCCACGTCATGCATGATAAACGGTTGTCCACTCAGGAGTACTTTGGTCAGATAGGGGCCTTCTGACATCAGTGATGCGGCATCCCAACGCATTATTCCAGGTTTGGCATAACTGTGTTTAGAGTAAAAATCCTTACCGTCACGGGTGATTAAACCCAAACTGATTTGATCGATATCCAGACTTTTCGCAATTCGGTAAAAACTTTCTTCAATAACTTGATCTACCTGATCAGGTGGGACACTTAAAAAACTGGAGGATAACTCGGCCAGCAAAGCTTGAAATTGTAGATGTTCTTCTACGTCTATCAGGATTATAGGGTTGTTTTTATGACTCATCGAAATTAAGTACCTAATCGTTAGATGAACGGAATTCTGCACCGATGGGTTTGGTTACATGGAAATTTTTATTTTACCGAAATATTTTTCGGCTGACTCGTAAATTAATACTCACCCATTGCTTCCGATCTCGTCCCTACCCAACACGCGAAGATTGACATCCTCCCCCACCTAAAGCCAGGGGATTCCTAGTTTCCTAAGAGTGAGCGGGTATCGCTACTGCTCACTGGTTTCTGCTGCTGGCAATATTACTGCATCGCTCACTTCACAGACTAACCCGTCTATCCGACGGTTATTTTCCTGCTAAAAGCACATGGCCTTTAGCCAGTACATTCATGGCACCAACCCGGTCGACATTCTCGCTAAATCCGCATTCAACACAAACAAAATATACTTCGCGCGGCCATAAGTTGAGTTTTTTGCCAAACTGAACTTGCGATTGTCCTCGTTCCCACCGCTCCTGCCTGGGAACCAGAAAACATCCCCTGTTCAGTCTAGCAACATCCCATCCATTTTTTCGTGCTTTTCGTGAATCATACTTATGCGTAACAACAAATCCTTAATCCGTATTTTTTTGTTCCGTATGCTCGTGATTCAACATAATGAAAAGCTTGCTGGTAATTATTTCGTTTTTGTGTAATTTAACCAAGGTTTCTAGTTGCACTGCATTCAACGATTTTTCCGCAGCCTTTTGGTTTAGCTGATTCAATAATTCGGTATTATTCCTGATCAGATTCTCCATCTTTTTTCGCGTATTGACATTTAATCCTTGATAAAGCGCTTGTAACTTTACCAAGGCGATACGATCATCAAAAACATCACTCAGACCGGAATTGCCGATTTCATTCAATGACTCGATAACCTTACTGATAATCTTGTTCAGGGTACGATAATAAAGATACAACTCTTCCGCTTTAAAGGAGTGATCCCGCCAGAAAAGCAGACGGCTTACCAGCAACACAAATCGCTCCAAAGTATCGATAGGGAAATGTTCGTTAACTGACTTAACCTGTTTATGACCTTGTCCTACCCGCTCGGTCTGAATAGAGAGCATATTCAGAATTTTCTTGTACACTTTTTCGTTGATTTCGCCACGCTGGTAAACCTCTTTCAACGCACCTTTTTCAACACCTAGTGCATAGATACGCAACATATTTTCAATGAGATCGAGGGAATCGCCGATAGCATCTTTACAATGTAAACAGGCATCATCATGCAACCGCTGGTAGCGCTGCTGAAGAGTTTGATGTTGCTGCCCATTTAAATGTTGAGTCTCCAAGAGTTCGTCTAATTTAAGCATCGATTCATCGTATATTTGCGCCTTGCTTTTATGATAACCAACTTCTTCTTCGGGCGTCAGTGCATCAATCCCTAACAGGTGCATGACTTTGCCAATGGTTGTCGCTTTAATCAACAGGGTAAAATAGATACTGCCAATGGTAACGGCGGCAACAAACTGTTTAACACTGATCGTAAAATCCCAACCAGGAATAGTTAAATCGTCAGGAATCAACAGTACCATGATGACCGCCAGTGAGCCGCGCAAACTGCCCCAGGCCAGTAAATGCATCCAATTACGCGGTATCGGCTCTTCCTTGCCGGTTTTGTTTAATAACCACAGCAACGGATAAACCGAAACCGCACGACCGATCACTACCACCGCAATCGCCAGCAAAATCGGTAACAAGGCGACATTCATGTCAATCGCCAGATCGGCGAACAACAATCCCATTAAAATAAAAACCAGCGAATTAGTGACAAAGGCAAAATAGCTCCAAAACTTCTCCATATATTCTTCAACCGGAGGCGACATTTTGTAGCGTCCGAAATTACCGATGACCATCGAGGCAATCAAGGTGGCAATAATAGATGACAGCCGAATTTGCTGACCTGCAATCACTAGATGCTCAGAAATTACTTCGCTAAAGATAAAGGTAAAATGGGCAACCAATAAAGTCAGGGTAATTTCCAGGTGTTCATAACCTTTGACCGCTTCAATCAACTTGGAAAATAAAAATCCCATCAATAATCCAAATAAAAAGCCACCGATCAACATGATCAAAAATGACACCAATGCAGACATAACGGAATCGGTGCCAGTGAAACCGTGGATCATTAAGTCCAAGATCACCAGGAATGCCGCAAAACCGGTAGCGTCGTTGAATAAACTCTCGCCTTCGAAAATCAGCGTTAAGCGGTGTGGCGCACCGTACTCTTTGAACAGCGCCAGCACGGCTACCGGGTCAGTTGAAGAAATAATGGCACCGAACAGTAATAAAGCCAGCATCGGTACAGCGAACCCAGCCAATCCGAACAGGTAATGACCGACAATACCAATAAATAGCGTCGAGATCAGCAAACCCACTACAGCCAACAAGCCGATAGAATAAATGTTTTCGGTGACGCTACGGATATTCATGTTGTAAGCCGATTCGAAAATCAGGATCGGCAGGAACACAAAGAACAACAGTTCTGGCGTTAAGTGAAAACTGGTAATGAAATGAAAAAATTCTATTTGCGACAGCGGCACCAACAACGAACCGGCAATAACCAACAATACGGTATAAGGAAAATTGAGTTTTTTTGAGAGCAAAAAAACCGCCAGTGATACCAGCATCAGACTGAACAGCGATAAAAACACATCAAGATTCATTAGGAAATCCTTGGCTATTGATATCAACGAATAACCGATAACGCAACACGCTAAACGGTTCAAGTCGATTGATTATGATTTAATGTAATTGACAAAAAAGTTAATCCGACAAGCTATCCCTGCAAGATGAAATTCCATTTTACTTGAATTCATACCTTAATTGGAGAATTGAAACATTCTGTTACCTGTTGATGAGTTGTGGCAGCGACGCGCTCGTCGCGACAAAAGCGTCGCTCCCACAAAAACCTGAAATAAATTGGCCTAATAATCGCAGCGATCTACATTGATTATGATAACGGAATAACTAAACCGGCATTAAATCTGTAAAATAGCCGTTTTCTTTGTCCAGAGCATTAAAACAACATGCGTACTACTCAATTCCCGCTCAACACCGTTAAAGAAACCCCGGCTGATGCCGAAATAGCCAGTCATCAACTGATGATCCGCGCAGGCCTAATCCGCAAACTGGCTGCGGGTCTTTACACTTGGTTACCCTTGGGACTGCGGGTCATGCGTAAGGTCGAAAAAATCACCCGCGAAGAAATGGAAAAAACCGGCGCGCTGGAAGTATTAATGCCCGGCCTGCAACCCGCCGAGCTGTGGCAGGAAACCGGACGCTGGGAACAGTACGGCCCGGAACTGGCACGCCTAAAAGACCGCCATGATCGCGATTTTTGCCTGGGGCCAACTCACGAAGAAATTATTACCGATCTGGCGCGCAACGAGATCAAAAGCTACAAACAGTTACCAATCACCTATTACCAGATTCAATCCAAATTCCGTGATGAAATCCGTCCCCGTTTCGGCGTGATGCGTTCGCGCGAATTCATCATGAAAGATGCCTATTCCTTTCATTTGGATCAGGAATCGTTGCAGGTCACTTACGATGCGATGTATCAGGCTTACACCAATATATTCAATCATCTGGGTTTGAATTTTCGCGCGGTTATCGCCGATTCCGGTTCGATCGGCGGCGCAATCTCGCATGAATTCCATGTGCTAGCCGATTCCGGCGAAGATGCCATTGCGTTCTCGACCGACAGCGACTATGCCGCCAATGTTGAAAAAGCCGAAGCGGTGATGCCTTCCGGCTCTCGCGGCTTAGCTGCTGAAACCTTGACGCTGATCGATACGCCCAACCAGCACAGCATCGAAGAAGTCTGCGGTTTTTTAAATATTCCTGCCACGCAATGTCTCAAGACATTGATCGTTAAAGGCGAAGACGACACCTTGGTTGCGCTGCTGTTAAGGGGCGACCATAACCTTAACGACATTAAAGCAATAAAAATTGACGGCATTGCCTCGCCACTTGAATTCGCCAGCGATGAGCAAGTGAGCAACGCCTGCAACTGCAAACCCGGCTCTATCGGCCCGATAGGCTTAAATATCAAGATCATTGCCGACCGTAGCGTAACCTTGATGTCCGATTTCGTTTGCGGCGCCAACCAGGACGGAAAGCATTATCAAGGCGTTAACTGGGAACGCGATTTGCCTGTTCCTGACCACGTTGCCGACCTGCGTAGGGTGGTTGAAGGCGACCCCAGCCCGGACGGAAAAGGTCAAATCACCCTGGCTCGCGGCATTGAAGTCGGCCATATTTTTCAGCTGGGCACCAAATACAGCGAAGCCATGAAAGCCGGGGTTATCAATGAAGGCGGAAAAAATCAGATCATGACCATGGGCTGTTACGGTATCGGCATTTCCCGGGTGGTCGCCGCCGCCATCGAGCAGAGCCATGACGCTAAAGGCATCATCTGGTCAGCCAACCTTGCGCCTTTCCAGGTTGCGCTCTGCCCGATGAATATGCATAAATCGGAGCGTCTGAGAGTGGCATCGGAACAGCTATATCAGGACCTATTGGCTGCCGGAATCGATGTGTTATTTGATGACAGAAAAGTCCGTGCCGGATTTATGTTTTCCGATATGGAACTAATCGGCATCCCTCACTGCATCGTGGTTGGCGATCGCGGCCTGGATTCCGGTACGGTTGAATACAAGGCCAGAACGGCTGAAGCAAACGAGGAAATTCCGTTTGCGGATGTTATTGAATTTTTGAAAGCTAAACTGGCTTATTGACATCCTCCCCCACCTGACGGAAGGGGATTCCTAGTTTCCTAAGAGTGAGTATGTATCGCTACTGCTCACTGGTTTCTGCTGCTGACGGCATTACTGCACCGTTCACTTCACAGACTAGCCCCGTCTGCCCGACGGTTGGTTTTACTTTTTAAAACGGTTATTTAGGGCTTCACACGGTTAGCTTGGTTTTCGCTGATTGTGCTTTTGAAGCCTTTTAAAACTTAAGTTGCCGTCATTGAGAGAGCCGATAGCCTCCTCTGGTAGCACCGTTCAATATTAACACAATAGAGGTTTTATACTATGGAAAACACGAAATTGAGCCGCTTACATCCCCGCCCTGAACGGCGGGGTTTTACGCTACTCATGGATAAAAGGACGACCTCAAGTATCAAAATCAGGCCATTCTGGAACAATTTTCAGTTTAACGTTCTTTTTTTAACAGGAGCACTATCATGTCAATTGGTACAATCTTACTCGTCATCCTTATTCTGATGCTTGTTGGCGTCATTCCAGCTTGGCCACATAGCCGTGGATGGGGTTATGGACCCAGCGGCGGACTTGGCTTGATACTGATTATTTTACTGGTTCTGATCTTATTGGGCAGAATCTAGCCGATAGGCAATACTTATACTGTCTGCACCCTGTGTATAAAACGGCTTCTAACGTAAACCGGGACAGTTGAAACCCTTGTGGGAGCGACGTCGCAATGATGTCATCGCTCCCATATCGAGATAACATCAGTGCTATCAGTGCTATCAAAGCTTAAAGGGGTATCCAGCTTAAGTTAGAAGCCCTTTGCAAGACTCTCCTGAACAAGCTCGAACGGCTTAAGTCAACAACAGCAATACGCCTTTATTTTTCAATGTCTGCCAGTCAAATCGTAAGTCGTCACCGGCCGAGATTGACGTGTAGGAATTTTGTCCGGGGCTTCCTGTTGCCAATAGGATTTCATCATCCAGGCTATGGACAAGCCCGTGTATAAGGTTCGGGCGGAGGCGATGAGATTCAATACAACCCTCAAGGGTGAAGTCCCGACAGTTTGCGGCTTAACTACAGAACTACGGGATTTGGGGGGGTGGCGCTTGGTGAGTTCGCCAATGATAAATCCGATGCCGCCCGCCAGCAGCAAAGTTGCCGGAGCGGCCAGCTGTCGATGTATCTTCCTGATCAGCGTAGTGGTGCGGATATCGATGCCCTGTTGCCGACTTAACAACTGTCGCTCTGTATCTCTGATTTGAACAGCCAGTGTCTTGGGCTTAAGCTCGATTGCCATCAGGATTTCTCCTTCTTACCCTGCCCTTGAGGCATCGGCCGAAGACTGCGGAGGGTGGAGGGAAATTGTAAATAACGACTTTTGCGACGGATCACGCCACAGAAGACCAACGCAAGCAACAAATTGAAAACGATGGCAAACAGTATGGCATTGCTTGCCACGACACCATGATCTATCAGCATTAGCACCGCGACGGCTAAAAGCCCGAACCACGCGCCGCTCAGCAACAAGGCTGTCATCACTCCCGCCATAATCATGGCCACCAGACTCATGCCCGCACGCTGTGTTTCCAGCGCGACGAGCCGGAAACGATCATGACCCTGCTCAAGCAGTTCACGCCATAGCAATTGCGCATCCGCCAGAACACCGGAATCTTTTATCAAGCCTCCGGGTTCTGAATTTTTCCCCAGAGCCTCATCATTTACGGCTTTTGGATCCATGCTATTTGCCGGTTTAACGTCCACTTAAAAAACGGTTAAGCAGAAAGCCTGCCGCTACGGCGATGCCCAGCGATGTTATCGGGTTGTCGTTAATATAACTACGGCAACAGTCCACCATCTGCTGCTCGGCATTTTTCAGTTGCTCTTCTTTTGCACCAATGGCTTCAGCGGCCTGATTGGCCGCGCTGGCGATCTGATCGACAACGTGATGTGCGGAACTGGATGCTTTGTCTATAGATTCCATAATGACTCCTTCTTTATTTTGAACTGCCGGTCACCCGGTCGGTCGAACATCCACAGATCAAGCGGCTCAGCACAAAGCCGCCCGCTACGGCAATGCCCAATGACATTATGGGATGGTCGCGGACATAACCACGACAGTTCCCCATTAATTGCTGCTCGGCATTTTTCAGTTGTTCTCCTTTTTCGCCAAGCGCTTCGGCGGCCTGATTGGTCGCACTGGCGATCTTATCAACAGCCTCATGTGCCGAACGTGATACGTTGTCTATTGTTTCCATGATGGTTGCCTCTGTAATTTGAGCCGCATGTCATTAACGGTATTCAGGTTTATGATAGTTGACTGTTTTTGGACTAACGTCGGCTTAATAAGCGACCCAGAACAAAACCGACCGCTGCCGTGATACCCAGCGACGTTAAGGGATGGTCTCGGACATATCCCCGGCAATTTTTCATCATATGCTGCTCGATAGTTATCAGTTGTTCTCCTTTTTCGCCAAGCGCTTCGGCGGCTCGATTGGTCGTACTGGCGACCTTGTCAAACGTTTCATGTGCTAAATTAGCTGCTTTGTCTGTAATTTCCATAATGATTTCCTCGCTTATTTAAGGTGCATGTCATTCACGCCCTTGACGCTACGTGCAATGCCAACTGCTGTTTATGTCAGCCTATGAATTCAAAAATCCGCTTAATTATTGACCCAGGCCTTTGAAGATTCCCATATTGATCTTACCGAATCTCAGGTTAGGCTCATTAGAATAACGCCGACTTAATATTAGTGGTGATGACGCTGTCTTCAACCTACTCTTAGGCTTCCTCGTGCTTTTGTGTCGAGGTGCAGTCTGCGGCAATCATTAACGTCAGGGCCAAAAAATGCGGAACACATTTTACAGGTTAGAGCCGAATACACGTCAAAAACCCTGAGAGCACTTTACCTGTAAAATCGGCCGTAGTCAGTGCGGTAAAGCACATAGGGATGTAAGCGATAACAGAAGAGAGCGGCTATTGGTTTAATTGCAGATGTAGAGTGTTCTCCAGAAAAGGACATACGCCAGCGTCACGCAGATTTACTCACCACGAAAACA
Organism: Methylobacter sp.; assembly: GCA_030653985.1. Lineage (GTDB taxonomy): Bacteria > Pseudomonadota > Gammaproteobacteria > Methylococcales > Methylomonadaceae > Methylobacter_A. Next base: position 2,272 of record JAURYJ010000036.1, on the reverse strand, counting down.
TAAAATTTATGTTTTCGCTTCGTGTCTTGGTGACGATCTTGCCGCTCGTAGGAAATTATCTTAAGGGAAACCTGTCCCTTGAAAATGACCTCCAAGAATATGGGATAGCCGTGCCAAGGAGGCTTCTATTTCGACCCTATCGTGTGCTGAGCTGATGGTGCGCAGCGCCACAGAGACAATCAAATCCGCTTGTTGACTTAGGGCTCGCTTTCGTTGGATGTTGGTAGTCTGTCCAGCGATAGTTTCCAGTGCTTGAAGCAATCGCGTCAGAACTGCAACATTAGCTTTGGCATTCTGCCGTATTTGGTCAAAGGCTTCGGCCAACAGGCTCTCAAAACTCGGGCATCGAGCAAGCACACGCAGCTCCCCTTGATCTAGCCAGAGCCTGGTCGCAATCCGGCGATTCGATAGTCGAACAAGGACTGCCGTTAAGTAATCCACAGACATCACCGCAGTCGTCGTATCGTTGACGCCGGGGGACAGCGCCTTCAAGGCAATGTCCACGATTTGCCGAATGCCGAAGGCAACGTCCTGCTCCACAGTACGCTGTCGGCTAATGACGTAGACCGCGTTCAGTTCGGCCGTTATTTGGTTATCCAGTCCGCTCGGGCCAGACACGGAGACCAACGGCGTGTTCTCGACGACGAACTCGCCGACGCCGCGCTCCATACGCAGGATTATTCCTCGCTCCCGTGCCAGAGCCAGGAGCGCATCGACGTCGACATTTTCGATGTACCCGGTCTTCCGTGCCGGAATGGCAGACCAGACCTGCTCCGCGAGGAACATTGTCAGCTGTCCGCCCACTTCTTCCTCGGTGATTTCATCCAGACCCTCGGAAAATAAATGATCTACGGTTGCAATGGTCTCCTGGGCGGCGGCGGCAAGAATATTCGATGCCTGGATAGACACCGAGATGTGGTGGATAAAGTAGATGAGAAAGAAAATTCCGACGAACGCGAGGATCAAGCCGACCATCACCGCCAGCGAAGGCACGAATGTCCCTTCATCACCCCCTCGGATAGTTCGAAGCACCACCAGGCAATACGCAAATATGCCGACAAACACACCAAGCACCATCTGGTTAATGTGATCGCGCATAAAGTTTTGAAGAACCCGTGACGTGTATTGAGTGGATGTCAGCGCGAGCGCAACAATGGTAATTGAGAATACCACTCCGGCCACCGTGATCATCGAACTGGCGACAGTCATTAGCAAGGCGCGTGCTCCGCCCGCACCGGCACCGAAGAGCAGCGGCCATTTCTCAATACCATACAAATCGACACTCGCATCCACTGCGATCAATACAATGGCAAGCGCCACAGCGCTCAGAACAATCACTGCGGGTACGAACCAGAAGCTCGATCGCATTTCCTGCCACCAATACTGTAACTTTATTTTCAATCTAGGTTAGCCTTCCGTTATGGTGTGGGTTTTGTCGTTCGGTTGTTATTTTATCCGCTTTCCTTATCTCTCCAGCCCCAGTTCCACGGTTACCCATCGTCCGCACCCATTGCTGCGAACGACAGATTAGATATCTCCGGTGCTGGCAATCTTACAGAGCAAGCTCTCAGCGGTATCGCTTATCACTCCTCCGCAAGTTTAGAACCTGTCGGAGCAGGTCAGTCTCTGTGACCTTTTTGATCATGCAGTCGCCCGAGGGTACTTTCAATCAAACTGCATAACTTATCGGCGGCACCGTCAACGGCTTGTTCCAAAGTCTGAGCATGGTGAGTGACTGCGACCGGCTGGCGACCCTCAAGACGGGCTTCGAGCATACAGCGTATATCATCATTGCCGTTCTTCTTGTCGCTGTTCTCATCGCTCAGGTGAGCCTCGACTCGCGTGATATGCTCACTGATTCGGCTCAAGGCATTTTTTATGACACCGCTAAAGTAAGCGGTCTGCGCCTCATGACCTTCAATGTTGCGGTCGGTATTAATCTGGATTTGCATGGTGTTTTTTCCTGTTGTGATAATGATAAGGGTTGAATGCCGACAACTGACCAACAGTCCCGTCCCTGCCTCCATTCAACCAACTGGCCCAGATTGTCAAGCAGGCCATTGATTTACTGGCGGTTCAAATCTTAGCATCTCAGCACGATAATTCGACTCGCCAAGGATTAAGCTCTTGTGCTGCTTCAAAGTTCATATACAAACATATTCATTTGATAATTCGCTTTCCGTTGATAGGTCTTGCAACCTGCAACTGGAATCCTGGTTGAGCAGTTTCAACCGACAGGTGCAATCCCCCGAAGGGTCTGCACACCGGTTAC
>JAURYJ010000034.1 GCA_030653985.1 Methylobacter sp. | reverse complement strand
CACGCAAGCAACTCCAACAGCACATCGACTAGCGGTGTGCGATCTTCTTTGCCGATTTTGGGTAATTGTGGCTTGAGGGAATCCATGCGGTTATTTTAACCGATATCTAAGGTGTTGCCTGCGATTAATGAGAAGTTACGTTCTGCCAACAATGTTTCAATGCCAAAATCTTTAAGCGCTTGCCCGATGATTTCCAGATTGCGAATCACTGCATCCTGCGTTTTTCTATCGGCCAAAAAACCCGTTAAATCGTAGCCTTCGGTATAAGACTGAATCAACTCAATGCTCTCCAGTGCCGCTGCAATGAAGATAAACCGATCTTTCATAGCGGAACAGCTTCTTGCAAAACCCGCTGACGCAAGTGTTTATTCAATGCACGCTCGCTGACTATATCGACCTTGCGACCCAGTGCGGTCGATAGCGCATCAATCAGGCCGACCTGATCCAGTAGCGTTGTGCCGGGCAAAAAATCAACCAATAAATCTATATCGCTGTCTTCGCGTTCTTCGCCGCGTATAACAGAACCAAACACCCGGATGTTAACTGCGTGGTAATGTTTGGCAATATCCAGAATGCAGGCTTTTTGCTGCTGTAAGATTTCATATAATTCAGTCACGTTAATATCTTCTCACCGCCGAACAGGGCATATTGCCTCGTCCAAAATATTTTGCTTTGGTTAACTGTAGCCATTTAAATTAAACATTGTAAAAACGTTAGGGACGGGGTGCAAACCCCGACCCGCTTGGAGGCTAAGGACTAAACGGTTTTATTCATCTTCTTCCTCAGGAGGAAGGGCTGTACAGTCATCAATTGTGTTCCGAGCATCTTCAATAATGGTTTCAGCCTCCTCGAAAGCATCAGACGCATCTTTTGGCGAAAGTTTTTTTTCGTCAATCTGAGTGAGAAGTCCAATAGCCTGATCTAAACGATGGGGCAGCTCTCTTGTTCTTATAAGTTCTTCGCCATATGGCATATCGTCTAAAGTCGGATGCCTATCTTCATTAGCCCGCTTAAATTCATCATCTATTTCTTGCGCTGTACTACGATAGTGATCAACCTCTTCTCGAAGAATAGATGCTTTTTCTAGTGCGTCTTGAATTTCATCAGTGCTCGGTAGTTCGGGTATGGTTTCTTGCAGGTTTTCTGACATGCGAGTCTCCTTGAGAGAATAGGGGGAATCTGGGCGCCTAACGTAAAGTTGAGGGACTCGCCCGATTCTGGCGAGTCCCGCTCGAACGCAAGGTTAGGTATTACTTTTTAGTTTTTTCCAGCCTTTGTTTTTTCAGCCTGCTTATGGCCTTCTTTTTGTGCTGGTGTTTGGTCGTCACCTTTGTTGAATGTATGGTTATGACTACCATCCTGTTTTTGTTTTCCATAGTCAATCAAACCGGCTGTATGTGTTGATGGAGTTGAATTGTTGCCGAAGAGCTTGTCGAAAATTCCCATTTGTATTTCCCTTTTTAAGATTATTGAATATCAAGTGCTAGACGTTTTGTTTAATCATCTTCACCGGTGGGACTATCCATCTCATTTTGAGTTTTATAGTATTCATCTTCGAGATTATCCTTCTCTTCTTGGAATTGCTCCTCATCAGTCATATCTTCTTGGCTCTTTTCTTTTGTCATGATAACAATCTCCTTTTCGTCACGATCAATGAATGTCAAGCACTACGTGACATCGCGCCTAAAGTTAAGTAGACACCTAAATCGGTGCCTATCAAAATTCTGAACGCTGCAAAAACAACGTTCTGTTCTTTAATGCCACCTGAGTGTAACCGAGTCAGCTCTGGATAAAAAACTTATTACACAAAATCCAAGAACCCGCCAAACCTACCCGCTCAGCCTTGTAGGCCGGAATAAGCTCGTAAACCGGCGTTTTCGGAACACATACCCGACAAGCCGGAAACGCCGCCTCGCGCTATGCTTGGGTGGTCTTATTCCGGCCTACCCAACAACGCCAAATATTCATCTTCACTAATTACCTGCACGCCCTTTTCCGTAGCGGCGGCGATTTTTGCCGCCCCCACATCGGAACCGGTAACCAGGAAATCAGTCTTCCCGGTGACTGCTGCGCCCACTTTTGCGCCCAGGCGTTTGGCTTCCTTGCTCATGTCATCGCGTTTTCCGTGGATCATGGTGCCGGTAAAGACGATGGTTTTACCGGAAATCGGGCTGATGTTTTGCTGCTGCTCGGCGATTAACCGCGTTGGGATCAAATTAAAACCCAGATCGTAGATTTGCCTGAAATCGGTTTTGATTTTTGCCAGACATTCAACCACGGCGGCGCTGGTTTTCTCGGCAAAACCTTCGATATTCATTACGTCTTCAATAGTCAGTTTGAAAATATCGATCAGATGATGATGTTGCAGCAGGCGCTCACAATTACCGAGCCCCATCCGGTGAATACCGAAAGCACCCAGGAAGCGCCAGTCTTCGATCGCTTCGGTACGGCTACGCTGCAGTTGATCCAGCAGATTTTGCGCGGTTTTGTCGCCAAAGCCCATGCCTTGCAATTGCGCCATGTCCAACTGATAAACGGCATAAACCGAATTGACGCCGCAAGCGTGGAGTTTTTCCACCGTTTTCCCCCCGAAACCGTCGACATTCGCCAGGGTTCTGAAAAAATGCTCGATGGTGTTTTCAATCTGCGCGGGGCATTTTGTGGTGTTCAGGCAGTAAAGATAATCGCTGTCCCAAACCAGTTCGCTGCCGCAACTGGGGCAATGCTCGGGAATCTGCGGCGTTTTCGGGATAATGACCCGCTCGATTTTGGGTATCACCATGCCCGAGCGCGTCAATTCAATCAACGTGCCGACACCGATGCCCAGCTCCTTGACCATGCCGTAATGATGCGCCGTCGCCCTGGAAATTACCGCGCCGCTGAGTTTGGTCGGCGTCAGCTCGGCAACCGGATTGACCCGGCCGGAACGGGAAGTTTGCGGGGTGACGCTCAGCACGATCACTTCGGCGGTTTCCGCATTGCTTTTATAGGCAATCTGCCAACGGTGGTGGTGCCGCGTTGCCCCCAGGTACTGTTTCAACCGGTCATTGCCGACCAGTTCGAAAACGACGCCATCCACGTCATAATCGACTAACGTGTAGACTGTTTCGATGATAGAGTCGAAATCGGCCAGCACTTCGGCCGCCGTGCCTTGCCAAGCGGGTAACTGGGAGAACGGAAAAAAAACCGCCGCATGATTTTGTATGGCTTCCAAAGCGTGTTGCTCCAGCTCTTTTTCTTTAATGATGCTGGCCTGAAAATTCCGGGAATTCTCAAAATAATCAGCTAAATGGCTATTGAAATAAGTCTGGCTGACCACGATTTCACCTGCGCCCTGCCCTCGCTTGCCGTTGCCGCCGACCTTCAAGCCGCGCTCGAAAACCCGGCTGATGTCAGTGCCTTTGCGGCCGTCGCCGCGCGTATATAAAATCTTTCCGTCATCGTATGCCGCATAGCCATCCAGCTTGGGCGTGGCGCGGATCATCAGCATAAAAGAATCGACGTTACAGTCCTCGGCAATTGCTCCCTGCATTGCTCTCGGCAATTGCTCCCTGCATTGCTCTACCTCCTCCATCCATGGAGTCGTACCTCCTGCATCCATGCAGTCGTCAGCGGCTTTTTCCAGTCGAGATAGCCATTTTTCAATGCCGCTTTTACTGTAGGATTTTTCGGTCGACAGCATCAGTTCCGGCAATGCGACGGTCTTGCCGACAAAACCCACTTCCGGTTCGACGGTTTCTAAATAAGGATGCTGCGGGTGACGTTTTTGTAGTTCCGCCAGGAAAATAAAGTCATAATCCGCATCGGAAATAAGCGGTTCACCGCTACGGTACAGGGCATTGCAGACCTGCAAAAATTCAAGCAGCTGATCATCGGTCAGTTGCTTGGGGTCGGACTGTGTGGCGATTTGAGCGATACGCTCAGGGGATAATTGGGTTGATTCCAGGTCGGCTTGCTTAAGAATCTTTAACTGGTTTTTGCTGAGGGATGGCATCTGAATAATCTGAACGAGTGGGCGCGAATTTATTCGCGCCTATAACAGTAGCGCGAATAAATTCGCGCCCACATAATGTGTAGGTCAGTTTTAGCAAATCCAACCTACGATCATAAAATCACAAACTCTGCCGAATGGCCTGAACTGTCGCTTCGGTCAACGGCTGTCTTCTATGATCAAGAATCACACCGTCTAATTTCGCGGCCACCAAGCCAATGGTTTCTATGTAGTCGTCAAAAACCGCCGACGCATCATCCAATGCTTCCGGCTGCATAAAAAATACGATACCGGGACAGTAAAACTGGTCTAAATCTTTATCCGGAAAAGTGCCCGGCTCGACAATACAGGCCACGCCATAATCGACCAAACGGTTTTCATCCAGACGTTCGAATATTTTTAAACTGCCGTATTCAAGGCCGACCATTTCAAAAGCTTCAATCAAATCAACGCCGTTAAAATCCTCGTCCGCCTTGGTAATAATGCTGAACTGAATAATCGCCGGTGCGGCAGCGCGTGACGGCGGCTCTACAGGCTTATTCTGCTGACGGTCATGGTAGCCATCATCATCGTCGTCATCTTCTTCATAATAATATCGCTCCGATTTATCATGCGTCTGATGAGCGCCGATACTGTTATTTGCCGCGGCCAGCGGGATCATATCATCGTCGTCTTCGTCTTCCCCAAGGCTTTCGGCAGCCGACAGTTCATCGTCATAGTCGACCTCATCGTCATCGTAAACTTCCATGCCTTCCCGGGCTTGCTTATGCTTTATAAAAGTCCAAGCCAACATGCCGATAACGACAACCATACCGGTTGCAATAATTACAATTCTTAATATTTCTTTATCCATTAGATTTCCGCCAGACTCACTGCTTCTTCAATATCAACTGCGACCATCCGGGACACGCCCGGCTCTTTCATAGTAACACCTGCGAGCTGTTTTGCAATTTCCATAGTCACTTTGTTATGGGAAATATACAAAAACTGCACCGATGCCGACATCTCTTCGACCATTTTTGAAAACCGCCCAACATTCGCATCATCGAGCGGTGCATCGACTTCGTCCAGCAAACAAAACGGCGCCGGATTGAGCTCGAATATCGAGAACACCAAGGCTACCGCCGTTAATGCTTTCTCGCCACCAGACAACAAATGGATGGAGCTGTTTTTCTTACCGGGAGGCCTGGCAATAATATTGACCCCCGCTTCCAATTCATCCTGATCGGTCAATTCCAGATAAGCATGACCGCCGCCAAATAATTTAGGGAATTTCTCCTGCAAACCGGTGTTTATTTTATCGAATGTCTCCTTAAAACGCAGCCGACTTTCTTTATCGATCTTGCTGATAGCCTGATCCAGCGTCTGTAATGCCTCGATTAAATCGGCATGTTGCTCATTCAGAAAATTCATCCGCTCGGACTGCGCCTTGTATTCTTCTATCGCGGTCAGGTTAATGGTACCTAATCTTTCGATTTGAGCCAATAAATCATCAACCGTTGTTTTCCAGCGGTGTTCTTCGGCCCGTTCCGGCAAGCTTTGCAGCACCGTCTCGACATCCGCATCGATTTCGTTAAGCTGCTCGTTAACGGTTTGCTGGCGTACCTTGCTTTCCTGCAATTCAAAACGAATCGTATCCAGCGCTTCTTTTTGCTGTTCCAAGGCGCGCTGTGTCCGGATATGTTCTTCGGATAGCCGGGTTATTTCAGCTTCCAGATCTTCCTGGAGCTGGCGTTGTTGTTTCAGTCGCGTCTCCAACTGTTCCTTATCGACAACCTTCTGCTCCAGCTGCTTTTTTTCGTCAGCCATCGGCGTCAGCGTTTGTTGCAGATTAAGCTCCAGATCGGCGATGCGCAGGGCCGACTGCTGATGTTGCAATTGCAAACGCTCCAGCTGTTTGCCGGTTAAGGTTTCGGAAGAACGCAGCGATTCAATCTGCGACCTGATGCTGTAAACCTGTTGTCTAGCTTCATTGGCGGCTTGATCGATGCGCTGTTGCCGGGATTGCAAGTCCTGACTTAACGCGTCCAGAGTTTGCCTGTTTTGCTCCTGATCGGACATACTCTGCTCGGCCTGTTCGAGCGACAACTGGGCTTCGGCGATAGTCTCGGCATTGTCAGCAGTCTCGCGACTTAACTCGTCAATATCGTTGCAGACCTGCTCCAGACGGCGTTGCTGATGCTCGAGTCTGGCAGATTGCGCGCTGAATTCGGCGCTTTTGACCGACAGCTCAGCGCCTAAGCTGTTGTCCTGCTGCTGTATCGACTCTCGCGTGACTTCGGCATCTTTCAAGCCGGTTTCGGCGGTTTCCAGCTGGTCTTCAAAGGTCTCAATGTCGCTATGCAGTTGTTGTTGTCGCTGTTTTAACAGGCGCAAGTCCTTTTCACGCTGCAACACGCCGGTCTTGCTGTCTTTGGCGCGGATGATTCTGATCCAGCCGGAGCCGAACCAGATGCCGTCGGGAGTGATTACCGATTCATGCGGTTTTAATTGGGCGGATAAAGTTCTCGCCGTTTCGGCATCATCGACGCAATAAACCCCGGCCAGCAGGTTGCTTAAATCCCACGGCGCTTTTACCTTATCCAGCAAGTTTGTGGGGGCGACGCAAGGTGTCCATTCTGCCTGCTGGGCGCCTTGCGTCGCCACCACAGATTGGGTCTCAATCAGCATTAACGATTCATCGGTCAAACGCTGCAAGCCCGGAATGATTTGATCGGCGCTGTCTATGCAAATCGCCTCAAGGTAACTGCCCAACACCGTTTCAACCGCCGTATCCCAGCCTGATTGCACGTCCAGAAACTCGGCAAGACGCCGGTTTTCGACCAAATCCACGGACGCGAGCCAGGCACTCAGCTGCTTGTTATCTTTACCCATCGCATGTTGCTGCAATAATTCCAGCGAGGTGATTTTGCCTTTGACGCTTTGCATTTCCGAGCGGTGCGTATGCAACCCGTCATGATACCGCTTGACCTGCTGCCGCAGCTCACGTATCTGCTGATGCCGGGCTTCAAGCTGCTGGTGCAACGCCTCGCGCTGTGTCTCAATGATTTCGATGCCGCTATCCAGCGATTCGATCTCGCTTTGCAAATCGTTGGACTCCAACTCACTACGCTCGCCGTGCAACTTATCCAGACGGAGTTGCAACTGGCGATTTTGGTTTTCCAGCTGCACGGTTTTTACCCGCTGCACCTCGATCTGTTCTTTATAGCCGGCACTGGTCGTGAGGTACGCTTCCCACTGCGCCTGCCAGACGCTTTTTTGCTGCTGCACTTCCTGCTGGCCGTATAAAACGTCTTCCTGCCGTTCCTCCGCAACAATCAGCGCTTCTTCCGCTTCGAACAGGGCCTCTTTTATCTGCTCCAATTGCTGCACATCGGCTTCGAGTTCTGTTAACGACTGGTCTGCCTGCCGACGTAAGCGGTTGATTTCAACTGCAGCTTGCTCGCGACTGCTTTCGCTGTGCTTGATGGTCTGCTCAAGACCGCTGACTTCGGCGACAATCCGGTAATAATCGCCCTGTGAGCTGCTGGTCTGCTGTTGCTGAGTCTTATATGCCTCGCGTTTGGCTTCGATGTTGCTATCGATGTCACGCAACGCGACAAACAGGCGGTTATGTTCGTGAGCCACCGCCTGCAATTTTTCATCCAGTTGCTTTGCAGCCTGATGATACGTATTCCAGCGCATCGCCAGCAACTCTACCTTGAATTGGCGTTCCTGTTTTTTAAGACCGGTATATTTTTCGGCTTTTTCGGCTTGCTTTTGCAGATGCTTGATTTGCTTTTCGACTTCGTCGCGCAAATCGTCCAGCCGCTCCAAATTCTCACGGGTATGCCTCATCCGGGTTTCGGTTTCATTGCGGCGTTCCTTGTACTTGGATACGCCCGCCGCTTCCTCGATATGAACCCTTAAGTCATCCGGCTTGGCTTCGACCATGCGGGAAATGGTGCCCTGCTCGATAATCGCATAACTGCGCGAACCTAAGCCGGTACCCAAAAAGATGTCGGTGATATCCTTACGACGGCAACGCGAACCGTTCAGCATAAACACCGAGGTGCCGTCACGACTGACCTGCCGCTTGATCGCGATGGTATCGTATTGGGAATATTCGCCGCCCAGCTTGCCTTCGGTGTTGTTAAAAACCAGCTCGACCGAAGCAGTGCTCACCGGCTTGCGTCCCGAGGAACCGTTAAAGATCACGTCAGCCATACTGCCGCCGCGCAAATGTTTGGCCGAACTTTCGCCCATCACCCAGCGCACTGCGTCAATAATATTGGACTTGCCGCAGCCATTCGGCCCGACGATGGCGGTCAGATTACCGCTGATCGGTATGACCGTGGTATCAACAAAGGATTTGAAACCCGAAAGCTTGATTTTTTCCAGTTTCATCAATGTCCTTGCGGGTCTGAAACCTCCCCTTCTGGGGAATTATTTAAGTTTGACAGCCATGCACTCGCATCGCTATCCTGTTGGTAACCCCCTGTTTCAGATCGCTACCGAGCAACCTTGACCTCATGGGGAGAGCAAACCCACTGACCTCTATCTGTCAGTGACTGTCAGTCGACAGATGAGATCGACTGTGGATTGAAACAAACATAGTACTGGTATGAATATTCCGACAGTTGAATTAAAATAGTCGGCTATTATTAACGATAATTAACCAAGTATCGAATTTTTTCGCCTAACGCGCCTACTTTCGGTACACACCTCCTTTATAGATAAGCAAAAAATGACTACACAACCAAGCAAAGATCTGGAAACTTTCGACAATCCTAACCCCAATCGTGACTACACCATCCGCATCGACGTACCCGAATTCACCTGCTTGTGCCCAAAAACAGGCCAACCGGATTTCGCCACTATCCAGATCGAATACGTACCCGGGGCACTGTGCGTCGAACTGAAAGCGCTTAAATTATATATGTGGGCATTCCGGGATCAAGGCGCCTTCCATGAAGCGGTCACTAACGAAATCCTCGATGATATCGTTAAAGCCATAGCGCCCAATTTTATGCGTATCCGCGCCGAATTTAACGTGCGCGGCGGTATCTACACCAGCGTCGTCGTAGAACACAGAAATCCCGATTGGCAAGCGCCGGAACTGGTTACCCTGCCTTAAGGCACCATGCCTAAGACCTACTACACCACCGATCTTGCCGTCGCGTTAAAATACGACGGCAAGAACGCGCCCAAGGTTGTCGCCAAAGGTTCAGGTCTTACCGCAGATCAAATTCTCGCTATCGCCAAAGAGCACGGAATACCGCTGCAAACCGAGCCGGAACTGGCCAGGATTCTGGCTCAAATTCCGTTAGGCGATGAAATCCCCAATGAACTTTATGTTGCCGTCGCCGAAGTCATCGCCTTTGCGTATTTCTTAAGCGGCAAAACACCCGACAGTCATAATCCATGAACATCAAAGAAGCCCTGACCACCCTGCCCCAATACATTTTGCCCCATCACGCCCTGTCCAGAATGATGAGCAAATTGACTCACTGCGAAAACAAGGCGTGGAAAAACCTATTTATCAAACAAATCGTCAGGCATTACGGCGTCAATATGGATGAAGCGCTGGAGCCCGACATCAATGCCTACCTTAGCTTTAACGACTTTTTCACCCGCGAACTAAAACCCGGCGTTAGACCGCTCAGCACCGAAACCAACGCCATTGCCTGCCCTGCCGACGGCGCAGTCAGCCAGGCCGGAGATATTACCGACGGCGAAATCTTCCAGGCCAAAGGCAAAAGCTTTACTGCGACCGATTTGTTGGGCGGCGATGCGACCCGTGCCGAACCATTTAATAACGGCATATTCACCACCATTTACCTGTCACCCAAAGACTATCACCGCCTGCACATGCCGTTGACCGGCACCTTAAGGGAAATGGTGCATATCCCCGGCCGCTTGTTCAGCGTGAATCCGGCGACCGTCAATTCCGTTCCCGGATTATTCGCCAGAAATGAGCGCGTCGCCGCCATATTCGACACCGATTCAGGCCCGATGGCCTTGATACTGGTCGGCGCAATCTTCGTGTCCAGCGTGGAAACCGTCTGGCACGGCGTGGTCACGCCGCCTAGCATCAGTTCGGTGCAAAGCTGGCAGTATGGCGATGATGCGCCTACATTGAAAATCGGCGAAGAAATGGGCCGGTTTAATATGGGCTCTACGATTATCGTTTTATTCGGCAAGGATAAGACGCAGTGGGATGCCGAGTTTAAAGCGGAAAAAACGGTTAAGTTGGGCGAGTTGATTGGCAGGACTGTTGATTAATGCAGTAGGCCGGAATAAGCTACCAAGCGGATCGGGGTTTGTAACCCCGATCCAAACGTTTGACACTGCGGCTATTTTTGAATCATGCGAGAAATTTTGCGACTGAAATAACATACCCCGTCCGGCTTTGCCCTCCCCAAAATGAACACTCATGAATTGTTCGTGCGCTTATATCTGTTCTGATATGATGACCTAATGAAACCTTCCATTGCACTTGACTTGAAACGAGACGCGGTGCGCGAAGCGGCAAATCGCTTCCATACCGCAAATCCTCGCGTGTTCGGCTCTGTGCTTCATGGAGAAGACCAAGACGGCAGCGACCTTGATTTGCTGGTGGACGCATTGCCCGGTGCCACTTTATTCGATCTTGGTGGCTTGCAAGTTGAGCTGGAAGAACTGCTCGGCGTCCCTGTCGATTTGCTGACTCCCGGCGATCTGCCGCCGAAGTTCCGCGATCAAGTGCTTGCGGAGGCTCGGTTGATATGAATGAAAACCGTCTCCCCGACTACTTAGACCACATGTTCGAAGCCACACAACAAGCGTGCAGCTACACAGAAAGTCTGAATAAAAACCGGAAAATCACATAATCAGTGTGTGATTTGCCGCAGTTTTTATGATATTCCAGAATTGATGCTATGCAAACACTACCCGGATTCGCCGGAAACGCCACCTCGCGCTACGCGCTTGGATAGTCTTATTCCAGCCTACGCCTAATTAAATCTCTGCTTACCCTATTTTCTAAAAAGGAACTAACCGCTTACCACCCAGTCGCTTGGCTTAAGCATAATGTTGGTTTCTTCCGAAAAATGCTAAAATTAGCCTCCGATTACTTTTACATTTAGGAAGCACATGCCGAAAATTACGATTGAACATAAGCCCAGTGAAGAACGTCTGAAAGAGTTAGGCGTGGCAAGTTGGGAGATTTGGGAGAAAGAAATATCCGAGTTCCCGATCGACTTTGACGAAACAGAAACTGCGTATATTCTGGAAGGCGAGATTTTGGTAACACCCGAAGGCGGTGAACCTGTGCGTATTTTGCCTGGCGATCTGGTTGTTTTTCCGGCAGGTCTGAACAGCCACTGGCAAGTTGTTAAGCAATTGCGCAAGCATTACAGCTACGACTAAGCAGACTAAAAAAGGCATCTTCGGATGCTTTTTTTCTACTTGCAATTAACTGCAACACTGAGCTAATTTATCTTGAAGAAATGATAAGTTTTCGTACGAGATTCGACCCTATTGATTGAAGTGTCATTGATTTGTGCCGCTTAAAAACAATTCAAACCTAAAATATCAAGACTGCCGCCTTTTTCACAGGTGCAGCTGATGATACTTGATGCAATCACATATTTATTTCATGGTAGAATAAAAACCGATGGATAGCGATTCGCTATGTATTCATAAATATAACTATAAATATAAAACAACACGAGGATTCCAACCCATGAAACTTTTAAAAAACATAAGCTTAAGTCTTTTTATTGCCGTTTCTACTGCGGGCATTTCGTCTATAGCTGTAGCAGGCGCTGCTGAGGTCGCTGTTGATAATGTATCGGCAAAAGTTGCTGAAGCATCTCAGGCTATTGAAGGCGGCTCTACTCAGGAAGAAGTTATGGATTTAATCAGGACGGCTGCTGATTTAGTTAAAGAAGTGGAGGTGAGCGATACTCTTGACGTTAGACGTCAACGCGCTAATGGTCATTTGAAAAAAGCACGTCTTGCCTCTAAATCAGGCGATTTAAACGCGGCAAAAGAGCATTTAGCACAAGCGGCTAAAGATTTTGCCGATTTAAGAAAACTTATGTAAGCAACTCTTCATACGATTTCTTTCAGGGCACTTTCGGGCGCCCTGTTTTATTTCACCCCTAATACTATCCACCCAATTCCTAGCCCGGTAAGCGCAGCACTGCACGGTATTTGCAACCCCGCCAGCCGTAATAAGCGATGTAGCCATAGCAAAGCACCGGAATAAAAAACGCCTGTTGTATGCCGATCCGTTCAGCGAATAGCCCTTGCACGACAGGAAGAATAGCGCCGCCGACGATTGCCGCGCACAAGATCCCGGACCCCTGCCCGGTGTGTTTGCCCAAGCCGCTAACTGCGAGTGAAAAGATGGTGGGAAACATGATCGAGTTAAATAGTCCGACCGAAAGAATCGTCCACATCGCAACCTGTCCACTGCTAAAGATAGTCATTAAAACCAACAGCGCCGCTGTTACCGCGCTAACCGTAAGCGCTTTGCCGGGTTGGATTTTTTGCATGACTGCCGCGCCGATAAATCGCCCGATCATGGCGCCGCCCCAATAAAACGACACGTACTTTCCGGCATCACGTTCTGCCAATCCGGCAATCGAAGGCTCGCCCAGAAAATTAATCAGAAAACTGCCGATGGACACTTCCCCGCCGACATAAACAAAAATGCCGATTGCCCCCAGTACCAGATGCTTGTAGCTCCAGGCGCTACCATGAATATCATCAACACCCGAAACCTGCGTTTCGGTCGCTTCAATCTTGGGTAATTTGATCAGGGCAAAAACGACAGCCATAAAAAACAAAGCCGCCGCCAGCAACAAATAAGGGATTTGCACCGCCGCCGCTTGAGCCGCCTGATAAACCGATAACTGGTCGGCGTTAAGCAGCTCAATTTCATCCGCCGTTTTAACGGCAGTGGCAAGGATAAATAACGCGCCAAGATATGGGGCAATAGTCGTACCCAGCGAATTGAATGCTTGAGTCAGTGTCAACCGGCTGGAGGCGGTTTCCGGCTTGCCTAAAATGGTGACATACGGATTTGCGGCGACCTGCAACAAGGTAATGCCGGAGGCCAACACAAAGAACGCAGCCAAAAATAACGGATAGGAATGCAGACTTGCGGCCGGATAAAACAGCAAACAGCCAATACCTGCTATGGCTAATCCGGTAATGATGCCGCCTTTGTAAGCGATTTTTTTAACTAAATAGCCGCTGGGAACCGAGACGACAAAATAGGCGGTAAAAAAGCAAAACTGAACCAACATGGCTTGGGTGTAATTTAAGGTGAACACCGCTTTCAAATGCGGGATCAGAATATCATTCAGGCAGGTTATAAAACCCCAGATAAAAAACAGCGAGGTTAATAGGGTGAGTGAGCCAAGATAAGGGTTTTTATCGGAACTACTTGTCGTGTCGGTTGCATTGGTCATGACTTTATTGGGTCACCGTAAAACCGACCGTTTCATTACCGACCATCACCTTGAAATCTCCCGGCTCCACAATCCGTTTAAGATCAACGCCGATAAACGACAAATCATGCGGCGTTAAGGTAAAGCTTACGCTTTCAGTTTGACCTGATAAAAGCTCGACTTTTTTAAACGCTTTGAGTTGTTTGTTGGGACGGGTTACCGAAGCCGCCACATCATTAATATAAAGCAATACCGATTCCTTGCCTGTCAACGCGCCGGTGTTTTTGACATTAACGGTGATAGTGATATTTTCACCCATGCGGATTTTTTCTTTTTCCGCCTTCAAGTCGCTGGTTGCGAAGGTGGTATAGCTCAAACCATGCCCAAACGGATACAGCGGGTTATACGTATTTCCCTCAAACGACTCCATCGGTTTGTAATCATACGGCGTAATGCCATTGGTGTTGCGCGGATAGGAAACAGGCAGTTTGCCGTTGGGGTTATAGTCGCCATATAAAATATCGGCAATGGCTTCGCCGCCTTCCATGCCCGGTAAGAAGCCCAAAATAACGCCGGAAGCCCGTTCTGCAATCGAGGTAATAATGCGCGGACGACCGCCCAAGGTCAGCAGAATCACCGGTTTTCCGGTTGCAATCGCGGCATTGGCAAGCTCGACTTGCGCCTGGTCGAGGTTTAAAGTCTCAATATTGCCCACGGTTTCCGTATAAGGTTTTTCTCCTAAGCTGAGCAAAATGACATCGTGATTGTTGGCTTCTTCAACCACCTGCTGAACATCGATGGGCGCATCAAAAGCATCGCTTCCGATATACGTCACTTTGCCGGTGGATTTTTCCTGTATGGCTTCCAAGACCGTCAGTTTCTCTTGAGGATATAAATCCTCGGCATCGCCCTGCCAGGTAATCGTCCAGCCGCCATTCATCACATTCAACAAATTGGCGGTAGGCCCGGTCACCAGAATATTGGTGTCTTTTTTAAGCGGCAGGATGTTGTGGTCGTTTTTGGCAAGAATAATCGACTCCCGTGCCGCCTGCCGATTGGTCTCTATGGCTTCCGCCGTGGCAAAATTACCTGCCACCGGCAGTAAGGGTTTAGGCTCGAATAATCCGGCCTGATACTTGACCGTCAGTATCCTGGACACGGCTTCATCGATACGGGACATCGGCACCTCGCCTGACTTGACCAAATCAATCAGTAAATCATAAAAAGAAAAATCGAACGGCACCATGCTCATGTCGATACCGGCCATCACCGCCATTTTGACCGCCTCTTTTTCGCTAGCGGCCATCTTGTCGCGGGTATAAAGGCGCTTGATGTCGGCCCAGTCGGACACGGTAAAGCCTTTAAAGCCCAATTCGCCGCGTAAAATCGTGGTCAGATAGTGATAATTGGCGTGTCCGGGAATGCCGTCAACTTCCGCCGAATTAACCATCACCGTCGGCGATCCGGCTTTTATACCCGCTGCAAACGTCGGCAAAAAATATTCGCGCAGCGTTCTTTCGCCTATCCAGGCCGGTGTCCGGTCTTTGCCGTTAAGCGGATAACTGTAACCCACATAATGCTTCAAACAAGTGGGCGCTTTATCGGCAGCAGAAAAATCATCACCCTGATGACCTTTAATATAAGACGTGCCCATCACCGTTGCCAAATGCACATCTTCGCCGAAAGTTTCCCACAAGCGCGGCCAAAGCGGTTGGCGACCGATATCCATCACCGTAGAAAAATTCCATTGCAGACCGGAAACTCGCACTTCCCTTGCGGTAATCTCGCCTTCCTTGAACGCCAGTTCCGAATTGAACGTTGCCGCCATGTTAATGGCCTGCGGAAACAATACCGAATTTTGCGTGTAAGTCGCGCCATGAATCGCGTCTATCCCGTAAATGATCGGAATTTTCAACCGGGTTGTTGCCGCAGCATCCTGCACGGTGCGCGTTAATTTTCGCCATATCTCAACGGATTGCGCATTGTTAGCCGACGTAAAAGACGGATGAAAAATGGAGCCTACCTGCTGGTTTAAAGGCGCATTAAGGATAGAGCCGACATGGTGTTTTAACACCGCATCCTCCAACTTGGCAGGATTGATCTGATCCTCGGCATTTTGTTCTTTAGGATCACCGATAACCGAAAAATCGACCTGCGTCATCTGCCCTACTTTTTCTTCGAGTGTCATTTGAGACAGCAGGTTTTTGACTTTATGTTCTATTTCTTGTGCATTCACAGAACGCCCCGATATGACCGATAGGATGATAATTAAAATGATATGTTTTGTTTGCAATTGAATATACTTCGCAGATTAATTGATTAAAAAATACATTGCCCACCGAAACCTATGGACTTCAGCTTATACTGCCACCCAGACCCGTCGATTACGCTCATCCGGCACACCAGTCAAGCGGTTCTACTTCTTACCCACTGTTTCGATTATAGCCTCATTACACCTGAAAATGTCTTCGCTGCTCGTATTAACGGGTTCAACTTGTTTTTGAACAAGTCCTAAATTACTGACGCTGATAAGTTCCAATCAGTTCTGTCTGTCCAATTATATGCCCTGCCATCGCAGTTTCTAGCTGAGTCTCATTCGGCTGATGCAGATCAGGCAATTCAATATCCAGTGCGTAGAGTTTATGAAAGTAGCGATGCCGACCGATGGGCGGACAGGGGCCGCCGTAACCGGTTCGTTTCCAATCGTTTTTGCCCTGTTGCGTACCTACTAGCAAATCAGAGACAGAAACGGCTTGCGGTAATTCGCTAATAGACATCTTTCCAAAATACAACCATGTAAGGCAAGACGCAAAAATAAACCGCTACTTTTGTAGGGGGTATTTTATTTATTGCGAGTTACCTAAGCATGTAGGCTGGATCAAGTCATAGCGAGAATCGGTGTTCCGGCACCCACGAATTTGCCGGAAACGCTACCACGCGCTACGCTTGGGTAGCCTATTCCAGTCTCGTCATTATTTA
>JAURYJ010000021.1 GCA_030653985.1 Methylobacter sp. | reverse complement strand
AGGGTGGGGAGCCTTTCTACATACAAGCTCGAAGCTTTAGGGTGGGACGGCTTCCCCAGAAATCGGCTATCACTATAAACTTTTTGGTTTAATTTATCTTGTGGTTGAAGAGGTCTTTAATATACAAGGTCGGGTTAGGCGCTAGCCGTAACCCGACACACACGCTACGCACTTCATCGTGGGACGACGTTATTGTGCTTAACTTAATGGCAGTGACGCGCTGTGTGGGAACGGTAATCACCCCATCACCACCAACACCTGATGGTTCTGTCCATCGTTCAGCAGCGGGATACCCTCACCCTCTGCTTGCGCTACGCCGTCCAACTCAATCGACACGATGCCCTTCGACACGCCGTCGGGATTGTTGACGGTAATTTCATAGCCGGTTTCTTCATGCTGATAGCTTAAGCGGTAACTACGCCACTCACGCGGAATGCAAGGATTGAAATGCATGTTGCCGGCGCGGATATTCAGACCCAACAGCCATTCCAGACCTGCACGGTAAAACCATCCCGCCGCGCCGGTGTACCAGGTCCAGCCGCCGCGCCTCGCGTGAGGAGGTACCGCATAGATATCCGCCACTAGCACATACGGTTCGACTTTATAGGCATAGACGCCGGTCCGGTTAGCGGTGCGATTGATCGGATTCAGCATGTGCAGAAGATCGGTTGCCTGATCGCCGTCGCCGAGCATCGCGTAAGCGATAACGCACCAGATCGCCGCATGGGTGTATTGTCCGCCATTTTCCCGTACGCCCGGCAAATAGCCTTTGATATAACCGGGGTCCAGCAGGGTCTTATCGAAAGGCGGCGTGAACAGCAACACCAGATCGTCGCCATAGCGTATCAGATATTCACGAACCGAATTCATCGCCAGCCGCGCCCGCTCGGGGTCGGCGGCGCCGGAAATAACGGCCCAGCTTTGCGCCAGCGAGTCGATACGGCACTCGGCGTTGGCCGCCGACCCCAGCGGCGTGCCATCATCGTAATAGGCGCGCTTGTACCAGGACACATCCCAGCCTGCCGCTTCCACTGCGATCTTGAGTTTGGTTACATGCTCGCGCCAACTCACGGCGTGTTCGAGATCACCACGCATTTCTGCCAGATTGGCAAACTCCGTCAACGTAGCTATCAGGAACCAGGCGAGCCAGACGCTCTCGCCTTTGCCCAGATGACCCACCCGGTTCATGCCGTCATTCCAGTCGCCGCTGCCCATCAGCGGCAGACCGTGTGCGCCGACTTGTAAGCTCAAATCCAGCGTCCGCGCACAGTGCTCAAACAGGCTGGCTTGCAGCTCTGATTGTGTCGGCTCGAAATAGGCATCTTCCTGTTCCGGTGTGAGAATAGGCCCATCCAGGAACGGCATGATTTCGTCGAGTACCGCGCTATCGCCGCTCACCTTGACATAGTGGGATGTCACATAGGGCAGCCAGATAAGGTCATCGGAAAAATGGGTGCGCACACCGCGATTGGACGGCGGGTGCCACCAATGCTGGACATCGCCCTCGACAAACTGATGCGTCGCCGCACGGAGGATATGAGCGCGGGCAAGATCGGGCCGGGCGACTGCAAGCGCCATGCTGTCTTGTAATTGATCGCGAAAACCGAAAGCCCCGCCTGCCTGATAAAATGCGGCTCGCGCCCACATTCGACAACTCAGGGTCTGGTACAGCAGCCAACCGTTCAGCATCAAGTCCAAGCCTCTGTCCGGCGTTTTTACCTGAACTTTTCTCAGTGTCTTGGACCATAATTGTTTCACCTCAGCGAAAGTTTTTTGCAGATCCGCAGATCGATAACGCTTGATCAGTTCGCGAACATGGTCGCGGTCATTGCCTTGCCCCAACAGAAAAACGATTTCGATGCTTTGATCGCTTGCCAGTTCTATCGGCGTCGTTAATGCCGCGCACGGATCAAGACCCGCGCCAACGCGGTGTTTAAGCGCTTTGGCTAGGCTCAAGGCCAGCGGCGCATCCAGGCTGCCGTTACGGCCGATAAATTCGGTTCTATTGCAGGTCCAGGTAGGTTGCAGGCCGACCAGATCGACAAAAGCAATACGCTGGCCAAAATCCATATCCAAGCGGTTGTAAGCAAACAGAGTGCCGGTCGCCTGATCCAATTCGGTAACAATATAAGGCGACGTGTTGGTTCGAGAAGCGCCGAGCACCCATTCCACATAGGCGGTAACCGATAATTTACGCGGGCGAGCGGACGTGTTTTTTAAGGTCAGAACTGAAATTTTAACCGGGTCGTCCGGACTGACGAATTGCAGCAGCTCGCTATGGATACCGTGAGAGGCATGCTCGAAGCGACTGTAGCCCTGGCCGTGGCGAATCACATAACGGGCATTATCTACCCGAATCGGTAATGCAGTCGGACTCCATAAATCGCCGGTTTCGACATCCTGCAAATAAAATATTTCGCCGGGAGGATCGCTGACCGGATCGTTCGACCAAGGGGTCAACTGGTTCATCCGGCTGTTAAGGCTCCAAGTACAGCCGCTGCCCAGCTCCGAGACCGTAAAACCGAATTCGGCGTTGGCGATTACGTTAATCCAGGGTGCCGGCGTCCATTGGCCGTTGCCCAGCACGATCACATATTCGCGCCCGCCGTCGGCAAAGCCGCCCAGCCCGTTAAAATATTCGAGCTCTGTAGGCGCGATTAACGGTTCACTGCTGTTAACGCCGGATGCCGCCAAGGCTTTGCTTTGGATAAACTCCGGCGTAGGCTTGGGATGCCGCATCAATTGCTCGGCCAAGGTACCGCGGCTACTTAAGAGCACCACGCGAGCCGAGGTTTGCAACAGCACACGCTCTTCCTCTGAGATCTGATCGGCCCGCAGCACAAAAATCTCTCCCTGCCCATCGCATTCATGAATCGCGGTAAACGCTTGAGTTTCGCGAACCATACTTTCCAATAAGGTCTGCAATTCATTGGCATAGGTGATTTCTTTGTCATTCAAAATTACCAGATCGACCGATAAACGCTTCATGCGCCAATACTCGTAGGCGCGCAATAACTGATCGGCAATAGCCCGGTCATCGGTTGACATGACCCGCAGCAATACTAGCGGACGGTCACCGGAAATACCGAACCGCCATAAACCGGTGACATTTAACCGGTTCAGCTGCATCAGCTTGCTGCTCGCTCGCAGCCAAGGATCGGCATACAGCAAGCGGTTGGCCAGGGATTGAAATAGCTGGGCTTCGTCAGGCTTGATGCGCAGATGCCGTAATTGGATGTGCGCATGGGTCCAGGCAAGATTGGAAACCCGGTCAAATGTAGCTGCGTTGTGATATTTATCGGCTAACTCTTCAACGGCTTGCCGTGACGGTGCAACCAAGGTGGTAAAGGTCACATGAACCGTCGCTCCCGCTTCGATGCTGACCCGCGTACGCAGACTGAAAATCGGATCAAGCACGGCGCCGACCGTATTGCTGAGCGGGCGACCATCGATCACGGCCGCAGGTGCACGCAATGTTTGACCGCGACCGCAAAATTTTACCCGGTCGGTTTCATATTGAACGCCTTCACCGATGTCGCTACACGCCAGCACATGAGCCGCCCAAATTTGGGGCTCATCTGCTGCCCGAGGCCGCCGTTGCGCAATGAGTGCGCAGGCTTGCGGCAGGAACTCGGTTTGGATGAACAAATTGGAAAACGCGGGATGAGCGCTATCGGCCAGAGGTGGCGCCAGCACAATTTCCGCGTAGGAAGTCAGCTCAATTTCGTGGGTATGCGAGCCGTTATTGGTCAAGCTTAAACACCTGATTTCTGCATCATCCTCCGGCGACACAATGATTTCCAGGTGACTGGCTATAGCGCCGTCTTCGCGAGAGATGCGCACCCGGTCTTCAAGAAAAACGACTGCGTATTGATCTGGAACCGCCGCCGTCGGTTGGTATCCGGCAGACCAAATCCTGCCGCTAGCCATATCGCGCAAATAGACATAACTGCCCCAGCAGTCGCGCGTCACATCCTCGCGCCAGCGGGTTACCGCCAGCTTTTTACAAACACTGTAGCCGGAACCGGCGGCGGTGACCATCACCCCGTAACGGCCATTGGAAAGCAACTGCGCTGAGGGTACGAGGGACATCGGCGAAGGCTCGCGGCGTACTGACGGTTGTACTATTTCTTTGACTTCCGCCTCCGCTTGGGTGAAGTCAGGAATGCCGCTGTCAGAACCCTGCGGAACCCGTTCCTGCAATAACATTTCAGCGCCCTGAATCATCGGGGTACGATGGAAACGGCGGCGCATGACCGCGTCAAGCATGACATTAGCCAAAGCCACCAACGACATGCCTTGATGATGCGCCATATAGCAGCGCACAAACGCTACCTCTTGGTTTTCCGCCAGTCGCGTCGGCGTGAAATCGAGCGCCTCGAAAAAGCCGTAACGCCCCAAAGCGCCCAGTTGTTCCAGACGCTCGAAATTCACCGCCGCCGCATGCGTGTGGTACATCGCCGCCAAGGCGGTGGCATAAGGAGCGATGACCAGATCAAAGGCGAGTCCCCGCTTCATCCCCAGGCCGGGTACGCCGAAAGCGGAATACTGGTAAGTGAACCAACGGTCGCGACCGTTAAACGCCGATTCGGAGACGCCCCACGGCACATTGTGTTCTTCCCCGTATTCAATCTGGCTTTGCACGGACAGACGACAAGTCTGATCGAGCAGGCTGTAGCGCGGCGTATAAGTCACCAGTGACGGCATCAGGTATTCGAACATCGAGCCGGACCAGGACAGCAATACGGTGCCGTTTGCGGTGCGCGTCACCCGCCGTCCTAAGTGAAACCAGTGAATACTCGGCACTTCACGCTTGGCGATAGCGATAAGGCTGGTCAGGCGCGCTTCCGAGGCGAGCAGATCGTAATAGCTGTCATCGATAACACCGCTTTCAACGCGGTAGCCAAGCGAAAACAAGTGCCTGTTTTGATCGTAGAGAAAACGAAAATCCATGTTGACGAAAAGTTGATGCGCTTGTTGTTCCAGCGCATGTATCCGCCGAACCAGTGCTTTCCAGCGTTGCACTTCCGCTTGCGGGTGGTCATCAAGCGGCAACTCAACAGGTATCGATGAGCCTAGGTTTTCGAGGTCACGCTGATGAGAATGGATGTCATCGTGCAGCATCGTCGCCCATGCCAGCACTTCGCTGTCATCCATCAGTTCGCCGCGCTCAGCGGCGTAAGCGCGCGCCAAATCCAACAGGTTATCGGCGCATGGCGTGATTAGCCGCCACAAACTTAGCCATTCCGCGTGGCCGACAGGACTGCCGGCCAACAAGCCGCCAAGTTTTTCCACTTTTTTCTGCAGTTCTTCCCGCGGCACTATCAGCATGCGCTGGTCATCCTTGGTTTCGGCAAGTGCAGATATAAGCAGCCGGTGAGTATCGGCAATACCGTTTAACACGGCGGCAAACGGATACGGTTGCTGCGTCAACTCTTTGCATCCCTGCACCAGCACCAGCAGATGTCCCGCCAAGTTGCCGCTATCCACGGTCGATATATACCTGGGTTCCAGCGGGTGCAAGCTGCGCGTGTCGTACCAGTTATAAAAATGTCCATGCAGTCGCGGCAGTTTGTTCAGCGTGTTTAGGGTTGCCTCCAGCCGGTCAATGGTATCTATAAGCCCCAGCCAGCCGAAATCGTGGGCGGCGAGCACCGATAACAGATAAAGGCCGAAATTTGTCGGCGAACTGCGATGAGCGATAACCGGATCAGGATCTTCCTGAAAGTTATCCGGCGGCAGATAATTTTCCTGCTCGGTCACGAACGCGGTAAAAAATCGCCAGGTACGTCTGGCGACTTGTCGTAACTGTAAAGCATCCTCAGGAAGTAATGCTTCAGCCTGATCCGGTTTAGGCGGCAGGCTCAGGATATGGGCAATGACCGGAGACAATAACCACAACAGCAGGAACGGCGCGGCAAGCTCCATCGACGCGGGATTGAACAACAGTACGACCGAGCCCGCGCAAACGACCACGATAGTCACGCTAATCATGGGCCGCATAAGATTTTTTACCGATTGCCCCGCCGCCGTTTTGGCTTGCAGCGCAGTAACCCAGCTGAGCAATTTTCGTCGGGTGATAAACAGCCGCACCAAGGTGCTGACGATCGCGTCAGTCATTAACGCAGTCTGTTGCGCCAGCAGGGTTAACGAGACCAGGCTATGGCTGATACCCATGACGACATTTTCTGCGGTGGAACGCAGCTGATTACGCCACGGAATGTCGGCGCGCAGTCTTATTCCGGCGACGATGGCCAGTAAGGCGGGAATACTCAGCGCAATGAATACCATACCCATCAGTATCCATTGTGGCGCGGCTGGAATAGCCCAAGCCGCCAACAGGGTAAAAAAGGCACCAGGCGCGGAGAAAGTTCGACGCAAGTTATCGAGCATTTTCCAGCGTCCGATCAGCGGCATACCTTGGCCGAGGGCGCCGAAAATCCAGGGCAATAACTGCCAGTCGCCACGCGCCCAGCGGTGCGAGCGAGACGCGGCAACTTCGGTATGAGAAGGAAATTCTTCAAACAACTCGATATCGCTGACAAAGGCACAGCGGGCGAACACGCTCTCAAGCAAGTCGTGACTGAGCAAGGTATTTTCGGGAATGCGTCCGGCCAAAGCGGCTTCAAAGGAATCAACCTCATATAAGCCCTTGCCGCTATAGGTCCCGAGTCCGAACAGGTCCTGATAGACTTCGGACACTGCGGTCGAATAAGCATCCATGCCGCACGCACCGGAAAAAAGCCGATGAAACAACGAGTGTTCCCGCCGGTGGGGCAGGGTCGCTGTCACTCTAGGTTGGAGAATACTGTAGCCGCTGATAATGCACTTTGTGACCGGATCAATGACAGGCCAATTGAGCGGATGTGCGGCTGTACCCACCAATTGACGTACTGAATCGATAGGCAATTTGGTGTCGGCGTCCAGGGTTATCACATAACGGACACCCGGAGGAGCAAACGCGGGTTTGTCATGAATCGGCATAAAAGACGTATCGTCTGCACCGCGCAGCAGTCGATTAAATTCATGCAATTTGCCGCGCTTGCGCTCCCACCCCATCCATTTTTTTTCGCTTGGGTTCCATTTACGTTTGCGGTGATACAGAAAAAACCGCTGATGTCCATACTTGGCATTCAGCGCATCAAGGGCAGTAATGGCAACGCTCAGCAAAAGATCATCTTCAGGCAGGGTTTCCTGATCCGCATCCAGCCAATCGGATAACAGCGCAAAACGAACATCGCCGCCCGGATTGGATAAGTAGTGAACTTCCAATTCATCGAATTGTTTTTTCACGTTCTGTTCGTTGACAAACAGGGTCGGCACCACCACAAAGGTGCGTAAGGCATCAGCAATGCCTTGTTTCAATTCGAGTCTGGGTAAATGGCGTGGCGGCACAACGCTAATAACGAAGCGGTTGACCAAACTCGTGGCAATATCTGAAGCCGGGGATAATGCAAACAGCGCCATCAGGGCAATCGGCAAGCTGCCTAGTCCAGCCTCAAAAGCGGCGCTCAGAGGCAGGGCCATTACGAGCAGTGTGCACACAGCCAGACTGCCCAGATACGTATAGGCCGCATGGGCGATATAAATACGCAGGAGTTTTTGGCTGAAAGTAGGACGAAAGCCGACTTCTTGTTCGAATTCGCGCCGACCGGGGCCGATCAAATAGTAGCCGGGCTCCAGTATTTGCCGATCAGCGCCAGATGCTTTATCGACACGATCGATCTTGTCGATGACTTTAGCGGCTATTTTTACCTCGGAATACGACGAACGTTTGGCGAGATCTTCAATCGCATGGCGGTAGCGGTCGCGGGTAAGAAAATCCATCGCGCTATAAGTCGGGTGAGTGCGCAGACACTTATCCACCAGACTCGACTCTTCAACAAATTGTGGCCAATCGAACGCCGATATGGTGCGCAGACTGGTGATGATATTGCGTACGGTCAGATTGGCGGCAATCTGGTCGGCGTGTTCACGATGGACGATTTCATCCAGGGTAACGCCCAGTTCGCTCAGCAACGGACTCAGGAAATCGAGTGCAGGTGCGGTACCGGGATGGGGTTCGTGCCAGCGTTGTACGATCTGAACCGCAAAGGCCTGGCGCAAAGGCGCGGCGGGTAGTATTGCCGTTGTGGCCGAAAAATCGGCGTTGTCTGCTTGATTAATAAAGTCATCAGCCAGCTGTCGCCCGGCTTGTGAACGCATGACTTTTAATGCCAAGCGGCGCAAATTCTCGATCATCAGGATACGTAGCGTGATCGGTATGGCCCAAAGTTCGCCAATACTGAGCGGCTGAACTTCCTGATAGGCGCGCAGGAAAAGAGTCAGCTGTTCAGGAGAAAAACGACTGTCGGTATGAGCGACCAGCGCCCAGGCAATGCCATAAACACGCGGATAACCAATAAGGAAGCCATCGGTTAACTTGGGTAATTGTCGATAAAACTTTTCAGGCAGGTAGAGGTTGATATTATTGATCTGCTCTTCAACCACATGGTAATTGTCAAGTAGCCATTCTGCGGCCGGTGTAATGGCGCGATGTTCACGCGCCGCTTTACCGATAGCCTTGTAAGCCTCAAACAACAGCCTCGAATTCTCGCGGACTCTTGGCATCAGTTTGAGTCCATCGGGACGCATCTCGGCTTTTTGCGCTTTTGCTAAACTAACGGCATGCTGCACCAAGCGTTCGTTGCTAAATAACTCAAAGCGTATTGGATGATCCTCGCCACCGGGGTCAGCAAGCCTTTTTTTTCGTCTATGCTCCTGTAATTTCAGCATTTGTACACCTCCGCTTAGGTTATTACTGCATCATTTCAGACGCTAAAAAATAGTCTAATCGTAGGATTTAGTGGTGTCGGTACGGTAACGCACGTAAAAATGCGGGGGCGAGTTGATCATGAATGCAGCGAAAGTCGTCGTTAGTTTGGACGTCTACTTTCAATGGCTGGCTCGTTCCAAGCGCTGTGTCACTGCTATTAAGTTAAGCAGTACAAGAGACTGTAGGAGCGGGCCATGCCCGCGACATTTGGGCAGCAGAGTTGTAGCACTTCATCGCGGGCATGACCCGCTCCTACAACGCTTAACTTGATGGCAGTGACGCTCCCGCGTGGGGATGCATGCAATCCTGAATTTTAGCATCTGGAGTGCAGGCTTCGCCTGCAAGCGCAAGCAAAGCTTGCACTCCGGTTGCAATAAGTCGTAACGATGGAAATAAGTCAAACTTATTGATGCAGATTTAGAGAAGTCAGTGAATTGAATCCGCCAATGACTCTCACGGGTAAATCATTTTTTAGCTTAATTCACCGCAGTCACACGAGGCTTTACCGGTTGACCATCGATTTCAAAATCCATTTTGATACGCTTTGCGGCGGCTTTCATTTCCGTTTTATTTTTAAAAGGCCCGGCGATAACTTGATAGGCATCATCTTTTTGAATTTTACGGGCAGGTATGATCGGCCCTTGATGATTCAACATGGTTGCCAGCTGTTGTGCCTGAGTTTCATCAGTAAAACTGGCCACCAAAATGGACCAGTCACTGTCTTTTAATGCACCAACAACGGGCTGATCGTAGAACTGCCCGGGATGTTTCAGTTGCACCGCGTTTGCCGAAATTTCCGCCACATCGGCGCTGTTTATCAGTATCGGCGTGGGCACCCCATTTGCCAGCTGAATTATACGTTCGACTTTATCCCAATCGACTGCCGCATTTTTTTGATCACTGAGGTCATGCAATTGCTTGAGCAGCTGTTTTTTTAACGGGGCTTTATTTTTTGCCCATTTGGGTAACGGTTCGTGCGCTTCAAGGTAGAGCATGCCCTGATGCCAGGCTGTCAGATAGGGCTGATGCAGTATCCGCACCGGCATGCCGACCGCCGCTTTTTTAAACAGCCTTTCAATATCCTCAGGATACATCTGTACACAGCCGTGACTGATTTGCATGCCGATACCGTAAGGTTTGTTGGTGCCGTGGATTAAATAACCGGGAATAGCCAGGCGCATCGCATAAAGCCCCAGCGGGTTATCAGGCCCGGCGCCGACGACCTTGGGCAAGGTATCGCCTTTTTTGGCGTGTTCGCGATGAATGGACTCGGGAACGGTCCAGCTTGGATTGGCATTTTTAGCGACAATACGGGTCAAGCCCATCGGTGTACTCCATCCCTGACGACCAATGCCGACCGGATAGGTATAAACTTTGTTCGACTGTTTTTTGGGATAGTAAAACAGTCGCATATTCGCCAGATTTAAGGTGATGCCCTGATGAGGCGAATCGGGCAGAATAAATTGTACCGGCAACAAAACTCGGCTGCCCGGCTTGGGTGTCCACGGGGAGACAGCGGCATTGGCTATGCTGATGTCGTTATAGCCTAGGCCGAAATGACGGGCAATATCCGGCAACGCATCATTCTCGCGGGTGTCGATGGCGGCAATCGTGCCGACCATGTTGTCGCCGTCAGTCAGCTCGAATTCGTGGGTGGCTACGGTTTCGGGTTGAGGCTCAGGAAGCTCGATGGCTGCCGCTGTTTCTTGATCAGAGAAAAGTGACGACATCGTCTGACAGCCGCTAAGCAACATTAATCCAAACGCCAGCATAAGCGGGAGGGCTGATTTTTTAATATTGAAATTTTCTTGGCTGGTCATGTACATAATAAGCTACGCGTGGGGTAACAAACGCCCAGTATAACGAGTGGAATATTAAGAAATGATTAAATACGGGAGCAACGAGCGAACTCGAACACGCGATACATTGCAGGGGCGACAGGTCGGTCGCCCCTGCGCAACCGTGTTTATTCCTTAACTACCCGGTCGGCATTCAAGGCAGTCCAGCCGATGACGATTCTGTATACCATCAGTATTAACGTGGCAATCAGAATAAAAAATCCGACACCGAACTCAAAAGTCAATCCAGCCAAGGCGAAACCGGCCAGAGCGATCCAAACGGTCATGATCTGCCAGTCGAAATGGGATTCCAGCCAAGTTCCCTGAACTTCGGCTCGCTTTATAAAGTTGATAGCCACTCCTATCAGCAATGGCAGCCCGGCAAATGCGAAAGCCAGTACCTGACACAGATAGACGATAACGGTCAGACGCTTTAATGTCTTTAATTTTTCAGCATCAATTTGATTAGTCGAATTATCATTCATAGCCCACCTGCCCGTTAATTTTTCAGTTATCACAACCGTGAATAATTGTTGCCTTCATTATTTAGATATACGCTTTAATACAGACAAATCAACTGGCACTGAACTCATTTTATGCTTTAAATAAGCTCAAAAACCCAGTTCGGACAGTCCGGGGTGGTCAGCGGGCCTGATCCCCAACGGCCAATGAAATTTCCGCTCCGCCTCGGTTATCGGCAAGTCGTTGATGCTGGCTATGCGCCGCCTCATCAGGCCATTGTGGTCGAATTCCCAGTTTTCATTGCCGTAAGAACGAAACCAGTTGCCGGAAGCATCGTGCCATTCATAGGCAAAACGCACTGCAATACGTGCCTCATGAAAAGCCCATAGCTCTTTTATAAGGCGATAATCCAGTTCTTTAGCCCATTTTTGCTGTAGAAACTGCACAATCTGGTCGCGGCCAGCCAGGAACTCGGCACGGTTACGCCATTGGCTATCAATGGTATAAGCCGACGCGATTTTTTCCGGGTCGCCGGTATTCCATGCGTTTTCGGCGGCACGTACTTTTTGCGCCGCAGTTTCGGCAGTGAATGGCGGCAGGGGTGGACGGATATTGTCGGTCATGGTTTGATCCTGGTTATTGTTCAGCGGAACCTGAAATGTAGATTCTATACATGTTTACTGCAGCACAAATTTAAGCCCGATTAATATCAGAATAGTCGCCAAAATCGGCCGTAAAATTCTTTCAGGAATTTTGGCGCCCAAGTGGCTACCGATCCAGATGCCGGGCAAAGAGCCGATCAGCAGACTGCCCAATAACACCAGATCGACGTTACCCAAACTAAGGTGACCCAGTCCAGCGACTGCGGTGAGCGGAATAGCATGAGCCAAATCGGTGCCGACAATTTTCAGCGTGGTCATTCTGGGGTAAAGAAATAACAGCGCGACCGTACCCAGCGCACCGGCGCCCACCGACGACAGCGTCACCAATATACCCAGCACTGCGCCGATCAATACGGTGGCGGGTATTTGCAGATGCTTGAAACGGCCGGTATTTTCGGGCGTGCTATGCTCATCGTCAATAGGCTTGAGCTTTGCCGCCCGGCTTAATAACACGCTGCGCACGATCAGCGAGAAAGCGGTCAGCAACAACGCGATACCCAAGGTAAAAGTAATCGCTCCCGAGGTTTCCTTGCCGATTGCGCTTAGATGTTTCAGTACAAATAAGGTGGCCACCGCAAAAGGCAGGCTGCCCAGCGCCAACCAACCGACGATTTTCCAATCCACCGAACTATGCTTATTGTGATGCACCCACACGCCGCCGGTTTTAGTGATGGCGGCAAACAAAAGATCGGTACCCACCGCGATAGCAGGCTTAAATCCAAACAGGAACACCAGTAACGGCGTCATCAATGACCCGCCGCCTACGCCAGTCAATCCGACCAAAATTCCTACGGCAAAACCGGCAACAGAATATCCCCAATTCATCTTACTAACCCTTGTTTTAATGCGTCTAAGAGCTGCCCATTATAACAGGCGATTTATTTTCTATTAGAGTTGTTGCTCGGTATTTTGTTGGGGTAGCCCGATTCCCTGTAGAATCGCTGTCCTGTGCCGATAACCCCACGTTGGAGAATTCTCGATGAACGATGCAAACATGCTGTCGGTGGCGTTTGCCGAAGCGCAAAGCGGCTTTGCTGAAGGCGGTGTACCGGTCGGTGCGGCATTGTTCGATGCTACCGGCAAGCTGCTCGGGCGCGGACGCAATCGCCGGGTGCAGGACAACGATCCGTCCGCCCACGGTGAAACCGATGCCTTTCGTAACGCCGGTCGTCAAACCGATTATCGTAACAAGATTTTAGTGACGACCTTGGCACCTTGCTGGTATTGCTCGGGTTTGATCCGGCAATTTAATATCGGTACCGTCGTGGTCGGAGAGTCGGTCAATTTTAAAGGTCACTTGGATTGGCTCAAGGATGCCGGCGTGAAGGTTATCGAAATGAACGATGCCGATTGTGTCGCGTTGATGCGGCGCTTTATCGAGCAATCACCGCAGCTTTGGTTTGAAGACATCGGCGAATGCACGTAGCCTCTGTAGACATCTTATTTACACGCGTTGGTTGATATTCTCGCCTGACATGATGCTTAGCCAGAGCTCGGCTTATGGTCAAAAGTCAGATAGAGAACCGTAAAAATCTAGCCTATATTTCTATTTTCACCATGATCAAATCTCACCAACAGCCCGTCATCCATTTAGGTTCGCCCGGCGAAGAAATCAGCAGACAAGACCTCCAAACGATAAAAAAACGCTTTAAGCAGCTGAATCAGCTTCGTGCGCAGCGTATTCAAGAATTTTTGCAGCCTCGTCAGCGAATATTCTTAGAGTTATTGCCTTTGCTTTTTCATGGTAACTTTACCATGTTGCCGGGATTTGTTTCCTCAACTACCCCCGCAGGTATAGCGGAGTACAAACCGGATATTCAGACAATAAATTCCGCCGGGCAGTTTGCAAGAAATTTCAATTATAGTCGGGTACCACCCCATATTTATTCTATTGAAGGGCTGTTTTTAATGGGCAGTGTCGGCAGCGTTGCCTTTTCAAAAACCAGCGATATGGACATCTGGTTATGTCATCAATCCGACTTAGCAGCCAGCGCCATTAGTGAGCTGCAACAAAAAGCGTCGGCGATAGAAATCTGGGCCGAATCATTAGGGCTGGAAGTCCATTTTTTTCTAATGGACAGTAGACAATTTCGACTCGGCCAAAACACGCCGATTTCTACTGAAAGCAGTGGTCAAGCGCAGCATTATCTGCTGCTTGAAGAATTTTACCGAACGGCAATTTATATTGCCGGAAAAAGTCCTGCATGGTGGCTGGTTCCTGCTCATGAAGAAGGCAATTACACGCGCTATATTGAACATCTGACCTGTAATCGCTTCATTCCCGAACATGAGCTTATCGATTTTGGTGGTTTCGAAGCAGTCCCGGCCGAGGAGTTTATCAGCGCAACCCTTTGGCACCTTTATAAAGCCTTACATTCTCCGCATAAGTCGTTATTGAAACTGCTATTAATGGAATGCTATGCCAGCGAATACCCTGTGACCGAATGGCTATGCCGAGACATAAAAAAGGCCGTTTTTCAGGGCAATTTTCTAATAACCGATCTTGATCCGTATTTTCTCATTTATCAGAAAGTCGAAAAATATTTACAAAAAACGCATAGTCACGACAGATTAGCCTTGGCTCGCCAAAATTTTTATTTAAAAGTGATGGGCTCATCCGATAACGCTCTGGATGCATCAATCCGTGCATCCAGGGAGCAATACATCCAGCATATTGCTAAATGCTGGAGTTGGCCCATAACTACGATTGATGGCCTTAAGCATACACGGTCGTGGGATATACAAAAAGCCACAGCCGAACATGTCATTATTGTGCAGCAATTGACGCAATGCTACCGCATGATCATGGGTTTCGCCAGGGAGCATGTGAAGCCAAACCAGGAAAATAGCGATGATCTTAAATTGCTAGGCAGGAAGCTGCATTCAGTTTTAGAAAAAAAACCGGGTAAGATTGAAATCATTACCACCCATTCTGAGGTTCACTCAAAAGAAAATGCATTATCTGTCGTAGAAAACAGTCCTATAGGCAACAATAGTGGCTGGGCTTTATATCTGAAATACGTGCAGACGGCGACGGCTAAAGATTTTGAGCCGATACAAAAATGCCGGACGTTAATAGAGACGCTTTGCTGGTTGGTCATCAATGGCCTCTATCACAAACATTTGCTGATCAATTTCAGCTCACATTCGCTTAACATGTCGGACCCGGAGCTGCGTTCAATCTTGAGGCAGATCAATCTATTTTTAACCCAGAACTTTATTTTCGACGCTCCGCTGGATGTCTATCAAAGCCAAAAGACGCCGCTACATTCCATGATCCTGATCAACATGGGAATCTCAGATAACGAGCGCCTGTGCGTGATGAGTGAGCGCTCTGACCCGCTGAGTTATGGCGTAACCCGACAGTGCTTTATTCAAACCATCAGTCGGGTTTCATTGTCCAGTTGGAGCGAGATTACCACCCGTCATGAGAACGGCTTGGATGGCTTATTTAAGTGTTTAACCGATATCATTAATACCCATCAAAAACCACTGTCTTTGAGCAACGTCAAGTTTGTTTGTCACACCCCGAATCGGGCTAGAGACATTGTCTTCCGTGTTGAGGTGCTTTTTAGCATCTTGGTTAAACTTTTCTCCACGCCGCAGCATAACCTTTCGCCCCGTTATATTTTGCCTGGAGGAACCTCGTTTTATGTCTTTCAGTCGGTGAATAGAACGCTAAATTACAAAGCACTAGCCTCTGAAAAGCTACTGTTAAACGAATTAGCCCGCCCGCAGGAGCAATTTAGCACGCTTCATTTTGACCGCACGGTTCTGGAAGATACGCCGATCCCGCTTATTTACTCGCTGAATAGGCCGCAAGTCATCCAGCTTTTTTACTATGAATATAATGCCAATATTAGCGTCTATATCGTTGATGAAAAAGGTGCCTTGTATACCCAGCTGCATAGCAAGGCGAGTGCCAGTCATCTGCTAAAACAATACGCCATTTTTTTAGAGTCGATCATCAGTCGCGCCCTATTTGAAAATTTTTTGAGCCTTGAATATTACGCAATCGAGAAAAGTCCTGACGGCATCTTTTCATCTAATCCGGTACAACTCAATACAAGCGCTTCAAATCAGAAATTAAACTTACGCATAACGGGGGAAGATACCGACAAGGGCATCTCCTATACCATCTACTGCAATGAAAAAGAGTTCTCTTCGCTAGATCACGGCAATCAAATCTTTTATGCCGCTTATCAACATATACTCCAATTCAGGAACGCTAACAGTCATTATCCCATTCACATCACCGATATAGACTTGCCTCTTTCGGCATTTCGAATCGACAATCCCGAGCAACTGCAAACCATCCATTATTTAAACTACAAACAAAAAATTGAAGATAAATTTAATGTGTAATGGTTAATTCACCTGCTTTTGTTGTTTTAGTGCTGAAAAGGTGCGTAGAAAACAACAATTGCACCGGGCTGAGGCAGCCCAGGGGCTGAAAAAGTCACTTTACCCAACGCTATTTTGCCGTCCTCCGTCCTCTTCGTAGACCAAAAACCGTTGACAATCATGACCTGTAGAGGGATTTTGGCAGCTGCCTTACGACTTTGCTCGACTAAAAAAGTTTATGGCGTGGATTTTGCTTTTATTTAATAAAAAGTTATCAAGGTAATCAAAGCACGTTCTTAAGTGATGATTAAGTAAAAAAGCAGAGCATATTGCCATTATCAGCAATCTTTTTTCATCAAATTGTCACTAGCTGCACTTAACATATCGTTGCATTAAGTTTATGCAGTTTTATCTCGAGGAAAAGTCAATGTCCAGCGAAATTATGTCATTAATCACCGTGGTTAAGTCCTATTTAACATGGCTATCAAGCCTGTCAGGAGAATTGGCAGCATTTATTCTGCTGATTGCCTTTGTCGTACTAGCGGCTATTGAGCTTAACTATCCCAAGCGTAGATTGTCCCTTAAACAATCGCGTCAATCTTATCAAACCAATGTCAGTTTGTTCATGTTTAACAGTATCGTTATTTCGTTACTGTCGGCAACACCCTTGTTGATGGTGGCCGAACATTATTCAGATCGGGGGCTGCTAAGTTATATCGCCAATCCAGCATGGAAAGCCCTGCTGTCGTTTCTATTGCTCGATTTGATGCTCTATTGCTGGCATAAAGCCAGTCACAGCTTCGATTGCCTGTGGATGTTTCATAAGGTGCATCACAACGATCCGTACTTGAATGTTTCAACCGCATTCCGGCTGCACATTGTGGAGCTGGTCATCATCACCGTGCTGAAATCGGCGTACATTATCATTTTGGGCGTTAACCAAACGATGGCACTCACTAATGAAGCCCTGTTGACCTTGTTCATCATGTTTCATCACACCAATATTTCATTTCGCGGTGAGAAGCGTTTGGCGCAGCTCATCATCACGCCCTATTTGCACCGCGCGCACCATTCGACTGAGCGTAACGAGCATGATACTAACTACGGCGCAGTGTTTTCGTTATGGGATCGTCTTTTCGGCACCTTGGCCGAGTTGGAGCCTGCGGAAATCGGCATTAAAAACGACTCGCCACAAACCGTTTTTGGCCTTGTTAAGTTTGGCTTTACACCGGAGCATCCCGTTCCTGTCTACGAACTTGACTTGAGTCTTAAATCGATGATCGCCGAAGCGGCCTATTACAAAGCGGAGAAACGCGCTTTTGCACCTGGGAACGAGCTGCGTGACTGGCTGGAAGCCAAAAGAGACATTATCAGGATGGTTTATGGCGATAAAGCCGACAGAAAACAATCCGGCGAATCTGACTGTTCTTCAATACAGCGGCCATTTACGCTTTGTTGATGAGATACCGCATTTATTGCGTTTCACAGGTGATCAGTCCTACCGGAAATTCTGCCAGCAGTTGTGCAAGAGGTAAGCGCCATTTGGATAAATACTGTTGCGGCTTATGCGCCTTGCCGGTGAAGGCGCATAAGTATTGGCTATCGGGCCGATGAAAAGGTAAGTCCACTGTGGTATTGCCCCAAATCTTTTCTCCCAGAGGCAGCCTGTCGGCGTCACCCAACAGCCGCGCAAAGAAACGCGGCGCCACGGTAATGACGATACGCTCACCGGCAAGGCGTGCATAGGCGCATACATGAGTCGCATGCTCGCCTTTGACGGCCAGCGGCACATAGCTTCCTTGCAAAAACACTTCCGGCCAGCGTTGTCGCAACGCCAGCGCCGTGCTGACCACCAGTAATTTTGCACTGCCATCTTCCAGCGTGTCAGCTAATGCGCGCACCCCTGTTCTCCGATATTCCGGTGTCTGTGCGGCAAGCGTCTGCACTACATCAAGCGAGGCTCGGCGATGACCGAAATCAACCTGTCGCCGGTTGTCGGGATCGACCAGGCTGAAATCCCAATATTCGCAACCTTGATAAATATCCGGCACCCCCGGCACAGTGAGCTTGATTAAGGTCTGCGACAGGCTGTTGAATAGCCCGAGCCGCGCAATTCGTCGCTGAAAAGGTAGAAAATCGGTCAGAAACGCACTTTCAGCAGGCGCATTGATCAGCCTATCGGCGAAGGCAACGACGGCATCTTCATACGCCGTATTGGGATTTATCCAGCTGGTATGTACCTTGGCTTCACGCACCGCCTTAACCAGATATTCCGCCATCCGGACGCTAAAATGCGCCATTTCATCGGCGTCCGGTTCCCCGGGCGGCCAGATACCCAACAAGGTTTGATAGATGAAATATTCATCGTTCGGCGTGGGTACCAGAATTCCGTCGACCCTATGCTTGAGACTGCGATTGGCGCGACTCCAGTGGCGTAACGCCAGTCGCCAGGCCGCCGGTATTTCAGACAGCACATTGAGGCGCGCACGCATATCCTCGCTACGCTTGGTGTCGTGAGTGGACGTGGTTACCATCGCATGCGGCCAGTTTTTTGCCCGCGTTTGGTTAGCTCGATGGAATGCGGTAAGCGTCACCCCGAACCGACGCGGGTCGCCGCCGACTTCGTTGAGTGACAGCAAGCGGTGATAGATATAGGCACTGGTATCCTCCAGTCCTTTCGCCATAACCGGGCTGGTGAATTGCTGAAATTTCATCGCAAAGGCAAGCACCTGCTGATAGTACGTCGGTGATTTCCGCTCGGCTGCGGCAAGGGTGAGCACCTCACGCAGAAAGTCAAAGATACGGGTATCTGCCGTTGTACTCCTGCGTTTAGCCGCTACCGTTGCCTGTTCGATGTTACGAAGATCTTCCGTTGCCACTTCGCGGTCGCGGATGTAACCACGATAAACCGGGAAGCACGCGACTATTTCAGCCAATGCCGAGCGTAATCCGTTCAGCGTGTAATCGCGGGTATGACGGTCGGCTTCGGCGATTTTCGAGAGCTGGTTGGCCAACACATTCAGCTCCGCCGATAGCGCGGTCTTCATGATAAGCTGCTTGGAACGGTAGAGCAGGTCATCAAAGTTAATAGGTTCCCCGATGAAGCTGTTATACAGGCGCGTCATCCGCTCGGCGGCACCGGTAACCACAAACAGCCCGTTGAGCAGATTAGTGAATTCGTAGCCCGTAGTACCTTGCACCGGCCAGCTGTTACGCAAATCCTCGCGTACCGCCAGGATTTTTTCCACCACCAGATAAGGCGTGTGACCGACGCGACGACATTGCTCGACCAGCTGGCAAAAATACGCCTCCGGATCGTACAGTCCGTCCGGATGATCCAGACGCAGACCCTCCAGCTTGCCTTCCCGGACCAATCGCA
Source organism: Methylobacter sp. (assembly GCA_030653985.1). Lineage (GTDB taxonomy): Bacteria > Pseudomonadota > Gammaproteobacteria > Methylococcales > Methylomonadaceae > Methylobacter_A. The sequence goes on along the minus strand of JAURYJ010000021.1, from coordinate 105,651 downwards.
GCACTAACTGATGGGTTGCATCGAAAACGTCGTTGTTTTCGATCCGTAGCCCGGCAAGATCGTTGATATCGAAAAACCGCCGGTAATTAATTTCGTCTGCGGCGACCCGCCAAAACGTCAGTCGGTAAGCTTGAGCCTCAAGCAAGTGATGGAGCTGATCAAAACTGGATGATTGCCCTGCCGTGCCGTTGAAGAGGCACAGATTTTCTTGCAGAAACCCGGCGATGTCGGCAGATTGTTTAACGAGACCGGCAAGATGACGCTTATACACTTCCTTATCGCGCCTGCGCTCAAGCTGACGTTCAGGCAAGACTTCATCACGATGCGGAAGGTGACGGAATGCCGTTACCAGACTCTGATATTCCATCAGTAACGGATGGTCCTGACCTAAGCTTGCGCTCAAAATATCCATGCGATAAGCCAGAATATGCGGGTATTCGGCCGGATCTACCGGAAAGTGGTGCTCGTGGTAATGAATGGCAAACTCACCGTGTTCCGCAGTAAAGCGCAGTTTTAATTCGGCATTGTCCAGCACCGCACCATAAGCGTTACCCAGCACCGGCAATAGCACCTTGTCATGCAGCTTAGCCTTGATCGGCGTCCAGTCAATATCGAAGAACCCGGCATACACGGATGCCGGGCCGTTTTCCAGTATGTCCAGCCACCAGACATTATCGCCGCCTTGTACACCCATATGATTAGGCACCACATCGAGTATCTGTGCCATGCCGTGCTCGGCGAGAGTTGCGCAAAGCTGCTCAAACTCCTCGTCCGTGCCGATCTCGGGATTCAGTGTATTGTGATCGACGATGTCATAGCCATGCCGACTACCCGGCCGCGCCTTAAAATAGGGTGAGGCATACAGGTGCGAAATGCCCAACGCGCTCAAGTAGGGAACAATGTCGCGCGCCTGATTAAAAGTGAAATCGCGGTTGAATTGCAAACGATAGGTGGACAAGGGAATACGCGGTTCGGGTGGCTGGGATAAGGGCTTTTCAGGCTGACTGTGTTCCTGTGCCAATAGCCAGCGAGAGCCGCTATCCAACAGTGCAGACGGTAGCGTAGCCGGTGCGTTTTCAGGCGTCTTGGGATGTTTCATCTAGCTTCCTCGATGAACCAGGCCGCACACCAGGACGGCATACGCCCGGCGGCAAAAATTTCCGGCAGGTCGACTTGGCTAAGATAGAAAGCCGTACCGGCAAAATCGATGATACCGTCGACCGGACTATCGCCCAGATTGGCCAACAGCGTCAGCCGGGCACCGTCACCCAGATGCCAGCGCACCACCAGTCCGGAAGTTCCCATTAATTCGAATTCGCCGCCGCCCATGCCCGGTAAACGCGGTACCACATGGGTACGTCGTAGCGTCAGTAAATGCTTGTAATACTCAAGCCAGAGCTGGTGTTGCGGCTCGTCCAGGCAGTCCCAATTGAGCTTGCAACGGACAAAGGTAGCCGGATCGTTAGGATCGGGAATAGCTGCACGCGCAGCGGGATCGGCAAATTTACCGAAACCGGCGAATTCGCGGCGGCGTCCTTCGGTGACGGCATCGGCCAGTTCACCCTGGAAATCGCAGAAAAACTGGAATGGCGTTGCCGCAGCAAATTCCTCGCCCATGAACAGCATCGGTGGCGACGGCGCCAGCAGCAACACAGCCAGCGCAACTTGCAGCGGCTTTTGTGGTGTCAGCATCGCAATGCGTTCGCCGTAAGCGCGGTTGCCTATCTGGTCGTGTGTCTGGATGAAGTTAATGAATGCACTGGGCCGAAGGTGCCCGCTAGGCTCGCCGCGCAATCTACCTTCCCGAAACAGTGAAGGTTCTCCCTGAAAAGCAAAGCCTTCAGCCAGACAGCGCGCCAGATGGTACGTCGGCTGATCGACATAATCGGCATAGTAGCCGTCACGTTCGCCGGTCAACAACAGGTGCAGGGCATGGTGACTGTCGTCGTTCCACTGGGCGGCAATGGTTCCCTGTTGCAGATAGCCGGTTGTATTGGCGTCGTTCTCCAGTATCAGGTGCACCTGACGGCTTTGCCCAGGCCCCGCCTGTACCGCTGCCGCCAGTTCTTCGACGATGTCCGGCCGACTGTCGTCGACAATGGCATGCACGGCATCGAGCCGCAGACCGTCGAAATGGTATTCCTCAAGCCAGTACAAGGCGTTATGAATAAAAAAATCGCGCACGATGCGGCTGTCGTTGCCGTCAAAATTAATGGCTGCGCCCCACGGTGTGTGATGGCGCTGGTTAAAGAACTGCGGCGCATAGGCATGAAGATAATTGCCGTCTGGCCCGAAGTGGTTGTACACCACATCAAGAAACACCATCAAGCCGCGCGCATGTGCGGCCTGCACCAGCGCCTTCAGTTCGTGCGGAGTGCCGTAACGGTGGTCGGGCGCAAACAGCAATGCGCCGTCGTAGCCCCAGTTGCGCGTTCCCGGAAAATCCGCCACCGGCATTAATTCAATGGCAGTAATGCCTAATTCCACCAGATAGTCGAGACGCCGGATGGCGGCGCTAAAAGTACCGTCATCGGTGAAGGTGCCCAGATGCAGTTCATAGATGACCGCTTCATGCCAGGGACGGCCCTGCCAGCTATCGTCCTGCCAGATAAAGGCGCTCGCATCGACGATCTGACTGGTGCCGTGCACATCTTGGGGATTGGCGCGCGATGCCGGGTCGGGTACGATCAGCCCGCCGTCCAGACGGTAATAATATAAGGTTCCGGGGGCCGCCAGTTGCGGCGAAGTCTCGAGCTGGAACCAGCCGCCCTCCAGCGGCTGCATCGCCAAGCTAATTTTGTTGTCGGTGTTATTTTCCAGTATGAGCTCGACCTGCCGTACCGCCGGCGCCCACAGGCGGAAACGTATGCCGCCGCCAGGCAGCACAGATGCGCCAAAAGGCATGTCGTGCGCTCTTCTCATCGATTTTTGCCTTGTTTCAACAGCACCAGTGATCGTCCATGCACGGGGTAGCCTTGTCCGGCTTTGTAGCGGGAAGATTCGGGGGTGCCGGTGGCATCAAAGGTATCGAGCAATACATCCCAAGCCTGATGTCCGTCGAATTCCGGCAGCGTGAAGGCAATGTCTTCATGATGTGCGTTGATCAGCAACAGTAAATTATCGTCGATTAAACGCCGTCCGCGCCCGTCGGTCTCAAACAAGGAGTCGCCGACAAAATGTACGCCCAGACAACGCGAAAATGACTGATTCCAGTCCCCATCGCTCATTTCCGATGCATCCGGATTGAGCCAGACCAGATCTTTTACCTCGGCGCCCCGAACAGGGCGTCCCTGAAAGAAATAACGTCGCCGGAACAAGGGATGCTCGTTGCGCAAACTGATAATACGCCGGGTAAATTTAAGTAAATCCTTATCCTGTTGCTTCAGTTCCCAGGAGAGCCAGCTAATCGCGTTATCCTGACAATAGGCGTTGTTATTGCCCTGCTGGGTATGCCCCATCTCGTCGCCTGCCAGCAGCATCGGAACGCCCTGTGAAAACAGCAGGGTTGCGAGCAGGTTGCGTTTCTGGCGGGCACGCAAGGCATTAATCTCCGGATCGTCGGTTTCGCCCTCGACGCCGCAATTCCATGACTGGTTATTGTCGTTACCATCGCCGTTGTCTTCCTGATTCGCCTCGTTGTGCTTGGTGTCGTAGGTCACCAGATCATGCAAGGTAAAGCCATCGTGCGCACTAATGAAATTGATACTGGCATGAGATCGCCCGCTGCGTTCATAGAGGTCGCTGGATCCCGTCAAGCGTTGCGCCATCTCCCCGAGCAAGCCGCCATCGCCTTTCCAATAGGCGCGAATATTGTCGCGATACTTATCGTTCCATTCCGACCAACCCAGCGGGAAGTTGCCCACTTGATAGCCACCTTCGCCCAGATCCCAGGGTTCGGCAATCAGCTTGATGGTGCTCAGCACCGGATCTTGACGGATGGTATTGAAGAAGGTGCCCAACTGGTTGACTTCGTGCAATTCTCTTGCCAATGTAGAAGCCAGATCGAAACGGAAGCCGTCCACATGCATGTCCAGCACCCAATAACGCAGGCTGTCCATGATCAACTGGAGTACGCACGATTGTTGCATGTCCAGGGTGTTGCCGCAGCCGGTGTAGTCTTTGTAATAGCGAGGATTATCAGCTTCCAGGCGATAGTAGGACGCATTGTCGATGCCTCGGAAGGACAGCGTCGGCCCCAGCTGATTGCCTTCGGCGGTATGGTTGTAGACCACATCCAGAATGACTTCAATGCCCGCCTTATGCAGCGCTTTGACCATGGTTTTAAACTCGCTGATCTGGCCGCTCGCCGAATAACGGGAATCGGGCGCCAGGTAGCCAATCGAGTTATATCCCCAGTAATTGCGCAGCCTTCGATCGACCAGGTGGCGATCATCGATGAAAGCATGCACCGGCATCAGTTCAACCGTGGTCACGCCCAGGCGCTTGAGGTGTTCGATGGCCGGAGCCATCGCCAATCCGGCATAAGTGCCGCGAAACTGGGACGGAATATCCGGATGTTGCATGGTAAAGCCTTTGACATGCAGCTCATAAATCACCATATCCTGCCATTGAATATCGGGGGGTTGATCGTTTCCCCAGATGAAGGTCTGATCGATAACCCGGCACTTCGGCATCACGCTGGCATTGTCGCGGCGACTGAAAGAAAGATCGGCGTGCTTGCTGCCGATGCTGTAACCGAAATGGGCGTCGCTCCAGCGTGGCGTTCCGACGATGTCTTTCGCATAGGGTTCTAGCAGCAGCTTGTGCGGATTGAACCGATGTCCTTCCTGCGGTCGGTAAGGTCCGTGCACCCTGAAGCCATAAAGCATTCCTGGACGAAGCTCGGGCAGATAACAGTGCCAGACAAAATCGGTACGCTCTTTCAGTTCGATGCGCTGGACTTCGCTCTTGCCCTTGGCATCGAACAGGCACAACTCGATTTTTTCGGCATGCTCGGAAAAAATGGCAAAATTCACGCCTTCGCCGTCCCAATAGGCCCCGCGCGGATAGGGACGCCCCGGCCATACTGACGTTATCGGTTTAATCATGTTGAGTCCTTTGGTTTGAAAAATTCACGTTTAACTGTAAGGTAACTGGCAAGAAATAAACCATCACAATCTACTAAGCAGCCAAAAATAGAACGCAGATGACGCTGATCATTATGATTCAATAGATTATCTGTGTTTATCATATTCATCAGCGTCACCTGCGTTCCATTGCATTTGATGGCGCTGGTTAGATCGCCGGTAGCAATAGAGACAGGATGCCGCGTAGCGGAATGCTTATCCAATCCGGGCGGCCGTCAAGTTCGCAGCGCAGCTCGTAAAGCATTTTTTCCAACAGGAACAGGTCGAGTAAGCCGCGTAGCGCTGCATCCGCGGCGAGCAGTCCGGGACCGTGTACCGCTTCAGCATAAGCGGCGAGGAAAACGCGCCCGACTTCGGCTTCCCAGTCGCAGACCCAAGGCTCAAACTTTGCCAAATCCGTGGGTCGTTCTGCGGTGACCTGCCCAAGCGCGGTGTGGGCGGCATAGTTGAATGAGCGCAGCATGTCGGCCACATCGCGCAAGGGCGAGTGTTTTCGGCAACGCTGGGCAAACGGGCGTGCCGGTTCACCCTCAAAATCGGTAAACACGAAATCATTCTGGGTAAGCAGCACTTGTGCCAGATGAAAATCGCCGTGGTAGCGGGTCTTGACCGCGTTAAGCTGTCCGCCAATGCAGGCGTTGAGACGATCCTTAAGGGTATTGCGTTGCGTGAGCAAGAGTTGCGCTGACTCGCGAGCCGTCCCGGCAAGCCCTTCCATTTGCTGTTCCAGCAGGTCCAGCGTGGTTGCCGCCTCTGCCTGCACCTGCTGTACCCAGTCTGCAAGATCGGTGTCGGTAACCGCTTCGGGATCGAAGCCACAATCCCCGGTCGCCTTAGCCAGCGCATTGTGCAGTTCGCCGGTACGCTGACCTAGCGTGCGCATGAGCAGCAGATAGGCGCTATGCGCTTCTGCCGCCGGTTCGACTGCGCTGCGGCATTCTTCCAGGAATCGCCCCAGGTAATCCAGGGTGTAGCTCCAGCAGTCGCCCTGGTTTTCGATATGGCTCTGGAGTAACGCAAGCGTCATGTTGCTGCCGTCGCTGCCTTGATACTCGACGACACCGAGCGCTGACACGGTATTGGGGAATTTCGCCACGTCGGTTAGAAAACGTCCGATCTCAAATTCCGGGCGTGCACCGATGTGCAGATGCCGATAGCCTTTCAGGAATAACTGTTCACCCAGCACCACTGCGGTATTGCTGCCCTGGATGCTGCTTGGTCGTACCGGTAGCTTGGCCAAGGTCTGCCCGTCGAGTGCAGCGAAAGCGTCGGTGGGGGAAAAGCGAATAGTGCCGTGTTGGCAGGCTAGTGTTTGACGTGCGCCGATGGCCTCAACCACCGCCCGACAAAATGCCCCGTCAGCAAAGGCATCTCCCAGGATGCCAACTTGAGACTGCTGGCGCACTTTGGCAACGGTGACCGGCGACATCGCGTGCAGATGTTCTTCGTTGCCATTCTCCCACGCGAGTGCGAGGGGCAAAAAACAGATAAGCGGCTGTCCTCCGGTGCCTTCAATAGCGAACAGGGCTACCAGCCATTTATCCTCCGCATTGACCCACTCGGCATAGTCGGCCATGACCACCCGTTTTATCGCCTCGCCCTTGGCTCCATACCAGCGTTGCGCTGCGACAAAACGCGGCAATGCGTCTGCTTCGAGCTGGGTACGCGCCTTTTCCGCCATCGCAATACGCCAGGATTCAAGTTGATGACGGAAAAAGCTATGCCAACCATCGAACAGCACCAGCATCGGCAATTCCTCCGGTAATAGATGTTGCTCATGCCACGCCGGAACTTCTTCGCTATTTGCCAGCCGGAACCAATAGTAGTTATAGCCGGGCAAAGTAAGCAGATAGGGCAATTCGCCAATAGGCGGAAAAGCGGCGCGGCCCATCAATTCCACTGGCACGCAGCCCTTATAAGCGGAAAGATCAAGCTCGACCGCTTGTGCGGCACGCGACAGGTTGGCAACGCACAAAATAATGTCGTCTTGGTATACTCTGAAATAGGCCAGTATCTTGCGATTTCCGGGATGCAAAAAAACCAGTGTCCCGCGACCGAATGCCTGGTGATTTTTACGCAACGCCAGCACACGCTGCATCCAGTTCAGCAGTGAGGCCCTATCACGTAACTGCGCCTCCACATTGACTGATTCGTAGCCATACACCGTATCCATGATAGGCGGCAGATACAGGCGTTGCGGATCGGCGCGCGAAAAGCCGGCATTACGGTCCGGACTCCATTGCATGGGTGTACGTACGCCATTACGGTCACCGAGAAAGAAATTGTCACCCATGCCGATTTCGTCGCCGTAATAGATAATGGGCGAACCCGGCATCGACAGCAGTAAACTGTTCATCAGCTTGATTTTGTCTATCTCATTGTCCATTAGCGGTGCCAATCGGCGCCGAATGCCGACATTCAAGCGTGCGCGTGGATCACCGACATACATCTGGTACATGTAATCACGTTCTTTGTCAGTAACCATCTCCAGGGTAAGTTCGTCGTGATTGCGCAGAAAAATGGCCCATTGGCAGGTTTCCGGAATAGCCGGAGTCTGGCGCATGATGTCGACGATTGGATGACGATCTTCCTGGGCGATAGCCATGTACATTCGCGGCATCAACGGAAAATGATAAGCCATTTGACATTCATCGCCGTCACTGAAATAGTCGCGCACGTCTTCCGGCCACTGATTGACTTCGGCGAGAAATACGCAGTGAGGGTAATGCGCATCGATCACTGCACGCATTTGTTTGATCACGGCGTGGGTTTCCGGCAGATTTTCGTTTTGGGTTCCCTCTTGTACACACAGATAGGGGATAGCATCCAGACGCATACCGTCGACACCCTGATCCAGCCAAAAGCGCATCAATTTGATAACCGCTTTGACCACCTGCGGGTTATTAAAGTTGAGATCCGGTTGATGGGAAAAGAAACGATGCCAGTAATAGGCATGGGCTTCATCGTCCCAGGTCCAGTTAGACTTCTCGGTATCCTCGAAAATAATGCGCGTCTCGGGAAATTTCTGCTTGGTATCGCTCCATACGTAAAAATCACGTTTGTTCGATCCGGCAGGTGCGCGGCGCGCCGCTTGAAACCACGAATGCTGATCGGAAGTGTGATTGATGACCAGTTCGGTGATGACCTTGAAACTGCGGCGGTGCGCTTCCTTCATGAATTGCTTGAAATCGGCCATGGTGCCGTACTCGGGATGGATGTTGCGATAGTCGGCTATATCATAACCATCGTCGCGCATAGGCGAAGGGTAGAAAGGTAACAACCAGAGCGTGTTTACCCCTAGGTTCTGAAGATAATCGAGCTTCTGGATCAAGCCGGCGAAATCCCCAGTGCCATTGTTGTCACTGTCAAAAAAAGCTTTGATATGCAGTTCGTAAATAACGGCATCTTTAAACCAGAGCGGGTCTTCCATCCATGGTGTGTTGTCCACGAGCGGTTTTTTTATTTCGTTGGATTTTGTTTCGTTCATGGTTTTCTCTTTCCTGTAGGAACAAATTCATTCGCCCTATTGGGTCGGCATCTCACGCTTGGGCGAATGAATTCGCCTCTGCAAGGGTTTGCTTTCACCGTTTGGGGTGATGAATCAATATTGCCATAATTGTTGGCTATTGTTTATAACTCTATTACAAAAAATAATCGAAGTCGTGTTCGATAGGGTAAATGGGTGATAAATATAGCGATGGCCTTTAGGTCGAGGTAATTCATCTGGCAACCAATTAGATCTTATGTACGATACCGTACAGACAGCTTCTGGTTTCATTGTTATAAATCAAACGAATTTTAAGCAAGTTACTTTATTATCTTTTTAAAGAGAGATTTATTTTTCTCTTAAGGTAATAGTCAGGCAAGACGCAAAAATAAACCGCTACGGGGGTATTTTATTTATTGCGAGTTACCTAAGGTAATAGTCACTGTGCCACTTGATTCACTTTTAAAAAATCAATTTCTTAAGGAATAATTATGAAAACAACAGTTTTAGTCGATAGAGTTCTTGTCATTACCTGTTTATCCGCTGTACTCGGGTTGGTGGGTTGCCAACAAGAAGGCACAGCAGAAAAGACAGGGCAAAAAATTGATCGTGCCGCTGAAAATGCTGAGCAGAAGATTGAACAAGCGACTGAGAAAGCAGAAATAAAAATTGAAGCAGCAAAGGAGTCATTGGATAAAAAAGCCGACGAAGTCGGAGAATACATCAATGAGTCAACTGACACCTCTAAAGGCGTGTTAGAAAAAGCTGGAAAAGAACTTGATCAGGCGACAGAAAAAGCAGTAGAACAAATTGAAGGTGCAAAAGAGTCAGTTGTGGATAAAGCCGAAACTGCTGGAAAATACATTGATGACTCGGTTATTACCACAAAGGTTAAGACAGCCATTTTAAATGACCCCTTTCTTTACTCATCTCATATCGAAGTGACTACGGATAAAGGCGTCGTGAAGCTGAGCGGCTCAGTGGATTCCGAGAAAAACATCGTCAGAGCGATGGAAGTAGCCGGTAGCCAGGAAAATGTGCAATCAGTACAATCTGATCTGACTGTCAATACCAGTACAACGGGTGAATAATATAATGGTTTCTTTACGGTTTACGGCTGTTCTGGCCGTTATGCTGGCGTCGACATCTTTAGCTTATGCCGGACCGTCGGATGACGCTTATATTGCCGGTTACGCCGCTGGCGCGTTAAAACAAAATTTAAAGCTTGAAATACCGGTAACGGTGAAAGATGGCGTAATTATCTTGCCGGTCGCTGGCCTGGAAGATGCTGACAGAGCCAAAGCGGTACAGTTATTATGGGAAATTCCTGGTGTTAATTCGGTAAAGACAGCGGAAACCACTAGCCAACTGCCTACGGACAACACCTTAACCGCTGTTCAGGTTTCCGATGATGGGACTACCTCAGTCACTGAATCAGTCATATTACCAACAGGACTTCTACCCAATGGGCATTTATTCAAGCCGTTATTGGCAGATACACGCTGGGCTCATTTCTCTGCGGCTTACCGCAATTACCAGAGCGACAATTTTGATGGCCGAGATATAGGCTCTGTCAGCTTCGGTGAAACGATACCCTTCTACCGCAGTAACTTCGGAAAATCTACGGCACAATGGGAAACAGGACTGCAAGCCGGAGTCTTTAGTGACTTCAATTTGGGTGCTTCATCGTCGGATCTGGTCAATACCGATTTTATTGCAGCAATCTATTCAAGTGCACGCGTCGGTCAGTTCTCCGCGTTTGGCCGTATTTATCACCAAAGTTCACATCTTGGCGACGAATTTCTGCTGCGCAAGATAAATACTAAATTCGAACGGGTGAACCTCAGTTACGAAGGTGCGGATTTAAAACTGTCTTATGAGCTTCCCTATGGCGTGCGCTTGTATGGCGGCGGCGGCGGGCTGTTCCACAGAGAACCCGCAGACCTTAAGGTCTGGTCGGCGCAATATGGTATTGAGTTTCGAAGCCCTTGGCGTATAGATTTTGGGTCAATGCGGCCTATTGTTGCCGCTGACATCAAGAATTATGACGAAAATAACTGGAGTACTGATGTATCAGCCAGAGCAGGTGTTGAGTTTGAAAATTTGACGGTATTAGGCCGAAAACTTCAAGTTCTGGCGGAATACTATAACGGCTACACGCCTAGCGGCCAATTTTATAAAGATAAGGTGGAATATATCGGCTTGGGTGCGCATTACCACTTCTAAACGAGATATAGAGACCAGCGTCTGTCCGTAAACGGCAGATGCGGGTTCGGCACACGGAAGTGCCTGTATTTCTCGGCTACACAGCCACGTTATGCCAAAGCGGCTATTTTTGCGCTATCTCGGCAATCACTCTTGCAATGCCGATACCCTTTAATTGATGGCCATGCTTATCGCTTTGCCCATACTACGTTTGCTCTCCATCACATCAACACCTGCTCTAAATCCCTATCAATAAGCAATAGAGATCTTTCCTAAATATACAGCTACGTAGGCAGGAATAAGCCAGTTCAAACGATAGCGAGAACCGGTGTTTCCGGCGCTCTGGAATGTGCTGGAAACGCTACCAGGCGCTACGCTTGGGTAGCCTTATTCCTGCCTACACAAACTATTAAACTATTTAGGAAAGAGGTCTATTGCTGATCAACGGTTCTCTTCTATCGGTAATGTAAAATAAAAAGTCGTGCCTTTCCCTTGTCCGCTGTTGAAGTGTAACGTACCTTCATGGGCTTCGATCAGTGAGCGACTGATGGATAGCCCCATACCCATGCCGTTTGTCTTGGTGGTGTAAAAAGGCGTTGATATTTTTTGTTGTTGGTCTTTATCAAGCCCCGGTCCATTATCTTTCACCCTGACGCTTATGCCTTGGTTGGGAACCAAGTGACTGTGGATGCTTAATTGACGCGGTTGTCTTGCGGGTAAACTTTTTAAGGCATCAATGCTGTTTCGGACCAGATTGATGAGCACCTGTTCAATTTGAATATGATCGACATAGACAGACGGCAGATTAGGTTCCAGTTCAACTGTCAACGCTATACCGCTCTGTTTAAGCTCGGCAATACACATATCGACAGTATTATGAATCAAACTATTCATGTCGACGGTTGAACGATGTTTCGCATGAGATTTAACAAACTCCCTCATCCGATGAATTATTTTTCCTGCTCTTAAAGCCTGTTGCTGAGTTTTGGATAAGATCTCGGTGAGTTTTACCAGATCAGGATTCTCGGTGTTAACAAGGTTTAAACTCACTTGCGTATAGCTGGAAATCGCGGTCAAAGGTTGGTTGACTTCATGAGCAATGCCCGAAGCCATTTCACCCATCAGTCCGAGACGAGTGACATGGGCGAGTTCGTCAAGATGCGCTTTGTCTTGTTGCTCCTGATATTTACGCAAACTCACATCGCGCACAATATGGGTAAAATATTGCGTATTATCGATTGAAAATTCTGCCACGGATAAATCCAGGGGCACCGCAGAACCGTTTTTATGTAGGCCTTCAATCTCCCGAATTTGTCCGGCAGATTGCATGGTAGGAGGCAAACCGCCATCATTTATGAGTCTTGGTGATGACGGCATGAGTGTGTTAATACTGCAACCCAGCAGCTCTTCCGGTTTATAACCGAAAATAGTCTCTACTGCAGTATTAGCCGATACGATATTGCCTGCTATATCCATAGTGATAATACCTTCCGCTGCCGCATTAAAAATGGCGTTGAGCTTGGCTTCAAATTGTTTGCGTTGAGTAATGTCATACAGTATGACCAAATATAAATTAGCAGAATTATGATAAACAGCAGTGACAGATACCAATACCGTTTTAATGTTGTTGTTCTTGCAGTGAATAGCGACTTCCATAGGCGGAAAGTCGGATTGTTCCTCTTTGGATTTTTTCAGTGCCGTGTACCAAGCATCCTTGGCCCACTGTCGATAGTCCGGGTCAGGACAGGCTTTTAGCCACCAGTCGGCTATGGTCGGGATATCATTAAAATTGTAACCAAAGGTTTGCACAAACGCCGGATTCAGAAAGGTAACGTTAAGCCGCTCATCATCCAACACCATCGGCACCGGGGAAACCTCGATAATCGAACGGAATGTGGCCTCGCTGGATTTCAGCTCATCTTCCATGCGTTTGCGCGCGGTGATGTCCTGCGAGACTCCGACGATGCGTAGCGGATTGTTCATTTCATCGCCTTGCAATCCGCCGCTACCGCGAATAAAACGAACGCTGCCGTCCGACCGAATAATACGGAAATCCAGTTCCTGCCATCCCTTCCCGGACTTGCAGTCACTGAGCCACATTTTCATCGAAGCATGGTCAGCGGGATGAATCAAATTGAAAAATGCTTGCTCGGAGTGTCCGAATGTCTCCGGTGTAACGCCATAAATTCGATACAATTCTTCCGACCAGCTAAGATAACCGGTTGCCAAATCCATAGACCAGCTGCCAACATGGCCGACGCGTTGCGCTTCGGATAACATCTGCTCTTTATCCTGTAATAGTTGCTGTGTTTTTTTATGTTCGGTGATGTCAATATACATGCCAACGTAATAAATGACTGTACCGGCGGCATCTTTTACCGCAGAGATAGTTAACTGGTTGAGAAAGATTTCGCCATTCTTACGCCGATCCCATATTTCCCCGTGCCAGGTTTCGGTTTGATCGATGCTTTCCCGCATCGCCACATAAAAGGCGTGGTCATGGCGTCCTGATTTGAGCAGGTTTATTTTACGGCCTACCACCTCCTCGACAGTGTAGCCGGTGGAGGCGGTAAAGGCTTTGTTGATGCGTAAAATGACCGAATTGGCATCGGTGATGACTATCGGTTCATGCGACTCGAAGATGGTAGCGTCCACTTGGCAGTTATCACCGGCTAGTCGTACCAGTGACACTAAGCCAAAGGTTGCCGCCACTGCGCACAGCGTGCGCAACAACTGGATGGGAATATCAAACAACGCGAGGAAGCTCGCGTGTGTTGGTAGCCATGAGGGTAGATACGGGTCGCTCTGTAACGGAACCAGGTTAAGCACGCTGTAGCCGATGTATGCCAGCGCAACCAGGTGCAGCCAGTTGGCATTGCGGCCGGTTGTTTTTATTTTCCGCTGGACGGCGAACAGTGCCAGACCGGTTAGCATCGCAGCCGGAGCGCCGATAAACCAACGCGCTCCTATCGCCAGACCGATAAAGGGGTCGCTTGTCCATTGCGACAGCATGACCACCCCGAGGATCGTAATGCCGTACACCCAAGGCGCAGACAGACGGGGCGATCCCGAAATAGCTATCCAGGTGCGCCGACCAAACTCCAGTAACGACAGATTGGAAGCGGCCAGCAACAAACGGCTTAGCTCAGTTAACCACTCGGCTGAATGGCTAAGTTTCTGCAGTTCAATAAACTCCACGATGCCGTGTAGAATGCCGAATACGGCCAGCAGTGATAACTGCGGGGCGAAGTGGTACCACGTCGTATTGTGCTTGGGCAGCATCAAGGCAGCCACACCCAGCACGAAAAAAGCCAGACCGTAGACCAGGTAGATCAGTCCCATTGTCTGGGAATCCCAATAACTCATCACTGCTTCCTTTTAGAGATTGATACGGTGAACACATTCATTATTACAGTCAACATCGAAAGTCTGGGTAAAAACCAGGTAATGATGCCCACTGACGGGAGTATAGAGAATGCATAGCTTCAGTATTGGTTTTGGCATGATCAAGCCTGCGGTTTTGCTATTCTTAGGGCATACGCCGCCAAAAATATAAGCCGCTGTAAATGGTTACTGTTGAACAATACGGGGCGAGTGCCTTTTTGTGCCCAAATACGACTGACTGCCCGACGTTGTCCGACTCGCGCCTCATCTTGAAACCAGCCTCAACCGGCTTCACATCCATACCTTTCGGTAGATAGAGACAAGTTATAGACTTATTGCCGTGTAAATATTTTGGGATGGGGATAAGGCTTTTACCGTTGACAAAATTTTACCAACAGGGGGCTTGTTTTGCTAAACAAATTTAAACGAATATCGAAGATAGTGGGGCACTACTGAATTGAGCCGCTTACATCCTCGCCCTGAGCGGCATCGCTATCTACACAAGTTATTGGCTCTCCCGTGGGACTACGATTAAGTTAGACTGAAAAGACAGTGATGACTGAACAGTGTGGGCGCGAATTTATTCGCGCAGTGACCGCCAAATGCGCGAATAAATTCGCACCCACCTAATGCCAAGGCATTAACCTAATGGCAGTGCAGCCATCCGCGAGGGCACGAAAAATGTTTTTTCTTTAATGGGTGCATGAGCAGCCAGTCCAGTTAATTTGTGTAGATACCTATACCTGAACGGCGGGGTTTTTCGCTGCTTAGTGATAAAGGCGTTGCGCCGGAAACGCCTGTTACTGCTTCATCTTCCTTTCCAGTTCTTCCTGGGTCAAATGGCGCACATCTTCGCCTTTGACCATATAAACCAAGTGTTCGCAGATGTTACAAGCGTGATCACCGATTCTTTCTAATGAACGGGCAATCCAAAGCACATTCAACATCCGGGTAATGTTTCTTGGGTCTTCCATCATCTTGGTAATCAACTGGCGGATGATGCTGCCGTATTCGCGATCGACATTTTCATCCAAGCCGGTAATGGTGGTGACGCCTTCTATGTTCATCCTGGCAAATACATCCAGCGCGCCGTGCAGCATTTCCTGAACCAATTCGGCCATGTGCTCCAGTTCGTAATATTGGTCATGTTTGTTGTTGTCGGTCCCCGCCAATTGTATAGCCATCTCGGCGATGCGTTCGGCCATATCGCCGACGCGTTCAAGCTCATTAACCACTTTGATGACGGTAATTAACAATCGTAAATCGAATGCGGCAGGTTGCCTTAACGCTAAGATTTGCATGCATTCCTGATCGATAGCCATTTCCAGCGCATCGACCTGATTGTCTTGTTTGATGACCAGTTCGGCCATTTCCATATCGCCGGTTGCAAAAGCGCTAACGGCTAGCTCTATTTGCTGTTCAACCAGTCCGCCCATGGTTAAAACTTTGTTACGCACGTCTTCCAGTTCTTTATTGAACTGGCCTGAAATATGCTGCCCTATTTTGCTGTTGTCCATTGCTTGCTCCTGGTTAGCCGTACCGACCGGTAATGTAATCTTCGGTTTGTTTCTTTTGAGGATTGGTAAACAACTCGCTGGTCGTACCCATCTCTATCAATTCGCCCATATACATAAATGCGGTGTAGTCCGAAACCCGTGCGGCCTGCTGCATATTGTGCGTGACGATAACTATCGTGTATTTTTCTTTAAGCTCGTTGATCAGTTCTTCAATTTTTAAGGTTGAAATAGGGTCCAGCGCCGATGCGGGTTCATCTAGCAACAGGACTTCGGGCTCTATCGCAATCGCTCTGGCAATCACCAGCCGCTGTTGCTGTCCGCCTGACAAACCTAGGGCGTTATCATTCAAGCGGTCTTTAACTTCATCCCACAGCGCTGCGCCGCGCAACGCATTTTCAACGGTTTCTTCCAAAACTCGTTTGTCGTTAATACCCTGAATTCTAAGGCCGTAAGTGACATTCTCGAAGATAGATTTAGGGAAGGGATTCGGCTTTTGAAATACCATGCCGACGCGCCTGCGTAAAGCGGCGACATTGACGGATTTATCGTAAATATTTTCATCATCGAGCAGAACCTTGCCTTCGATGGTGACCTTATCCACCAAGTCATTCATTCGGTTGATGCAGCGCAGCAGTGTCGATTTGCCGCAACCGCTGGGGCCAATATAGGCGGTTACCTTTTTCTTCGGCATTTCCATATTAACGTTATGCAAAGCCTGTTTTTCCGCATAGAAAAGATTTAAATTTTCTACTTTGATACAGGTCTCATTCGGCTCACCCGTTTTTTTCTGATCGCGTAAAACTGAACTTACATCAATGGCATGTGTACGTACGTGTTGATCTGTCATTTCTTTAACCTTCCAGTGCCCGGTATTTTTCTCGCAGATGATTTCTGATTAAAATGGCTGACAAATTCAGCCCTACAATGACCAGTACCAACAATAATGATGTCGCATAAACCAAGGGTCTCGCCGCCTCAACATTGGGGCTTTGAAAGCCGACATCATAAATATGAAATCCTAAATGCATAAATTTTCTGTCTAAATGCAAGAACGGATAATTGCCGTCCAGCGGCAATGTGGGTGCCATTTTTACCACACCCACCAGCATTAACGGAGCCACTTCGCCGGCCGCCCGCGCCACAGCCAGAATCAAGCCGGTCATCATCGCCGGGCTTGCCATCGGCAATACCGTCAGCCATAAGGTCTCCAGTTTGGTAGCGCCCAGGGCCAGACTGCCTTCGCGTATCGATTTGGGGATACGCGCTAAGCCTTCTTCGGTTGACACGATAACCACCGGCAAAGTCAGCAAAGCCAGGGTAATGGAAGCCCATAGTAAGCCTGGCGTACCGTAGACCGGGGCAGGAGCCGCTTCCGGAAAAAACAGCTGATCGATGTTGCCGCCCAGGATATAGACAAAAAAGCCCAAGCCGAATACCCCGTAAACAATCGAGGGTACGCCCGCCAGATTGTTGACCGCGATTCGGATCAAGCGGGTGATAAATCCCTGTTTAGCATATTCGCGTAAATACACGGCCGCAATAACGCCGAATGGTGTGACGATAATCGACATCATGATGACCATCATCACTGTACCAAAAATAGCCGGAAAAATACCACCTTCGGTATTAGCCTCGCGCGGATCATCGGTTAAAAATTCAACCAGTTTAACGCCATAATGCCAGACTTTATCGAACCGGCTCATGGTGTTCGGCTGGAAAACCCTGACGACTTTGGCCACGGGTATTTCAATTTCCTTGCCGCCTTCGGTTTTTGCGACCAGGCTATCCCGTCTTATTTGTCGATACAGCTCGCTTAGCTGTGTTTGATATTTGTTATAGTCAATTTCCAACTCCGCTTTTTCGGCGGCCAACCGTTGCTCAGCTGCCGCATCCCAGCGATTGTTCAGTTGCAATCTTTTCTGTTCAAGCCTTAACTGTTCCAGACTGTAGTTGATCGCACCGACTTCCTTTTTTTCCAAGTGGGCTATTTCCTTAAAAATCGCTAAAGCTTGATCTATTCGGGCTTGAGCAACAGGCCAAGCTTGATCGCCTTCAGCGATAATCTTGCCGCTTTCCTTGACCGCAAGCAATTGGCCGTAGAAATTACCCCATTCACGTCGTTCCACTACCATCAGTTCGGCAGGCGTCTGTTGCTGTTGGATATTGCGCTCCAATATCCAACGAAAATCAGCGCCGGTAATATCCCGGTTGCCGGTTTTAATCAGGTATTGCACCAGCGTATCTTCATCATCGGCCATGATATAACCCGTTGATTTTGCCATCGCGGCTGGCGTAATGCTGCTATCCACATGCTCGCCGATAATGGTTTGGACTGCCCCGCCCGGTTCCTGATAGCTGAACTGTACCACTTGGGCAGGCCAGAAGTGACCGACTCCGCGCACGACAATTAAGCCCAGTACGCCGACTACCATAATAAGGCAGGTACTGACTGCCGCCGCATTGAGCCATACCCAGGGAGTACCGCTTTTAAACCATGCTTTAATCATAATAGACTCATCATAATGAACTGTATTTTTCACGTAAGCGCTGACGAATGACTTCGGCCAGCGTATTAAAGACAAAAGTAAACATAAACAAAACCAGAGCCGCTAAAAATAGGATTCGATAATGGGTACTGTCAACTTCCGATTCCGGCATTTCTACCGCGATATTGGCCGCCAGGGTACGCATGCCCTGAAAAACGCTTAAATCCATGACCGGTGTATTTCCGGTTGCCATTAATACAATCATGGTTTCGCCGACGGCCCGGCCGAAACCGATCATTACCGCAGAAAAAATGCCCGGACTAGCGGTTAACAGCACGACCCTGATCATGGTTTGCCAGGGCGTCGCGCCTAATGCCAGTGAGCCTACAGTCAAATGTTTGGGCACGCTAAAAATCGCATCTTCAGCGATAGAAAAAATGGTCGGAATCACCGCAAAGCCCATCGCCACGCCGACCACCAAGGAATTGCGTTGGTCGTAGCCTATGCCCATTTCAGCCTTCAACCAATCCTGTAGGGTGCCGTGAAACAAGTAAGTTTCCAATGGCACGCTTACCTGAAAGGCAAGCCAGCCGCTCAGTAAAATAACCGGGATTAATAGGGCTGCATCCCAGCCTTCAGGGAGATTTTCGGCAATGGTTTTGGGTAGAAATTGCCAGGCGAAGGCAAACAGCATCACGCCGACAGGAACGATCATCAATAGGGCAAAAATTCCGGTCAGGTGTTCTTCCATAAACGGAGCCAGCCAAAGGCCGGCAAGAAAGCCCAAAATAACCGTCGGCAACGCACCCATAATTTCAATAGAGGGTTTTACGTACACCCGCATCCCCGGAGTCATAAAATAAGCGGTGTAAATCGCCCCCATCAGTGCCAGCGGGATGGCTACCAGCATCGCATAAAATGCCGCCTTCAGGGTGCCGAAAACCAACGGCGTTAAGCTGTATTTAGGCTCAAAATCATTACTTGCCGAAGAAGATTGCCAGATATAATCAGGCTTCGGATAGCTTTCGTACCAGACTTTCTGCCAAAGCGATTTGATCGAAACCTCGGGATGTTTATTATCGACCTGCCAGAAATGCATGTTGCCGGCTGCCGACTGCAACAACAAGGCATTGGCTCTCGGCGACAAAATCGCTGTCGATGGTAAGGCATCGCTGACCCGTTCTTTAATCATTTCCCGTTCAGCGGTTGAATGATAAATGCCGACGATACCGTCGGCATCGATGGTCATAAAGCCTTTACGACGCTGTTCTGAGTTGATCGCAATAATTGCTTTATCGGATACTTTAAACGACCTGATTTTTTGCATGGCAGGGCGATTCAGTTTGTCTCTAACCATGCTCCACTGTGATACTAAGCCGCTGGAGTCGCCTATCATCAACGAAAGATCGCCATTTAAAAAAGTCACGCTGGTAATCTTTTGTCCCGCAGCAACCACATTCAGTTGCTGCTTTAAGTCTGGACTGCTCTTGTCGCTAATATCGAAATAGCCCAACTGTCCGTCGTTGTTGATCAGATACAGATTGGACTCATCCTTGTCGATTAAAATTTCGGCAATACCCGCAGTCGGCAGATCCAGAACCGAATCCGTACGCGTTAAAGCCGCCTCATCAGAAAATAAAGCTTGTTCTTTTTTAAAATTGATCAGGCGTATTTTATCGGCCGTTTTGGCAACGATAGTCGTTGAATCAGCGCCCACCTTAACCGCGATTGTCTCCAAAGCGGCGCCGGACTCATCCAGTGCCAAAGGCTGTTCGCCCAATGGGTATTTAAGCGACGGCGTAATCAACCGAACATTGTCCGGATAAGTGACTTTATATTGCTGTTTAGCGATGATGGCCCGGCCATCGGATAAACCGTAAATGACTGCGCCTTCTTTGACAGGACTGCCCTGAGCAAAGCTGGTGATATGTGCGCCTTCTGGTATTGCCACCGCTTGTGTCAATAGAGTTTTACCGGTAGAGGCATTAAAAAACACTACTTGCCCGCTGTCGGTAAACCGGGCTGCAACCTCATTTTGTTCTTCTATTGCCAGCAGCAAGGTATTGCCCAGTGCCTGCTCGGGTACCGGGTATTCGCTCACCGGCGCTGCGCTAGCCGATATAAATAGCGGATACACCACATACAGTAAATAGAAGAAAATCAGTACGATAGCGACGATTACACCCAGGCCGCCCGCCACCACGCCATAGCGTGCCAAGGCATCTTTAATAAGTCGCCAGCGCTGGTGATATTCACCGGAACTGATTTTTATGGGTCGCTTAGATTCCATACCGTTTGCGGCACTTCCTCGATCCTTGGCAGTCGCGGGAGGTTGTTTTATGGGGGCGTTTATTTCTGACATGCTAAAGAGACTAGAAATTAAATGGAACAATGATATAACAAAAAAACAAAAAACGACCAAGACTCACAAAGCAAATCTTGGCCGTTTTTGTCAGATGCATTTTTACTTACTGAGGGGGACGCATCGGTTCCTTTCCGATTGCGACACTTCTGACCTCCATGGATGGAGAAAATGCCGAGGACTGCCGGGAGCAGTCTCTGCCATCATCCTTGGCAGTCGAAGATAACAATACATTCGGGCCGACATCCTTGTGCTAAGCATCCCTGCGCGATATTAAACCCTTAGCCTATTTAAGCGTAGTCAATATTTTATCAACCACTGTTGCAGGCAGGGGAATATAGCCGTCTTTTATAACCACTTGCTGACCTGTTTTTGACAACACCATTTTGATAAATTCATTGTCTAACGGTGCCAGCGCTTGGTTTGGTTTTTTGTTGACATAAACATACAAGTAGCGAGTCAAAGGATAAGTGCCGGCAACTGCATTTTCGGGTGTTGCATCAACAAATGTCTTGCTACCCTTGGCTGCTAAAGGCACCATTTTAACGCCCGACGTTGTATAGCCCATACCGGAGTAACCGATGCCGTTAACCGAAGAAGTGACGGATTGAACAACCGATGCAGAACCGGGCTGCTCATTGACGTTGCTTTTTAAGTCGCCCTTGCATAAAGCGTGTTCTTTAAAATAGCCGTAAGTACCTGAAACCGAGTTACGTCCGTATAACTGGATGCTTTTTGCTCCCCAAGCGGCAACACCGGCGTCGCCCCAGGTTTCAATGTTTGTGCCGCCGCATTTGTTGGTGGAAGAGAAAATACCATCAACCTGTTCCATGGTCAGACCTTTAACCGGGTTGTCCTTGTTGACAAGGACCGCCAACGCATCAATAGCAACTGGAATAGCGGTAGGCTTATAGCCGTATTTATCTTCGAAGGCTTCAAGCTCGTCATCTTTCATTTGGCGGCTCATAGGCCCGAGGTTTGATGTGCCTTCAGTCAATGCTGGTGGCGCTGTTGACGAGCCCGCTGCTTGAATTTGAATGTTCACATTAGGATAAGCGCGGTTAAATTCTTCAGCCCATAGCGTCATCAGATTGGCCAGCGTATCGGAGCCGACACTGGACAGGTTGCCGGAAATACCGCTGGCTTTTTGATATTCGGGAACACCGGCATCAACAGTCTGTACGGCGCCAGCAACACTGCTGGTTAATGCGGCGATACCAAAACCGATCGCAGTCACCAACGATTTAGTTTTAAAAGATACTTTCATGGTTAACTCTCAAATAAATTAAAGTGGCTCTATTATGTAAATAGAATATGACAAGAATATTACAGTGCGGTTTTTTTTGCTATGCTAAGGCTTCAGCGCAAAATGGCTGTTTATCTTCACTTATTTTTTCGGCGAATATCCGCTGATGCAGCTTTTTTGATCCATCCTTATGCCCTGTCATTAAACATTAATATTAAGCTGTTATGCTAAAAAATTAACTGCCAAATGATTCCTGAATCTATACTTTGTGATAAATATGTCCTTACAATTTGAATTCCCTACGAATTTAACGGCTGAAAATTTTATTGCCGCATTAAGTCATGAGGTCGACACGCAACTGGCTTCAAGGCAGTCATCCTGCAAAAGCTATTACGATAGCTTTGACTGGCGATTGTACTCAAGCGACATCACATGCGAATTTAACCAAGCAAAACGGGCGACCGGCCGGTCGCCCCTACTATTAAAATCGATTAAAAATGGTTCGGTTATTGCCGAATCGGAGTGTAATAAAGTTCCTTTATTCAGCAAAGAATTCGAGCCCGAAATAATACATGACATCCTGGCACCGCTGTTGGAAATGCGTGCATTATTGCCGGTTTGCACGCTGGAATATGAAACCTATCAGCTGAATATTCTTAATAAAAATGAAAAAATCATCGTTCGGCTGTTAATCGAAGAATACGGTCAATTCAATAACCGCGTTCTTCTGCAACCAGTAAGAGGCTACGACAAGGCCGCCGAACATATTGCCGAACTATTGACCGTAACACTGGGCTTAACAGTGACGGATAAATCTGTTTTGTTGACAGCTCTGCAGATTCAGAGCCGCAAGCCTAAAGATTACTCATCAAAATTGAATATCAATCTTGACCCCGACATGCGTGCCGATATTGCCGGCAAATATATCTACAGTCACCTGTTAAAAGCCATTAAAGTCAACGAACAGGGGACTATTGCCCATACCGACAGCGAGTTTTTGCACGACTTTAGAGTTGCGGTCAGAAGAACCCGCGCGGGACTCAGCCAGATCAAAGGCATACTACCTCCAAATATCAGCGCACATTATGCCGATTTTTTCTGCTGGCTGGGGCAGATTACCGGACCGGCACGAGACTTGGATGTTTATCTGCTGAGTTTTGACCGCTATAAAAGCAGTCTGCCGGACTCAATCAGGGAAGACCTCAATCCGTTATATGATTTCTTACTCATCAAGCAGCAAAAAGCCCGGAAGGAACTGGCAAAAAAATTGCAGTCAACCCAGTATTTATCCACCCTGGCTGAATGGGCGCTGTACCTTAAAGAGCCCTCATATAAAAAACCGCTTGAGGAAAATGCTAAGCTGAGCATTAAAGAACTTGCCGACAGGAGAATATGGAAAACTTTTACCCGGGTATTGCACGAAGGTAAAGCGATTAACGGCTCATCAGCGGATGAAGCCTTACATGATTTAAGAAAATCCTGTAAAAAACTGCGCTACCTGATGGAATTTTTCCAAAGCCTTTATTCGGAGCATCAAATAAAACACCTGATTAGGAAATTGAAAGGCCTGCAGGAAGTTTTGGGCGACTTTCAGGATTATGCCGTTCAAGAACACACCCTAAAGCTGTTTAGCGAAGAAATGATGGCGCTTAATATCCCTGCCAATACCTTTTTAGCCATGGGCGTCTTGATTCAAGATCTTGATGCTCATCGATACCGTGCCCGCAAGGACTTTGCATCAGAATTTGAAGTTTTTCAGCAGCAAGAAAATCAGTCTGACTTTAGAATACTGTTCGCCTCGTCAAAATCCCGCAGTCATCAGCATGGAGTGTGAGGAATACATCTGTTCGATAATATTGTATGATTAAAATGTAGGGATTGTTTCAGTATGAGTCGATCGGGTAGCGATGTTGTGATTATTAACGCCAGAAATAATCGTTTTTAAAACTTACGCCTAATTAAACTATAAGGGTTAAACATTATGAATAAGTTCAAGTTGATAATAGGTTTTGTATGCGCCATGCTAATTGCCGGATGTGCTGGAGGGCCTACACATGAAAGCACCGGGGAATTTTTAGACGATTCTGTGCTGACGACCAAAGTTAAAACCACTATATTAGGTGATTCCAGGCTTAAGCTGCTACAAATCAGCGTTGAAACCTACAAGGGCGTCGTTCAGCTAAGTGGGTTTGTGGACTCTGAGAGCGCCGCCACCAGAGCGGTGGAGCTGACAAGAAAGGTTAAGGGGGTCAAGTCGGTTAATAATAGCTTAGTTGTGAAGTAAGCAGGGGTGTCTGGGCAGATATTATTCCCGCAATATCTGCCCAGACAGTCGTCGATTTGTACCTCTACATCAGGTTAATGCCAGTTCATGCTCGTCTAATGCAGGTTGGGCTAGAGTCGTTACATTGGCTATTTCAGCCTGTTGAGGTGCTCTCGGCAACTGCTCCCTGCGTTGCTCTACCGCCTCTATCCATGGAGTCGTACCTCCTGCATCCGTGCAGCCATCATTTTGTGTATACAAAAAACGCCTAATTTCAACGCTCAACGCAACGTCGAAGTTGGCGCTAAATTCGTCGATTTCGGTATCTTGTGCCAGTAAAAGTTGTTGTGCCTTGGCTGCAACCCAATTGATAATCATCAGAACACCTTGTTGTTTTGTTAGCTTGTTGCCGATTATGCAACAACTTGATTAAATTCACATGACAATAGGATCAGCCCTGTTATTTATTGGCTACGGGCCTCAAGCCCCATTTTGGGGATAATCGGACAACGCGGCAAAAAATGGTAGAATTGCCGTTTTTGCGTAATCCGAGAACATCCCCTATTCATGTCTAATTCCCTGAAGCTCCCCCTTGAGTTACTGAAACTAAATGTCGATCTAACGGGCTTTGAGTTCCCGGCAGCACCTGAATTACCCGATACCATTTTGGGTCAGTCCAGAGCCCAGTCGGCGCTGGAGTTTGGCGTTGCAATGCGCAACCCAGGTTACAATGTTTTTGTGATGGGTGAGCCGGGATTGGGACGGTTGTCGATGATTACCAACCATCTGAATGCTCAGGCAAAAACGCTGCCCGCGCCGCCGTCCTATGCTTATGTCGATAACTTTACCAATCCGAGAGAACCGGTGGCCGTTGAGCTGCCCGCAGAGCATGGATTGACGCTCAGCAAGGACATTGAAAAGTTAATCGATAACCTGCTGGCGACCTTTCCCGCTGTCTTTGAAAGCCCTACTTATCAACAAAAAAAGGGGGCTATTGAGCGCCATTACAACCAGTACTATAACGATGCCATCGACCTGGTCGATAAAAAGGCTCAAACCTTGAGTATTGCGTTATTCAGGGAAGGCGAGTCGATTTCTTTTGCACCTATCCAGGACAACAAGGCGCTGAATGAAGATCAATTCACCCAGCTGCCGCTGCCGGAACGGGAAATTTTTCATAAGCATGTTGAGGACCTGGAAGAATATCTGAGCGACGTATTGCTGGAATTACCGCAGTGGCGCAGAGCCATGGTTGAGAAAATCAAGCAGCTGGATACCGACACCATCAGTCTGGCGATAGAGCCGTTGTTTGCCGAACTGAATGACAGCTACCAAAATATCGATGATGTCATTACCTTTTTAGCGGAAATCAAAAAAAGTCTCAGTAACACCATTGCCGATTATCTGATGCCTGGGCGAACGCCGGAACCCCAGGATAACACCGCAAAACGGCTGTTGCTGACCGAGCTGTATGCGCCCAACATTCTGGTCGATAACCTGCAGGAAAGCGGTGCGCCGGTTGTTTACGAGCCGCATCCGATTTATCAGAACCTGTTCGGGCGCATTGAATATGTCAGCGATCAGGGCGCACTGGTCACCAATTATCGGCGGATTTGCGCCGGTTCCTTGCACAAGGCCAATGGCGGTTATTTGATTCTCGATGCCGAAAAACTGCTGAATTATCCGTTCGTCTGGGAAGGTCTGAAACGCGCCCTGCAATCTGGCCGCATCGAAATCGAATCGCCCTATTCGGATTTAGGTATTAACACCATCACCCTCAAGCCCGAAGTCATCCCGTTAAACGTTAAAGTAATCCTGGTTGGCTCCAGAGATATTTATTATCTGCTCGAAGAATTGGATGATGAGTTTAATGAGATGTTCAAAATCCTTGCCGACTTTGACAATTACATTCCGCGTAACGACGAGTCGATGCAACGCTTTATACTGCTGATGATTAAGCAGGCGGCAGATTCCGGTGTCAAGCCGTTAACGCGGACAGCTATTGAATGTCTGATTGAGCACAGCTGTCGACTTGCCGAAAACCAGCATCATTTTTCCGCCCGGATCAAAGATTCTCTGGAAATCATCGCCGAAGCCAACCTGTTTTGTCAGCGCGACAATCAGCCAGTGTGCGACCGGGCGCATATCGAACAGGCTTTGGCCGCAAGAGAGCATCGCAACGGCAGAATGCCCGAGAATATCCTCGAAGAAATGCTGGTCGGCACCATTCTGATCGATACCGATGGTGAGGCGATAGGCAAAGTCAACGGCTTAACCGTACTGGAAGTCGGCGGCAGCAGCTTTGGCGCACCGGTGCGCATTACCACCAGCGTTCATCCCGGCTCCAGAGGTATCGTTGATGTCGAGCGGGAAGTGGAGCTGGGGCAATCCATCCATTCCAAAGGCGTGATGATTTTGACAGGCTATCTGGGACACACCTATGCCCAGCAATTTCCGTTAGCCATATCGGGCAGCATCGCTATAGAACAATCCTATGGCTATATCGACGGTGACAGCGCCTCGCTGGCCGAGCTTTGCTGTCTTATTTCGGCGCTGACTCGGACGCCGATTAAGCAGACTTTTGCGGTGACCGGCTCGATCAATCAGTACGGCGAAGTTCAGGCGGTAGGCGGCGTTAATGAGAAAATAGAAGGCTTCTTCAGGTTGTGTCAGGCGCGAGGCCTTAACGGACAACACGCCGCTATTATTCCAGCAGCCAACAAGCGCAACCTGATGCTGAAACAGGAAGTGATCGATGCGGTAGCAAAGGGGCTGTTTGCGGTTTATGCGGTGTCCAGCGTCGATGAAACGCTGGAATTATTGACCGGGAAACCGGCTGGTGTGTTAGATGGCGAAGGCCTGTACCCGGAAGACAGTATTAATTTTAAAGCTATCTCAAGGTTGAAAGAGATTTCGGATATGGCTACGGATGAGGAGGATAAGGAGGAGGGGATTTAGGCCAACGGAGAGGAACAATCCGCCGACCTCTATTCGTCGGCGGCGGCTGTCATTCTATGGCTGAGGTCGGGTGTGCTTAAAACATTAATTCACGGGGTTTATCATGAAAAAAACGCTGGGTTATGCGGCCCATAATCACAATACGCCACTGGTGCCGTTCAGTTTTGAACGACGAGATCCTACGGCTACCGATGTCCGGATTGAGATTTTGTTCTGCGGGGTTTGTCACTCCGATATTCATCAAGTGCGTAACGAGTGGGGTAGTTCGGTATTTCCGATGGTGCCCGGTCATGAAATTGTTGGCAAAGTGACCCAAGTAGGTAGTGAGGTCCGCAATTTTAAACCCGGGGATACCGTTGGTGTCGGTTGTCTGGTTGATTCTTGTCAGGCATGCCCTGATTGCAATGATAATCTGGAGCAATTCTGTGATAACGCAGTATTTACCTATAACAGTCCCGATAAGCATACCGGCGGTAGCAACTACGGCGGCTATTCCAGGGAGATCGTCGTCAATCAGGATTTTGTGCTGCATGTTTCGGATAAGCTTGATCCGGCGGCTGTAGCCCCGTTGTTATGCGCGGGAATTACCACTTATTCTCCGTTGAGGCACTGGAAGGTAGGCAAAGGAGATAAGGTCGGCATTGTCGGCTTGGGCGGACTGGGGCACATGGGGATAAAGTTTGCCCATGCGTTTGGCGCACACGTCGTGCTTTTTACTACGACACCCGGCAAGGCAGAAGACGCTAAACGGCTAGGTGCTGATGAAGTGGTAGTGTCCAAAAATCCGGAGGAGATGCAACAGCATCTTGCCAGTTTTGACTTCATCCTGAATACCGTGGCGGCACCGCATAATCTGGATAATTACACCGCCTTGCTGAAACGTGATGGTACGTTATGTCTGCTGGGTGTGCCTGATCACCCGCATCCGTCGCCTGCTGTCGGCAACTTGATTTTCAAGCGTCGCCGTATTGTGGGTTCTTTGATTGGCGGATTGAAAGAAACCCAGGAAATGCTCGATTTCTGTGCTGAAAACGCGATCACTGCAGACATCGAAATTATCCCTATCCAGCAGATTAACGAAGCTTACGAGCGCGTGTTGAACAGCGATGTGAAGTATCGCTTTGTTATCGATTTGGCTAGTCTAAAAGAGTCTGTAGCTTAGCAGGACTACTGGGTAAGCTAATAAAGGTAATGGCCGGTGTGGAACGGGAGGGTTGAACGCCGGCAGTGAGCTTTTGAATATTAATCGGCAATTTTTACCAGCCAGCCGTCATCGCCTTTACACTTGTTTTGTCCTTCAGCAGTGATAGCAATTCTGGCGTATACGCCTTTTAATGACATTGGAATGGTTCCGCTTGCCTGAAAACCACCTTTGTTTGCGGTGACTTTGAGGTTGGTGGGTAGACCTTTTACGGTAACTTTGATGGTATTTGGCAACGTGTTTGCAGACGCTAAAAAAGAAAAGTCTGAGCCTGCTGCAACTTCGGTATTTTCAGTCGGAGTAAAATCGGTAAACTTGGGTTTGGTACAGGATTTTGAGCTACTACTGCTGCCGTAAGCCCATGAAGCGCTAGTTACAATCATTAAAGCTAAAATCCACAAGAAGTTATAGCGTTGTTTCATCATCATGCCTTATCGTGTTGTTAGGGTGGTTTATAGGTGTTTTATTGCCGCTGACTTGCAGCGACCAATTAAGGTAAACGGTCAAGCACATATTCAATGGTCTTAAGGTTAGTCCTAACCGATTTTGATAATAGTCCCAAGTTAAAATGAACACAACAAGACAATTTAAGCGGAACTATCTTTGTTGCCTACTGCATCGGCAATCGATCGATAAATCCAGTTTGAATTATAATTGACGTAATTTTTGGCGAATTGGAATAACTATGCGGCAAGCAATTAAGGTAAAACACGAGTTGCGCTTGTATGAGCTTAAAAAAGCGGTGAACGATTTTATTGAGTTCACTGAAAATTTAACGCTACTTCATTCGGTTAATGAAAAAGCGCGGGAAATGGCTCAGGCGGTTGATATGTTGCAACAATTATTGCAACAAGGCTTGGATGCCAATACTCTGGTCAGTGCTGTTAATACTTCCGAGGCATCGACGCTGCTTGATGAGATTGTCGATGCCGATGCGGTGAGTGAGCTGGAGGCTTATATGCTGTCGGCGGCAGAAGGTATAGAAGATGCCGAAGTCACGCAGTTTTTAACCGAGGTCATGGACAAGGTGGAGCGTAAATATAACCGGCTGCTTGAAAAAGCGCATGCTTATAATGCGCTGCTTAAAAGCTAGGCGAGTGCGGTTTTAATAATTACGTTGGACAGAAAATTTCGCCAATAAAGTTAATGCTTGTTTGTATTCGGAGTCAGGCAGCACACTTAATGCACTGATCGCTTTTTGAGCTTCCTCATCGGCACGTTGTTCGGTGTAATCAATGGCTTTAGTGCGTTGCACGATAGAGTAAACTTCGTTGAAGGCATCGCGATCGCCATTTTTGATCGCGTCAATAACGATTTTGGCCTCGCTTTCGGTGCTGTGTTGTATCGCGTAAATCAGCGGTAAGGTTGGCTTTCCTTCTGCCAAGTCATCGCCGAGATTTTTTCCCAGTTCATCTTTGCTGGCTTTGTAATCGAGGGCGTCATCAATCAGCTGAAAAGCGATGCCTAGATGTTGGCCGTATAGCGCTAAGCCTTGTTCGGTTTCAGCGGATGCTCCGGCAATGACGGCGGCCAATTTGGTCGCGGCGCTGAATAAAATAGCGGTTTTTCTGGCAATAACTTCGAGGTATTTTTGTTCGGTGGTCTCGGGATTATTGCAGTTTAACAGTTGCAGCACTTCGCCTTCGGCAATGGCGGTAGTGGTTTTCGACAGGATTTCCATCACCCGCATATTGCCGGTACGCACCATCATTTCAAACGCGCTGGAATAAAGGTAATCGCCTACCAATATGCTGGCTGCATTGCCCCAGACGGCATTGGCGGATTCTTTACCGCGTCTGAGGTCGGAGTCGTCAACAACGTCATCATGCAGCAGTGTGGCGGTGTGGATAAATTCAATGACCGCCGCCATCAGCAGGTGGTTGTCGCTGGCACCGCCTAAGGCCTTGGCTGCCAATAACAGCAGCATGGGGCGTAATCGTTTGCCACCGCTGCTGACGATATAATGGCTCATCTGGTTGATGAGGACAACATCGGAACTTAACTCGCCAATAATGAGCTGATCGACGGCTTTTGCCTCAGCGGTAGTTAATTGTTTAATTAAGTCAAAATCAATGGGAGCGAGCGTGTTAGCGGGGGATTGTGAATGCGATGCCATCATGTCGTGTTGCGTGTAAGTTTGGGTTACTTTTCATGGCGATAGCTATGAAAATCAAATTCTGCTACGCTATTATAGCTTAATAAAACCTTAATCGCCCATGCTATTGACGTGATAGGTTGATGATAATGGCTTTGTTATATTATTTTTAAAAGATATTTTAGGTTATAAGTTTAATTTAGGTTGACTTAGCTTTGATTTATAAATATAATTTTTTGTTCACTTTAAACAGATTAATGCTTGATGGAGCTTGCGCCGATGTATGCGGTAATTCAAACAGGTGGTAAACAGTACCGCGTAGAAGAAGGTACTTACTTAAAAATAGAAAAACTGGAGCTAGGCGAAGGCGACAGCATTGAATTCGATAAAGTACTGATGATTCAGTCAGACGATGCTGTTCAGGTCGGGATGCCTTTTATCGAAGGCGGAAAAGTTACAGCGACTGTCTTGTCTCAAGGTAGGCATAAAAAAGTCAAAATTATTAAATTCAGAAGACGTAAGCACCATATGAAACAAATGGGGCATCGTCAGTACTATACAGAAATCCAGATTACTGGTATTTCTGCTTAAGATATTAGGAGTTACAGATGGCTCATAAAAAAGCTGGTGGTAGTACTCGTAACGGACGTGACTCTAATGCAAAAAGATTAGGTGTTAAGCGTTACGGTGGTGAGAGTGTGACGGCAGGCAATATTATTGTTCGTCAACGTGGAACTAAGTTTCATGCTGGTGATAATGTAGGTTGCGGAAAAGATCATACTTTGTTTGCAACGGCTGATGGCAAAGTGGTTTTTCAGGTCAAAGGACCTCATAGCCGCAAATTTATCAGTATTGTTGCTGCATAAGACATACGGCTGTATCGCGCTATAATATGGCGAGGCAGTTAGGTCGGGGTAGTTTAACCCGGCAACTTAAAAAAGCTCCGCCGTTCATGGCGGGGCTTTTTTTGTTTTTATCGGTTGAGTTTTAAGTTTGGCGGCGTGTGATTTATGAGATTTGTTGATGAAGCAGAAGTTCGCGTAGAAGCGGGTGATGGCGGCAATGGTACTATTGGCTTTCGGCGCGAGAAATACATTCCTATGGGTGGTCCGGATGGCGGCGATGGCGGCGATGGCGGCAGTGTTTATCTGATTGCAGCAGAGAATGTAAATACCCTGGTGGATTTTCGCTATCATGCCGTACACAGGGCGGAGCGCGGACAAAGGGGTATGAGTCGAAATTGCACTGGCAGAAAAGGCGATGATTGCTATGTGCCGGTACCGCTAGGGACTCAGGTTTCTGATGCGGAAACAGGTGAGGTCATAGGTGATTTAACCCGAGTCGATCAAACACTGCTGGTTGCTCAAGGCGGGTTTCATGGTTTAGGCAATACGCGTTTTAAAAGCAGTATTAACCGGGCGCCGCAAAAAGCCAGTAAAGGCAGCGAAGGCGAGCATCGCAGATTGAATCTGGAGTTGACGCTGATTGCCGATGTCGGTTTGCTGGGCATGCCCAATGCCGGAAAATCCAGCTTGATACGCTCGGTATCGGCGGCAACGCCCAAGGTTGCCGACTATCCTTTCACCACCTTGCATCCCAATCTGGGCGTGGTTAGGGTTGATGATTTGCGCAGCTTTGTTATTGCCGATATTCCCGGTGTTATTGAGGGTGCGGCCGAAGGCGCGGGTCTCGGCTTGCAGTTCCTGAAGCATTTGCTGCGCACCGGTTTGCTGTTGCATCTGATTGATGTTGAGCCTTACGAGAGCATGGAGTCGCCGGTACAGGCGGCTAAAAAAATCATTCATGAAGTTGAAAAGTGGAGCGATGAGTTGGCCGCCAAGCCACGTTGGCTGGTGCTGAATAAAATAGATCGGCTGCCTGAAGAGGAAGTCGAGCGGCATTGTCAGGCAATCGTCGATGAGCTGGAATGGACCGGTCCGGTATTTAAAATTGCAGCCATTAACGGCAGCGGTACCCGAGAGCTGATGTTCGCCATCATGAGCTTTTTGGAACAGCAACGGCGGGAAAAA
Source organism: Methylobacter sp. (assembly GCA_030653985.1). Taxonomy (GTDB): domain Bacteria; phylum Pseudomonadota; class Gammaproteobacteria; order Methylococcales; family Methylomonadaceae; genus Methylobacter_A. Next base: position 73,330 of record JAURYJ010000021.1, on the reverse strand, counting down.
AGTGAGCAGGGCTGATTTTGCCAAGGTTAAGCGGGTTGTCGTCAAAATAGGCAGCTCTTTGTTAACCAAGGGTGGACGGGGGCTTGATAAGGCCTCCATTGCAGCCTGGGTTGAGCAGATGGCCGGTTTAAGGCGGCAATCTATCGATGTGATACTGGTTTCTTCGGGTTCCGTCGCAGAAGGCATGTGTCGCTTGGGCATGAAAGTGCGACCCAAGACCTTGCATGAGTTACAGGCTGCGGCATCGGTGGGGCAAATGGGCTTGGTACGCGTTTTTGACGATAATTTTCAGCGGCATCAGTTGCATGCGGCGCAGGTGCTATTAACGCATGACGATTTATCGAACCGGCAGCGCTATTTAAACGCCAGAAGCACGTTGCTGACCTTGCTGAAGTTTGGTGTAGTGCCTGTTATTAATGAAAATGATGCGGTTGCGACCGAAGAAATTCGCTTTGGCGATAATGATACGCTGGCTGCATTGGTGGCGAATCTGGTCGAGGCCGAGCTGCTGATTATTCTGACCGACCAGCAGGGCTTGTTTACCGGCGATCCCGGCTTGCATCCTGACGCGAAACTTATTTCCGAGATCAGTGTTAATGATGATCGGCTGGATGTCATGGCCGGCGATAGTCGCAGCGGCTTGGGTCGAGGCGGCATGTGCACCAAGGTTCGGGCGGCGCGGCTGGCATCCCGATCCGGAGCGGCAACAGTGATTGCTGCGGGCGCGGTCGACAATGTTATTGCTGCGGTAATTGCCGGGGCCGAGTTGGGCACCTATTTATTGCCTGACATAGAGCCCATGGTGGCTAGAAAACGTTGGCTTGCCGGGCAGTTGCAGATCAAAGGGCGATTGGTTCTCGATGCGGGTGCCGTCAGGATGTTGAAAAATGAAGGCAAAAGCCTGCTGGCGGTCGGCGTTAAAGCAGTGTCGGGCCGGTTCGGGCGTGGCGAGTTGGTTTCTTGTGTCGATGAAGCCGGTTTTGAAGTTGCGCGTGGACTGGTTAATTACGGCAATGGCGATGCTCAATTAATAGCGGGCAGGAGCAGTTCCGAATTTGAAAGTATTCTGGGTTATTTCGATGACGCAGAGCTGATACATCGGGATAATCTGGTGCTGATTTAACGCGATTAGCCAGGCAATAAAAAAGGCCGTAACTCAATGAGTCCGGCCTTTTTTATTGAGTAAGGCTAAAGCTGTTAAGCGATAGCTTTTACTTTTGCATTCAGTCTGCTTTTACCGCGTGCGGCTTTATTCTTGTGAATAATGCCTTTGGTAACTGCTGAATCGATAATCGGAACGGCAGTATTGTAGGCGGCTTGCGCTTTTTCTTTGTCGCCAAGTTTAACTGCGGCAATGATTTTTTTAATGAAGGTGCGTAAGTTGCTACGTTGTCCTGCGTTGCGAATACGGCTTTTTTCCGCTTGTCGCGCACGCTTTTTAGCTTGTGCTGTATTAGCCATAGTGTCTCGATTCTTGTGGTAAGTTAATTAAACCGTGTATTATCATTAGAAGTGGTAATATTGTCAAACGTTTTTAACGCAACACAGCAGGAGTCGCATTGAGCAGGCAACTTTTCAAATCCGCAGTCGTTGTCGGCAGCATGACTCTGATCTCACGTATACTCGGATTTATCCGAGATATGTTGATTGCGCATATTTTCGGTGTGAATTCGGCAACCGATGCCTTTTTTGTAGCATTTAAAATTCCCAATTTTTTGCGGCGATTATTTGCCGAGGGCGCTTTTTCCCACGCTTTTGTTCCGGTGTTATCCGATTACAAAGAACGTGGTAGCAAAGTCGCATTGAAACAGTTTATCGATAAAACCGCCGGAACCCTGTCCGTTTTTTTACTGCTGATTACGGTGATCGGCGTCGTTGCCGCTCCGGTGCTGATCATGCTGCTGGCCCCCGGTTTTATGTGGCAGGGAACCCAGTACGAGCTGTCCGTGCAACTGTTGCAAATTACCTTTCCGTACTTGTTTTTTATCGCTTTGGTGGCTTTTGCCGGAGGCATTTTAAATGCGCACGGACAATTTTCGATCCCGGCGTTAACGCCGGTTTTTCTGAATATCTGCATGATTGCCGCCGCCATCTGGCTGGCACCGTTGATGGACGAGCCGGTCACCGCCTTAGCGTGGGGCGTTTTTGTGGCGGGCATCGTGCAGCTGTTGTTTCAGTTCCCTGCGTTGATGCGCTTGGGCCTGATGCCTAGACCAAGATTAGGTTTTGATGACTCGGGCGTTAAAAGGATTATCAGTCTGATGCTACCGGCGATATTTAGCGTCTCGGTGACGCAGATCAACTTGTTGCTGGATACCTTGATAGCCTCATTCTTAACCGTAGGCAGCGTGTCCTGGCTGTATTATTCCGATCGACTGGTGGAATTTCCATTAGGCATTTTGGGTATTGCGCTGGCAACGGTTATTTTGCCGAATTTATCCAAAAGCCATGCAGCAGAAGATACGGCAACTTTTTCAAATGCGCTGGATTGGGGCTTGCGCTTGGTTGTTCTGGTAGGCTTGCCCGCCACCATTGGCTTGGTGATACTGGCTGAGCCAATGCTGTCGACACTGTTCCAATATAATGAATTCGGCGTCAGCGATGTGCATTTGGCAGGGCAGAGCCTGAAGGCGTATTCATTGGGTTTGCTGGGCTTTATTCTGATTAAAGTACTGGTGCCGGGGTTTACCTCGCGCGGCGACATGAAAACGCCGGTACGCTACGGGGTTTACGCGATGCTAGTCAGTCTAGGCCTGAATCTAGCGCTGGTTTTCCCGCTGGCACATGCGGGGCTAGCTTTAGCGACATCCTTGGGCGCTTTTTTTAACGCGGCCTTGTTGCTGATAAAATTGCACAAAGACAAGGTGTATCAACCGGCTAACGGCTGGTGGTTGTTTGTTGCCAGAATCTCTCTGGCCGGTGCAGCCATGGCGGCAAGCCTCTTTTATTTTGTCGATACGGCCTGGTGGAATGACTGGGATTCGACAGCGCGCCTGATCAATTTGATGAAATGGATAGGCTTAGGCTTGGTCATTTACAGTGCAACATTGCTGGTAACGGGCTTAAGGTTAAAGCATTTGACCGGTCGTACGCACAGCTTAATAGTTTGAATTTAACCGGAGCTAGATCGAAAACCTAAACGGTTGGTTCATTATTAGCCGTTTCCAGAACGTCGATAATTTCGTTGCATTCTATGACGCTTTTGCCTTCACTGACAATATAGTCCGCCAACGCAGTAATTGCCCGCCAATTTGACCTTTCATTAACGAAGCTGAATGCCGCCAAAAATAACGCGGTGATTTTTTGTTCTCTCAGCGCTGAATTTGCAATAAAGCATTCAAGATATTCGCGGACTTTTTCTAAATCGGAAGTGCCGCCAAAGTAATGCAGGTCATTTAATTGTATGAGGCCAGAGTTAATCAGTTCTCTGTCCCGTTGTGCGATATATTTTGCTTCAGCCAAAGGTCCGGCCAGGATATTGATCATATCCGCTTCAAAAGCGCATTGATAAGCAATTTTCTGGGCTAAAGAAAAGCCGTCTGTTGTTTCTTCAATTGATGAGGGCAGTGTATGAATTAAGCGGCCACCGTCTATGTTGGCAATATATTTAGTGTCAGATTTACTTGAAAACCGTGATGATTGAAAATCGTCATTCACCGAAGTTATAAAAATCTGAAAAAAGATCGGTGGTAATTTTTTTTGTTTGTTGCCGAGATAAATAGCTGCTGCGTGCCCAGCTTCATGAATAGCAACTTTCCTATTGATTTCTTGATGTGTCAGATTTAACGCTTTGTTAAAAATGTGGTTACGATTCATGATATTGATCCGGAGATATGATGTATTAAATTGCTTTGAATTGAGCTTTTATTCGCCCTTCATTCATGACAGCTTCAAACGAGCAGGATCAATCTTAAAAGTGTTTTGTTAATGGTTTCTTAACGGTCTCTAAATAGACAGGACAGCCACTGCTTTAGCCGCCGACAGGCGTGGGGCAGGGCGCTCTATAAAACGAACAATTAGGGAGTGCTTCTGAAGGGTGGTTTCGGGTCGAAACAGGACGGTCAATGTCGGTTTCAATTGAGACCATTTTTTGATGTTGCCAGATCAATATCCGGCTGATAATCTCCCCATGCGCGGCCAGCCACGAATGGGGAGTTTGAGAGCCTGTTTAAAAATTATCCCTGCGTTAGCCTGACTTCCGCTTCGCGGTATTTTGCCGCGCAGTACTCGGCCACTTCAGCAGGCAAATGCGGGCCTGGCGCGGTTTTATCCCAGTCCAGCGTTTCCAGATAATCACGGATATACTGCTTGTCGAAACTGGGCGGACTGATGCCGACCCGATATTGATCGGCAGGCCAGAAGCGTGATGAATCTGGCGTTAAAGCTTCATCGATCAGGTATAAAACGCCGTCATCGTCGACGCCGAATTCGAATTTGGTATCGGCAATAATAATGCCCCGTTCTTTGGCGTAGGTGGCGGCTTCCTTGTACAGCTTCAGGCTGGCGTCGCGTACTTTTCCGGCCAACTCCCGGCCCATCAATTCGACGGTAAGTTCAAAAGAGACGTTTTCGTCATGCTGATCCACTTCGGCTTTTGTAGACGGCGTATAAATGGGTTCCGGTAATTGCTGCGCCTGCTGCAAACCTTCGGGCAGTTTAATGCCGCAGATAGCGCCTGACTTTTGATAATCTTTCCAGCCGGAGCCGATCAGGTAACCGCGCACAATCGCTTCAACCGGCAGCGGTTTTAACAATTTGACGACGATAGCGCGGCCTTCAATCTGTGCGCGCTCGGCGGCATCGGGAACGACTTGTTCCAGCGGAATGTCAGACAGGTGATTGGGCATAACGTGCTTCATTTTTTCAAACCAGAAATTGGATACGCTGGTTAAAACCCGGCCTTTGCCAGGGATAGGATCAGGCAAAATCACATCGAATGCAGACAGCCGGTCGGTGGTTACAATCAGCATGTGCTTGTCGTCAATGTCGTAAATATCCCGTACTTTGCCGCGTGCTCTGAGCTTTAAAGACGACAGTGTTGATTGGTATAGCGCTTCTGGAGCAGTCATAGGTTCTCGCTGGGTGTCAAATAGAATAATTTTATCATGTGTTCGGGTTATTTAATTTTCATTCCTCAACGGAACATATCCTTATTCACCGCTTTATCCATGGCGCTTTTTGCAGTAATGATACCTTTATCAACCAGCTCTTTCATATTTTGGTCTAGCGTCTGCATGCCGTCCTTGCGGCCGGTTTGAATCGCAGAATACATTTGCGCTACTTTGGCTTCACGGATCAGGTTTCTAATCGCCGCTGTACCCACCATGATTTCATGGGCGGCAACACGCCCGCCGCCGATTTTCTTCAGCAGGGTTTGCGAAATAACCGCCTGTAATGATTCAGACAGCATGGATCGAATCATGTCTTTTTCGGCGGCAGGAAATACGTCGATAATACGGTCGATGGTTTTTGCGGCAGACGTGGTATGCAAAGTGCCGAACACCAGATGACCGGTTTCCGCCGCTGTCATTGCCAGACGGATGGTTTCCAGATCGCGCATTTCACCGACCAGAATAATGTCGGGATCTTCCCGTAGCGCTGAACGCAACGCTTCAGCAAAGCCGTGGGTGTCGCGCTTGATTTCCCGTTGGTTAATCAACGATTTTTGGCTCTCATGAACAAACTCGATAGGGTCTTCTACGGTCAGTATGTGCGCATAATCATTGCAGTTAATATGATTAATCATCGCCGCCAGCGTAGTTGACTTGCCGGAGCCGGTAGGGCCAGTCACCAGAACCATGCCGCGTGGTTTTTGGCATAATTCTTCAAAAAACTTGGGCGCTTTCAACTCTTCCAGGCTCATGATGACCGAGGGAATCGTTCTAAATACAGCGGCGGCGCCACGCTCCTGATTAAATGCGTTCACACGAAACCGGGCAACACCGGGTAATTCGAATGAAAAATCGGTTTCCAAAAACTCCTCATAATCCTTGCGTTGCTTGTCATTCATAATGTCATAAATCAGCGCATGCACTTCTTTATGATCCAAAGCAGGAATATTGATCCGGCGAATATCGCCATCAATCCTGATCATAGGCGGGAGTCCCGCCGATAAATGTAAATCCGACGCTTTGTTTTTAGCTGAAAAAGCCAGCAATTCGGCAATATCCATAACATCCTCAGGAAGACAAAAAATAAAAATATCTTTATACCATAGATCATCGGGTTGTTTTTTTGAAACGGTGATGTTGTCTTAGCCGTCTGGCAAATGCTGTTAGCCAGCCACTTACCGATAGATCGCCATGAAATAATGATTAAAAAAACCGACAATGAACAGCAAACACTATAATAACCGACGAATAACCGAGGAAAAACCATGGCAACCCTAGCGCAAAGACTCAAACAAATACGCTCGCAAATCAACGATGCCGAACGAGCCTATAACCGTCAGCCCGGATCGGTGCTGTTATTGGCCGTCAGCAAAACCAAGCCATCCGAAGCGATTGCCTGTGCCTATCAATTTGGGCAGCGTCATTTTGGCGAAAACTATTTGCAGGAAGCATTGAAAAAACAACAGGAACTGGGTGCTTACGCTATTACCTGGCATTTTATCGGCCCGATACAATCCAATAAAACCAAGGCGTTGGCGACCCACTTTGACTGGGTACACAGTGTGGACAGTTTAAAAATAGCCCGACGCCTTAGCGAACAGCGCCCGTCGCATTTGCCGCCGTTAAATATTTGCCTGCAAGTCAATATCAGTGATGAACCCAGCAAGTCCGGCATTACTTTGGCCGAATTGCCGCCATTGTGCGAGTTAGTCGCCAAACTGCCGAATCTCAAATTACGCGGCGTCATGGCCATTCCCGCGCCGCAACAGGATTTTGAGCAACAACGCCGACCCTATAAAATACTTTATCAGGCCGTTGCAAAATTGGGGCAACCCGAGTTGGATACCTTCTCGTTCGGTATGACCGGCGATTTAACCGCCGCGATAGCCGAAGGCTCCACTATCGTCAGAATCGGCACCGCGTTGTTTGGCGAGCGGGATTACTCGCAAAGGTAGGCGTTAACTAAAATCATCCGGTTCCTCAATAACCGGATTAATCAAGGTTCCGATGCCCTCAATTTCAATCCGGGCAGTTTGTCCCGGTAACAGATAACCGCGCGGTTTCATTTTTACGCCGACTCCGGCCGGTGTGCCGGTGGCAATCACATCGCCCGGCTCCAGCGTCATCGCCTGCGACAAATAGGCGATCATTTCATAGCAGTTAAAAATCATCTGTCCGGTATTGGCCTGTTGCCGCAGTTCATCGTCAACCCAGGTTTTAAGATCCAGATTATGCGGGTCGCTGATTTCATCGGAAGTCACTAGCCACGGCCCCAGCGGGCCGTGGGTATCGAATGATTTGCCTAAGGTAAACGTTGGCGAACGAAATTGCCAGTCGCGCACTGACACATCGTTGGCAATGGTAAAACCGGCAATGACTTGGTGAGCCTTATCGACCGGCACATGGCGGCAGCGGGTGCCGATAACAAAAGCCAGTTCGCCTTCATAATCCAGTTTATCGGAGACTTTAGGCCGGTGTATCGCATCGCCAGGCCCGATTACACAGGTGCCTTGTTTGGTGAAAAAACTGGGATATTCCGGCTTATCCCGACCGGTTTCTTCGATATGGTCGGCATAGTTCAGGCTGATGCCCAGATATTTACCGGGCCTCGGCACCGGTGCATGCAGCTTGACCTGTTCCAGCGCGATACGGCCCAAGCCGCTGTCGATTTGCTCTCGCATCGCCTCCAAGGCTCTGGCACCTGCACCCAGAAATTCAAGCAGGGTTGCCGGGATTTTAGTATTATTTTTGCTGTCAACCACAAGGCCATCAACGACAGCGCCTACGCGAGTTTCGTGATTATGAGTAAAGGTTACCAGTTTCATCAGTTAAACTTATCCGTACGATTTCAAGTGCCGCTATTATAAACGCAAGTGTAAACTCAAGAGCTTGCGCTAAAAAAAAGATATAATTAATTATTTTTAATTTACTGAGGATCATAAAATGAATGAAAACTGGATTGCGCCTTCCATCCTGTCCGCCAATTTCGCCAAACTGGGTGAAGAAGTTGATAACGTTTTAAAAGCGGGTGCCGATGTGGTGCATTTTGATGTGATGGACAACCATTTCGTGCCCAACTTGACTATCGGGCCTTTGGTTTGCGAAGCGTTGAGAAAGCACGGCGTTACCGCCCCGATTGACGTACATTTGATGGTTGAGCCGGTTGACCGTCTTATTCCCGACTTTGCCAAAGCCGGCGCCAGCATTATTACCTTCCATCCCGAAGCCTCCGTGCATATCGACCGCACCCTGCAATTGATCAAAGATTGCGGCTGCAAGGCTGGACTGGTATTTAACCCCGGCACATCGTTGCATTATCTGGATTATGTGATGGACAAACTGGACATGATTTTGTTGATGTCGGTCAACCCAGGTTTCGGCGGCCAGTCTTTCATCCCTTCGGCGCTGGATAAATTAAGGCTGGTCAGAAAAAGAATCGACGACAGCGGTTTGGCTATTCGTCTGGAAATTGACGGCGGCGTTAAAGTCGATAATATCCGCGACATTAAAGCGGCCGGTGCCGATACTTTCGTCGCAGGTTCAGCGATTTTCAGCCAACCGGATTACAAAAAAGTGATCGATGAAATGCGCTCTGAATTGGCTAAGGCAGTTTAAAGTCAGACAAGGCGTAGGGCGGTTTCGCGCTAGCAAACCGCCAACCCGCTATGTCTTACGCATTCCGGCCACAATAATAACCGCATAATCCGGCGCATTAAATTTGGAGTAAGCTAATGACCACGATAACTTTTGATACCCATGATTTTGTTAAAAAGCTCAAAGGCGTTGGTTTCAGTGAAGAACAGGCAGAAGTTCTGACCGATTTACAAAAAACCACGGTATCGAATACGCTGGAGCAAGCACGGCATGATTATGAACTGGATGATTTGGCTACCAAGCGTGACTTGAAAGAGCTAGAGCTCATCATGCGCAAAGACATGGCCGAGTCTAAAGCTGATCTAATCCGCTGGGTAGTAGGTGTTGGTTTGTTGCAAATAACAATTATTGCCGGATTGTTGTTTAGGTTGACCGGTAAGGTTTAGGGTGTGATTAATCAATCTTCCTTGGTGGTTTAAACCTTGGCCTTTAGGCCGAAAGGAGCGTCCCGCAACACGCGAAGCGATGTTGCTTTATCGGGCGCGGATAGGGGAGGGGATGCATACCGCCTTCCTAATCGTTGGCTTCATCACAACGAGATGTTTCCTTATTGCTTTTATTTTGACACGATAACGCCACACACCGAATAACAAAAATGACCCCAGAACAATTCACTCATTATGCCCGGCAGGGCTACAACCGCATCCCGATTTGCCGTGAAGTGCTGGCCGATTTGGATACGCCCTTGAGCGCCTATCTGAAATTGGCTGACGGCGCTTATTCCTATTTATTCGAATCGGTGCATGGCGGCGAGCAATGGGGACGTTATTCGATCATCGGTCTGCCCTGTAAAACCGTCGTCAAAGTTACCGGCAATCAAATTCGTCTGGAACAAGACGGCGAGCTGCTGGAAACCCTCAATCATGACAATCCGCTGATCTGGATAGAACAGTTTAAAGAGCGCTACAACGTTCCCGATATTGACACCTTGCCTAGATTTAACGGCGGTTTGGTCGGCTATTTCGGCTATGAAACCATCGGCTATATCGAACCGAAGTTGCGTGGCACGGCAAAACCCGATCCGCTGGGCAATCCTGATATCCTGCTGATGGTGTCCGAAGACATGCTGGTGTTCGACAACCTGTCCGGCAAAATGCTGCTGCTGACACACGCCAATCCTGAAGAAGCCGACGCCTATAACCGTGCCGTCGCACGGGTCGATAATTTGGCCGTCAAATTGCGCGAACTGCAAGCCAAGCCGACCAAGAATCACACGCACAAAAAGGTCGAAGAATCCGATTTTATCTCGGGCTTTACTCAGCAGGGCTTTGAAGATGCGGTACTGAAAGCTAAAGAATACATCACCGACGGCGATATCATGCAGGTGGTGTTATCGCAGCGCATGTCTATTCCTTACACCGCTTCGCCGCTTAATTTATACCGGGCTTTGCGTTGTTTGAATCCTTCGCCGTACATGTTTTACCTGAACCTGGGCGACTTCCATATTGTCGGCTCGTCGCCGGAAATCCTGGTTAGGCTGGAAGATAACATGGTCACGGTTCGCCCGATTGCCGGTACCCGTCCTCGTGGGGCAACGCCGGAACAGGATTTTGAACTGGAAAAAGAACTGCTGGCCGATCCCAAAGAACTGGCCGAGCATTTGATGCTGATTGACTTGGGCCGCAATGATGTCGGCCGGGTCGCGGCAATCGGCACGGTGCAGTTGACCGATAAAATGATCGTCGAACGCTATTCGCATGTGATGCATATCGTGTCCAACGTCACCGGACAATTGCAGCAGGGCGACAATGCCTTTGACGTGCTGGCAGCGACTTTTCCCGCCGGTACCGTCAGCGGCGCGCCGAAAATACGCGCGATGGAAATTATCGACGAACTCGAACCGGTCAAGCGCGGCGTTTATGCGGGCGCAGTCGGCTACATAGCCTGGTCGGGCAACCTGGATACCGCCATCGCGATCAGAACCGCCGTCATCAAAAACAATATGTTACATATACAAGCCGGTGCCGGTATCGTTTACGATTCAGTGCCCAGAAACGAATGGGATGAGACCATGAATAAAGGCCGCGCAATATTCCGCGCTGTGAGTATGGTCGAAGCAGGTTTGGACGGAGAGCAATCATGAGTGCAGTTAAAGTGGTCATGGTCGATAACTACGACTCGTTCACTTACAACCTGGTGCAATATTTCGGCGAGTTAGGCGCTGACGTGACCGTGGCGCGTAACGATCAAGTGAGTATCGAAGACCTAGAAAAGCTTGCGCCCGATAAACTGGTAATTTCTCCGGGTCCCTGCACTCCCAAGGAAGCAGGCATATCCGTTGAAGCCATTTTAAAATTTGCCGGAAAATTGCCTATTTTGGGTGTTTGCCTTGGTCATCAAAGTATTGGCTATGCATTCGGCGGCAATATCGTCCATGCCAAAAGCATTATGCACGGTAAAACCTCGCCGGTTTATCATCAGAATCAAGGCGTATTTAAAGGGCTTAACAACCCGTTTATCGCCACCCGTTATCATTCGCTGGTCATCGAACAGGCGACCTTGCCTGATTGCCTGGAAATAACCGCCTGGACCCAGGACGAAGCGGGAAAGCTGGATGAAATCATGGGCGTCAGGCACAAACAGCTGGATATTGAAGGCGTGCAATTTCATCCCGAGTCGATTTTGACCGAGCATGGGCATGATTTGTTGAGGAATTTTTTGGAAAGGTGATGTTTATTATCTCGTCTCCTGGTTAGAAAACTATAAATGGTTAAAACTGCGTTTATTTCTGGGGAGAGAAAGCAATGCTAAAAAGGATAACTCTCAAAAATCTGACCGTCTTTTCAGAGGCCAATCTCGAATTCGGGCAGAATTTGAATGTGATTATCGGCGAAAACGGTGCCGGTAAAACCCATTTGCTTAAGATGATTTATTCGGTATTAGCCGTAAGCGCAGAAGAAGGACGTAAACCGAGAGGAATGCTTGCTCAATCCACGTCGTTAGCGCCCACTAAATCATTTTTACAATCGCGACTGGCTGATAAGTTGGTCAATAATTTTCGCCCCGAATCGCTAGGCCGTTTAGTAAAGCGAAAACAAGGGCGTGACCGTTGCGATATTCGCTTAGCGTTTGAGCCGAGTGAGTGGGACATAGCATTCAATTTTGCCACCAACAGTAAATCTGAAGTCAATATTGAAACGTTACCGGAGACCTGGATAGATGCTTCTCCAGTGTATCTACCAACGCGTGAATTGTTAACCATCTACCCTAATTTCATTTCGGTTTACGAAGGGCATTATCTTGAGTTTGAAGAAACCTGGCGGGATACCTGTCTTTTACTCGGTGCATTAATGCAAAGAGGCCCTAAGGAAAAACGAATTCGTGAGCTTCTTGAACCTTTAGAAATAGCAATGGATGGAGCAATAGAACTTGATAAAAACGGGCGATTTTATTTAAGAAATGATAGCGGTCGCATGGAAATGCCATTAGTTGCCGAGGGTTTGCGTAAATTAGGGATGCTTGCGCGCTTGATTGCAACGGGAGCGCTTTTGGATAAAGGCTACCTATTCTGGGACGAACCTGAAGCCAATCTCAACCCTATACTCATAAAACAAGTAGCAAAAAGTATTTTGGATTTGTGCGATTCCGGTATCCAAGTTTTTATTGCTACACACAGTCTTTTCTTGCTACGAGAGCTTGAAATATTGTTATCTGATAAAAACCATAAAAAGGTTAAAACCAGATTCTTTGGGCTTCATCAAACCGAGGGCGGCGTTAGAATCGATCAAGGTTCGAGTATAGACGACATAGGCGATATAGCTGTATTAGACGAAGAGTTGGCACAATCTGACCGCTTTCTGGCGGTCGATTGATCATGCAACGTTTTAACGTGGATGGGTTAATTTTTGACTTTCCTGATGATTGGCTGGTCAGCAAATACGATGACTGGTCATTTTATCGAAATCAATTTATAACAATAAAAAACGGCATCAAGTCGTTGGATTTTCTGGCAGTTGACTTGAATAAAACCGCTTGGTTAATCGAAGTTAAAGATTATCGCCTTCATCCACGCACAAAACCATCCGAGTTGGGAATAGAAGTAGCACACAAGGTTTTTGATACATTGGCGGCAATCATTCCGGCAAAAATTCATGCAACTGACCCTGATGAAAAGCAATTAGCCCGTGCAGTATCGGCTTCACGTAAGTTGAGAGTAGTCTTGCATCTTGAGCAACCGGCGAAGCATTCAAAACTCCGTCCACGCGCCATCAATCCTGTGGATGTACAACAAAAAATTCGTCAACTGCTAAAACCTGTTGATGCACACCCACTGGTTGTTGATATGAAATCAATGAGAGACCTTGAGTGGAATGTGAGTTAACGAGTAGCTCTACATAAATAATGGTAAAAAATCCCTAATAAGGGCTCTTCATCTTAAAACATAGAAAATTCGTGTCTTTCGTGGTTAACAAATCAGGAGTGCATCATGAGTCGTATCGTCTGGCTATTTCTAAGCGCAGTATTGTTGACATCAGCCGCTCAGGCAAAACCGTTAACCCCGGAACAGGTGCCGGAACCGCTTAAACCCTGGATAGCCTGGGTGTTGCAGGATAGCCCTGAACCCGTCTGCCCTTTTATCTACAACAGTTATGAGCAAAAACGCTGTAGCTGGCCGACTCAAATCCAACTGAATTTAACGGCCGAAAAAGGCGTGTTTTCGATCATCTGGCTAGTCTACCAGGACAGCTGGATCAGCTTGCCGGGCGATAAAGCACACTGGCCGCTGAATGTGACGGTTGATAACAAAACCGCTCTGGTCATGGATAAAAACGGTGCCCCCTCGATTAAACTGGCTGCAGGCTCGCAGCATCAAATTAATGGCGAGTTCTTCTGGGCCGCTATGCCGGATAACTTAAAAGTACCCGGCGATACCGGGCTGATTGAGCTGCGTATTAATGGCGCTATCATACCGACACCGACCATAAGAAACGGACAGCTGTGGCTAAAGGAAAGCGAGACAGGCCTAAAGAAGCCGGAAAACAGCCAGAACAATCTGGATATTCAGCTATTTCGAAAAATCACCGACGAAGTGCCCGTGCAGGTTTTAACCCGGCTGGTGCTGGAAGTCTCGGGCGAGCAGCGTGAAGTCAAATTGCCCAAGCCCATGCTGGACGGTTTTATTCCGCTGAGTTTGCAAAGTCCGTTGCCCGCCCGATTGGAACCCGACGGACAGTTATTGGTTCAACTGCGTCCCGGCCGCTGGCAGATCGACATACTGGCCAGAAACAGCAAAGAACTGAATGCCCTTCCGCTCAAGGGCGACCAGCCGGTCGCCCCTACCGAACCACCGGTCGTTGCTACTGACCAAGGCATCCATTGGCCGGAGTCGGAAATCTGGTCATTTGAAGCTCGTCCGCAACTGCGCGTGGTTGAAATCGAACAGTTAAGTGCGATAGATCCCAGTTTGACCAATTTGCCTGACGACTGGAAAAACCTCCCGGCCTATAAAATCAATCAAGGTCAGGCTATGGGTTTTAAAACCCTACGTCGTGGCGATCCGGAGCCTGAACCGAATCAGCTCAATTTAAGCAGAAAGCTATGGTTGGATTTTGACGGCGAAGGCTATACCGTCAATGACATCATCACCGGCAAAATGACCCGCGGCTGGCGGCTTAACAGCTTGCCGCAAACGCAATTGGGAAGAGTGACTTTAAACGGCGGCAACCAGTTTATTACCCAGGATAAATCCGGCAAGCAAGGTGTTGAAGTCAGAAGCGGCACGATAACGCTGGATGCCGACAGCCGCGCCGTCGGTGCCGTCAGCTCTATCAGCGCGGTGGGTTGGGAGCAGGATTTTCACACGGTCAGCGCCGAACTGAACCTGCCGCCGGGTTGGCGTTTGCTGGCGGCCAGCGGCGTGGACAATGTGCCTGACAGCTGGATTTCCCGCTGGACCTTGCTGGACTTGTTTGTGGTGTTAGTTGCCGCGCTGGCAACAGGCAGGCTGTGGAATCCCTATTGGGGCTTTCTCGCCTTGGTAACACTGGTATTGATCTGGCATGAGCCGGGGGCGCCGCGCTTCGTTTGGCTGAATATTCTGGCCGCGACCGCATTGATCAGGGTATTACCGCAAGGCAGGTTCTTAACATTTATCAACGGGTATCGCTATGCTTTCTGGCTGGCGTTAATCCTGATCACCTTGCCTTTTATGGTGACGCAGGTGCGTACCGGACTTTATCCGCAACTGGAAAAACCTGCTCAAGCGATTCATATGCCCGGCTTTCAGGATAGCGGTATGCTTGGAAGGGTGGCAGAAATGAGTGTACCGGCACCAGCCTCTGAAGCGATCAACGAGATCAAAGCAAAGGTGCTAAGAAAAGCGATGCGATCCGATTCCGCAGCGTATGACGGCGCTACAGACCAAGCGGTCGATTTCGACCGCATCGACCCTAAAGCCAAAGTGCAGACCGGCCCCGGCTTGCCGCAATGGCAATGGAACAAGGTCATGTTGTCATGGAACGGTTCGGTTGATGCCCGGCAACAGCTGCACTTATGGTATTTAACGCCGACGCTGACCCTGCTGCTCAATTTCGTCCGCGTGATTCTAGTCGCGGTGCTGGCCTTGCTGATGTTCGGTGTTGCCGGAAAATTCAAGTTTACCACCGCAAAATCGGCGACACCGTTGCTGCTTTGGTTTTTGCTGTTGCCGATGCTGTCGTTGCCGTCAGCTAAAGCCTATGCCGAGCTTCCGGATAAGGCTTTACTGGACGAACTCAGAAGCCGACTGCTGGAAAAACCGCTGCTGCCCGACTGCTTGCCAAGCTGCGCGCAAATCCCACAGATGAAAATAGCCATTACCGACAAGGAACTGACTATTTCTCTGCAAATTCATGCCCAGCAATCCGTGGCGATTCCGTTACCGGCCGAATATGAGCAATGGTTTCCTAACCAGATTCTGGTTGACGGCAAAACAGCGCCAGGGCTGTATCGCGATAATAACGGCTTGTGGATTGATCTCGTTGAGGGCGAGCATCAGGTTGTGCTGAGCGGAGCTGTGCCCTTATTAAGCAAATTCACGCTGCCGTTACCGTTAAAACCGAACTGGGTCAGCCTTCAAAATACCGGTTGGCAAGTCATCGGCTTACAGGAAAACAGCCAGGTTGACGATCAACTGCAATTTAGCCGGATCAATCAAACTAAACAACAGCAAGGCGACCCGTTAGAGCGCATAAGCGAATTCGTCCCGGAGCCGGGCGCGTTGCCGCCGTTTGTCAGGATTGAGCGCATCCTGCAACTGGGATTGGACTGGCGCGTTGTCACCCGGATCACCCGGGTTTCGCCGGCCGATTCCGCGGTGGTATTGGCCGTGCCCTTGTTGCCGGGCGAGTCGGTTACCCGTGCAGGCATCCGCGTTAAAGACGGCAAAGTCGAGGTCAATATCCCTGCCCAGCAAACCGAACTGCAATGGGAATCCACGCTGGAAAAATCGGAAAAAATCGATGTTGTCGCCACTCAAACCGAGCAATGGATAGAAGTGTTGCAAGCGGATATAAGCCCCATCTGGCATATTGAAACTGCCGGCATCGCGATGATCCACCGGAATAACGAAGGGCAATGGCTGCCTGAGTGGCATCCCTGGCCCGGAGAGAAAATCACCCTGCACATAACCAGGCCGGAGGCGGTAGAAGGACAAACCCTGACCATCGACAACAGCCGCTTAAGCATTAAGCCGGGACAGCGCACTCAGGAAGCCGAATTAAACCTTAATGTAAGAAGCTCGCAAGGCTCGCAGCACACGCTGATCCTGCCGGAAAATGCGGTATTGCAAAGCGTCGCTATTAATGGACAGATTCAGCCGATCAGGCAGGATGGCAGCAAGCTCACCTTGCCGATTAATCCCGGCAAGCAGCCAGTCTCAATCAGCTGGCGGGAAGCGACCGGCATAAGCGGCATCATGAGGACGCCGCAGGTCGACTTAGGAACGGCGAGTGTTAACGCCAACCTGACTATCGGCCTGGGTCAGGATCGCTGGGTATTATTTACGCTGGGGCCGAAAATGGGGCCTGCTGTGTTATTTTGGGGCGTGCTGATAGTTGTTTTCATGGTGTCGCTGGGTTTGGGCAAAATCCCGCTGACGCCTTTAAGAAACCGGCACTGGTTTTTGTTGTTGGTCGGGCTTAGCCAGATTCCGCTGCTGTCGGCAGGTTTGGTGATTGCCTGGTTAATGCTGTTAGGCTGGCGCAAGACGCAGCAGGCTTCGGACTTGCGTTATTTTAATGCGGTGCAAGTTATTATCGGCGGCTTAACCTTGGGCTCGCTGAGCCTGTTGTTTTTGGCGGTTGAGCAGGGTTTGTTGGGGTCGCCCGATATGCAGATCAGCGGCAACCAGTCCTCGGCATTCAACCTGAACTGGTACCAGGATAGAAGCCCCGCGACGTTGCCCATTGCGACGCTGATCTCAGTTCCACTGATCGTGTATCGATTATTGATGCTGGCCTGGTCGCTATGGTTGGCGGTGTCATTGCTCAACTGGCTGAAATGGGGCTGGGCGTGTTTTTCAAGTAACGGGCTTTGGCATAAAAGCGTGGCTAAGAAGCAAGTCGCAGCGGCTGTGGCAGAGCAGGAAGATAAACGGCTGGCCGATGATGAGCATCAAACATGATCGCCAATATAGGCGCGGGCAAAAGCCCGATCCTATATTTTAATTTCTGGAGAGCGAAGAGCTCGTAAAATAGTGCTATTCGACGTTACTCGGCTGGTTCGACATCAAACACGGTGCCGCGAGCCGCAATAACTCTTACCTTGGCATTAATATCGCAATCTTGTCCATGAACTTTCCAGATGGAATCATCGACTTTTATTTTGCCCTCACCATTTTCTATCGGCTTATATAGGCTAAAAACTCTGCCGATGTATTGTTGTCCGCGCTTATTTAACAACGGGTGATCTGTTATCACGGGATATTTTTTGCCATAAAGTCGCCAGAAGGTGATAGCGGAAATAGACAGTACGGAAAAAATCAATGCCTGCAATTCGACACTCATTGAGGGTATCAGTAACAGCAGGCATCCGGTTACAAAGCTTGATGCCGCCAACCACATAAAGAAAAAACCGGGGGCTAACAGTTCTATAACCAGAAGGACTAAAGTTAACTCCCACCAATGCCAAAAAAAAATCTCCAGCTCGGTCATCTTAGCTTTTTTTACTCAAGGCTTCTTTAGCCAGTTCGCCAATGCCGCCAAGGGCGCCAATCACGCTGGATGAATCCAGCGGCATAAAAACCAGTTTGCTGTTGTTAGACGCGCCAATATCTTTTAACGCCTCTATATATTTTTGCGCGACAAAATAATTGATCGCCTGGACATCGCCTTTACCGATGGCTTCCGACACCATTAACGTCGCTCTGGCTTCGGCCTGAGCCAAGCGTTCGCGGGCATCGGCATCACGGTAGGAGGCTTCTTTGCGGCCTTCCGCTTCCAAAATGGCGGCCTGTTGCGCGCCTTCTGCGCGTAAAATCTCGGATTGTCTTAAACCTTCGGCTTCCAGAATCGATGCGCGTTTCAAACGCTCGGCTTTCATTTGTCTGCCCATGGCTTCGACCAAATCCTTGGGCGGCGCAATGTCTTTTATTTCGATACGGGTGACTTTGATGCCCCACGGTGTAGTGGCGTCATCGACAACGGACAGCAGCTTTGCATTGATGTCATCCCGGCGCGACAGTAATTCATCCAGATCCATGGAACCCATGACCGTACGAATATTGGTCATCACCAAATTCAGAATGGCCCAATCCAGCTGGCGGACTTCATAAGCGGCTTTAGGGGCATCCATCACCTGATAAAAAACCACACCATCCACCGTCACCATCGCGTTATCTTTGGTGATGACTTCTTGTGACGGCACATCCATCACCTGCTCCATCATGATCATTTTGTTGCCGATACGGTCAATAATCGGCACGATAATGCTCAAGCCGGGCGTCAGTGTATTGATATATTTACCAAAACGCTCGACCGTATATTCCATGCCCTGGGGAACCGATTTGACACTCATAAACACCATCAAGACAGCGAAAATTAACGATGCTATAACAAAATTATCCATACAAACCTCTGATTTTCATATAAAAAACTCTATAGAAACGAGTTTTTTCGACACGGAATGTGTCAATAAACAGCTAACAAATTTTATTTTATTGGCTGACTGAAAAAAGCAATGCTAACAATTAAAGTAAAACCGTTAAAATAACATCGCGGCGTATTGCAAACAACCGCATAACTAATAATAATATAAATCTGTCTAAATGTAAGTTAACGAGTAACTATAATGCTGATAAACGCCGCTTTTCACACTGGGATTTGGGCCCTGGTTTTTTTTATTGTCGGAATGATTAAGCCAAGATGGCCTTTATTCTTTTTGAAAAAACCGGACAGATTTAAGATTCTGATTATATCAACCATCCTGTTTATGATTTCCGCTACGCTTTACGGTGAAGGCAATCGGCAAGCCAAACTGGCACAGGCTCCTAAACCCGCTGCGGCTGAAAGTTTCGATCCGGCTTCCGCTCCCGTTCCCGTTCCCGTTCCCGTTCCCGTTCCTGTACCTATGCCTGCACCGGTGAGCAAACCAGCTTCTCCAAAAATTTAACGCATCCACCCAACTCACGGTCATTCAGTTAAGGATTTAATCTACTGTGGGCGCGAATTTATTCGCGCTTTTTAACGCCTACCGTGCGAATAAATTCGCACCCACGGCATTCAATCATCACTATTTTCGACTTAACTTAATGGCTGTGATCCACCCCGCTGCAGATATTCACAGCCCCCACGTAAAAATCTCAGGAACAATGGCTTGGCAACTTTATTGAAAGCGTTTGCAGCACAGGCGATGGGTTTGACGGTTACCATCACGTTGGCCTGGATGTCGCCTGTGCTGTTTCACGGCTCATGGCGTTTGGCGCTGATACAAGGCGCTGCAGCTGCGTTGTGGTCAACCGTTTTACGCCAGCGGTATTGGTGGATTCTCATCCATTTGCTGTTTCTTCCCATGGCAATTGCGATGCTCACCTTGCAGCTGTCTTCCTGGTTGTATCTGTCGATTGTGCTGCTGTTGGCTCTGGTGTTTTGGGGTACGGTCAAGGGCGATGTGCCGTTGTTCCTGTCCTCTAGCGCGGTAGCCGATGCGGTAGCGACGCTTGTTGAACAGGAAAACGCCAGCGTGTTTGCTGATCTCGGTGCCGGGGTTGGTTCGGTGGCAGTGCCGCTGGCGCAACGTCGAGCCATTAAGATTGATGCGTGGGAACGTGCGCCGCTACCGTGGCTGATTACCGCTAGTCGTTGCCGCAAACTGCCGAATGCGTGCGTAAAACGTGCCAGTTTATGGGAATGCGATCTTGCCGGTTATGACGTGGTGTTTGCGTTTCTTTCCCCGGCGGTTATGGTGAAACTTGGCGAAAAGGTCGGCAATGAAATGCGCTCCGGAAGCTTATTCATCTCTTCATCCTTCCCGATTTCGGGCTGGAATCCGGAATCGATAGTACCGATCAATGATCGACGCAGCACCCAACTTTTTTGCTACCGGGTATAGCTTTTTAGGCGTGATCAGATATTGCCATCAAAACTAGCTGCACCGATGCCAACGTCAAACTCCGGCAATAAATCCCACTGCCTCGATACCCTCAATGGCGCAACGTTCATCCTGATCGGAACTGTCACCGCTAATACCGACCGCACCGATGACATTGTTTTTGGTATCACGAATCAAAACGCCGCCCGGAACCGGCATTAAGTTCCCACCCGTTATGCCGATCAAGGCATTCATAAAATCGGGCCGTTTTTCGGCGACGCTGGCTAAACTTCGTGACGATATGCCCATGCTGACCGCGCCCCAGGCTTTTGCGGTGGCAATTTGCTGTCTGATCATAGTCGCGCCATCTTCCCGTTGCATGGCTTTTAAATGCCCGGCCTCATCCAGAACCACTACGGTAAGCGGCGCCATGTTTAATTTACGGGCCTTGTTGGTGGCGGCATTGATAATGATATTGGCTTTTTCAAGTGTTAGTGATTTCATTTATTGTTCTCTTCCTGTTGAAGTCGTTGTTATTTTAATAGCGGTAGTAACTGCGGCCACACTTTATCTGCAATCGCAGGTTGCCCTTTGGCATTGGGATGCAGTCCGTCTGCTTGCATCATGTCTTTAGTCAACGCGACATCCTCCATGATAAAAGGTACATACGGAACCACCAGTTCTGTGGCTAATTGAGGGTAAATAGTGTAAAAAAGATCGGTATAGCGCTTACCGTAATTGGGCGGAATTCTCATGCTCAGCAACAACACCTTTGCACCGGCAAGCTGTGCTCGATGGGCAATTTCGGCAAGATTGCTTTTTATTAATGTCGGCGGTAAACCACGCAAGCCGTCATTAGCCCCCAGTTCAATGATGATGATATTCGGCTTATGCAGGGTCAAGATACGGTCTATCCGCGCTAAACCGCCGGCGCTGGTATCTCCGCTAATACTTTCATTATGGATAGTATAGCCCGGCTTTTTTTCATCCAATTTTTTCTGTAATAAGGCCACCCAGCCCTGTGCCACTTCAATTCCGTAAGCAGCACTGATACTATCACCCAATACCACAATGGATTTGGCCGTAGCGGTCATCGACATTAACGAAATAATCACAGCAAATAAAAAACGGGTCATTATGCAAACTCAATCATTAAATAATATTAACAGCACCTGTTCCCGACAGGATTGCGGCATACACGCCATCCCTGGCGATCGCCACTCCTGTTCCCGACAGGATTGCGGCATACACGCCATCCCTGGCGATATAGTAACGGAAAAACTGAGTAAATCGGTTATTACCTCCGATGGGGTATTGCATATCTTGTCATCCATAGATTTGATAATCAAATCCGGTGAGAGTATTGCGATTGTCGGCGAGTCGGGTTCAGGCAAATCGACCTTAATTAGTCTGCTGGCCGGATTGGACACGCCAACTTCCGGATTGATCAGTTTGAACGGAAAATCATTAACCGCGATGGACGAAGACGGTAGGGCGGCAATGCGCAATCAGCTGATAGGCTTTGTCTTCCAGTCTTTTCAATTGCTGCAAGGACTGACCGCACTGGAAAACGTGATGTTGCCTTTGGAATTAAGCGGCGATAAAAACGCCAAAGCCTCGGCTACGGCATTATTGGATAGAGTCGGCTTGTCGCATCGCTTGTCGCATACACCACAGAAACTTTCTGGTGGTGAGCAACAGCGTGTCGCATTGGCCAGAGCCTTTGTGACCAGGCCATCGATTTTATTTGCCGATGAGCCGACCGGCAATCTTGATAGTAAAACCGGTGCGTGTATTGTTGATTTATTATTTGAACTTAATCAGGAAAACAACACCACATTAATTCTGGTGACGCATGATCAGGCTTTGGCTGCACGTTGCCAGCGTACTATTAAACTGGATGCGGGGCGTTTGGTGAATCAGTGATTGTCTTAATCATTATCACGAAGTTTTGTCTTTCGCTTCCTTCCAAACGCTCACTGTCATTAAGTTTATAGTGTGGACGCGAATTTATTCGCGCGGTAGGTTAAAAAACGCGAATAAATTCGCGCCCACAACAGGCAGCCATAACTATTTTCGACTTAACTTGATGCACGTGTCCCACGTTCCAGCTTCGCGACTACAAAGGAAATTACATGAACCGTTTTAATTTGGCATTGCGGCTGTTATGGCGTGACAGCCGTTCCGGCGAATTAACCATACTGGTATTGGCTTTGATGATTGCAGTCACCAGTTCGACCGCCATATCGCTGTTTGCAGATCGCCTGCAACGCACCATGAGCACTCAGGCTGCAGAGTTTTTGGCGGCGGATTTGGTGATCTCAAGCCCGACTATCATTCCATTCGAATGGCTGGCCAAGGCAACGCAACTTAATCTCGCTCAAGCGCAAACGGTTGAA
This sequence comes from Methylobacter sp., assembly GCA_030653985.1. Lineage (GTDB taxonomy): Bacteria > Pseudomonadota > Gammaproteobacteria > Methylococcales > Methylomonadaceae > Methylobacter_A. Next base: position 50,661 of record JAURYJ010000021.1, on the reverse strand, counting down.
TTTTCCAGCGTGTTGATTGAGCATAATGAGTTGTTATTGGCGGGTATTAAAGCCGTCAGTTCCGCTTACCCCTTACGCGGTTTTTTAAAAACCACGGCTGCGGATTATATCGGCAGGGATGGTGTGTATGCCGCAGGCCTGCCGGGAGCAGGCACGGCGCTGACAGAAACTGTTACCCACACTGGCCCAAAACCTGGAAATGCCTGGGTTGAAAAACGCATTTTGTCAGCGCTTAAACTCAACCTGGGCGATGCTTTACAGGTCGGAGAAAAACATCTCATCGTCAGTCACATCATTACCTACGAACCCGACAAACGCGGGGATTTTTACAGCTTTTCCCCGCGCGTGATGATGAATGCAGACGATTTGCCCGCGACCGGCATCGTGCAGCCGGGCAGCCATGTGCATTATTTCTTTCAATTCAGCGGCGACAGCAAAGCATTAACCCAATTCAATCGCTGGATTAAACCGCAGTTGAATCCGTCGCAGCGCATCATGGATATACATGATGACCGACCGGAACTGGGTTCCGCGCTGGAACGTGCGGAACGGTATCTGGGCTTGTCCAGCATTATCGTTATTTTAATTTCCGGCGTGGCCATTGCGATGGCGACCCGGCGTTATAGCGACCGGCACTTTAACGCCACCGCCATCCTGCGTTGCCTGGGCTGTAAACAACGCGAAATTCTTTGGCTTTATGGCAGTCAGCTGGTTGTCTTGGGTTTATTGGCCAGCGCCATCGGTTGCCTGTTGGGCTGGTTTGCGCAGGAAGCCCTGTTCCATTTATTAAGATCGTTATTGCCTCAGCAAGTCGCTAATCCAAGTCTACTGGCGGTTTCATTCGGATTTATTGTCGGCATGGCTATTCTATTGGGTTTTGCGCTGCCGCCATTATTGCGCCTTAAAAAAGTTTCGCCGTTACGGGTGTTGCGCCGCGAACTGGAACCTTTACCCAGCAGCGCATGGCTGATTTATGGCTTGGCAGTCGGCATTATTGGGGTATTAATCTGGCGCTATACCGATGATCTTAAGATGACGGTGACGATTCTTGGTGTCGGCTTGGGCACCATGCTGCTGCTCGGCTTGCTGGTTTATGGCTTGCTAAGGGTAAGCCATAAACTGCTGCCGCACATGAGCCTGACCTGGCGTTTTGGCTTGCAAGGCTTGTTAAGAAACAGTCGCGCCAGCGTCAGCCAAATACTGGCTTTCAGCATTACGCTGGTGGCTATGGTGCTCAGTTTTACCGTACGCACCGACTTAATCGATAACTGGCAAAAGCAGTTGCCTGATAATGCGCCCAACCATTTCGCGCTGAATATTTTTCCCGATCAACAACCCGCTTTTCAGCAGGAACTGCAACAGCAGCACATCAACGGCAGTCAGTTTTACCCTGTGATTAGAGGCCGTCTGGTAGAAATTAATAACGTGCCGGTGCAACAGGTGGTCAGTAAGGAAACGCAGGGCGAAAGCGCCACGCATCGCGAATTAAGCCTTACCTGGACTAAAGATTTGCCTGAAGATAATAAAATTTCCGCCGGAAACTGGTGGCAGGATGACCAAAGCGGGCTGGTTTCTGTTGAACAGAAGCTGGCCAAAAGCTTAAAAATAAAGCTGGGCGATCACTTGACCTTCACCGTAGGCAGTGAACAGATTAAAGCGACGGTATCCAGTATCCGCGAACTTCGGTGGGATACGATGAAGCCGAATTTTTATATGGTGTTCTCGCCCGGCACGCTGGATGCCTACCCCAGCACCTTTATCACCAGTTTTTATTTGCCTGATGCGCAAAAAAACGTCCTAAACACGCTGGTAAAAAAATATCCCAGCACCACCATTCTGGAAGTCGATTTAATTTTGCAGCAATTTAAAACCATTCTGACCCAATTGACTGAAGCCATAAACTACCTGCTTTATTTCGCGTTAATGGCCGGATTTACGGTATTGTTCGCCGCCGTTTATTCCACGTTAGATAACCGGATTTATGAGGGGGCTTTAATGAGAACGCTGGGCGCTAATCGCTCATTTTTAAGAAAAACCCATATTATTGAGTTTAGTTTGCTTGGATTGATTTCCGGCCTGTTAGCCGTAATCATTGCAGAAGCCATCCTCTATGCCCTCTATACACAAGTTATGCATTTGGATTACCGTATCAATGTTTATTTGTGGGGGCTTATTCCATTAACCGGCGCTGTATTTGTTGGTCTGGCCGGATGTTGGGGGGTGAAAGATGTGGTGAATAAATCGCCACTACAAGTCTTAAGAGAACTATAATATGGTTAGTTTTAGAAGTGGTCTCTGTTCATTTTTTATTCATAAATAGTGGACTACCATTGCAGAAAATCTCACTACTAAAGGAAGAATCGATATGAAAAAATTAACAACCAGCATCGTTTTGATAGGCAGCGCATTAATCTCAGGTTGCTACAGTTACGGAGGATGGACGCCGACAGTTGACGCCTCTAATGATCGTAATGCCTATCGAATTAATCAGGATATGGCTGAATGTAAAGAGCTTGCCAGTCATGCTTCCGGTGGCACTGCAAAAGAAACCGCTATCGGTGCGGGAGTCGGCGGTTTAATTGGAGCGGCTGGAGGTGCAATTGTTGGCGCCTTCACTGGCAGTCCAGGCACAGGCGCAGCCATAGGCGCTGCGGCGGGTGGTTTTGGTGGTGGTGCAGTCAAAGGACTGAGTTCGGAAGATAAGTTTAAAAATGCTTATAACAACTGCATGAGCGGCCGCGGGCACAACGTTGTCAGATAATTGATCAAATTTCTTCGCTGGTCTGAAACCCTTCATTTTAGGGGGATTATTTGAGTTTGACAACGATGCACGGGCATCGTTGTCCTTTTTGGTAACCTCCTCGTTCACGGGGATGAGCAATCCACCGACCTCTATCCGTCGATGGGTGTCACTCGACGGATGAGGTCGGATGTGGATTGAAATATTAACATGTAAAATCCTCAATACTGCAACACAGGGACCGTGTTTGCTTAGGTTGCATAAAGGGCGGCCTAAGCCCCACTATCAACGTGTACAAAAATATTGTAGCCCTGGATTTCACAAGCCCTATCCAGGTTACTTGCTGTTTTAATTCGTTCTTTAGCTTAGTCGCTTAGGCTGGTCTCTAGCAAACCTCAATAAAAAATCCGCTAGATAAGCCGCACTGTCTGAACTATAAACGTTGTGGGATTCATAGATCGTCAACAACCTTATTTGCCGCACAGCCACTATGCGACTGAATGTCAGCGCAGATACTTTGGCTTCGTTATGCGCATAGCCTCGAAAATCGATTTGATTGAGCAAATAAAACCCTGATGCTGATGCCTGAGCGCAAAACTTTGTTACCGCATGGGCGGGAAGCAACAGGTAAAACAAACCCTGCGGGGCTAATAAACTTCCTGCAACGCCGATCAAATCGGCAAAGGGCAGTTGATCGGCGTGTCGGGCGGTATTTCTAAGAGTATCGACGGTCTTGAGATGATTTTCGAAAAAAGGTGGATTGCTGATGATGAGGTCGTATTGCTGGTCGGCGGCTAAGGCAAAGCTTTGAATATCCTGATGCACAACCTCAAGTCGTTCCGCCCACGGACTGTTGTTGACGTTAATATTGGCCTCTTGATAAGCTTCTTGCGTTAACTCTACGGCGGTCACTTTTGCCGCGCCTAGTTGGGCGGCCATTAGTGTAAGCACGCCGGTTCCTGCGCCGATGTCCAGTACTCGGTCGCGCTGTTTGACCGGAGCCATAGCGCCGAATAAAACGGCATCGGTACATATTTTCATGCCTGAGTTTTTTTGTAACACTGAAAACTGCTGAAAGCGGAAGGTCGACATAGTTTGGATGAAGTTAATATTGGGACTATATTGCACGCGGGCATAGGTTATATTGATTAGCATAGCGCTTTCCATACGCTCGCTCTAGCTCATTCCGGTGTTTTATCGGGCCAGCAGACAACACAGTGTAAGCCGAAGCTGATTAAGGTTTGCCGAATATGACCTGACGTGACGGGCTGAATCTAAAGGCTGAGAAATTGCATTTTACCAAAAAAGTCCGTAAAGCCCCTTCCTTCAGCTGGGGGATGTCAGGATGCTGTTGATTTGTTTTTGTTATCATCTATAATTTTTGTCGTTGGGTGCGCTGTTGCTGGGTATCTCCTGCCATCAGGGTCACTGAGATGGCGTGAAGTAAGACGATTTTCAGAGTCGTCCCCTTCGGGCATGGAGGGCTGTACTAAGGAATCCCCTGCTTTAGCTGGGGGTGGATGTCAATGAAAATCGGCTTTATTATAGAGCAAGATTCAAATGCCACTAAGGCCGGACAAAAAGAGGACGTTTTTTATGAAAGAATATGAAGAAGTGCGCCACAGTCTAATCGACATGTTGGAAGATCTTGATGATCGACTGACTAAGATTACGCATGATGTTAAAGAGCCTTTAGATAAAGACTTTGAAGAGCAGGCGACCCAAGCGGAAAATGATGAGGTTTTGGATGGCTTGGGCAATGCGGCCAGAACGGAAATAGAAATGGTCAAGCAGGCTATCGCCAGAATAGATAAGGGCCAATACGGGTTGTGTCAGGTTTGTGGGCAACCGATCAGTCAGGAGCGATTAAAAGCCATACCTTATTCCATTCTGTGTATAAAGTGCGCCAGTCAGGTGGGCGCTAAGCAATAAAAGTCGGTTTAGAGTGAGTTACTCGGCCATCAATATAATAGAACGCAGATGACGCTGATACTTAAGATGAAAATAAGATTTTTTTCTTAAGTATCAGCGTTTATCCTATTTATCCGTGTCATCTGCGGTCTATTTTTTTAACGGCTGAATCGTTACGTTTTAGGATCAAAAACGGAGGCTGCAAGGCCATTTTTTTAAATCTTTTTGGTTAAATAGCTTCTCCCACTTATAATTCGTCAAAACGTCCACGTTTTTTATTATTTTCCCCTATTTCACTACAACCAGAGACCTGTTTAACAATGAAAATGAAAATTGCTCTATTTTTAGGATTGTTGCTCATTACCAATGTGAGCTTTGCTGATTTAAAAATTGGTTTCGTCAATATACCTGCCGTTCTTGAAAAAGCCCCCCAAGCTGAAAAAGCTAAAAAACGATTGGAACAAGAGTTTTCACCGCGCGATAAGCAGTTAGTTGCTCAGCAAAAAGAAATTCAAAGCATGGATGATAGAATAGCTAAAGATTCTGCGGTAATGGGTGCGTCAGAGCGAACAAATATGGAAAGAGACATCCTCAACAAGAAAAGGGATGCAAAAAGAGCTCAACAAGAATTTAGTGAAGATTTTAATGTTCGTCGTAATGAAGAATTGGGTAAGTTGCAAAATCGTATTGTTGAAGTTATTCGCGGCATAGCCAAAGATCAAAGCTATGATTTGCTGCTTACTGATGGTGTTATTTATGCCAGCGACCAAATTGATGTCACGGCTCAAGTTCAACAAAAATTAGCTGCCTTGCCAAATTAATTGATTTTTACCGGCAGTCCTTGAGACTGTCGGAGCAACAAGTTCCATCGTTAAAGGCGATCGTCTGGTTGCCTTTACGGCACAGATGTCATCATGTGCCTTTGATTTCCCCTATTTTCCTCTTTATCATCAAACCTAGCTGCGTAGATTACATTGCCGTATTTCTGGCAACCCAACCCACATTTTTCCTGATGAATTTGTACGACTGGCGCTGCGCCAAACACAAATTGAAAATCCTTCGTATCCCCCGTTACATGGACCGATAAGGTGTTATGTGGCCGAGTACTTTTTGGCTGAATTAAGCTGGTTTAATCGGCGTATTTTTTATCGACAAGCCTGAAAAAAATCATTGATTTTTTAATATATTCTAGTTGTATATCGGATTTATTATGGGTTTTTGTCCTAGACAATGTATTTTATTCGTGTAGTATGTTTCTGGTATTAAGAAAAAACGTGATAGATTTTTTTGGCTATTCATTAGGTTAATGTTCGCAATATAGATACTGCAAAGCGCTGCCGTATATGTATCATATGTGCTTGAAATTAAATATAAATATCATGAGTTATAGGTTTATTATTACATAACAAATGAATAAGTTAATTTGAGTTTTTTATATTTAATGTTGATTATATAATAGTTCCTGTCTATTGAGTACACAGGATTCAGCGAGTCACTTTTAAATAGCTACAATCTCTATTGATAATTGTTTAATACTAAAAACAATATTAACTATATACCAATATGAGGCATGTCTAAAACTACGCATTTAACAATAGAATTACGCCCACCTTTGCCAGAAGATGCTGCATCAGTATTCAAGCTGGTTAATCAATGTCCACCCTTAGATCCCAATTCCATGTATTGCAATTTATTGCAATGCAGTCATTTTGCAGGCACCTCAATTGCTGCTGTCTGTCAGGGCGAATTGATGGGATTTATCTCTGGTTATCTTATTCCGGATCGCCCTGACACCTTGTTTATCTGGCAAGTGGCTGTGGGGGAGAAAGCCCGGGGCCAAGGACTGGCAACCAGAATGTTGCAAAACATCCGGTTACAAGCTCAATGCAGCAATGTTAGCTATCTTGAAACGACCATTACCGCGTCGAATCAGGCTTCATGGGCGCTATTTCAGGGCTTGGCAAATAAGCTGAAAGCGGAACTCAATACATCGGTGATGTTTGATCGTGAACAGCATTTTGACAATGAACATGACACGGAAATGTTGGTCAGGATCGGCCCTATCAAATAATACCTCGTTGTGGACGTCTTGATTAAAGACGTCCATTCAACAACAAACAGGAAAAATCAATAATGAAAATTTTTGAAGAGATTGAATCAGAAGTACAAAGTTATGCTCGCTCATTTCCACGAATATTCAACAAAGCGCAAGGCGAATTTCTTTATGATGAAGAAGGCAATCAATATCTGGATTTTTTAGCCGGTGCCGGTACCTTAAATTACGGCCACAATAATCCCATTTTCAAAGAAAAAATGCTCGACTATATTCAACGCGATGGCATTACCCACGGCTTGGATTTACATACCCAGGCTAAAGGGGAGTTCCTTGAAACGTTTAATGAGAAAATTCTAAAGCCACGCGGCTTGAATTATGTTGTTCAATTTACCGGGCCGACTGGTACCAATGCCGTTGAGGCAGCCTTGAAATTAGCCAGAAATGTGACCGGTCGTGAAAATATCATTGCTTTTACCAATGGATTTCATGGCGTCTCTCTGGGTGCCTTGGCGGCAACGGGTAACTCTCATCACCGTGGCGCTTCCGGTGTCAGTCTTAATGGCGTCAGCCGGATGCCTTATGACGGTTATTTGGGTGAAGGCATCGATACAACTGCTTTTTTGGATAAGGTGTTATGTGATTCCAGTAGTGGTATAGACAAACCCGCCGCTGTGATTGTTGAAACCGTTCAGGGTGAAGGCGGAATTAATGCGGCCAGTTTTGAATGGCTGGTAAATTTGCAAGAGGTATGCAAAAAGCACGACGTGTTACTGATTGTCGATGACATACAAGCAGGCTGCGGACGTACCGGAACCTATTTTAGTTTTGAAGATGCCGGCATTTATCCTGATATGGTGACCGTATCCAAATCATTGAGTGGTTATGGTTTACCGTTTGCAGTGGTTCTTTTTAAACCGGAATTGGATCAATGGAAGCCAGGGGAGCATAACGGTACTTTCAGAGGCAATAATTTAGCCTTTGTAACGGCAACGGCGGCCATAGATCATTATTGGTCAGATGATGGTTTTACCAAAGAAATCAAGCGGAAAGGTCACTATATTTCAGAGCGCCTTGCCGATATTGTCAATAATTTTGGTGAAGGCAATTTTACTACGCGTGGGCTCGGTATGTTTCAGGGCATTCATTGTGTTAATGGCGATCTGGCGGGAAAAATTACGCGAAAAGCCTTCCAACAGGGACTGATTATTGAAACCAGCGGTGCTGACGATCAAGTCATCAAATTTTTCTGCCCCTTGGTGATCAGTGATGAAAATTTGAAAAAAGGTATCGATATCGTTGAGCAAGCGATAAAAGAAGTTTGCGCCAAGGAGTCGTCTATTCCCGAAGAAATAAGTTACTTTTAGGTCTGAAATCCAAATAACGTGAATACGCGATAAATGGTAGGGCGACCGGTCGGTCGCCTATTGTACAAAGGCTTGAGTTATTTAATTTCCATTTCTTACCGCGAAAAATAACCCACTCGCTTTTACCCTATCAAAACAAGGCATAATCATGATAGTGAGAACATTACCCGACGCTGAAAAAACCGGACGCCGTATCGTCTCGCCGGATGGCAACTGGGAAAGTACCCGGTTGTTATTGAAAGATGACAATATGGGGTTTTCCTTTCATATCACCACGATTTACCAGGGCGCTGATTTTCAGATGCATTACCAACATCATCTGGAATCTGTCTACTGTATTTCCGGGGAAGGTGAGGTTGAAACCCTGGCTGACGGTCACAAACAGGCCATTACTCCGGGTACGATTTATATCCTGGATAAACACGATAAGCATATATTGCGTGCTTTTAAGGAAATGAAACTGGCCTGTGTGTTTAATCCGCCTTTGAGCGGTAAGGAAGTACATAATGCTGATGGCGCCTATGAGTTGATTTCAGAGGCCGTTGCCGACTAAGCGATTAAATTTATAGAGGCGGAAATATTCACCATGAGCGTTAACGATAAGCAGAATTGGAATCAGGCTAAAGATTTTTATCCATCCCGTGGCGGTAAAACCGCGCAATTGATTCATCGGCAAGATCCGGTTCTCTATGCGGAAACTGCCAGTCATAGTCCGATAGATAACGAACTTGTTAAACAGTACGAACAGCAAGGATTTCTGGTTCTGGAAGGCGTTTTTACTGAAAAAGAGGCGCGCTGTTTTCAGCAAGAGCTTGAAAGCATGAGAAATGATGACCTTCGTAAAGCGTCTGAAGAAACCATTACTGAGTCCGGGAGTGGCGATATTCGGTCAATCTTCAATGTGCATCAAAACAATACGCTCTTTAAAAAATTGGCTTCGGATGTTCGTCTGGCCGGTTTAGCGCAATATCTACTGGGTGATGAAGTCTATATTCATCAGTCACGGGTTAATTACAAACCGGAGTTTCGTGGCAAGGAATTTTATTGGCATTCCGATTTTGAAACCTGGCATGTTGAAGATGGTATGCCCAGAATGCGTGCGTTAAGTATGTCGATTACGCTGACCGAAAATTATCCGCACAATGGCCCACTGATGATGATTCCTCATTCTCATCAAGACTATGCCGTGTGTGAGGGCGATACGCCTGCCGAGCACTACAAGTCATCGCTTAAAAAACAGGAATACGGTATTCCTAGCGACGCGTCTCTTCAACAAATGCTGGAAAAAGGCGGAAAGATTGTGGTGGCGACCGGTAAGCCGGGCAGTGTGATTATTTTTGATTGCAATGTTATGCATGGATCTAACAGCAATATCACGCCTTACCCCCGGTCAAATGTCTTTTTTGTCTATAATGCGCTGAGTAATCGGGTTGCAGAGCCGTTCTCTACTAATCCGCCGCGCCCTGAATACATTTGCACCAGGCAGCGTATTCAAGCCCTTGTCCCGCAAACGGTTCAATTCACCTTTGATGAGTAGCGTAGCTATCTGAACAACTTATTCGCTCTTCCGCGCCAGTACCATTAAGGTAGACTGAAAAGAAAGTGATAATTTAACCCGTGTTGTGGGCGCGAATTCATTCGCGCGGTAGGTTAAAAGCGCGAATGAATTCGCGCCCACCTGACAACTAGCCCTTAATAGCAGTGATGCCATCTTCGAGGAAGCGAGGTCATGATTTTTTAAACTTCACAACCTTGTTCAAAGGACTCAGATTGATTTCATCAATCACAATATGGGCACGCGAATTAAGCACGTAGGAGACGGCTTCGGCGACATCTTCCGGCTTTATAAAATGGCTATCGTCGTCGCCCGGCTCAAAAGACAGTTGTTCAAAAAATGCCGTTTTGACCATGCCGGGATTAATCAGACAAACCCGCACCTTGCTTTTGCCGCATTCGTCGCGCAAGGCTTGGGTAAAACCGCGCAGCGCAAACTTGCTGGCGCAATACATCGCCCCTTTGCGGCTGCCTTTTAAGGCGGCTTCCGAGCCGATAAAAATCAAATCGCTGTGCTCTTTACGTTTTAACGCAGGCAGTAACGCTTTCACCAAAAAGGCCTGGCTGGTAAAGTTTAGCGTCATCAGCTCTTCAATTTGAGCGTAGGAAAACTCCTCTATTGAGCCGAACTGTCCTCTCCCCGCACAAAAAACCACCGCATCGATTTCGGGAAAGGCTTGTTCCAGTTCGCCGATTTTTTGCGCTATATCGGTTAACCGGCTTAAATCCAGTTGCACGGGAGTGAAGTTATCCATCGGTCGGATAAACTTGGCGCTATCGCGGGATACGCCGAGCACCCGATGCCCCTGTTGCAATAAATTCCTGGCGATGGCTCGGCCTATGCCGGAGCTGGCCCCGGTCACCAGAATGGTACGTTTTATAGCGTGCATGGAAAAAATTTGTCGGATGGTATGTAAGTTAAGATTTGTTCGCTGCAGTAATGCATCATCTCCTGCTCCAGTTCTTGTTTATACGACACCATCCCTTGTTGACTCACCAAGGGGCCTGCAAAAAGTTTTTCTTCGGGATAAAGTTTCTGTACCTTTTTAAAGAAATTCTCCGGCAGTCTGAATACACCCAGACTGACCGAGTGCAACAGGTTTAGATCGATACGGGAAAAAACCTGCTCGAATAATTGCCGATACTGCTGTTGATAGCCTTTTTGATAAAGCAACGGATCGAAGCGCAGTCCGATTTGCCAGCCTTGTTGCTGCAATTTGACCAATGCATCCAGACGCCGCTGTACCGATGGGGCTTTGTCCTCGACTTTTGCGGCTATTTCATCCGGGGACAGACTGAACGCCACGATACATCGTGGCAAGGGTTCGCGGTTTAACAGGCTTCTGACCTGGGTGCTTTTGGTTCTTAGTTCCAGCCAGGCATTGGGCAGTGTGGCAAAAAACGGCAAAAACTGCTCGGCAAACCGGGTTACCGGCTCCAAAGCCAAGCTGTCGCAATCGTAGCCGGAAAAAAAATGCAGGTTTTCGTCCGGTGATTCGGCACAGAGTTGGCGGATGTCTTGTTGGAAATCCTCGTAATTGACAAACAGCAGGTAATTGGCCGACTGATACATGCCCTGTAAAAAACAGTAACGGCAATCGTACAGACAGTTGAGCATGTGCGAGAAATAATAATTTCTTGTCGCCCCGATGCCGTAACCCGGCGGAGCAGGCAGCGCAAAGTTTTTATATTTTTCCGCCAATATCAAGGCAGGCTGTTGCTTTTGCAGGCGAAAGTTTTGCGCTTTGGGGTTAAACACTTCGCCGTAACGGCCACAGGTTATTTTTCTGGCTTGGGGAAATCGCGCCACAATATCGACAACACGTGGGTGCTGCAAGATAGCTTGTTCTATATAAATGGTTTCAATCATAAGTTCTGTTTATCGTTTGGTACGGCTAATGTAGCACAGCTTGCCAGATCAAAAGCCTTGTGATTTATTATGCCGACCTTATATAGGGTAAAATACTTTCAACTCAACCAACACATTAACCAGCATGAAAATACATAAAATAGGATTTATCGGCGGCGGTAATATGGCATCCAGTCTGATTAGCGGATTGATTGCCAGCGGCCATACACCGGAGCAGATTTGGGTGTCGGATATTAACCCGGACACGCTGACTGACCTGGCGAAACAACTGCACATTAATACTTCGATTAACAATGACGACATCATCAATGCGGTCGATGTCGTGGTTTTAGCGGTCAAGCCGCAGACACTGAGCGCCGTGGCACAAAGCGTTGCCGCGCTAATTCAGCAAAAAAAATCACTGGTGGTTTCTATTGCCGCCGGTATAAACCAGAACAGTTTAAGCCGCTGGTTAGGCGCGGATACCGCGATAGTGCGTTGCATGCCCAACACTCCGGCGCTGGTATTGACCGGCGCTACCGCCTTGCATGCCAACGACAAGGTGACGGCTGAGCAACGCGATCTGGCGGAAAACATCTTACGGTCGGTCGGCATTGCGTTGTGGGTTAACGATGAAGCCGAGTTGGACGCGGTGACCGCCGTTTCCGGCAGCGGCCCCGCCTATTATTTTCTGCTGATGGAAGCCATGGAAAAAGCCGCATTGGAACTGGGTTTGAGCGAACAGACCGCGCGTTTACTGGTACAACAGACGGCATTGGGCGCGGCCAAAATAGCGCTGGAATCGGCCGAATCGCCGGAACAGTTACGCAAGCGCGTCACCTCTCCCGGCGGCACGACCCAGCAGGCTATAGAAACGTTTGAGCAAGGCGGTTTTACCGAGCTGGTGTCAAAAGCCTTACATGCGGCACGAGACCGTTCTATTGAAATGTCTAAACAAATGGAGAATTTCTAATGGGTTCAAGCTACATGGCCGATCCGGCTATTTTTATCATCGATTCGCTGTTTTCTCTGTATATTTTAGCGGTGTTACTGCGCTTTTTATTGCAATGGTGCGGCGCCGATTTTTACAACCCAATTTCCCAGTTTCTGGTCAAAGTGACGCACCCGCCGTTAAAACTGCTACGCCGCTTTGTTCCGTCTATCGGAAAAATAGATACGTCGTCGCTGGTTCTGGTCTTTGGCCTGCAAATGCTGGCCGATTTTTCCATATTACTGCTGAAGGGCGTCGCTATCAGTATCGGCGCATTGACGATTTTATCGTTGACCCAGCTGGTTTCGTTGCTGATCAATATCTTCATCTATGCTGTATTTGCCAGAGCCATTCTCAGCTGGCTGAATCCCGGCTCGTTTAATGCCGCATCGTCTATCTTGAACAGTCTGACCGAGCCTGTGCTTGATCTTTGCCGCAAATTCATTCCCGATCTGGGCGGCATTGACTTGTCGCCTTTAGCCGCGTTAATGCTATTGCAACTGGCAAAAATGGTGGTGCTGCCGCCGCTGCATCAATTAGCCAATTTGATTGGTTAAACGGGTACCGCTGGCAACATCGCGTTTTGACGCAGAAGCTGCCTGTTCAACCCAAGAAAACGCATCACCATGAGTTCGTCCAAGAAGTTACCTTCTCTGTCAGATGCTCTGGAATTCGATATATCGATATCTCTTTGAGATCCTCCCCGCCCTAAAGCATAGCTATCTACACAAGTTATTTGCCGGATCGCCCCTACAATTTAACTTGTGTAGATAGCCATGCCTAAAGGAAGTTTGCACCTTTTGCCTTTCGCCTGTTCCTTCAATATCTGCTATCTTTGCCCTATCATTTATTTTTCCTGGAAAAAACCACACCTCAGCCATGCAAACACGCAATTTTTTAGCCAGTATTTTTCTGGTTTGTTTTCTTTTTTTATGTGGCAGCCAGCAGTCTGCACTTGCCAAAAAAATGTACCGTTGGGTAAATGAAAATGGCGAAACCATTTTCTCCGATCAGGTTCCGCCGGAACAGTCTCAATATCGGCGAGAATCGCTAAACAAAAAAGGCCAGTCTATTGGTGTTACCGAACAGGCAAAAACAAAAGAACAGCAGGCGATGGATGAACGACTGAGTACCCTGAAAAAAGCTCAGGAAAAAATTATCGCTCAGCAACAAGCTAACGACAAAGTGCTGCTCAGCACCTTCCGTAACGTGAAAGACATGGAAGAGAGCATTTACGCAACCCTACAGTCTCTGGATGCTCAACGAAACGTGGCTCAGGGCAATTTAAAACGGGTAGAAAATCAACTGGGAATACAGCAAAAGAAAGCCGCAGAACTCGAACGTAACGGCAAAAAAATAACAAAAGATTTGCTGAGTGACATCAAACAAACAGAAGCACAGATACAAGTCGCTTATGCCGAAATAAACAAACAGATCGAAAAAAAGAATCGGGCCAAGGCCGAATTTGAAGTGGACATCGAACGTTTTACATTTTTAACCCGGGACCATAAAGACCCCTCTAAAGAATCTGACAAGATTGCAGAGAATAAAGTCGCCGATGACATGGGTTTATACACCTGCCGGACTGATGAGCTTTGCGTAAAGGCCTGGATGAGCGCGCATGAGTTCATCAAAACGCATGCCACAACACCGATTGATACCGATACTGACAAATTGATTCTGGGCAGGGCACCGGCAACCGACAGCGACCTGAGCTTGGCGATTTCAAAAATAGAAGATGAAAACAAAAAACAGCAGCTTTTCCTCAACATTCGCTGTTGGGAATCATCGGCTGGCACTGAACTCTGTGCCAGCCAGAAAGTGCGTGATATAAGGACGGCGTTCAGGCCGTTTATTGAAGCTGCGGTGGGTGAGTAATGGGGTGACGCTGTCTGTCATGTAAGGTGGTTTCTCGTAGCAAGCCACCAATACGCACAACGCTGATGACAGCCTGTCGCAATGTAGTGGATTGCCTAACGGCGAATCCAGTCTACCGATCTTATCACCCATTCAGGACCATAGGATGTGCTGAGGTACGACGCGCATCGCTCCCGTGATGAATGATGCGCTTCACTGCGTTCAGCGCATCCTACGCACAGCACCGATGTCCTTCGGGGTGAAAAAAATTCTTAAAACTAACCCTTAAGCAACAAAGTCCCAACCCCCTGATCGGTAAACAGCTCCAGCAGCACCGCATGATCGACGCGACCGTCAATAATATGCACGCTGGTGACACCGCCTTGTATTGCGTCGGTAGCGCAACGGGTTTTGGGAATCATACCACCGGAAATGGTGCCGTCAGCGATAAGTTCCTCGGTCTTTTTGATCGATAAACCGGTCAGCAGCGCGCCCTCCTTGTCCAATATACCCGGTATATTGGTCAGTAAAATCAGTTTCTCGGCCTTTAACTGCTCGGCAATTTTTCCGGCAACCAGATCGGCATTGATATTATAGGAATGACCATCTTCACCAACCCCGATCGGGGCGATAACCGGAATAAAATCGCTGCTGCCGAGCATATCGAGTACCGCCGGGTCTATGCTGCTGACTTCGCCGACATGGCCCAGATCGATAATCTCCGGGGCCAGCGCTCCAGGCAAGGCTTCGCGAGGAGTAAGATGCAGTTTTTTAGCCCGAATAAAATTGCCGTCTTTGCCGGTCAAGCCGACCGCTTTGCCGCCGTGCATGTTGATTAAATTGACGATTTCTTTATTGACCAGTCCGCCCAGAACCATCTCAACCACATCCATGGTTTCGCTGTCGGTGATGCGCATGCCGTCGACAAAGCCAGTGGTTTTACCCAGTTTTTCCAGCAACTGGCCGATTTGCGGCCCGCCGCCGTGAACCACAATCGGGTTTAAGCCAACCAGTTTCATCAATACGATGTCTCGTGCGAAGCTGTGTTTGAGCTCTTCATCCACCATCGCATTGCCGCCGAATTTAACCACGATGGTTTTGCCTTTAAAACGCTGGATATACGGCAGGGCCTCAATCAGCACATCGGCGATCTGGTGAGCGGTTCTTTTTTGCATGATGTTAATTTTCCGTTATGGGTGATGTTACGTATTGGCCACGAAAAGCACGAAAATGTTTAAAGGGGTGTGCTGTAAGTTATTGTTACCCCGTTTGTCATTTAAGCACAATGACATTGTAGGAGCGGGGCCATGCCCGCGACATTTGGGCAGGGATTGCAAAGTTGTCGCTCCTTCTTCGCGGGCATGGCCCGCTCCTACAAGCGGTGAATGATTTTGCCTGCCTGCAAAGTATGAGTTACCCGGCCTTTGAGGGTTTGCCCCCAAAACGGCGTGTTAACGCCCTGGCTTTTCCAGTTTTCCGCATTAATCTGCCAGTCGAGTTCCGGGTCGAAAATACACACATCGGCTGAGAAACCAGGCGTTAATGCGCCGCTGTTTAAGCGCAGCACCCGCGCCGGATTGGCGCTTAAGCAGGCGATGCCCTGATTCAGGGTTATCGCGTGCCGTGTGACCAATTTCAGCATTAACGGCAACAGGTTTTCCAAGGATGACATCCCCGGTTCGGTCTCGGGGAATGCACCCAGCTTGGCATCCAGATCATGCGGCTGATGATCGGAACAGATGCTGTTGATTGTGCCGATGGCTAGCCCTCGTCTTAAATACTGCCTATCTTCTTCGGTACGCAATGGCGGCAATACATGATAAGCACTGTCAAAAGGCTTCATGTCGTTTTCGGTCAGATGCAGCTGATGAATCGCGACATCGGCGCTGACCTTTAAGCCGTATTTTTTGGCCTGATGTATTTTAATCACGGATCGTTTACAGCTTAACTGGCCAAAATGTACCCGGCAGCCGGTCAGCTCGGCCAGTTCCAGGCATTGTGCCAGAGCGATGGTTTCGGCGGCCTCCGGAATGCTGGGCAAACCGTAGCGGGTGGCGATTACGCCTTCATGGGCGCAACCGTTATTGCCCAACCAAAAATCATTAGGCCGGAACATCAATAACAAATCATGACTGGCCGCATATTCCATGGCTCGTCTTAAGATCAACAGATTTTTTACCGGGCGATTGGCATTACCGACCGCTATGCAGCCAGCTTGTTTCAGCGATAGCATCGAGCTGAGTTCGGTGCCTTCCAGTTTCTGGGTGAGGGCGGCAATGACATAAATTTGCGGGTAATCGGCTTTTTCCGCCAGCTCCTTGATCAGCTCGACCACGGCGGTGGTATCAATGACCGGGACGGTATCCGGTTGCAGGCACAGGGTGGTAACACCGGCAGCGGCAGCGGCACGCACTTCGCTTTTAAAGGTCGCTTTGCGGCTGTGTCCCATATCCCGCAAACGCGTACTTAAGTCGATAAAGCCGGGGCAGACGATTTGATTTTCGGCATTGATAACCGTATCCGGTTTAAATCCGGCCGGTTCGTCAGTCACCGACACAATCTTGCCGCCTTTGATATACACGGAACCGATGCGGTCGATGTCGTTGGCCGGATCGATGATCCTGCCGTGATTTATGTGAATTTTCATCATGCAACTCCTGATTTATCGCCAGGGATGGAATCGGCGTGGCGATCGCCAGGGATGGTGTGCATGCCGCCAGACCTGCCGGGAGCAGGTGCGGCTGTTTGCATCGCCATTGCCATGATGGCCATGCGTACCGCGATGCCGTTACTGACTTGTTTGAGTATGACCGACTGTGGGCCGTCCGCGACTTTGGAATCAATCTCTACGCCCCGGTTGATAGGACCTGGGTGCATCACGATAGCGTCGGGTTTGGCGATTTTGAGTTTTTCTTCGGTCAGTCCGAAACACTTGAAATACTCGCTTTCGCTGGGCAGTAGCGCCGAACTCATGCGTTCTTTCTGCAAGCGCAGCATCATCACCACATCAATATCTTTAAGCCCTTCGGTTAAATTATGCGAAACGTTCACGCCTAAACTTTCCACATGCGCAGGCAATAAGGTTTTGGGCGCAATCACTCTGACTTCGGCGGCACCCAGGGTATTTAAGGCCTGGATCTCCGAACGCGCCACGCGAGAATGCAATATATCGCCGATAATGGCGACTCTGAGGCTGGAAAAATCCGGTTTGAGCTGGCGTATGGTAAACATGTCCAGCATCGCCTGCGTCGGGTGCGCGTGCTGCCCATCGCCGGCATTGATTACGCTGATATGCGGCGCGGTCTGCTGGGCGATAAAATGCGCCGCGCCGCTGAGTGCATGGCGTACCACAAACATATCGACAAACATGGCTTCCAGATTGCGGATGGTGTCGAGCAGGCTTTCGCCTTTTGACGTGGCCGAGGTGGCGATATTCATATTGATCACGTCGGCGGACAGACGCGTCGCTGCCAATTCGAAGGTTGTTCGGGTGCGGGTACTGTTTTCAAAAAACAGATTGACGATGGTTTTGCCGCGCAACAGCGGAACTTTTTTAACCTGATGCTCGGACATCCCGGCGAATGACTCGGCAGTATCGAGAATTTCGGTTAATAAGCTCTTGCTCAGGCCTTCGATGGTCAAAAAATGTTTGAGCTTGCCTTCCGTATTTAATTGCAGATTATCAGTCATTGCTTATGCCACTGCTTCAATAGTTTCCAGGTGAACGGCCAAGGGTTCCGGCCCGGTCAATTTAATCCGTTGATCCGGATCTAAGGTAATGCTGGTACCAACACAATCGGGATTTAACGGGATTTGCCTGCCGTCGCGCTCTATCAGTACTGCCAGCACGATCTGGTTCGGCCTGCCGTAATCGAAAATTTCATTCATCGCGGCACGTATGGTTCTGCCGGTATAAAAAACATCATCGATCAGGATAAGGTCGCGGCCTTCAATGTGAGTCGGCAACTGGCTCGGCTTTACATTGGGGTTAACGCCGATTTGCGAAAAATCGTCCCGGTAAAATGAGATATCCAGCAAGCCTAAAGGTTCGCTGATAGCTAGGCGGCGGTGCATGTGCTCGGCAATCCAGACGCCGCCGGTACGGATGCCTATCATCAGCGGATTAACCAGCTGTCGTTCATCGATAATGCGTTTTAGTTCAGCTTCCAGGTGATTTAATAATTCGGGTATTGCTAACACTTAATAGTCCTTTCTTGTACGGTCATTTAACCAGGTTTGCAAAATAAGCTGGGCGGCGAGTTGATCTTGCACTTCCCAGAGTTTGCTTGCACTGACGCTGACTTCATCAAACAGTAGTTGTTTGGCCTCATAGGTCGACAAGGTCTCATCCTGCTGAAAAACCGGCAGTTGATAACGGCCTTCCAACTGCCGACAAAATTTTAACATACGCGGCGTCACCGGGTTGTCCGAGCCATCGGCCTGCTTTGATATGCCGACCACTAAACCCGCTGGCCGCCATTCTTGTATCAGTTTGCCGATGATTTCCCAGTTAGGGATTTGATTGATCGAGCGTATGGTTTGTAGTGGACTTGCGCTAACTGTGGTCGTTTGACCAACGGCTGTGCCTATCTTTTTAGTGCCAAAATCGAAACCCAAATAGGTATCGGTGTTGGCTTTGGCTAGTAAGGGGTCTTGCATAATTTATATCGCCAGGGATGGTGTGTATGCCGCAAACCTGGCGGGAGCAGGTTTGTGGCGTCTAGTTGGTATTCAAAGAAAGATTAGGCTGACGGTCACAGACAATACAGTTACCCAAAATTAGCCATGTCCTGCCGGGGTGGTCAATTGATTAATATCAATACCGATCTGGTCGGCTGCCGCACTCCAGCGCAAGTTAACAGGCGTATCAAATATAACTTGTTTACCGCAAGGCGTATTAAGCCAGGCGTTATCCAGGATCTCTTTTTCCAATTGCCCTGCGCCCCAACCGGCATAGCCTAACGCGACCAGATACTGTTCTGGGCCTACGCCTGTGGCAATGGCTTCAAGTACATCACGTGAAGTTGTCAGGGAAATGGTCTCTGAAACGGCTATGGTTGCATGCCAATCTCCACCGGAAGTATGTATCACGAAGCCTTGTTCCTGCTGCACCGGGCCACCTGCAAAAATCGGCATTTCGGCGGCAGCGGGCGAGGTGACGTCTATACCCATCTGTTTAAAAATTTCGCCCAGCTTCATGTCCGTCGACCGATTAATGACGATACCTAATGCACCATCTTCATTATGTTGACACAAATAGGTAACTGTATGAGAAAAATTGGGATCCGCCAGATTGGGCATGGCGATAATAAACTGGTTGGTTAAGTAAGTAGCGTTATTCATGGATCCTAGTATCAAAGTTTATAGTGACTTAAGCAACTGTTTATCGTGAGGTCAAGCCTGATTCATCAGAAAATTTCCAGACCCGGGTAATGACCAAAACATCGAGCTCTTTCAGTAAGTCAGCAGGTAACGGTGGAAATGGCGCGCTCATCCGAACAATTCTTTTCGCTGCGTCATCCAATGCCGGATTTCCCGACGACTGGTTGATACGTATGCTGTAAATACTGCCGTCGGCTTTAATGCCGACATCTATAGTTAAGATGCCGGAAAAGTTTTTCTTGATGGCCACTTCCGGGTAATTAAGATTGCCGGTACGTTCCACCTTAGATTCCCAATCTTTCATGTATTGGGCGGCGACGTATTTATGGGTGCTCACCGAGTTGACAAATTTTATCTTAGTTTGCTCGGCACTTTGCTGGTTTAGCCTGATTTCGGTACCCAATTGCGCAATTTGTTGCTGTAGCAACTCAGGCGACAATTGCGGGTGCTTTATCGCCACGGATGGTGTGTATGCCGCAGACCTGCCGGGAGCAGGTACGGCGTCAGCCGGGTGCTTTGTATCCAGCTTGCTTGCAGTAACGATTTTCTTTTCTGCCTTTTTTTGGGTGATCAGTTGTTGCGCTGCTTTAGGCTCGCTGTGTTTCGCTACGCTCTTTTTTAGCTGTTTGGGCGGGTTTTTGCCCTGGCTGGGCCGTTGTTGTGGCGGCGGCTGTTCCGGCTTCTTACTTTGTTCACCCGCGCCCAGCTGATTTTCTGGCGCTAAAAACGTCGCCTTTTCAGGCGCTTTTGGTGTCGGTATATTGACTAGGGTAATATCGATAGTACGACTGACTTGCGCCGGTTGCGGCACGGTGAAATGAATGCCCAGTCCAATAACAATATGAATGACAGCCGCTACAAATAAGGCAATCAATAATGAATCATTGGTAGACAGCTCTGCAGGTGGATCAAATATTGGCTGATGTGTGCTCATTATCATCATGGATGGTGTGTATGCCGCAAACCTGCCGGGAGCAGGTGCGGCAGCAGGACGGTTTCAATATGGTCCATGAGTTGACCGCAAATATTCAAGCCAAACTGGCGATCCAGTTCCTGAACGCATGTAGGACTGGTCACATTAATTTCGGTCAGCGTATCGCCAATCACATCAATGCCGACAAAAATCAGGCCTTTTTCCCGTAAGGTAGGTCCGACCTGACCCGCAATCCAGCGATCTCGCTCGGTGAGTTCCCGGCCTTCGGCCCGCCCGCCCGCTGCCAAATTGCCGCGAGTTTCGCCTTGTGCAGGGATGCGCGCCAGAGAGTAGGGTATGACCTCGCCATTAACCAGCAATATGCGTTTATCGCCGTCTACAATTTGCGGCAGATACTTTTGCGCCATCACATAGCGACTGTTGTACTGGGTCATGGTTTCCAGAATCACACTAAGATTGGGGTCGTTTTGGCGCAAATGGAAAATAGAAGTACCGCCCATACCATCCAGCGGTTTTAAAATAATTTCGCCTTGCTCTAGCAAAAAATGCCTGATTCTGGCGGGCTCTCTAGCGACTAAAGTTTCTGCGCAACACTGCGGAAACCAGGCGGTAAACAGCTTTTCATTGGCATCCCGCAACGACTGCGGCTTGTTAACCACATAAACCCCCATACTTTCCGCGCGTTCCAGTAAATAGGTGGCATAAATGTATTCCTGGTCAAAAGGCGGGTCCTTGCGCATCATAATCACGTCAAGCTGATCCAGAGGAATATCCTGCTCGGCCGTAAACTCGTGCCAGCTTTTTTCATCCCGCTGAACTTTAAGCGTTCGTGTTCTGGCATAAGCTCTGCCGTTTCTCAGGAACAAATCGTTGAGCTCCATATAATGCAGCTCCCAGCCTCGAGCCTGCGCTTCAAGTAACATTGCAAAACTGGTGTCTTTTTTTATGTTGATATGGTCTATGGAGTCCATGACCATGCCGAGTTTAATGGGCATTATTTTTTCCTGGTAATTGATTGAGGCGTAAGGCTAAAGGCTAAAAAATAAGGCGTCTTTTGCCCTTCGCCTTGCGCCGTTTATCTTATTCATTTTATAGATTCTTATTTACCTTGAAAAGAATTTTTGGTATAAAGACCGGCTAACTTTTGAATTTAGGCACGCATTAGGGGTTAATCATGTCCAAAGTATGTCAAGTAACAGGAAAACGCCCGGTTACAGGTAACAACGTTTCACACGCTAACAACAGAACTAAAAGACGCTTTTGTCCGAATCTGCAACATCACAGATTCTGGGTAGAGAGCGAAAACCGCTGGGTTCGCCTCAGAATTTCCACCAAAGGTATGCGTATCATTGACAAAAATGGCATTGATGCCGTTCTTGCCGACTTGCGTAAATCCGGCTATAACGCTTAAGAGGATAGAAAAATGCGCGATAAAATTAAATTGGTTTCGACCGAAGGCACCGGGCACTTTTATACCACGACAAAAAACAAACGGACTATGCCCGAAAAAATGGAGATCAAAAAATTTGATCCTGTGGTTCGTAAATACGTTATTTATAAAGAAGCTAAAATCAAATAATCAATTGATTTAAACGCTCTTTTCCGGCTTGTACTCCACGAGCACAAGCCACGCGTAGCATGGCCCGACGTCAGTAATTTTGACTGTCGGGTTAGGTTACCGCATTTTTCCCTGTGGACAAAGCTCACCTGTCCGACCTCATACTTGCTTTAGTTTATCCAGCACCTGGGTTAACTTCTCCACTTGCTTGTGCAGTACTCGACATTGCTTTTCAGCATTTTGCCGGTCAAATTCCAGCTTCATACACTTATCATTAAGCTGTTGGTTGGTGTTTTTTAGTGCTTCATTTTCCACTTTAAGCGTGTTGACTTGATCTTCGAGGATACTAACAGAGGCGTTTGCTGACGACTGTATTGATGAAGACGCCGTTGCCGAATTATCGACGGCTTGTTTTTGATCGCTTTGTTGATCAGCGTTTTCCGGGTCAGCATCAGCAGAAATAGGTGCTTCATTTTCCGGTTTAGGCGCAAGACTTTCCATCCCGCCTCTCAAAATCATGGCTTCGATCTTATGCCTGAGCAGTAAAAATGCGGCCGCCTCGCTAATCTTGCCATCTCGACAAACAACAACGACAAGCTTTTCATGGCTTAAGGTTTTAAGCTGTATTCTTAAGGAGAAAAAAGGCGCATTGATGCTGCCGTCAAGATGTTGAGCGTCATATTCATCCTGCGAGCGGACATCCAACAAAACAGCGCCTTTTATTATCGCCGCCTGCATTTCCGCATAATCAATAAACTTTAAACAGGGCTCTTTTATTAACGATACAAATTGTTTTTTGTCCAAGCGTAACAAAGTAATATCGGTCGCTGCGGTAATCGTTACGTTTCTGGGCGCGCCGGAAAGCAATGAGTCTTCGCCAAAAGTGTCGCCGTTTGCCAGCTGAGCTAATGTAATCTCTTTGGCATTAGGTGAGGGTTTACGCGTTAACAGGCATCGTCCATTTTTAATCAGGTAATAATAATCTCCTGTGCCGCCTTGCTCAAGTATGTGCTCGCCCTTTTTATAATGAATGGCCTCCAAACTCATTAATATTTTTTGTAAATTGGCGGGGGGGAGGCGTTGGAAAATAGGCGATCTCAATAATGCTGTCATCCAATCATCTGGATCATCTTTAGTCTCGTCAATGACCATGTAACTGTGGTTCTCTTGGTAAGCAATAGGAAGGGGATTATTAATAATATCAGTGTGCAGGCGTAAGAAACGTACTTTTCCGTTCGCGACTGCATCAATTTTTTTTGGGATCTGGTGTGCCAATGCAAACTTTGCAGAATCGCTACTCGCGGCAATCACCTCGACAACCAACCCGGCTGCCTGAAGCGTAACCTCGCCACTTAGCAGATAAACAAAATGGGGGGCTGTATCGCCTTTTTTAAACAAAAAACCGTTCTGAACTTCTTCGATAGTCATTTCAGCGCATAACGCAGTAAACTGAACGCCCGGTAGCGTTGCGAGCGGAATTAGCTTGCGAATAATCAGTCCATCTTCAGAATTGACGTCTACGGCCATTTGAATATTCTATGCAAAATCAGCGTTAAATGGCAGTGTTAATGGTTTAAAAAACTACTTTAACACACCTTGTATTAAACATTTTTGCACGTATATTATTGGTTATGTTTATTTAACGAGTTACGGGAAATCATGATGAGCACAAAATTAGTCAAACGGCTGTTATTTATAGGCATAACATTGCTACCTGCTTATTTTTGTACGGCTTCTGTTGCGCAAACTGGTTTGCCGTCCTACATTGAAGGCCAGCCATTACCTTCTCTGGCTCCTATGCTTGAGCGCAGCATGCCAGCGGTGGTTAATATTTCAACGTCGACCCAGATTATGGTCAGTGAAAATCCACTGATGCAGGATCCGGTTTTTCGCCAGTTTTTTAATATCCCCAATCAGCGGCGTCAACAACAAAGGAACAGCTTGGGTTCCGGCGTTATTATTGACAGCAACGAAGGCTATATTCTGACCAATAACCATGTTATCGATAAAGCCGATAAAATTATGGTGACCTTGAATGATGGTCGTCAGCTGTCGGCTAAACTAATCGGCACCGATCCTGAAGCGGATGTCGCTATCATTCAGATTCTTGCCGAAAATTTAACGATGTTGCCTATTGCTGATTCCAGTCAACTGAGAGTCGGTGATTTTGTTGTCGCTATCGGTAATCCGTTCGGTTTGGGGCAAACCGTTACCTCCGGCATAGTCAGCGCTTTGGGTCGTTCCGGCCTCGGCATAGAAGGCTACGAAGATTTTATTCAAACCGATGCCTCCATTAACCCCGGCAATTCAGGCGGGGCCTTGGTTAATCTACGCGGTGAATTTATCGGCATGAATACTGCGATTCTCGCCCCCAGCGGCGGTAATATCGGTATCGGCTTTGCAATCCCATCCAACATGGTCATGACCATTAAAGAGTCGCTGGTTAAGCACGGTGAAGTCCGTCGTGGATTGTTAGGCGTTACCACGCAGGATCTGACGTCTGAACTGGTCAAAGCCTTTAATTTAAAAAACAAGCATGGCGCTGCGATTAGCCGGATTGAAAGCAATTCACCGGCAGCAAAAGCCGGACTGGAGCCGGGCGATATTATTGTTACCGCTAATGGCCGCGCCATTAAAAACAGTCATGATGTGCGCAATATTGTCGGTCTAATGCAGATTGGCGATAACGTGGAGCTGGAATATTTTCGTGGCAATGAGAAAAAACGAGTGACGGCGACAATAGGTAAGCAGGAGTTGCCGCAATTGGCAGGGGATAAACTGCATCGCACCTTACAGGGTACGCTGTTAAGCGTACCGGTAAAGGCTCAGAACGAAGGTGTTTTAATTGAAAAAGTCGACGCGACGTCGAATGCTTGGCGCCTGGGCTTGCGTCCCGGTGACGTTATCATGTCGGCAAATCGTTATCGCGTTCGTAATATTGAAGAGTTAAAACGGGTCATTGACCCGAAAGGCCCGCTGCTGATTAATATTCAGCGGGGACAGGAAGGATTCTTTGTTGTGTTAAAGTAGCAAGGGAAAAGGTCAAAGGCTCAAGGTGCGTACTTATCAACTTTGAGCCTTGAGCCTTGAACCTTTGACCTCTATTAAAATATGACTACAGACAGAAAATTCATCCCGTTAAACATTGCGATCCTGGTCGTTTCCGACAGCCGCACCGATGCCGACGATGTATCCGGAAAAATACTGGCGGAACGTGCAACCGAGGCAGGACACCACGTGACCGAAAAAAGAATAGTCGCTGACGACATTTATCAAATCAGGGCGGCTGTTTCAAACTGGATTGCCGCAGATCAGGTTAATGTCGTGATCGCCACCGGTGGCACCGGCGTCACCGGCAGGGATGGTACGCCTGAGGCGGTTGCGCCGTTGCTGGACAAGGTTTTGGACGGTTTTGGCGAAATCTTCCGAATGCTTTCCTATCAGGACATTAAGACCTCAAGCATTCAGTCCAGGGCGATTGCCGGCGTCGCCAATGCGACCTATATTTTTTGTCTGCCCGGCTCATCGGGAGCCTGCCGCACCGCCTGGGATGATTTAATCAAAGAGCAGTTGGATCACCGCACCCGCCCTTGCAATCTGGTACAGCTCATGCCCAGATTATTGGAAAAATGATGAAATTTTTATTGCTCGGCGCGCTAAGCGCGTTAATCGGCGTCGGCATGGGCGCATTCGGCGCTCATGGCTTAAAAACCGTCATCAGCCCGGAGATGCTGGCGGTCTACCAAACCGGCGTGACCTATCAAATGTACCATGCACTAGGTCTGATCGGCGTTGCTCTGATCAACCGGCAAGCACCCGATTCCAAATTATTGCACTGGGCCGGTCGCTTGATGTTCACCGGCATACTGCTATTTTCCGGCAGCTTGTATTTGCTGGTTTTCCTTAATCTTAAATGGCTAGGCATGATCACCCCCATCGGCGGTGTTTGTTTTTTAACCGCCTGGTTACTCATCACCCTTTTCGCAGCCAAAAACATCAGGGCTTCCGATCACCACAACAGGTAACACTAATGCGCGACGCAAATCCCCAAACCATTTATCTGAAAGACTACACTGTTCCCGAATACCTGATTCATAGCGTCGCCTTGAATTTTGACCTGGATGATGAAAACACCCGGGTGAGTTCACGGCTTACCCTAAGCCGCAACCCTGCCAGTCAGTCCAAAGACACAACGCTGACCTTATCGGGTGAAAATATGAAACTCATCCGCATCAATCTGGATGACGGTAACGACTTAAGCAAAGATCAATATCTGCAAACCCAGGATGCGTTAATCATTAACCAGGTTCCGCAGCAGCAACGTTTTGTCTTAACCATCGAAAATAGTATCAACCCGAAAGCCAACACCGCTCTGGAAGGACTGTATCTATCCAGCGGCATGTTGTGCACCCAGTGCGAGGCGGAAGGCTTTAGAAAAATCACTTATTTTCTGGACCGGCCCGATGTAATGACCTTGTTCACCACAACGCTGGTTGGCGACAAAGACCGTTATCCGGTGTTGTTATCCAACGGCAATAAAGTCGCCCAAGGCGAATTGCCGGATAATCGCCACTGGGTAACCTGGGAAGATCCGTTCAACAAGCCCTGTTATTTATTTGCGCTGGTTGCAGGACAACTGGAATGCGTTGAAGACCGCTTTACCACGCAATCCGGTCGCGATATCGACCTGCAAATCTTTGTCGAAAAACACGATGTTGATAAATGCGACCATGCGATGCAGTCGCTGAAAAACGCCATGCTTTGGGATGAACAGGTCTATGGCCGCGAATACGATCTGGATTTATACATGATCGTCGCGGTCAGCCACTTCAACATGGGCGCGATGGAAAACAAGGGGCTGAACGTATTCAATACCAAATTTGTGCTGGCACGGCCCGATACCGCAACCGACTCCGATTATGAACATATCGAAGGCGTGATCGGTCATGAATATTTCCATAACTGGACCGGTAATCGCATCACCTGCCGGGACTGGTTCCAGCTCAGCCTGAAAGAAGGCTTTACCGTGTTTCGCGATCAGGAATTTACCGGCGACCGAACCTCAAAAGCGGTAAAACGCATCGAAGACGTCAACATGCTGCGTACCCGCCAGTTTGCTGAAGATGCCGGACCGCTGGCGCACCCGATACGCCCTGACGCCTATATAGAAATCAACAACTTTTACACCTTGACCGTGTATGAAAAAGGCGCTGAAGTGGTGC
Source organism: Methylobacter sp. (assembly GCA_030653985.1). GTDB lineage: Bacteria > Pseudomonadota > Gammaproteobacteria > Methylococcales > Methylomonadaceae > Methylobacter_A. The sequence continues at coordinate 23,243 of JAURYJ010000021.1, read as the reverse complement.
GCATGATCCACACGTTGGTGGGCGCTGACGGCTTTCGCAAAGGCAGCGATTTGTATTTTGAGCGTCACGATGGACAGGCGGTTACGTGCGATGATTTCGTTAACGCGATGGAAGCGGCCAATAATATTGATTTAAGCCAGTTCCGCCGCTGGTATGCGCAGGCTGGAACGCCGGTATTGACCGTTCAACAGCACTATGATCCAGCCGCACAAACCCTGACGTTAACCTTGAGCCAAAACTGCCCGCCAACGCCTGGACAAGCGCTTAAAGAACCGCTGCATATTCCGGTAACGGTGGGTTTGCTCAATAAAGACGGCTCTGTAGCGCCTTGCAAGTTACAAGCTGGTGGAGGTGATTGTAGGGGCGACTTCAGTCGCCCAGGGCGGATAAATCCGCCCCTACAAAGTCTTCTGCAACTCACCCAACCTGAACAAGTCTTTACCTTTGAAAACTTAGTCGAACAGCCGGTGGTGTCTATCCTAAGAGGCTTTTCAGCGCCGGTTAAACTGGTCATGGAACGCAGTCTGGATGAGCTGGCGTTTTTATTAAGCTACGACAGCGACACCTTTAATCGCTGGGAAGCCGGACAGCAACTGGCCGGACAGATTATTTCAGGGCTGATTGCCGATTGGCAAAACGGCAGAGACATGTACGTCAGCCCCATTATGGTCGCCGCCATTCAACAGGTGCTGGAGCAACCCTGGGATGACTTGTCGTATTTCTCTTTATTATTAAGTCTGCCCTCGGAAACCTATTTGGCCGAACAAATGCAGGTTGTCGATGTTGAAGCGATTCATGCCGCCCGCGAATTTGTGCTACTGACCTTAGCCGAACAACTTGAGGCGCAATTTCAGGCTTTATATCGGAATAATCATCGGGATGAGTCCGGGCTGTTTGATTCTGGCGCAATCGGCCGCAGACGCATCAAAAACACCTGTTTAAGCTATCTCAGTAAGCTGGAAAATAAGGCTATTTGTCAATTATCCCAACAGCAATTTAACCAAGCTAAAAATATGACCGACCAAATGGCGGCATTAACGGTTATCGTCGATAACCCGCATCCCGCCAAACAACGATGTCTGGACAGCTTTTACCATCAATGGCAAGCGGAAGCGCTGGTTATCGACAAATGGTTTGCGCTGCAAGCCACAAGCAGCATGCCCGAAACCTTTGCAACTGTGCAGGCGTTAATGCAACACCCGGCATTCGATTTAAAAAACCCGAACCGGGTCAGGTCGTTAATCGGCGCTTTCAGCCAGTCCAATCCGCTGCATTTTCACGCCGCCAACGGGCAAGGCTATCGCTTCCTCGCCGATCAGATTATCGCGCTGAACACCTTGAACCCGCAGATTGCCTCGCGCATGGTCGGTGCGTTAACGTCTTGGCGCAGATTTGATGAAGGCAGGCAAGCCCTGATCAAAACCCAACTGGAACGGATCATGACCACCGAGGCGATTTCCAAAGATGTTTACGAAGTGGCGAGTAAAAGTCTGGCTCAGCAAGCATAAATCCTCATTGACGTAGGAGCGGGCCATGCCCGCGAAGATTTACGGCGATCTGTTTGCCATACCCGCACCCATCGCGGGCATGGCCCGCTCCTACAGTGCTTAACTAAAAAATAAAATTATTAGGTGCTGAGCACTTGAGGTAATTCAATGAATGTTGCTGCAAAAAATGTATTAATTACCGGTGCCGCTAAGCGCATAGGCGCGGCTTGTGCGCGGTTGTTGCATAGCGAGGGCTGTAATGTTTTTTTGCATTACCGGTCTTCGGCGACAGAAGCGCAGCAGCTTTGCGATGAACTGAATCAACAGCGGCCCGATTCGGCAAGAATCATGCAGGCCGACTTGCTGAACATGGCCGAGTTGAAGGCTGTTGCCAGAGCGGCCAGTCTGGCCTGGGGCGGCATAGATGTGCTGGTCAATAATGCCTCGTCCTTTTACCCAGCGGCCATGACCGATGTAAGCGAACAGCAATGGGACGAGTTATTGGGCAGTAATTTAAAAGCGCCGTTTTTTCTGGCGCAAGCGTTGGCAAAGACCTTAGTCGACAATAAGGGCTGCATCGTCAATATTGTCGACATCCATGCCGAACGGGGCTTAAGCGGTTATCCGGTGTACAGTATCGCAAAAGCCGGACTGGCCGCCATGACCAAGGTTTTAGCCAAGGAGTTGGGGCCCGAAGTCCGGGTCAACGGGGTGGCTCCGGGCGCTATACTCTGGCCGGATAACGATTTATCCGAACCGGTCAAAGTGGAGATACTGCAACGAGTGGCTTTAAAGCGTAGCGGTGAGCCATTTGATATTGCCAAAGCAGTGCTGTTTTTGATTAAGGATGCCGACTACATCACCGGTCAAATACTGACTGTCGATGGCGGGCGCACCCTATTTTGTTGAGGCCCAGGATGGCGTGACAAGTTTTTGTTTAAGATCGGTCTTGTCGAATTGTTCCCAAAGCTCGGCATAGCAAAGCTGGCTGATCGGGTGTTTTAAGTCGGGGGCGATTTCGGCCAAAGGCTCCAGCACAAAAGCGTAATGTTCAATTTCATCGCGGGGTATTTGCAGGCGGCCATCGTTGATAACCAGATCGCCGTATAAAATCAAATCCAAGTCCAGGGTGCGTGCGGCAAATTTTCGGCTGTCGCGGGTACGACCATTATCCAGCTCAATTTGTCGTAGTTGTTTGGCTACTGTCTTCACCTCCAAATCGGAATCAAAGCCGACCACCAGATTGTAGAAAACATCGCCGGTAAAGCCCACAGCTTCGGTTTCATAAATACTCGAAATCGTCAGTTCGCCAAAGACTTGTTCAAGCGCGCTGAGGCTGGCAGGAATGTATTTATCCTTATCTATATTACTGCCTATGCTGATGTAGCCTCGGGTCATGGATTCAATTCTCCACGTTCAATCACAATGCCGACATCGCTGGCGCCGCTGATAGCGCCTTTTTTATTCAGGGTTATTTTCACCCAAGGCACATTAAATTCGTTGCGGATAATATCGGCTATTTCTGAAATTAATTTTTCAACCAGCAAAAACTGACTGCCTTCAACAAAAGAAATAATGCGATGAGAAACTGTTTTGTAATCAAGCGTGTATTGAATATCGTCGGTTTCTGCGGCTTTCCGAATGTCAAAAGCCATCTCAATATCAAGGACGACGGTTTGCTTGGTCACTCGTTCCCAGTCAAAAATACCGATGATAGTTTCAACTTCCAAGCCGCCTAAAAATATGATGTCCATAATGATTTCCGGTTATGATGCGTGTTTTTTAAAAAGCGCTCAGTATCAGGGAAACGCCCTCTGCTGACAAGTTCAAAATGATGAAAAGGTTACCTAATGATTGAATGGTTGTTTGTTCCGGCTGCCTATTTGATAGGCTCAATTTCCAGTGCAATTATAATTTGTCGCCTGATGGGTTTGCCCGATCCTAGAAAGCAGGGCTCGGGAAACCCCGGTGCGACCAATGTAATGCGTATAGGCGGGAAAAAAGCGGCAGCGATTACCCTGCTGGGCGATTCGCTGAAAGGCTTAATTCCGGTCTATGCCGCGAATGCATGGGGACTGCCTTTTGAATTAGTTGCGGCGACCGGCTTGGCCGCCTTTATGGGTCATCTTTATCCGGTGTTTTTCGGCTTTAAAGGCGGCAAGGGTGTTGCGACCTCGGTCGGCGTGTTACTCGGATTTTCCTGGGCGCTTGGCTTTGCCTTCATGGCAACCTGGTTTCTGATTTACAAGCTAGGCAAGATTTCATCCTTGTCTGCCTTAATCGCCTCGATCCTGTCGCCGGTTTTTGCCTGGTTTATAGCGGGGAACGAGGCTATCGTTGCCGCTTCATTGATTATGACGGTTTTTTTATTATGGCGGCATAAGGGTAATATTCAGCGGTTGTTGGCGGGGGAGGAGTCGAGCAAGGCTAAAGGCTAAAATCAGCCGACAACTAATGTTTGGTTAGTATTCCATCTCGCAGGGCACGCTGTGAGTACCCTACATGGCTGTTTTCAAGCAAAATTGGAATGTTATCCGGTTTAAAACTATAGGGCTTAAGGTATACTTTGGTAACTTAGTTTGAAAAAATATGAAGATATCCAGCCACCCCATACAATCACCTGTTAGGCAATAGGCGCATGCCATGAAATCACCAAATCTATTTAAATTCGCTACAAGTGAGCTTTCTCAAGATGCATTCATTTGTTGGTTGTTGTCATGGGCGTCTCCAGAATATACTGGCTCTAGTTTACATAGATGCGGTATAGAATTAATAGGGCGCCTTTTTGAAAAGCATGGAAAGGAGTTGCCGACGGAAATTGATAAAGTTGAGATTATCAAGCAAGACTCGAATATTGACGTTTTGTGTATTGTAAATGAAAAATATGCGATTTTGATTGAGGATAAAACTGGAACGAAGAATCATTCAGGGCAATTATCCAGATATCTTAATGAGATCAGAAGTCGTGACTTCGACGAATGTAATATCCTCCCAATTTACTTTAAGACACGTGACCAAGCTTGCTATGCTGGAGTTGAGGAAAATGGATATCAGGTTTTTTCTCGCAATGAATTTTTGAGTGTTCTTAATCTTGGTGTGGAACTTGGAATAAATAGCGACATCTTTAACGACTTTAGAAATCACTTGAAAGACATATCGGATAAGGTTAATAGCTACCGAACTCTTCCTATTGATCAATGGTACTGGCATTCCTGGGAAGGATTTTATATGGAGCTAAAGGATAATCTTGGTGAAGGTCATTGGGATTATGTTTCTAATCCGGCAGGTGGATTTCTCGGATTCTGGTGGCATTTTCAAGGAGACAGCGCATGCAAGCAATATTTGCAGCTTGAGGAGTCTAAGTTTTGCATAAAAATCAAAGTGAATGATTCTGAGAAAAGAAAATGTTTTAGAAGTAAGTGGCACAAAAAAATAGTTGATAACAGCGAAAAACATGGGTTAAACCTACATAAGCCTCCTAAATTTGGCAATGGTAACTACATGACAGTTTTGGTGTCTAGTGATGAATATAGGCAAGTAGGAAGTGATGGTTGCATTGATATGCAATCTACAGTGGAGTACTTAAAAAAGGCAGAGAACTTACTTAAATATGTGCGTGAAACTGCCTAACAAGAAGTTGCTTTTCAAAAAAAATATTTCACACTCTCACCGTTTGTTTAGGGTCGCAAACAGCCATTGCGCCCGTTATTAAGCCAAGTAGCCTGTTCAATAAGCCGACTACCTTGCTTTCGCCTTGTACCTTTCGCCTGATTTAATTCAATTCACTAATCGGCCAGCGAGGACGCGCATAAATTTCCAGTCCTTGCTGCTGACCTGCCATTAAACGCTGACAGCCTGCATAGGCAATCATCGCGCCGTTATCGGTACAAAATTCGAGTCTCGGAAAATAGAGTTGGGCATTCTCCTTGGCAACCATTTGGGTCAAACTGGCGCGAATTTGCTTATTAGCGCTGACGCCGCCGGCAATAACCAGTCTTTTTAGGCCGGTTTGTTGTAAAGCCCGCTTGCATTTAATACTCAGCGTTTCGGCAACTGCCTGTTGAAATGCGGCGGCAATATCGGCTTTGTCCTGCTCGGTTTTGCCTGAAGCGTTGAAGGTATTCATGGTGAATGTTTTTAAGCCGCTAAAACTAAAGTCCAATCCGGGGCGATCGGTCATCGGACGAGGAAATTTAATCTGCGGTGTGCCCTGTTCGGCGAGTGCGGACAGTCTTGGTCCGCCAGGATAGCCCAAGCCCAGCATTTTCGCGGTTTTATCAAAAGCTTCGCCAGCGGCATCATCTAAGGATTCGCCTAATAGTTGATAACGGCCAATACCCTCAACCTGTACCAGCAGGGTATGTCCGCCTGAAATCAGCAGTGCAACAAAAGGAAATTCCGGCGGATTTTCTTCCAGCATCGGTGCCAGCAGATGCCCTTCCATATGATGAACGGCAATGGCGGGAACTTGCCATGCCCAAGCCAGGCTTCTGGCTGTGGCCGCACCAACCAATAACGCTCCCATCAGGCCGGGTCCTGCGGTGTAAGCAATGCCGTTAATCGCACTGCTGGCGAGTTGACTTTCCTGCAAGCATTGCTTGATCAGCGGCACTAATTTGCGGATGTGGTCGCGTGATGCCAACTCAGGAACAACGCCGCCATATTCGCTGTGCATGTCGACTTGGCTGTATAAAAGATGATGACACAGGCCGTGTTCGGAGTGATAAATAGCGACGCCGGTTTCGTCGCAAGAGGTTTCTATGCCTAAAACGTACATTGAGTTTTTGAATTTTATAAAAGTAAAGGTATAATTAAGGGTTCTGTTTGTTCAGTGGATTGAAAAATCCTAACTTTTTAAATATTAACATATTCAGGTCATTATAATGCCTTCAGTAAAAATCAAAGAAAACGAACCTTTTGATATTGCAATTCGTCGCTTTAAACGCGCTTGTGAAAAAGCCGGTGTATTGGCAGAAGTGCGTCGTCGTGAGTTTTATGAAAAACCCACTGCAGAACGCAAACGTAAAGGCGCTGCTGCGGTTAAACGTCACTTGAAAAAATTAGCGCGTGAACGTTATGCGTTGAAAAACTTACGTCGCGGACGTCCTGCACTGTAAATATTAAGGTTAATACGATGGATTTGTTAACAGATCGTATCAAGGAAGATATGAAGGCCTCCATGAAAGGTGGCCATAAGGCAAGACTAGGGGTGATTCGTTTGATTTTGGCTGCCATTAAGCAGGTTGAGGTCGACGAACGCATTATTTTGGATAATGAACGGGTTATCCTGGTTCTTGATAAGATGCTCAAGCAGCGTCGCGAATCCATTCGTCAATTTGCTGATGCGGGTCGACAAGATTTGGTCGCTATTGAAGAGGCTGAAATTCCGGTTATTCAGGATTTTTTGCCGCAAGCTCTGACTGAAGTCGAAGTTGACTTAATGGTTAAAGACGCGGTTGCAGAGTCCGGTGCAGAATCGGTTAAGGATATGGGCAAAGTTATGGCTTTGCTTAAAGCAAAAATGCAAGGGCGCGCGGATATGTCGGCTGTGAGTGTCAAAATTAAGGCTGCACTAGCTGGATAGTTTTTTTATTGACTTTGTGCGGCAACGACTCTTGTGCCGCCTTGGCAACTGCTCCCTGCGTTGCTCTACCTCCTGCATCCATGCAGTCGTAAGGCGTCTACTTTTGTCAGTCTTCTCCATTAGCTCGGCAGTCGGAGCATTGTGTGTCAGGTAGAATCCCTCGCGAGTTTATTGATGAGCTTTTGGTCCGAGTTGATATTGTCGACTTAATCGATTCGCACGTCCCTCTAAAAAAAACGGGTAACAATTTTGTCGCCCGCTGCCCTTTTCATGCCGAAAAAACGCCCAGTTTTTCTGTAAACCAAAAAAAACAATTCTTTTATTGCTTTGGCTGCGGCGCTAGCGGTAACGCGATTAGCTTTCTGATGGATTTTAGCCATCTTGATTTTGTTGAAGCGGTTGAAGACTTGGCCGGATTTGCCGGACTTGAAGTGCCCAGGGAATCAATCGAATATCAGCCAGGGCAGAAGAAAGAAGACTTAAATAGTCTGTATGTGCTGATGGAACAAGTAGCGGCTTTTTATGCCGAGCAGTTGCGGATTAGCGATGAAGGAAAAAAAGCCGTTGAGTATTTAAAAAATAGAGGCGTATGTAGTGATTGTGCCGGTGATTTTATGTTGGGCTACGCGCCAGACGAATGGAACGCTTTGGCGTCGCGATTTAACCCAAAATTATTACTCGATGCTGGATTGCTAGTCAGTAAAGAAGATGGGCACACCTATGACCGTTTTCGTGGTCGAATCATGTTTCCCATCAGGGATAAGCGCGCCCGAATTATTGGCTTTGGTGGACGGGTGCTCGACGATTCTTTGCCCAAATACTTGAATTCTCCAGAAACATCCCTATTTCACAAAGGCAAAGAAGTTTATGGCTTGTATGAGCTTCTGGAAAAAAATGCCAAGCCCCAGAGGATTCTAATTGTTGAAGGCTATATGGATGTTATCGCCTTAGCTCAATTTGACATTCGTTACGCGGTTGCAGTCCTAGGAACGGCGGCTTCGCAGGCACATCTTGATTTATTGTTCCGGTTTTCCCCGGAACTGGTATTTTGTTTTGATGGTGACAAGGCAGGCAGGGAAGCGGCATGGAGAGCGATGGAAGCGGCTTTTTCCAGTCTAAAAGATGGGCGACAGATTCGTATTATGCTGTTGCCGCAAAATCATGATCCTGATTTGCTAATACGGGAGCAAGGACTTGATGGGTTTGTTGATCGCGTACAGGGAGCCGAAACCTTGTCGGAATATTTTTTCGGGCATTTTTCGAATGAGTTAAATCTGTCCGAAATAGAAGGTCGAGCACAATTAGTCAGTAAGGCTAAGCCTTATCTGGAGAAGCTACCTGAGAGTGTTTTTAAAGAGATGATGTTTGCGCGACTAAAAGAACTGTCTGGATGGGATCGCCTGGATATTTTGGAGAATGCAGCTACACTTGCTCTTAAGTCTCCGCCAAAAATAGGTGGAAAGCGGCCTCAGGATAATGGCAGATTGTCGTCGGCACGGGTTGCGGTCGCCTTACTGGTTCAGAATCCCAGGCTAGCTGAGTTGCTTGATCAACGAGAAATAAACTGGAGTGGGCTTGAGTTTTCAGGAGCGCCTCTGCTTAAAAATATTTTAAACATGATTGGAGGTAAGCATCCGACAAATGCAGCTGTTCTGATGGAGTGTTATCGAGATGCTGCTGAAGAAAAATCCATAAAAGCATTGGCTTTTTTGGATTTGCAGATTTCCGATGACAACATAGATGTCGTGTTTTGTGACGCAGTAAACAGCTTGCTAATTCAAGCCAGGGAGGCTGGATTAGCTAAATTGCTGGATAAAGACAAGACTAAGGGGTTGGATGCACAGGAAAAAGAGCTGTTGCGTAAAATGCTTACAGGTAAATAGTGTCATGTCTGACACCCTTCGGGCAAATGAAAATCTGTTTCAGGCAGATTTGTGGTGCAAAATAACAGAAATTTGTAGTATAATTTTGGGTTCGGTGAAGTTAGGTCGAGCAGAGTCTTACGTGGGTAAATATGAATCAAGAACAACAGCAGTCCCAACTTAAACAATTGATAGCCAAAGGCAAAATGCAGGGTTACCTGACTTATGCCGAGGTTAATGATCACTTGCCCAGTGATATTGTTGATCCTGAGCAAATTGAAGATATTATTGGCATGATCAATGATATGGGGATTCAGGTTTACGAAGTTGCTCCAGATGAAGACTCCCTTATCACTGATGCAGCGGCCGCATCTGCGGACGATGAAGATGCTGAAGAAGTGGCTGCTTTAGCCTCTGTTGATAGTGAGTTCGGCAGAACCACGGATCCAGTGCGCATGTACATGCGGGAAATGGGCTCAGTGGAATTACTGACTCGCGCAGACGAATTAAAAATTGCTAAACGTATTGAAGAAGGCCAGCAGCAGCTGGTTAAAGCCATTGCTCGCTCTTGCAGGGTAGTTGAAAATTTTTTACAATCATTTGATGGTATTACAGGTGAAGAAGGCAGTATTCGGCTGACGGATTTAATCTCCGGTTTTGTCGATTTAACTGAGCCAGAAGATTTTGTCGCCGCACTGCCTGTGACCGATGATACCGAAGAGACTGATGCTGAAGAAGAGCCGAAAGGGCTTAATTACGAAGAAGTTAAAGAAAAAGTAGAGGTGCTCCGAAAACAGTTGAAATCGGCTGCTTCTACGATCAAAAAACATGGCTATTCAAGTGACAAGGCAGGGCATGAGCTTGACGCGTTAGCTGATCTGTTTATGGAATTTAAATGGATCCCCGCGTATTTAAAGAAGTTGACCGCTATTATTCCTAATGGTGTTACTGCTGTGCGTGAGCAGGAAAGGCTTATTATGGATGTTTGCATCAATCATGCAAAGATGCCTCGTAAGGAGTTTATTGCCTCTTTTCCTGGACAGGAAACCAGTTCAGAATGGTTCGATCAGTATTTGAATGCCGGAAGCAAGTACTCGGCTGCATTGAAAGAGCGTGAAAAAGAAGTTAGAAAAGCGCAAAGAATATTAAGTGATATAGAAGCAGAATATAGCCTCAACATTAGCGGATTAAAGGATATTAATCGACGCATGTCTATCGGCGAAGCTAAAGCGAGACGCGCGAAAAAAGAAATGATTGAAGCTAATTTAAGGTTAGTTATTTCCATTGCTAAAAAATACACGAATCGTGGATTACAATTCCTGGATTTGATTCAGGAAGGCAATATCGGTTTAATGAAGGCGGTCGATAAGTTTGAATATCGTCGCGGATACAAGTTTTCTACCTATGCAACTTGGTGGATCAGGCAGGCGATCACTCGATCTATAGCGGATCAGGCCAGAACTATTCGTATTCCGGTGCATATGATCGAAACGATCAATAAGTTGAATCGAATTTCTCGGCAGATACTTCAAGAATTAGGACGGGAAGCAACGCCTGAAGAATTGGCTGAGCGCATGGAAATGCCAGAAGATAAGGTTCGTAAGGTATTGAAAATTGCCAAAGAGCCTATTTCTATGGAAACCCCCATTGGTGATGATGAAGATTCTCATTTGGGAGATTTCATAGAAGATGCTAAAGTATTGTCCCCAGTGGAAGCAGCAACAATTGCCGGCTTACGTGAATCGACACAAAACGTGTTGGCGGGATTAACGGCACGAGAAGCTAAAGTTCTGCGTATGCGGTTCGGTATCAATATGAATACCGATCATACGCTGGAAGAAGTAGGCAAACAATTCGATGTGACGCGTGAAAGAATCCGTCAAATTGAAGCCAAAGCATTAAGAAAGCTTAGGCATCCATCAAGATCAGAGCAATTAAGATGCTTCCTGGATGGTGAATAAATAAATAGATAGGGCCCTTAGCTCAGTTGGTTAGAGCGTCCGACTCATAATCGGCAGGTCGTAGGTTCAAGTCCTACAGGGCCCACCATACATTAAGAAAGGCTGCTTCGGCAGCCTTTTGTACATCAGGGTTTTACATTTTAAAGGTGGTATCGTGAGCAATAATTATACTTTCACATCAGAATCTGTTTCAGAAGGGCATCCCGATAAAGTTGCCGATCAAATTTCAGATGCGGTACTTGACGCTTTATTGGCTCAAGATCCACGGTCACGTGTCGCTTGCGAAACCATGGTAAAAACCGGCATGGTCATTTTGGCCGGTGAAGTGACTACCGATGCTTGGGTTGATCTTGAAGCCCTGGTACGCAAAGTCGTTTGCGATATCGGTTATGATCACGGCGACATCGGTTTCGACGGCCAAAGTTGCGCGGTTTTAAATGCTATCGGCAAGCAATCGGCGGACATTGCGATGGGTGTTGATGAGGCCGCTAATCATGAGCAGGGTGCAGGCGATCAGGGCTTAATGTTCGGTTATGCCAGCAATGAAACCGATGTGCTGATGCCGGCTCCGATTACCTATGCTCATCTGTTGGTTAAACGTCAGGCCGAAGTCCGTAAAAATAAAACCCTGCCTTGGTTGCGTCCTGATGCGAAAAGCCAGATTACCTTTCGCTACGAAAACAACAAGCCCGTCGCCATTGACGCGATTGTTTTGTCGACTCAGCATTCGCCTGACATTGGTGCAAAAGCCTTGCATGAAGCAGTCATGGATGAAATTATTTTGCCGGTTCTGCCTAAAGAATGGCTGCATAAAGACACCAAATATTTCATTAATCCAACCGGCCAGTTCATTATCGGTGGCCCCGTCGGCGACTGCGGCTTAACCGGGCGTAAGATTATCGTTGATACTTACGGCGGCATGGCACGACACGGTGGTGGTGCATTTTCTGGTAAAGATCCATCAAAAGTTGATCGTTCTGCAGCGTACATGGCGCGCTATGTAGCCAAAAATATTGTTGCCGCCGAATTAGCTGAGCGCTGCGAGATCCAGGTTTCATATGCCATTGGTGTTGCAGAACCTACGTCGATCAGTATTGAAACCTTTGGTACCGGTAAGGTCAGCGAAGACAGGCTAGTAGAAATTGTCAGAGATATTTTTGATTTAAGACCCAAAGGCCTGATTTCCATGTTGGGCTTGTTGAAACCTATCTACCAAACAACGGCTGCGTATGGTCATTTTGGTCGCACCGAAGACTCCTTTAGTTGGGAAAAAACCGACAAAGTTGACGCATTAAAAGATGCAGTTGGCCTTTAACTAAATACAGGAAATATAATGAGCCAAGCAGATTATAAAATTGCCGATATTACTTTAGCCTCATGGGGCCGTAAAGAAATTAATATTGCCGAAACTGAAATGCCGGGATTAATGGCATTGCGTGAAGAATTCGGCGCAGAACAACCCTTAAAAGGCGCGCGTATTGCCGGTTGTTTGCACATGACTATTCAGACAGCGGTATTGATTGAAACCCTGACTGCATTGGGCGCAACTGTGCGTTGGTCTTCTTGCAATATTTTTTCTACCCAAGACCATGCCGCAGCAGCAATGGCGGCGGCGGGCATTCCTGTTTTCGCCTGGAAAGGCGAAACCGAAGTAGAAGCCGAATGGTGTATTGCCCAAACCATTGACGGCATTGATGACTGGCGTCCGAATATGATCCTGGATGATGGCGGCGACTTGACCGTCATGATGCATGAAAAATATCCCGAATTAATGGCTGACATTAAAGGTTTGTCGGAAGAAACCACTACCGGCGTATTGCGTCTGTATGAAATGGTTGCTAAAGGCACGTTAAAAGTTCCGGCTTTTAATGTGAATGATTCGGTCACAAAATCAAAATTCGACAACCTGTACGGTTGCCGCGAATCCCTGGTTGATGGTATTAAGCGTGCCACTGACGTGATGATTGCCGGTAAAATCGCCGTCGTTTGCGGTTACGGCGATGTCGGCAAAGGCTGTGCGCAATCGCTACGCGGTCTTGGCGCAACGGTATGGATTACCGAAATCGACCCGATTTGCGCATTGCAAGCGGCGATGGAAGGTTACCGCGTAGTCACCATGGAAGATGTGGCACCACTGGCTAATATTTTTGTGACCGCGACCGGCAACTTTAATATTATTACTCATCAGCACATGGTTGCGATGAGAGACCAGGCGATTGTTTGCAATATCGGTCATTTCGATGCGGAAATTGAAATTTCCTCCTTGCGTCAATACACTTGGGAAAATATCAAGCCCCAAGTGGATCATGTGATTTTTCCTGACGGCAAACGCCTGATCATCCTGGCAGAAGGCCGCCTGGTAAACTTAGGTTGCGGTACCGGGCATCCAAGCTTTGTGATGTCTAATTCATTTTGCAACCAGGTTTTGGCGCAAATGGAGCTTTGGGCAAATGCAGCGCAGTATGAAAACAAAGTTTATATCCTGCCTAAGAAACTCGATGAAAAGGTCGCAAGATCGCATTTGAAACAACTGGGCGTTAATTTGACGGTATTGACTGAGGCGCAAGCCAAGTACATCAATGTTCCGGTTGAAGGCCCGTTTAAAGCCGATCATTATCGTTATTGATTAATCATCGTTCCCTATAGTCACTGTCACTGATTTTATAGTGTGGGCGCGAATTTATTCGCGCTTTTTAACTCACTGCGCGAATAAATTTGCGCCCACAGCGGTATCGACAAAAACCGTGGGAACGATACAGTATAGATTCCCGTCAGTGAGACCCAAAAAATGCAATCACAAAAAACACATCCCCAATTATTCAGTTTCGAATTTTACCCCCCAAAAACCGAAGAAGGCGCGGTAAATCTGCAGCTTGTCCATAGCAAACTGGCCAAACTCAATCCCGACTTTTTTTCGGTCACCTTCGGTGCTGGCGGTTCGACCCGTGACAAAACGTTTACAACAGTCATCGATATTCAAGCCAAAGGTATCGCCGCTGCGCCGCATTTGTCCTGTGTGGCCTCAACTAAAGCCAATATTCGCGCGATACTGAAAGACTATCAGGATCATGGTATTAGTAAAATTGTCGCGTTAAGAGGCGATTTACCTTCCGGCATGATGTCAGCCGGAGAATTTCGCTATGCCAATGAACTGGTCGAATTTATTCGCCAGGAAACCGGCAATCATTTCCAGATTCATGTGGCCGCCTATCCAGAAACACATCCGCAAGCCGCCAGCGGCGCGGAAGATTTTAAAAACTTCAAGCGTAAAGTAGCAGCGGGTGCCGATGCGGTCATCACTCAATATTTTTACAATGCCGAAGCCTATTTTTATTTTGTCGATGCCTGTGAGAAAAGCGGCATAACCATCCCTATCGTGCCCGGCATTATGCCGATTACCCAATATACGCAATTGTTCCGCTTTTCAGAAATGTGCGGCGCGGACATTCCCCGCTGGCTGCGCAAACGCCTGGAAAGCTTTGGCGATGACAGGGAATCTGTACAAGCATTCGGCCTGGACGTGGTCAGCGAACTTTGCCAACGTTTGCTGGATGGCGGTGCGCCGGGTCTGCATTTTTATACGATGAATCAGGCCGCACCTACCTTGGCGATTTTGGATAATTTAAAACGCTGATTGACGGTCTTTGCTATGCTTATGCGCGGGACTTGCTTTCAATCTATTTGGACGCTGCACAAATCCGGCAAATATTCATTGAGGTAAAAAATCATGGTGTTGAAATTAAAACAAACGGACGAGTGGATTAGCGAAGACGCCTATTTACAAGGCGAACGCCTTAGCGACATCAAGCACGAGTATATTGACGGCGCTGTTTATGCGATGGCGGGCGCGAGTAAAAATCATCAGCGGATTACAGCGAATGTTTCTGGCGAACTGTGGACGCAGTTAAAAAATACACCCTGCGAAGCATTCGCATCGGATATTAAAGTAAGAGTCGGCGGCCAGTTTTTCTATCCCGATGTCATGGTGGTGTGCGAGGATGACAGCGACAACGCCTATTACACCGAAACCCCCGTTATTATTGTCGAAGTCTTGTCAAAATCCACCCGCAGAATGGATGAAACCGCTAAAAAGTTCGCCTATCAAACCCTGCCTACGCTACAAGAATATGTGTTAATCGAGCAGGATTTTGTCGATGTCGAAGTCTGCCGAAAAAGTGAAGGTTGGGTATCTCGGCATTATTTTATGGGCGACAATGTGACTTTTGAATCTGTAGGTTTAACCTTGTCGATAGCGGATATTTACCAGCGCGTCGATAATGAAGACGTAACCTCTTTTGTTGCTTCGCTTGATCAGTCATAGCGACTAGCGACGAGAAATTTCTTTCGCCTTTCACCTTTGGTCTTTCGCCTTTTGTCTTTCAGCCATGTCCAACCAATCCCTTTCCCAGCGCGACCTTTCCGTTTTGTGGCATCCGTGCACGCAAATGAAAGACCATGAAAACTTCCCGATTATTCCCATTAAACAAGGCCGGGGCATTTGGCTGGAAGATTTTGACGGCAACCGTTATCTCGATGCGATTAGCTCATGGTGGGTGAATTTATTCGGCCATGCCAATCCGAGCATTAACGCGGCCTTAAAAGATCAGCTCGATACCCTGGAGCATGTGATTTTTGCCGGATTCACCCATGAGTCGGCCGTCAAGTTGGCAGAAAAACTGGTCGAAATAACGCCCGAAGGGCTGAACCGTTGTTTTTATGCCGATAATGGCTCTTCTGCGGTAGAAGTCGCACTCAAGATGAGTTTTCATTATTGGCGCAACCTGGGGCAAACTCGAAAAATCCAATTTATCACGCTGGAAAACAGTTATCACGGCGAAACTTTGGGTGCGCTGGCGGTCGGCAATGTGCCGCTGTATAAAGAAACCTACGCGCCGTTATTAATGGACGTGATCACCGTTCCCGGCCCGGACTGTTATCAGCGTGAACCCGGCGAATCCTGGGCGGATTATTCCACCCGTCGTTTTGCCTTGATGGAGCAGGCGCTGCAACAACACGGCGATACGGTGTGCGCGGTCATCATCGAACCCTTGGTGCAATGCGCCGGCAATATGCGCATGTATGATCCGGTCTATTTAACCTTGCTCCGAGCAGCCTGTGACAAATACAACGTGCATTTAATCGCGGATGAAGTCGCGGTCGGTTTCGGGCGCAGCGGAACTTTATTCGCCTGTGAACAGGCGGCGATCAGCCCCGACTTCATGTGCTTGTCCAAAGGTTTAACCGGCGGCTATTTGCCGTTGTCCGCGGTGTTGACCACCGATCAGGTGTATCAGGCTTTTTATGCTGATTATCAAAACATGAGTGCTTTTTTGCACTCCCACAGTTATACCGGAAACGCGCTGGCTTGCCGGGCAGGGCTGGCGACGATAGAGATTTTTCAGCAGCATAACATCATTGAAAAAAACCGCTCCTTGGCTGATAGCATGGCGAAAGTCACGGCACGTTTTCATGATCATCCGCATGTCGCCGAAGTCCGGCAAACCGGCATGATTCTGGCGATTGAAATGGTCAAGAATAAACGCACCCGCGAACCTTATCCCTGGCAGGAACGTCGCGGGCTTAAAGTCTATCAATACGCGCTGTCCAAAGGTGTCTTATTGCGGCCTTTGGGCAATGTTATTTATTTCATGCCGCCCTACATTGTGACCGAGGATGAGCTTTTGTTAATCGCCGAAGTGGCCTGGCAGGGCCTACAACTGGCGGTTAAGGACTGATTATGCGTATCTCCCGATTATATACACCCGCACCCCTGATTACAGGCAAACTGATCGAACTGGATGATGACAATGGCCATTATGTCAGAACCGTGTTGCGACTGAAAAAAGACGCCGAAGTCATTTTATTTAACGGTCAGGGCGGCGAATATTTGTGTACGGTTAGCGAGGTCAGCCGGAAAGCCGTACTGATTGCCGTTGAACAATGGATTGACCGTAGCGTGGAATCGCCGTTGCAGGTCATCTTAGGGCTAGGTATCTCCCGGGGCGACCGCATGGATTTAACCGTACAAAAAGCCGTGGAGCTGGGCGTCAATCAGATCACGCCGTTATTAACCGAGCGTTGCCTGGTGCAATTTAAAGGCGAAAAAAAGCCGCAACGCTTGTTGCATTGGCAAAAAATCGTGCAACATGCGGCCGAACAAAGCGGCAGAACTACCTTGCCTGCCTTGCCGGAAGTTGAGCTGCTACAAAATTGGGTAGGCAAGCAACAGGGGCTAAAAGTGTTTCTCGACCCTTATGCCGAAACCACATTAACCGAGTTAAAACCCGAAACGATGAAAGCCTGTCCTGAGCGCAGTCGAAGGGTGACCTTGCTTACCGGTCCCGAAGGCGGTTTTTCCGATCAGGAACGGGAACTGGCCAAAGCTTCCGGCTTTATCCCGGTCCGTTTAGGTGCTCGCATATTAAGAACCGAAACCGCATCGATTGCCGCCTTAGCCGCCGTGCAGCTGTTATGGGGCGATTTTGGCCGAGTGGCTCATTCGGAAATGGGAAGTTAACGATGAAAAAATACCTTATCTATTCCATAGTGCCCTTGCTGGTATTGCTGACAGTAACATCAATCGCTTGTCTGCTAGGCTATTTGATTGCGTTGGGACTGGACGATCCGTCGTTGTTACGAAAACTGATCATTCGCTTGACGCAAATATGTCTGTTGTTGAGTATTTTTCCGGCAATGGCTTATCTGAACTTTAAAAAAGAGGACTTGGGTTTTAGCGCAAGGCCGACATTTTTAAAACAGTTACCGCAAGGATTTGGGCTGGGATTGCTGACCTTGCTGCCGGTATTCATTATTCTGTATGCTCTTGGCGTCAATGTTATTGATCAGCCGCAGCAATGGACAATCGGTTTCCTGGCTAAAAAAACAGGGCTTTCATTGTTGCTGGCGCTGTTAATTGCAGTGGTCGAAGAATCCGTTTTTAGAGGAATGCTGTTGGCCGGTTTAAAAAACAAGCTGCCGACCATTGCCGCCATTGTAATCAGCTCAGCTTATTTTGCAGCGCTGCATTTTCTGGATAGCAAAACCGAAATACCCGCGCAGGAATTTACTGTATTCAGCGGCTTTATCTTATTGGGTAACGCATTTGTCAATGTGCTAAATCCGCAAAATCTATCGGCATTTCTTTCCTTGTTGGTGGTCGGTATTTTTCTTGCGGTGCTGAGAACGCAGGTCAAGGAAAGTCTGGGCTTATGTATCGGCTGCCATGCCGGTTGGGTGTGGCAAATAAAAATGAACGGCAGCCTGTTCAATACCGATTTTAGCTCGGAATATCTTTATCTGGTCAGCAGTTACAATCATGTTGTCGGGCCTTTAGTCACCGGATGGCTCGGTCTCGCCGTCATCGGCTATTTTGTTTACAAAAAGGCCAGGAAAGCCGTCTAATCCCTGAAATTATCAAATTGCAACGGCATGTCCAGCTTTTCCTCCCTGAGCATCTTGATCACTTCCTGCAAGTCATCCCGATTTTTACCGGTCACCCTGACCTGATCGCCCTGAATAGCCGCCTGGACTTTCAGTTTTTTATCCTTAATCAATTTGACGATTTTCTTGGCTAGCACCGAATCCAGACCCTGCTTCATGATGATTTCCTGACGTACCGATTTGCCTCCGGGCTTGGGATCACCCACTTCCATACAGGCAATATCGACGCCGCGTCGACTGAGTTTTGAGCAGACCACACTGAACATTTGCTGTAACTGAAACGTCGATTCAGAGGTCATAATCAGTTTATCGTCACTTAATTCAAAGCTGGAGTCTGTGCCTTTAAAATCAAAGCGCGTGGTCACTTCTTTATTGGCTTGGTCGACGGCGTTTTTAATCTCGTGCTTGTCGAATTCGGAAATTATGTCGAAAGTAGGCATGGTTATCATTAAGAAATAAGGTAAAAAGAAAGGTAGCTACTCAGCCATCAATATAATAATAGAACGCAGATGACGCTGATAAATAGGATAAACGCAGATAACTCAAAAAAATCTTATTTGATCTTAATGATCAGCGTCATCTGCGTTCCACTTCTCTAACTACTGAGTCGTTACAAACAAATTTTAATATTAAGGGTATTTAACGCATTATTCAACTTTCAGCCGACGCTGATTCGGCTTTAATAAACTCGGCGACGGCCTTAATTCGCAAGCGGCGTATCGCCTCGCCGATATGCGAACCTTTAAGATCGCCATTCAGGATAGACGAGGTGTCAACGGATGCCGCCGCCTTGGCGGCGCCGCTCAGCAGTATGGCCTGAGGGTAGGGCGTGTTTTCAAATCCGGTTCTGCCTTTGGCATCGGCCTCGCAAGCTTGCAAAAATTCAGACAATTTATGCCTAGGCTTATAGGCTCCCAGAGCGGCCAGCATATCGGTTATTGTTGAGGCGCGTAGTTCAAAAGCCCGGTGACAATGCGTATGGTATTGCATCACCTGCATAGCCAAGGTTTTAAACGAATTCGGCACCCGCAAACGCATGCATAGCTGTTCCAGAATCCGCAGCCCCTGGGTTTCATGCCCGTAATGATGAGGCCAATTAGTACGGGGTGTCACGCCCTTGCCCAGATCGTGGACCAGGGCCGCAAACCGGACTTCGGGGCTAGCCGACATCAGCGCCGCCTGCTCCAAACAGAGCATCACATGAATGCCGGTATCGATTTCCGGATGAGAGTGTTCCGGCTGCGGCACACCGAATAAACACTGTATTTCCGGGAAGATTTTATCCAGTGCCGTGCAAGCTTTCAAGGTATAGAAAAAAGCGCTGGGCGATTTCTCATTCAGCGCCTTAAACAGTTCCGCCCAGACCCGTTCGGGAACCAGGTGATCCACTTCCCCTGCGGTCACCATCGACTGCATCAAACTTCGGGTTTCTTCGGCCAGCGTAAAACCCAGATGCCCGTAGCGGGCGGCAAAACGGGCGATACGCAGAATCCGCACGGGATCTTCGGCAAAGGCCGGTGAAATATGCCGGAAAATGCGTTTTTCAAGATCGATTTGTCCATTGTAAGGATCGATGAGCTGACCTTTCGGCGTCATGGCCATGGCATTGATGGTCAGGTCGCGGCGGATCAAATCCTGTTCCAGACTGACATCGGGCGCTGCGTGTATGATGAAACCTTTATAACCGGGGGCGGTTTTTCGCTCGGTTCTGGCCAGTGCATATTCTTCATGGGTTTTGGGGTGTAAAAACACCGGGAAATCCTTGCCTACCGGCCTGTAGCCCTGTTTTATCATGGATTCTGGCGTTTCGCCCAGCACTACCCAGTCGCGCTCCTTGACCGGAAGCCCCAGTAATTTATCGCGCACCGCACCGCCGACAAGGTATATTTCCACAGGGTCTCTCAGTCGTTTAAAAAGCACCTAGAATAGCACAGCCGTAGGCAAAAAAAGGCATAATGCCGATACAGGCAATCAGCACATTATCAGGAGAATCAAGTGATCGTCATTTTTTTAGCCAGCATTTTATTGGGCGTGGTAGGAGGATTAATGGCCGGACTTTTCGGAATAGGTGGCGGCCTGATTATTGTGCCGGTATTAGCCCTATTATTTGCGGCGCAAGGTTTCCCGGCAGAGCTGGTGATGATTATGTCGGTGGCAACCTCACTGGCGACCATTATTTTTACCTCTATCTCTTCGGTGCTGGCGCACCATCGCTTGAATGCCGTCTTGTGGAATAGAGTAATGGCCCTGGGGCCTGGGATTATGATCGGTGCAGCTGTCGGAGCCGTCATCGCAGATCATCTGTCCAGCGGCGTATTACGGGTTATATTTATCATCTATCTACTAGGCGTGGGCATACAAATGGCTTTACAGCTAAAGCCCAAACCCGGACAGCAGCAACCTTCCAAAACCTTGGATTTAGGTGCATCCGGCATAATGGGGCTGGTGTCGTCACTACTGGGAATAGGCGGGGGCACGCTTACCGTGCCTTTTTTAGTGTATTTTCAAATGCCGATGCGCAATGCCGTCGCCGTGGCCAGCGCCTGCGGTTTGCCGATAGCCGTAGTCGGAACGATAGGCTATGCGCTATTGGGCGAGGATGCGTTGCAGCTGCCGGACTGGAGTTTGGGTTATATCTATATGCCCTCTTTTTTGGGCATCGTGTTGCCCAGCATGTATACCGCGCCGATAGGCGCAAAGCTGGCTCACAAACTGCCTGCGGAAAAATTAAAACGCTATTTCTCGCTGCTGCTGTTTGTGATGGCGGCCAAGTTGATCTGGTTTTGAACAGCGGTCGCCATAAAATTTACTTTATTTTTATCCCGCCAAATTTGCGATAATGCACAGTCATTTTACTGACAAGGGTTCCGTTGCACATGTGGTTTAAAAATCTAAGTATTTTCCGTCTTACTGAAGAATTCACTTTGGCTCCAGAAGACCTGGAACTCAAACTTGAACAAATGGCTTTTCGTCCTTGCGGCAGTCATGAAGAGTTTACTTTCGGTTGGACCTCACCGTTGGGTAAATCGTCCGATCAGCTGGTGCATAGCGCGAACGGCTTTTTAATGCTGTGCGGAAAAAAAGAAGAAAGAGTCCTGCCTGCGTCTGTCGTCAATGAACTGATGCAGGAAAAGATTGTTGAAACCGAAGAACAACAAGGGCGTAAATTAGCCAAAAAAGAACGCGACGCGATCAAGGATGAACTTATCTTTGAGTTATTGCCCAGAGCCTTCACCTTCTCCAACAAGACTTACGCCTATATTGACCCTAAAGGCGGTTGGCTGATAGTCGATGCGGCTTCTGCCAAAAAAGCCGAAGATTTGCTGAGCAATTTGCGCAAATGTTTAGGCTCGCTGCCAGCTGTTCCGCTCAATACCCTCGAAAAACCGGTTAAAGTTATGACCGAGTGGCTGAGCAACCATCAGGCGCCGGACGACATCACTATTGAAGATGAATGTGAATTGCGTTCGCCGGAAGAAGAAGGCGGTATTATCCGTTGTAAACGCCATGACCTGAGTCTGCCTGAAATTAAAAACCATCTGGATACCGGCAAAGAAGTCATCAAGCTGGCGCTGAATTGGTCAGACCGTCTTTCTTTCATTCTCGATGAGAATCTGGCCGTTAAGCGCCTGAAGTTTCTTGATCTGATTCAGGATCAGGTATCCGATATGAATACTGACTCCGAAGCCGAGCAATTCGATGTCGATTTTTCGATTATGTCATTGGAACTGGCAAACTTCCTGCCGCGATTGCTGGAGTTATTCGGCGGCGAGCATAAAGCATAAACTTCTGCCGACAAACTCGCGATCATCGCCGCTCAAAAAGACCGGCGTGATGTGCGAGACAGGTAACTTGCAGTGAAGCTTTGATGCGCTTACACTGCAAGTCCATATTTTAACGGTCCGTGAGGAACTTCCCATGTTAGAAAAACACCAACAAGCCCCCTTGTTCGATTCAAAGTTCAGCTCAAAAAATCAATTTAATGAATCGGTTAATTTGTCCGATTACCTCGGAAAAAACAACGTAGTCTTATATTTCTATCCCAAAGACGACACCCCGGGTTGCACCATAGAAGCTAACCAATTTACCCAGCTAGCCGGAGAATTTGCCAAAACAGACACCGTGGTTATCGGTGTGAGTAAGGACTCCTGCGCCAGCCATGCTGATTTTATTAACAAATTCGATTTGAAACTGGATTTACTGGCGGATGTCGATGGCGAGCTCTGCGAGAGCTACGGCGTATGGCAGGAGCGGGAAAAAAATGGCGTAAAAAGCATGGCTATTCTTCGCTCCACGTTCATTATCGACAAGCAAGGCGTATTGGTTGAAGCAGCCTATGGCGTCACGCCTGAAGGTCATGCTCAAGAAATATTGGAAAAAGTGAAAAGCTTGTAAGCAATGACAAACTTTAATTTCACTATCCATCATGCCAGCCTTATTGTTGCCGATACGGCAGAATCGCTGAAATTTTACTGCGATGTTTTCGGCATGCAGCAGGTCGACAGGCCTGATCTGGGCTTTCCCGGCGCATGGTTGCAGTTAGGAGCTCAGCAGATACATTTATTGGAACTGAAAAATTTTGATCCGACAACCGGTCGCCCCGAACATGGTGGCCGTGATCGGCATATCGCCTTAAGTGTGCAGGAATTGGCACCGGTTAAGGCGGTGCTGGACAAAAATGGTGTTGCCTACACCTTGAGCAAATCAGGACGAAAAGCATTATTTTGTCGCGACCCGGACGGCAATGCCCTGGAGATTCTTCAGCAACTTTGACATCCTCCCCCACCTGAAGGAAGGGGATTCCTAGTTTCCTAAGAGTGAGTATGTATCGCTACTGCTCACTGGTTTCTGCTGCTGACGGCATTACTGCACCGTTCACTTCACAGACTAGCCCCGTCTGCCCGACGGT
>JAURYJ010000018.1 GCA_030653985.1 Methylobacter sp. | reverse complement strand
CGAAACACTTTCTTTAGCCGCGTAGTAAGCATCGGTGCGGTATCGGAGAATTTCGTTATAGACAAATCGAACACAGCCAAACGTCTTAGCAAGCAATTCTGCTTGTTCTGCGTCTGGGTAAAACCTGTATCGATATGCTTTTTTAACCATAATTCACCTAATAACTGATGTTACGCACCGACTACGAATTATCAACAACTTATGGTCATTTTTTCCTGTCGCTGACCGAAGCTATAGCACGGCTCCAGCTTTGCCAAAACTGAACTGGGGTACAAGGCTAAAGCCGGAAGCTTTCACCTTGTACTTTTATTTTAAATTATCTCTTCGACTTCAATTGATTTCAGCAAACCTGAATACTTGGTATCAATTTCAATGACTAACTCACAGCCGCCGAAATCATCGGTTTTTTCACTGATTATTTTGGCACAGGCAAATAATTTTGCTCTTATTTCACCTTGATTAGGCTGCAAATAACATTTTCTTTTGATTTTAGTATTTGAAAATATTTCGGCCAATGCCTGATAAATCAGGTCTACACCGGCTCCAGTTTCGGCGGACAACCATACCCGCACCGGATTACCGACATCATCCCGTTCAATACGCGG
The DNA here is from genome assembly GCA_030653985.1 of Methylobacter sp. Taxonomy (GTDB): domain Bacteria; phylum Pseudomonadota; class Gammaproteobacteria; order Methylococcales; family Methylomonadaceae; genus Methylobacter_A. The sequence goes on along the minus strand of JAURYJ010000018.1, from coordinate 18,758 downwards.
CTGGATGTTATCCAATAAATCGATTTTATTGAAAACTTCAAGTTGCCTGACTTCATTGGCCTCGATGTCTTCAAGCACCTGATTAACCTGATAAATCGTTTCTGCCCGGTCATCGTTGCTGGCATCGATAACATGCAACAATAAATCCGCTTCGCTGGCTTCCTGCAACGTGGATTTAAACGCCGCTACTAGCTCATGCGGCAAATGCCGGATAAAACCTACGGTATCGGCCAATACAATCTCGCTATTATTGGGCAGTTGGCAGTTGCGCAAGGTCGGATCCAAGGTGGCAAACAACTGATCGGCCACGTAAATGTCGGCACCGGTCAGTTTATTAAACAAGGTTGATTTACCGGCATTGGTGTAACCCACTAGAGAAACCGATGGCACTTCGGCTTTTTTGCGTTTGCTGCGTCCCTGGTGTCTTTGCTTATCGACTTTATCCAGACGCTGTTGAATCTGCTTGATGCGCAAACCCAATAAGCGCCGATCGGTTTCCAGCTGAGTTTCACCCGGTCCGCGAAGGCCGATACCGCCTTTTTGACGCTCCAAATGCGTCCAACCGCGAACCAACCGGGTTGATAAATGCTGCAGTTGCGCTAATTCGACCTGTAATTTGCCTTCAAAGGTCTGCGCACGCTGGGCAAAAATATCCAAAATCAGCCCATTCCTATCGACCACGCGAACGCCTAAATAACCTTCAAGATTTCTTTCCTGACTGGGTGAAAGCGGGTGATTAAATAAGACGATGTCGGCTTCATAGGCTTCGATAATCCCTTTAAGCTCTTCAACCTTGCCTTTGCCGACAAAAAATTTTGGATCAGGTTTTTTGCGACTACCTGTTAGCACATAGACAGGATCGGTTCCTGCGGATTTGGCTAATTCTTTTAATTCTAAAAGATCTTCATGCATGGAACGAAGTGTCAGATGAACAAGGACAGCTCGCTCACCTGATTCGGGACGATCAAACAATTAAATACCTCATCGGCGTAATGATAAAAAAATGTTTATTTTCCCTACAGAGACCACCGCTGTCTTGCAGATTTTCCTGCAGCGAAGGACATTCACTCAAAGGCTTAATCATTGTTCATGGGTTCATTTTCATGCGGCATTTTTACCGCTTTACTCGGGACAATGGTAGATATGGCATGTTTATAAACCATCTGACTCGAGGTATTTTTCAGCATAACCACGTACTGATCAAATGAGTCCACTTTGCCTTGTAACTTTATGCCGTTAACAAGGAAGATAGACACAGGTGTATGCTCTTTTCGAAGTGCATTTAAAAAATTATCCTGTAAATTTTGACCTTTTGACATCCGATTTCTCCTTATTATTTTAGTAACTATTGATTAAGATAACTGCAATTACCCATCAACACAATTCAATACTCTACTTTCAGCCTGTTTTTCACCTAAAACCGTATATCTTCTGAATTCCCTTGATGTATCCTGGCAACCGAAAAATATAATGGGGTGCATTTTTATAAATTCAAGCTCGATTATCCTGTTTATCACGACCCGTCAACGCAATTTCTGCAGCCATTTCTTGCTCTGTGTTTTGATGTCATTTTCCCCGCTCCTGCGTGGGAATAAAATCACGGGCGACTTGGCGGATCGCCCCTACTGGGTCAAAACGGGAATCTTGCCTATCCGATTTTGCCAGATCGTTGGCGCGGTTTGATGCACCGACATACCCGTTGTATCAACAGCAACCATGACCGGCATGTCTTCAACAACAAACTCGTGTATGGCTTCCATGCCGAGATCTTCAAAAGCGACAATACGCGATTGACGGATGGCCTTGGATACCAGATAAGCCGCGCCGCCAACTGCCATTAAATAAACGGCTTTATGCTTTTTAATCGCCGCAATTCCCTCAGGCCCACGCTCGGCTTTACCAATCATGCCGAACAAACCGGTTTTATCCAGCATTACTTCGGTAAATTTATCCATACGTGTTGCGGTCGTAGGTCCTGCGGGGCCGACCACCTCATCGCGAACCGGATCGACCGGCCCCACGTAGTAAATAAACTTGTTGGTAAAATCGACAGGCAAGGCTTCGCCCCGTTCAAAAAACTCAGCCATGCGTTTGTGTGCCGCATCTCTTCCGGTCAGCATAGTGCCGCTGAGCAACAACGTTTCTCCAGGCTTCCAGCTTTCCAAGTCCTGCTGGGTCACGGTATCCAGATTAACTCTGCGGGCAGTAGCGCCAGCATCCCAGGTAATTTGCGGCCAATCTTCCAGGCGAGGCGGTTTAAATTCGGCCACGCCACTGCCATCAAGCACAAAATGCACATGACGGGTGGCGGCGCAGTTAGGAATGATAGCAACCGGTTTATTGGCTGCATGCGTCGGATAATCGTTGATTTTAATATCCAACACCGTAGTAAGTCCGCCCAGACCTTGTGCGCCGATACCCAGCGCGTTGACCTTGTCATACAGTTCTAAGCGCAATGCTTCCAACGCATTATTAGGGCCACGTGCGATCAATGCCTGAATATCTATCGTGCCCATGCACGCCTGCTTAGCCATAAGCATGGCTTTTTCAGCCGTGCCGCCTATGCCTATGCCTAGAATTCCTGGCGGACACCAGCCCGCGCCCATGGTAGGAACGGTTTTTAGCACCCAGTCAACGATACTGTCCGACGGGTTGAGCATCGCAAATTTTGCCTTGGCCTCAGAACCTCCGCCTTTAGCGGCTATGTCAATATCGAGCGTATCGCCGGGCACGACTTCCATGTGTATCACTGCCGGCGTATTGTCTTTAGTGTTGAGCCGCTTGCCTGCAGGGTCAGCCAGTATCGAAGCGCGCAGCACATTATCAGGATGCAAATAAGCGCGTCTAACACCTTCATTAATCATATCGGCGACGCTCAGATCTGAATCCCACCGGACATCCATACCGATTTTTAAAAACACGGTAACGATGCCGGTATCCTGACAAATCGGGCGATGGCCTTCGGCGCACATCCGGGAGTTGATTAAGATTTGCGCAATTGCGTCTTTGGCAGCCGGATTCTCTTCCTTTTTATAGGCCTCGTGCATAGCCTTGATAAAATCCAGCGGATGATAATAAGAAATATATTGCAAAGCATCGGCAATACTTTGAATAAGGTCGTCTTGACGAATAATGCTCATCAGGGTTCCTGCTATAGGGTTGCTATGAATTCAGTAGGCATATTATATTCGGAATAGCGTTAGCTAAGGATTAAGATCCGTTTAAACCGGTAAAATACGTATGTTCAAAAAGCCAGCCTCTACTGAATAGTTAAAAATGGATTGTTATTCATCACAAAACCCGCAGCGTTTTTGTGCCCTCCACCGCCAAAACCCAGTGCCAAGTGCCCCACATCGTAATCACCGATTGAGCGTAGCGAGAAATGCCATTGCTGTTTTCTGCCGTTGTATTGATAAGTCATGCCAAACGTACCTGATTTTTCGGCTAACACATGCCCAAGATCGCTGGAGAATAATGACGGCGCATTAACCGCAAGTCCGACCCGCCCCGCCACCGTAACACTGTGTGCAGATTTTGCGAGCCTGTTCACCATTCCTGTAAATTGCGCCAACTGGATGCGACCCACCGCCAACAGCTCCGCGAGATCAATCGCGCCTATTTCAGCAAAGTTGATAGGCATACGCTCAAACAGCGCCGTGGTTATTTCTCGGGTTCCGTCCAGCTTGAAATGCCAAATATCACGGTCTTCAATATGCAACAGGATCTGAGGCGGTTCCCGATCGGGGAAAAAATACTGCCAAGTTAATACGCAACCACTCCTCGACATATCGAAATTGATCGACAGATTTTCAGGAAGCGGTTGTGACTTAAAAAAGTTATCGCATTGTTCCATCGCGGTTATATGATGATCAATCAGAATGATCCGCCCTGCTTTTGCTGCGGCATCAACCAATAGTTGAGGCGGATAAGAAAAATCCAGTATATAAAGTGTTGCTCCGAGGTTAAAATCGGGAACAGTGTCACCATGGGAAGCAGGAATGTAACGGACTTGAGAGCCCATCTTACAAAATGCGCTCCATGCAGCACCTAAACCATCTAGGCAATCGGCGTGATAAATCACTAAGGTTTCATTGGTTTCTGACATGCTTTTATTAAAAATTCCTTGTTTCTGAATAGGTCGATTATTTGACTACATTTTACACGACCCTAATCCTAAACGTACGCCCTGATTCTTCCGGCCTTAACCCAGCAGATCATGTAGATAGCGGAACGATTTTATAATTTAGCGAGTTTACGTTGATATACGCATCAAGAAATTGGCTTTGAACAACCCTGAGGGCTAACCTTCGGATGTTATTTAACGCTGATCGGATGACATTCTGTCGCCCTGGTTTGATGCTTAAGCGGGTTCGATGCGAGACACTGAGGGATGTAATTTACGGTCTTTCTTAACCGTGTTTGCTTGCTTTACTGTCGTTATTCAATGGAAATAATGCTTCATTACGGCTCATCGGTGTAATTTCTACAGACCCTAGCCCTGAAATACCGAGTTTTTTTGCGGCGGCATAGGATAAATCCATGGCTCTTTTTCCGTGAATAGCATTTCGGTCATTGATGCGGACAACAACGCTACGATGATTTTTCAGGTTGGTAACTTTGGCGTAAGACAAAAGAGGCAGCGTTTGGTGTGCAGCGGTCATTGCATACATGTTATAAGTTTGGCCGCTGGCGGTTTTTTTGCCGTGAAACTTAGGGCCATACCAAGAAACCGTGCTCCGATTATTATTGGCATGATGCTTGGCTTTATGGGCTGTTGTTACAGCGTGTTTGGAAACCTTATTAACCGAGCGATGTGTGGTTACAGCGTGGTTTGAAGCTTTATTAACCAAGCGATGTCCGGATGCTTCGGCTATTTGAAAATAACTGCCTATTAAAAAAACAGGAACTGCTAGCATGATTTTATTCATAAGGTAGAGCCTTTTTTATTTAAATCTGGCTCAATCTTAACTTAAAAAGTCTTAAGGCTAGCTTAAATGCGCAAAATCAATGCCTTATTAAATCCACATAGCCAACGTTTACCTCTTCAGTCTGTCAACCACAATCTTGCGCAATTCCTCCAAGAGCAATATCCTCAAAGCGAAAGGCAGTATAGTCAATATCTAGGATCAGAGCGATTTCCAAAGCGATACCCCCGAATATGCCACAGTGGTGGAACAAGCCAATACCGAACACGCTAACACTCGCGAACTAAGTATTGTATTATTGCAACTTTTTAAGACTTCAGGAGTCGATCATGAACAACTATGAACAGGGGAAAAAAGCCAGGCGCATAGCTTCGGTAGCTTTTCTTTTGATAATGACCGTCATTTTGGGCGGAACTTACCTATCGGAACAGCAAAAAGAAACGATTAATAAAGCATCGAAAATTTTACCCAATTAGACATTATTTTTTAAACTTACAAGAAAAAGCAGACGTCATTTTTTTCGACAGGTCCGCCGTTCGAATATTCATTACGCATTACTTTAGTTGCTTTCAACATATCAAAGGTGAAGTACTCGCCGCTTAGGTTAAGGGCGTGGCATTACAATTAGGTGGGCGCGAATTTATTCGCGCAGTGACAGTCAAATGCGCGAATAAATTCGCGCCCACACGGCTCAGTCATCGCTGTCTTTTCAGTCTAATTTAATGGCAGTGCCACGAGAGAGCCGACAACCTTGCCCTCTTTGACTATAGGTTAAACTAGAAATCAAGATCAAGGTCATCACCATATAAATCACCAAGCTGTTCTTGCAGGCGTTTTTTTTCCCAATACAGTTCAATTTTTCTTCGCGCCGCCATTTTCTTTGCAGCTTTCTCACTTTCGTTAGGCAGAGCTATATATTCATTGTTTAAACTCAAATCGAAGATTTCAATATCAAGATCATCTTTGTTTTTGTCGACACCAACTTCAGACGTGGATTTATCTGATACAGATTTAGATACTTTCATAGTTATAATTAATCTAACATTAAAAACTCACTTTTTAATTACTTATGGCAAACTTGTAAAGAAAAATTTTAATACAACTCATATATTTTTTTGATGAACGATTATTTAAATTCCTTGTTAACAATTTTCTTGTGTGCAAAAACCATAAGCGTTCAACACCTTTATTTTTTCGTATCTTAGCCAGCATCCTAACTCATCAGTCATATTTTTTAGCCCATAACTTTTTTAAAGATTACAATATTTATAAGCTCATTTAACAACACACCGTAATTTATGAAAGCAAGCATTAAAATTTTAATCAGCATGGTATTTGTGGCACTGGCAGCATGTGCGACTCAAGAGATAAAACAGGACAAACCAGCCACACCTGCACAGGATAAATTATCCGTAATAACGGATGAATCATTACAGAGTTCAGGTCAAAATCCGCCAATGACCTTGATTAAAGATGATCAAACATTAAATCTGGTCAGAATTATGGATGGCGGAGCCTGTAAAAATGAGTTTCAAGGCGCTAAAGGTGCGTTTCTTGTCTATGCTGACCCAGCCGATATAGATCGTATTAAAAGTGAAAAGGGACCGAAAATTTTCGCTGATTTCGAAAATAAAATTCAAACCCTTTCAACAGAGGCCTTTCAGGAAGCCATTGATGCAACCAATCTTGCTGAAGATCCATTTGCCTTGGGCGCAGATGAAGCACAAGAGAAGCTCGCCAAACAATTGTTTAACAATTTCCGTAATAGCGTCGCTGATGCCGTTAAAGTATTTCAACAAGAAACAACTTTAACAATTGATGTTGTTCCATTTTCCCCGTCATTTATGTTTTATCAACAAGGCTGCGAAGCCACGCATCTAGAGCAAGAGCAAGAGCAAGAGAACTAGGATAGCAAGGTATTTTTAAGGTAATTTCCAATAAAAAAGAACCGTGGGTCAGATTCTTGATCGGGTGTTCTTTCTCTGGAATCACCTATAGAATTGACCTTTGCACCTTAACCATTTCATAACCAAACAAGAGGTAAGCCATTATGGGCTGGAGAGAACGAACACATGAAGATACTTATTCCGATGCAGACATCGAACAGCGATTAAAGGAGGAATTACCGCACTGGTATCTGGAAAACGGTTGGATTCGGCGCAAATACAAAACCAGCGGCTGGAAAGCGACCTTGATGGTTGTTAATACGGTTGGGCACTTGGCTGAGGTAGCTTTTCATCATCCGGATCTTACTGTTTCTTATGCCTTTGTAATCGTCAAGCTGATGAATCATGCAGCTAAAGGCATTACCAACAAGGATTTCGAATTGGCCGGTAAAATCGAAGAGGTGGTTATGTGGCAGCCTGCAAAAGAAGGCGGCGCATTAGAAGGTACACCCGATGACCCGCGATTTAAATACATCAAATACGATTAGGTTGAGTAATAGAACTCATTGAAAATCAGGCTAAAGGCGCAAGGCAAAAAAACACTCGTCGACATCACTGAGCTTTAGCCTTTAGCCTTTAGCCTTATATTTTTTTGCCTTTCGTGGACAATTGATTCTATTCAATTATTCTCAGTTTTAGCAGGTGTAGGCGCCGACTATCGGCTCTAATCACTTCGAATTTCATTGAATCCACAACAAGGCTCTCGCCTTTTTTGGGCATATGCTCCAACTGACTGACAATAAAACCGCCGATGGTATCGTATTCATCCGTTGCCAAATGCGTGGAAAAATATTCGTCAAACTCATCCATAGGCGTCAGCGCTTTAATCATATATTCATTATCGTTGCGCTGAAAAATATAGCCTTCGTCTTCATGCTCGTCATGCTCGTCTTCAATCTCGCCAACAATTTGCTCTAACACATCTTCAATGGTGACTAGGCCTGCCGACTGACCGTACTCATCAACAACAATGGCCATGTGATTGCCGTTGGTACGCAATTCTTTAAGCAACACATTTAAGCGCTTGCTTTCCGGCACAACACATAACGGGCGCATTATTTCATGCACTTTCAAGGACTGATTTTCGATAATGCGAGCCAGTATATCTTTGGCCAACAATACCCCGACCACTTTACTCCTATCCCCGTCAATAACCGGATAGCGGGAATGCCCAAATTCTTTAACCAACGGCAATATGGCTTCCAAATCAGCCTCTTTGGGTACGACAACCATTTGAACGCGGGGAATCATGATATCCCTAACCCGCATTTGAGAAACCTGCAAAACGCCTTCAATCATGGATAAGGCATCCGAACCCAACAAGTGTTTTTCCCGTGCTTCTCTTAAAATTTCAAGTAGATCCTCAAGGTCTTGCGGCTCCCCACTCAGTAGCTGGCTGATTTTATCAACCCAGCTTTTCTGTGGGGAGTTTCTACTTGGGGGTTGTTCATCACTCATACATCGTTTACCTCTTTATAAGGGTTACTGATTTGTAACCTGTTTAAAATTGCTATTTCCTTGCCTTCCATCTGCTCGGCTTCCTTATCGTCGATGTGATCATAGCCTAACAAATGTAACACGCCATGCACAACAATATGCGCCCAGTGATCGGCCAAGCGCTTGTTTTGCTGCAGAGCTTCCTTTTCCAGCACCGGGGCGCAGATGACCAAATCGCCCAGTAAATTCAACTCAATACCTTCCGGCAGGTCGACCGGAAAACTGAGGATATTGGTCGGGCCTTGCTTATGGCGATACTGTTCATTGAGTTCAGCGCTTTCCTGCTCATCGACGATACGCACGACAATTTCAGTGTCCTGAGGGTAATCTTCCAGCGCCGTATCAATCCAAAGCTGGATGTGTTGCTGATCTGGCTGGTCTTTCGATTCAAAAACAACCTGGATTTCTAACTCATTCACAACGCGGCCTTGTTGGTCTTTTCGTAGGCTTCATAGGCACAAACAATACGTTGCACCAAAGGATGCCTGACTACATCACGCGCATCGAAAAAGGTGAAGCTGATACCTTCAACGTTTTTCAGCACCTCAAGCACATGCCGCAAACCTGACATCTTTTCCGAAGGCAAATCGATCTGGGTAACATCACCGGTCACCACCGCTGTGGAGCCAAATCCTACGCGGGTCAGAAACATTTTGATCTGCTCAACGGTGGTATTTTGCGCCTCGTCCAGAATAATAAAACTATCATTAAGCGTTCTGCCACGCATAAAAGCCAGCGGCGCAACTTCTATGATGCCCTTATCGATCATTTTCTCAACCCGATCAAAACCGAGCATATCGTATAGTGCATCATACAAAGGCCGCAAATAAGGATCGACTTTTTGCGCCATATCGCCCGGCAGAAAGCCCAATTTTTCACCGGCTTCTACCGCGGGACGCACCAGAATAATTTTTCTGACTTTTTCGCTTTGTAAGGCTTCAATGGCGCAGGCAACCGCCAGATAGGTTTTTCCGGTTCCGGCAGGTCCCACGCCAAAATTTATATCATGCGTCATGATTTTTCGCAGATATTCTTGCTGGTTAGCCCCGCGCCCCCTGACCATCCCGCATTTGGTCTTAATGCTAACGTTTTGCCCGGACGATATTTTCGGATCATCCAACAATTCATCAATCGATGAATCCTGCATGGCTAAATGCACAAGTTCGGCAGTTAATTGTTCTTTTTGCGTGCTGGCAAATAATTTCTGCATAACGGCGCAAGCCGCCTTGACTGAACTATCTAATCCCGTCACCTTAAACTGATTACCTCGATTGGCTATCTCGACCTGAAGACGCGATTCAATCTGCCGCAAATGCGCATCGAATTGACCGCAAAAATTAGATAACCGGCCAATATCGGCAGGTGCCAAAGAAATTTCCTGTGAAATCATAAATCAGTTGTTACCAAACGTGTTTTATCAAGAAGAAGCATCGACAGATAAGTCGACCATCCGACCGCGTAAAGAATTGGGTAAAGCCTCGGCAATCAGCACATCGACAAACTGTCCGGCCAAACGCGGGTGTCCGATAAAGTTAACGACTCGGTTATTCTCGGTTCTGCCCTGCATTTGCAGCGGATTCTTTTTAGACTGGCCTTCAACCAAAACGGTTTGTACGGTGCCGATCATGCTCTGTGAAATGGCCGCCGTCATCTCGTTAATACGCTTCTGGAAACGTTCCAAGCGCTGTTTTTTGACTTCCGCAGACACGTCATCCGGCAACTCGGCCGCAGGCGTTCCGGGACGTGAACTATAAATAAAACTAAAGGACAAATCGAAACCGATTTCTTCGATGAACGACATGGTTTCTTCAAACTCGGCATCAGTTTCACCGGGAAAACCAATAATAAAATCCGATGATAAATAAATATTGGGGCGTACTGCACGTAACTTGCGAATGATTTCAATATAGTCAGCACGGGCATGGCCCCGCTTCATCATTTTTAAGATATGATCGCTGCCGCTTTGTACCGGTAAATGCAGATGGTCAACCAGTTGCGGGATTTCGGCAAAGGCCTCAATCAACGCATCAGTAAATTCCATCGGGTGCGAGGTAGTAAAACGAATCCGGTCGATACCCTTTACCGCCACCACATAATGCAGCAATAAGGCAAAATCGGCGATGTCACCATCGTCCATCACACCACGATAGGCATTAACATTTTGGCCTAATAGATTGATTTCGCGCACACCTTGTTTGGCTAATGAGGTAATTTCAGCAATCACATCATCCAAGGGACGGCTAATTTCTTCACCCCGGGTATAAGGCACCACGCAGAACGTGCAATATTTACTGCATCCTTCCATGACCGAAACAAAGGCTTTTGGACCTTCGGCTCTGGGTTCAGGCAGTGAATCAAATTTTTCTATTTCAGGAAAGGATATATCAACTACGGGTTTTTTCTGACTACGCGCTTGATCTAGAAGCTGGGGCAAGCGGTGCAGAGTTTGCGGCCCAAACACAATGTCCACAAACGGCGCCCGCTTCTGAATAGCAGCACCTTCCTGGCTGGCGACACAGCCGCCAACACCGATAATGACATCGGGACGCTTGTCTTTAATCCTGCGCCATTTACCCAAGGCCGAAAATACTTTTTCCTGAGCTTTTTCGCGTATTGAGCAAGTATTCAACAACAAAACATCGGCTAGTTTTGGGTCATCGATCAATTCAAAGCCATGTGAAGCATTGAGTACATCCCGCATTTTATCGGAATCATACTCGTTCATCTGGCAACCGTTGGTTTGAATATAAAGTTTTTGTGTCATATTTTTAATAGTAAGTAGGTTGGGTTAGGCGCGTCTTTTTGCGCCGTAACCCAACGGATGTGGCGTTGATTTGCGGATTTACGCTATGCCAACCTACACACGTGTAATAATAAAAAAATCTTGGTGGTAGTCAACCAAGACTTAGTAAATGGTGCGCATTATAACCTGAAGGCTATTTAAAATCAGTAAGGTAACTCGCAATAAATAAAATACCCCCGTAGGATGTGCTGAATGCAGTGAAGCGCATCCTACAAAAGTAGCGGTTTATTTTTTCGTCTTGCCTAAGTGCTTGAACGACGGAAATATCTGCCATACAACAATACGCCAGCCTATCGCCTTAAAACTCCTCCCAATCACCGTCAGAAACCGGCTGTAACTGAGGTTTCGCCCTCGGCACTGAACTTTTATTGACCGTCGGTATTACAGGGGGAGAGTCATGGAAACCACCAGAACCATTATCAACAGTAAATCGCCCTACGGTAACCGACAAATTTTGCGCCTGCTCTTCCAGCGATTCTGCAGCAGCAGCTGCCTGCTCCACTAACGCTGCATTTTGTTGGGTGACTTCATCCATTTGTCCAATGGCCTGATTGACCTGCTCGATACCGGAAGTTTGTTCAACGGAAGCGGTTCTGATCTCGGACATAATGACAGTGACGCCACGAATAGCGCTAACAATTTCTTCCATGGTTTTTCCAGCCTGAGCAACCAATTTAGTGCCATCCTCAACCTTTTCTACCGAATCGCCAATCAAACTTTTTATTTCTCCTGCGGCAGCGGCAGCGCGTTGGGCAAGATTACGCACTTCTCCAGCCACTACGGCAAAACCACGACCCTGCTCACCTGCACGCGCCGCTTCTACTGCCGCGTTAAGAGCAAGAATATTGGTTTGAAAAGCAATACTGTCGATCACTGAGATAATATCCACAATCTTGCGTGAGGCATCATTGATGCCTTCCATCGTCGATACAACTTGACCAACTACCACAACCCCCTTGCCCGCAATATCCGTTGCCCCCACAGCGAGCTGATTGGCCTGTTCGGCGCTTTTTGCGTTCATCTGCACGGTGGAAGTAAGCTCTTCCATGCTGGCCGCAGTCTGTTCTAAACTGGCAGCCTGTTCTTCGGTGCGATGCGACAAATCATTATTACCCGCAGCAATTTCTTTGGCTGCGGTATTGATATTGTTAGTGGAGTCCTTGATTTCCTCTACCAGACTCCTAAGATTTTCCACGGTGCCATTCATGCCAAAAATCACTGCGCCAAAGGTACCGGGATAATTCTTATTGATAGTTTGAGTCAAATCACCATCGGACAAGGCACTCGCAATAAGTGCTATGTCATTCAGACTTCCTAGAGCATCAAGCGAGAGATTAATATCATCTTTCAATTTACCGAGATCGCCTAGACCTTCAACCTGAACACGCTGACTGATGTCGCCACAAGCCACGCCTCCCATCACCTTACCGACATCACCCAACATAGCTTGCATCGCCTGCATAGCTTTCATGGCCTGATCTACGGCAAGCCGGTATTCGCCGTCGACGTTAACATCAACTTTTTTATTAAAGTCGCCCTCAGCTACCGCATTCATCAGTTCAGTAATCGCCGTTGTCGTGATAGACAAGGTTTTTGCAACACCATTTAGTTGTTTCAGCGCCGTCGCAAAGCCACCATGTAAGCCTTCGGGATAACTTTTTCGAGAAAAATCTCCATAGGTGACATAGGCCAGAGAATAATACATATCGACCTGTGCTGTTTCCACCTGATCCATCAAATTATTCAGCGACCAGGCAAGCTGTTGAAGCGGCCGCTCTTTTCCGCCGATATGGGTAAGTCTTACGTCTACGGATCCTTGCGCCCATTCGTCACTTGCGCTAAGCAATTTAGCCAGCAATTGTTGATCGCCTGATCTTGATTTTCTCCACCACACGATAGATAAGGCTGATCCGGCGGTCAACAAAGACGGTATGATCGTCCCGCGACCCCCTTCGGCTCCGTTCAGGGCCGACATCCAAACGGAAATCAGCAAGCCGAGCCAGAAACAAGCAACTACCGCTAAAGCCAAGTTTTCATTATTTTTAAAGCGACTGTAATACATTGATCAGCTCCTCGTAAGTAAGGCCCTTGTCTTTTAATACATTACCCAATACCGCGCTTGAAGCCGCCATCGCATCCTTCGGTCCGGCAGTGCGTTCGGCATTCAGCATCGCACGATACACATCGGTTACAATCGGAATAGCCTTGGGATTAGGCATCCTACGCACCGAGCTGTATCCAATTTTTTGTTTATTTTTATCTTTCATCGGTGCGACATGGGTAAACACCCAATAAAACCCGCCATCTTTTGACATGTTTTTGACGTAGGCAAAGATCTCCTTGTCTTCTGCTATATAGTCCCACAACAACTTAAACACAGCCCTCGGCATATCAGGGTGACGAATGATATTGTGCTGACTGCCTAGAAGTTCCTCCTCGTCATATCCGGAAAACTCGATAAAAATCTCGTTTCCGTAGGTAATCCGTCCAGTTAAGTCAGTTTTGGAAACGATGAAATCATTTTCCCGCATCACCCGTTCCTGACTTGTCGGGACTATATCTTTTCTCTTCATTTTTGTTCCTTGTTAATGGCTGCTGCATCCCCCCCCCTATTTCCTCATTCCCACGCTCCAGAGACTATGAACGTATTATCCAAATCGGACTGAAAAAATGTTTTACCACAGAGAACACGAAAGACACGGAGAAAATAACAGTATTAATGCAATGCATTAAAAACCTCGTGCTCTCTGTGTTCTTCGTGGTTATTCTTTAACTTTTCTAAAAACGAATGCTTTCACAGTCTCTCCAGCGTGGGAATGCATAGGGTGGCATACCCTACAAAGGGCTTACTTTTGCGACAACCCCAAACTTTGGATGATCCAAATAATAGGTTTCCCCGGGGTTAATCGGTCGCTTTTCATTTAATCGATACACCACCTCGTTACCGGAGTCATCACCCAAATCAGAACCCAGTTCCAAATCAACCACCATTTGCAACCCTTTGTCCTGTTGCATCCGAACATAGCCATTCAAGTTGCCATCACTGCTCTGAATATGAACAGCAGCGCTTAGCCCCACTGCCGCTACCGGCTGAACCCAGGCAGCAGACAAGATAGGCCGGTACGCCGAGTCTTTGGATAAGGCCGCATAACGGTCATCCAGCGTGGTATTTTCCGGTTGCCGATAAGCCGACAATTCAGTCAAATCAGACGGCCAGTGTATTGATCGTGAGGTCTGATCAAACACTTCGGTGTTGTGCATCTTCTGCGAAAATACGATCAATTCTATTTGGTACTCGCTGCTTTCAGCCAAAAGAGAAGGACTAAAAAGTCCCAACATTGCCGCCAGACTGTAAGCTATTATTTTCATCATCGTCATTTTTTTACGGTGAGTTTACCCAGCAACTCGGTGATAAATTCAAGCTTCTGTTCGGTCGTTTCAAACGGCTTAATAAATCGTAACTTGTCCGCGCCATCGAATTTATAAACCTGAGCTTGGGTTTGTATCAAAGCAATCAACTGATCGGTATTAATAGTGGGCGTCGCTGAAAAAATAATGCGCCCGCCGCCTGCGTTGGCTTCTATTTTCTTGATGCCCAGTTTTTCGGCCTGCTGCTTTAATTCGGTGACGCTGAACAACGCTTTTACCGGCTCCGGAAATAAGCCGAAACGATCGATCATTTCCACTTGTAGTTCGCGTAAATCGTCCTTGGTTTCAGTATTGGAGATGCGTTTATACAACACCAGACGGCCATGAATATCCGGCAGATAGTCTTCAGGAATCAGCGCCGACGTTTGCAGATCGACTTCCGGCCCTCTGTCCATCGGCATATCCAGCTCCGGCTGTTTGCCGGATTTTAAGGCGCTGACGGCGCGTTCCAGCAATTCGGTATACAGGGTAAAGCCGATTTCCTGGATTTGACCGCTTTGGTCGTCGCCGAGCAACTCGCCCGCACCGCGAATTTCCATATCATGCGAGGACAGTATAAAACCGGCACCCAAATCGCCGGACGCTTCAACCGCTTCCAGCCGTTTAATCGCATCTTTGCTCATTAAGGTTTTTGGCGGCACCACAAAATACGCGTAAGCCCGGTGATGCGAACGCCCTACCCGGCCGCGCAACTGATGCAACTGCGCCAAGCCCAGTTTATCGGCGCGATTGATAATAATGGTATTGGCGCTGGGTATGTCGATGCCGCTTTCGATAATAGTCGAACACAACAACAGATTAAAGCGCTGATGATAAAAATCCAGCATGATGCGCTCCAACTGGCGCTCCGGCATTTGTCCATGCGCAATTTCAATCCGCGCCTCGGGCACCAGAGCCTCCAGTTCCCGGGCCATTTTTTCCATTGTTTTCACTTCATTATGCAAAAAGAACACCTGTCCGCCGCGCTTAATTTCACGCAAACAGGCTTCCCTGACCTGTGCATCTATCCATTCGCTGATAAAGGTCTTGATCGCATGACGATTAGGCGGCGGACTGGCGATAATGGATATATCTCTTAGGCCCGACATCGCCATATTCAACGTCCGCGGAATCGGCGTTGCGGTCAGAGTCAGCATATCCAGTTCGTTGCGCAGCTTTTTGAAATGTTCTTTTTGGGTCACGCCAAAACGGTGCTCTTCATCAATTACCACCAGCCCCAGCGCTTTATATTTGACCTCTTTCGACAATAACTTGTGCGTACCGATGACGATATCGACCTTGCCCTGCTCCAGATCATCGGCAATCTCTTTTTGCTGCTTGGGACTGACAAAACGCGACAGCACTTCGACGCGTACCGGCCAGTCGGCAAAGCGGTCGCGAAAATTCTGAAAATGCTGTTGCGCCAGCAAGGTAGTCGGCACCAATATCGCCACCTGCTTGCCATTTTGTACCGCAATAAACGCCGCCCGCATCGACACCTCGGTTTTACCGAAACCGACATCGCCGCAAATCACCCGGTCCATAGGATGGGGGCTGGCCATGTCTTCGAGTATCGTTTCGATCGCAGTCTGCTGATCCGGCGTTTCTTCAAAGGGGAACGCGTCGGCAAAAGCCGCGTATTCGATATTTTCAACCTGAAAGGCATGGCCTTGCTTGACCGCTCTTTTGGCATGAATTTCCAGCAATTCTGCGGCGACATCGCGGATGCGCTTAATGGCTTTTTGCTTGAGCTTATTCCACTGGTCGCCGCCCAGCTTATGCAAAGGCGCATTTTCCGGGCTCACGCCGGTGTAACGACCAATCACATGTAAGGCCGAAACCGGCACGTAAAGCTTGTCGTTATTGGCGTATTCCAAAGCCAGAAATTCCGAGGTGATGCCGCCAATCTCAAGAGTCTGCAAACCCAAATAGCGGCCCACGCCATGCTCCTGATGCACCACCGGCGAACCTAGGGTCAATTCATTCAGGTTATTGACGATATTTTCCAGCTCATGCGCCGCAGACTTTCGCCGTCTGCGCCGTTGCTGTACTTTTTCGCCGGACAACAGGTTTTCGGTGATGATCGCCATGGCCGGATTTGTTAGCCATAAGCCATGATCCATCGGCGCGACAACAAGACACGGCGATACTTCGGATTGAAGAAACTTATCCCAGCTTTCAACCTGTTTCACGCTGATTTTATACTGCCTTAAGCGCTCCATTAAGGCTTCGCGGCGTCCTGCCGATTCTGCAACAAACAAAATCTTACCGGCAAAGCTATCGACAAACTGTTGCAAGGCCTGCGCCGGTTGCTCATGCTTGGCATCGATAGTGACATTAGGCAACGACTGGCAATTGAAAACAATGCTATCGGCATCCGCAACGATGCCATCTTCGGCAATTGCTCTCGGCAATTGCTCACTACATTGCTCTATCTCCTCCATCCATGGAGTCGTAGCTCCTACGTCCCTGCAGTCGAGAATAATCCGGGCAAATGCGCCGGTTCTTTGCACCAGTTCATCCGTCGATAAAAACAACAGCTCCGGTTTCAATAACGGCCTATCTGCATCATATTTCCGTTGCTGAAACCTGTCCTCGGCTTCGGCATAAAAAGCCC
Organism: Methylobacter sp.; assembly: GCA_030653985.1. Lineage (GTDB taxonomy): Bacteria > Pseudomonadota > Gammaproteobacteria > Methylococcales > Methylomonadaceae > Methylobacter_A. The sequence continues at coordinate 1,562 of JAURYJ010000018.1, read as the reverse complement.
GTGAATTTGCGTCAAAACTATCCGACATCACCACAACCGCCGACTTTGGCAAATAATCAAATAATGACGCCATTTGCTCTACGAACAGCGGCAAATAATATTCAATGCCGCCGGGCGTAATGCCTTTGCTGACATCCATATAAAAATGATTTTTAGGCGAAGTTTCCGGGAAAGCATCTCTGAAACCCTGACGAAAATGCTTGATGGATTCATCGGTTAACGGAAACTCCCGTGCTGGGAACAGCTGAATCTTGTCGATTTTTTCCAATGACCGCTGCGTTTCAGCATCAAAAGTGCGGATAGATTCGACTTCTTCATCGAATAATTCGATACGAAACGGCACCTTGCTGCCCATCGGAAACAAATCGACTATCGAACCCCTGACCGCAAACTCACCGTGTTGGTAGACCTGCGAAACACAATGATAGCCGACGCTTTCCAGCTTGATGCGGTTCAGCTCCAGATTAAAGTCATCGCCGACATTAACCGCAAAACTGTTGGCCAGCACATGCTCACGGGGTGCTAATCTGTGCATTAATGTCGTCACCGAAACCACCAGTGCGCCACGTTTGACCTGCGGCAACAAGGCCAGCGTTTTGAGCCGCTCCGAGATGATTTCCGGCAACGGCGAGAACACATCGTACGGCAAGGTTTCCCAATCGGGGAAATGCAAAATGGGATATTCGCCCTGCAAGAAGAACGACAACTCATGCTCAAGCCGCAACGCGGTCTGATTATCCGGCCTCACAATAACAAACAAACAATCTTCATTTTTAATGGCAGAAGCCAATGCCAACGAATCACCACAGCCGGTTAAACCGGTCCAGATGAACGATTGATCTTGTTTTTGCGGAATTTTAGGGGAGAAAATTAGTGTTTGATGTGTAGCCATTTCAAATGAGCTATTAAAGCGAAATTAATCTAAAAATTTGATTATAGCGTAAATGGCTTATTTACTCTTCGGTAACTTACGCAGCAAATGCTGGGTTGGAGCAATATCAACCCTATGCTACTTTTTGCAAGCCAACGTATTGGCAGTACAATAATATTTCAACCGAAATAAACACACAGAAGAGCCTTGACTGCTCCCCTACCTAAAGGAAGGGGATTCCTAATTCAACGAGAACAGGACACAGGGACTAACCCAATGCCACTTACATTCTCTCCAAAGGCTAGAATCGCAAGCCCTGCGACTTTGATATTTTCTGCCGCGTTACAATCCCTATCGAGGGTTGTTGAACACTCTGGACACGTCCAGGAGCGCACATCCAGCGGCATTGTATCCGATATGTACCCACAGCAAGAACAGCGTTTGCTTGAGGGAAACTACTGGACAATTGCAACAAAAGTACGGCCGCCCCACTTGGACTTGTACTATAATTGGCTGGTCAGTTCGCCCGAGGAAGCATCAGCAATATGCTTTGATAACTTTCGGTTTTTAATCATATTTTTAATGCGGAGGGTTTCGACGCAGATAACTTGGTTCTCGTTAACTAACAGCGGGACTTCTTGTGCAAGAAGTCCTTACGGCAATAGGTAATTTTATCGTGAAAACCGGCTAC
>JAURYJ010000015.1 GCA_030653985.1 Methylobacter sp. | reverse complement strand
TATTGGGTAACTCGCAATAAATAAATACCCCCGTAGGATGTGCTGAACGCAGTGAAGCGCATCGCTCAATCACGAATGATGCGCTTCACTGCCGTTCAGCACATCCTACAAAAGTAGCGGTTTATTTTTGCGTCTTGCCTTACTGACAATTATTATAAAGCAGTAGCGGTTTTCTCAAGCCGCTTCAATCTTATTTCCGCCAACTGCCGTACCGTCGCATCACTATCATTGAGCGCCTGTTGCAGCAAGGCTTCATCGCTACCGGCATTATCTACCGCCGTTAGCCGTACCGATACATGACTATCATGCATCGCCTCGCGCAAAGCAGCAGCGGCCCCAGCGCCTTCGCGCTGCGCCAGACTGGAAAGCGCGCGCACGCGTACCATCGCATCGGGGTCTGACAACGCCGCTACCAGCGTTTGTTTAACGGCCGCATCACCTTTGCGCCCGCCTGCCAACAAACGCCCGATTGCCTCCACCCGTTCGGCAGGCGTGTTAGAGCTCGCCATTTTTAACAAGGTATCCGTTTGGTCAGGCTCTGCGTTTGTATGCTCTGTCGTCAATGAGAATGGCTGCTGAGTTTCCGCTGATGCGTGCAAAAGCGAACGCTGCTGCCCCGCTTCAGATTTTGCACCAATCACCCAAACCTCCTCAATCTGCCGCAGGCCGTCAGCGCTTGACAGTGCTTGGGCATAGCGAAAAACAACATCGGCTTTGCCCACTAGCAGGCACTTCAGCACCTGTTTTACGCTGGTTCCTACACAATTTACGCTCACCAACTCATCCGGCAATACCGAATAATTCATCCGTACCCCGGTTTTACTGGCTATGCTGTCAAGCACTTTAGCCAATGGCGCTTGTCTCACTTTGAGTTGTAGCTCAGCATCCGCTTCTTTAGTGATAACCAGCCAGCCTTGATCACCTGGATTTTTAATCTCTACAGCCGCTAATAACACCCCGGGCATCAACAGGATCAAACAGGTCATCCAGAATTTAATTGCCCTCATGACAGCCCTCCAGAAATTTAAGATCAACATTCCGACAGCCTGGTCTCGCGGATGGATATAAACGCATTATCAAATAACTTAATATCATACCAAAAAGAGCATGAAACACGGGAAGCTATTATAAGCCTTCCTGTGCTTCATGCTCTTTCAGGTAGTAAACCTGTGTACTTATATAAGCTCAAGCCATTCATCGCGAACTTCTCAAACCATGATTCATTTAACAATTTTTTAGCATGTTACTGCCTATTGACTTGAGCGGCAAACAAGAAAACCACAAAAACGCTCACGTTAACACACTACGTGTGTAAAAAAGAAAGTCTACGGCAATAGCTATCGCCGTAGACTAATTTCAGTATGACTACCCCATATTATCATGGGTAATCATACTGACTACTGACGCAACCCGCGCGGTTACCTGTAGTAACGCCTTATGAATATCTGGAGCATTAGTGCCAATGATTTGCGCCATTTTGATGCGTACCTGACCAGATAGGCATCTCGGCATTAATCTGTTGAGCAGATGGGTAAACATGAATATCATCACCTGCACCCGCATTACCGGTACAGCCGCTTGGAAGTGGATTTGTGCTCAAGTTTCTCGTTACTTTCAGCGTAGCGGGTGAATTCCAGCCATCGCCTTTAATGGTATGGGCGGCATCTTGATAACCATCAAAACTAGAATACTTATTGGCAACATCAAAAGGTTGTCCGGGCACGCCGACAAAGTTAGGAATCGGCGACCAATACAGAACCTCTTCATCCGAGGCAACGGTGCTAGGCGTGTCAACGGAGCAATGATCAGAAATAGCCGCATAAAACGTTACTGTACGGGCACAGGATGCAGCAGCAATTTTTACAGCAGCTGAGGCGAAATCAACCTGAACGGGGGTGGAGATGGTTTGATCATAGGCTTTGCCACCCGCCCAAAAGCCATCGATATTGTTAAGGGGATCCGCTTTATATTGGTATTCAGGCCACGGTCCACCATTACGAATCATAACCCCGATACCCGCTAATGGAGCATAAAAATCAGTCGCTGCGGTGGTGCTATAGACTTTTCCTGCGCCTGAGTCTATGCCAATAACAGGCGTATAAGATACTGCATTCGGAAAGATCACATTCGTTCCAAAGGTAGCTTTTCTAGCGGTACTAGGAGGGCAACCATGGCCAACATTTACAGCGTTGTGAACCTTGACGCCTTCGGCGACACTTGACGTTTCAAAACGGGTATGGGCAAATGCACCCTGACTAACGACGACCATCGCCGCAGTGGTTAGTGAAGATGCGACCAGTTTTTTAAAAGTTATTGGTTTTGACATGTAAACTCTCCTTAAGAACATTGCTATTAGTGTAATTTGACCATTTGTATTTGGCATGGATCCTTGCGGGTTACCCATACGGAATACAAAGCATTTTCTGTGCCAACAACAAAACCCCGCTAATGCTGGCCTCATGAAGGGATTCGTAAGTTACTTAACTAATAAAGTGTGGCATATGACCTATTAAACTGTGTGAAATAACACTGCTTAATAACGGGCAACCGTAATTCTATTTTCAGCTATTACGGATACAACCGGCATGGACAACTCGTAAGACAGAGATTTGTGAAAGAGCTTTATCTAAGCGCGGGCGCGGCCAAACCTGAAATAATTCCGGGTATGAATTATTCTCGTTCAACGCGGCTTCATCCAGACTATGTCCTCGTTCCCACCGCTCCTGCGTGGGAATGCATACCGGAAGCATAAGTCAGTATGGGTTCCCACGCAGGAGCGTGGGAACCAGAAAACCCGTCCTTCCTTCTTTGCTAACATGACCCTTTCAGCTTTTTAAAAAAGCTCAATTCTTGACCGGGTGAAGTATAGCTAGCGCAAACCGTTTCGGAGGAGCAGCATGCCTCTTTCAGCTCAGGGTACCTGAGCTTTCAGAAAGATTTAATCAGCACCTTTCTACGCGACGGCTTAAGATGATTGCTGCGCCGGATAATCTCTGTTCCGGCGCAGCAAAAGCAGACCTAGGCCGATTAATATTTGACCGTCAGGCCAACGAAAGCGGAACGACCCATGCCGGCTACGTTTCTGCCCCAAGGCACGGTTACATTTGCATCAGCCGTTGGATTCATGCCATAGCGATCACCCAGATAGGAGCCTGCCAAGGGTTGGTAATACTGCTTATCCAGCACGTTGTCCAGGCCGACATCCAAACGCAGCATCTTCCATTCGTAACCGGTACGGGCATTCAGCAAAATGTAGGACGGTGTCGTGGTTTCATTTCTGATGCCTTGCACATCATCTTTGCTGTCAACAAACTGCATTTCCACAGCGCTGTCCCAGCCATTGCGTTTGTGATCCAGACTCAGTTTCATATTGAACGGCATCATGTGATAGAGATTGCCGCCATCCATACGCTGTCCACGCACGTAACTCATGACGGTGTGGGTGGAGAAATCCCCATAGGTTTTATCGCTGAACAAATCCGCACGGCCGGAAACATCCATACCCCATAAACGCGCATCGTGGTTGGCATATTGAAGATAAACGAATCTTTCAGTTGCGGTCTGGTTACTGGCGTCACAGCCGCTAGCCCCATTGGTAGCTCCAGAGCAACGATCCGCATCGATAAAATTATTCACATAAGTAAAGTACGGCGTCGCCTTAACTTCCCACAAGCTGTTTTTCGGCTCATGAAACGCTGCGGTAAAACTGACGGTATGCGCTGTTTCCTCAGTTAAATCCATGTTGCCGACATAGCCGTTACCGTCGCCAAAGGCGCCGTTCATAGCCATATCCATTTTGCGGGCACCCCAGGTATAGCGCTCGTACAAGTTGGGCGCACGGTTTTTACGGGCATATCCCAGCTCATAATCACTGTGGTTGTTAGGTGTGTACTGAACTAAAGCGGTGACATCGAAAGTGTCGGTGTTACGTTCGCGATCTTTTGCATTGAAAGCATTAGCGGCACTCAGCGAGTACCCGGCACCCCCTGCCATAGCCCCACCCAGCAGATTGGGATTATAAGGCTGCACAGTTCCGGTATCGGTGTTGGTATGATCGTAACGCAGCCCCAATAAGGTATTCCACTGAGGAGACCATCTAGCTTCCCATTCGCCAAAGAAGCCGACCCGGTCACGCTCAGCATTGTTGAGATTAATGAAATTTTCCGGTGCCATCATCCAATAAGCCGCTCGCGCATTTGCCGGCTGACTCGCTGGAATAGAGGTATTGTTATGGACCGCCGGCCAAAAATCATTGATCCGGTTACTGTGAAACTCGTTACCGATTCTAAACGTGTCGCGTTCGGTGACCGGTATTTCCGCCTGAATCTTATACCCTAAGTTCCTGCCGCGGCTTTCCATTGGCATGTAATCATTGGGCGGCGCAAAACTCCCGCCGCCTGCCGCGTTAAGAAAACGATTATGCTTGTCTTCGCCGATATCCATGCTGTGCTTGGTGCTTTCGAAGTAAAAATTGCTGTCCAGCGAACCCCAGTCGAATTTTCCCTTGTGCGTGATATTGCCAAAAATGCTGTCATTATTGGTCAGGTCCATACGCGCATTAGGAAAGTTCTGATACGGAATATGCTGTTGCCCGCCTCTAATGACAACCAGGTGATCGTCTGTCCTGAAAGACAAGGCAGCCGCGTGATTCTGATTACGATAGGAGCTGGACTGAACATTGTCGCCATTAGCATCGTTGTAGTTCATGCTTTCGGTATGCGAACCGGTATAGTCCAGGCGCACGTTTTGATTGGCAATGCCGGCGGCAATACTGCCGCCAAAAGCATCGCCGTTGCTGCGATAAAAGCTTGAAGCGCTGCCGTCGAGCAGAATATCCTTACCGGGTTCGGCAAAAACCGGATCAAGCGACTCAACGGAAATGGTGCCGCCGATACTGTCGCCGCCCATACTGACGGGTGTCACCCCGGACATGATGGTGATTTTTCCAATGTTACTGCGATCGATATAAGACAGCGGTGGATTCATGTGATTAGCGCATGCCGAAGTAATCGTCATGCCATTCACGTTAATCTTAACCCGGTCGTCACTTAAGCCATGAATAACCGGAAGACTCGACACCCCGCCAGATCCGTAGAGACTAACGCCAGGGGTATCTTCAAGCAGCTTTGCCGTGTCGCTGACGGCGGCCTGTTTGCTACGGACTTTTTTATCGTCTATCTCCGTTGTATTCAGAGGGTTGGCGATTGAACGTTGATGGGTAACGGTCATAGGCTCGAATGTTATAGCCGAACCGGATGGATTGATATTGTTGTCTGCGGCCAATACAGCTGGCGCAAAGCATAGCGGTATCAGTGCAATCATTTTGCTGTTGCACAAATATCCGCCGACAGCGTTTGCGCCGTGCATTTTTTGAATAGATTTTTTCATTTTTACCTGAATTTTAAATTGAACAATAATTTTGGAAAATTCTCACCTCTGGAATAGATAGAGCAAAAAACAGGCCATAATTTAACTTATTAGTATATAAGGAAATTATAATTTACTGACTAAGACAGCTGTGTCATATGCCGTAGTTTGTTTAATTAAACTGCGGCATATGACGCAGTTTTTTAATTTCTTATTTACGCCGCCTGCAAGCCTAACGGCCCAATTACCGGATTGATAAGCTTTCAACCGACTGAAGGGCGATGGGTAACTATCCCGCCCGGCTTATCAGGCTAAGCGATTTCGGAATACCAAGAACACTGTCCGAGAGGCTCGCCACAAACGCTAAGTCGCTGATTCCGTTCGCAGCGAACTTGTCGAGCCATGAAGGAAATCAGCTTGTTCAGTGCTTCCCTAGCTCAGCACATAGATATACCGGTATGCCCTTGGCAAGAACTCACAAAAGCAGTTTAAAATCGGTTAAAATGATAAATTCTGACAATAATCCTGCAACGGGTTGAAAGCGTAATGCATACAAAATATAACACCGACGACTTGAGAATCCGCGCGACTACAGAAGTCATTGCACCGGTTCAGGTTCATACTGAAATGCCGATTAGCGAGACTGCGGCGCAAACGACTGCACTGGCCCGGCAGGACGTACACAAAATACTGTCCGGCCTGGATGATCGCCTGGTCGTGGTAGTCGGGCCTTGCTCCATTCATGACCCGATAGCAGCGCATGAATATGCTCGACTGTTGAAAGGGATTAAAGACGAGCTGGAAGATGATCTGGTGATCGTGATGCGGGTCTATTTTGAGAAACCGCGCACCACGGTCGGCTGGAAAGGCCTGATTAACGACCCTGACCTGGATTCCAGTTTCAATATCAACAAAGGCCTGCGCATCGCCCGACGCTTGTTGCTGGATATCAATGAAGCGGGCGTTCCGGCCGCAACCGAATACCTGGATTTGATCACGCCGCAATATGTTTCCGACTTGATCGCTTGGGGCGCCATCGGCGCCAGAACCACCGAAAGCCAGGGGCACCGCGAATTGGCATCGGGCGTGTCTTGCCCTATCGGTTTTAAAAACTCCACCGACGGCACCATAAAAATCGCTATCGATGCGATAGGCGCGGCGATGAGTCCGCACCACTTCATCTCGCTGAACAAAGCCGGTCATTCGGCTATTTTCTCAACCACCGGCAATGAAGACGTGCATATCATTTTACGAGGCGGCAATGATCGCCCGAATTATGATGCGGTCAGCGTCGAACAGGTCGCCGAAGGCCTGGTCAATGCCAAGCTAAAGCCGAATATTATGATCGACTTCAGTCACGCCAATAGTTTGAAACAATGTCAGCGGCAGTTAATCGTCGGTGACGATGTCGCCGAACAAATTGCGGGCGGCGATCACCGGATTATGGGGGTGATGATCGAAAGCCATCTTAAGGCAGGCAGTCAAAAGGTTGTTGAAGGCCAGCCGCTGGTCTACGGCCAAAGCATTACCGATGCCTGCTTGTCCTGGGATGATACCGTGCCGCTGTTAAGAGAGCTGGCGCAAGCGGTACAACAACGCAGAACCGTGGACACTAGCCGGAGTTTAAGCAGATGATAGTTTATGTGAATGGCGAAACCCGCGACTGCGCTGAAAACAGCACCGTTGCTGATGTGGTTAGCGATTTGGGCTTAACCGGCAAAAAAATTGCGATTGAATTGAATAAAGAAATCTTGCCGTTTCAGCAATACCACACTCAGGCGCTACAGGCACAAGATCGCCTGGAAATTGTCCATGCGATTGGCGGCGGCCAGGATGATTCTTTTATGCTCGCCGGAGTCAAGTATCATTCAAGATTATTGGTCGGCACCGGCAAATACAAAGACATGGAAGAAACCCGCCTAGCCATTGAAGCCAGCGGCGCGCAAATTGTGACGGTGGCGATTCGCCGTACCAATATCGGCCAGAATCCCGGCGAGCCTAATTTACTGGATGTCATTTCGCCGGATAAATACACCATTCTGCCCAATACCGCCGGTTGTTATACCGCCGAAGACGCCGTCAGAACCTGTCGTTTGGGCAGGGAATTGCTCGGCGGCCACAAGCTGGTCAAGCTGGAAGTATTGGCCGATCAACTGACCTTGTTTCCCGATGTCGCCGAAACTTATATCGCCGCCGAACTGCTGGTTAAAGACGGCTTTGATGTGATGGTCTATACCAATGACGATCCGATTGCGGCAAAACGTCTGGAGGATATTGGCTGTGTGGCGGTCATGCCGCTAGCCGCGCCAATTGGTTCGGGTTTGGGCATACGTAATCCGTATAATATTTTAACCATTGTCGAAAATGCCAGGGTGCCTATTTTAGTCGACGCCGGTGTCGGTACCGCTTCCGATGCAGCCATTGCGATGGAATTGGGTTGCGCCGGGGTATTGATGAATACCGCGATTGCCGCCGCTAATAATCCGATACTGATGGCTTCGGCGATGCGTAAAGGCATCGAAGCTGGCAGAGAAGCCTTTTTGGCGGGACGTATGCCGCGCAGGCGTTTTGCTTCGGCCTCATCGCCGATAGACGGCTTGTTTTTTTAATTTCATAGAGCTGCTATTAAGCTAAGGGTTTGGTATAGCGTGGGCGCGAATAAATTCGCGCCCACAAATAGATAACCCTAGCTATATCAGGCTTAAAACTTAATGCCAGTAAGAACCGAGCTGTGAACCCCCTTAAATCGACGACGACCATTATATTTTTATGCCTTCTGCTGAACAAAATCCCTCCCATAAAATTCGTAGCTTTACCCGTCGCCAAGGACGCATTACCCAAGGCCAACAATTGGCTTTGGATAGTCATTGGGACACCTATTGTCTCGATGCTGATGCCGACTATGACTTTAACCAGGTCTTTGGCCGTGTAGCGCCGTTGATTGTTGAAATAGGCTTCGGTTCCGGCGACAGTCTGGCGAAGATGGCGGCGGCCAATCCTGACACCGATTATATCGGCATTGAAGTACACACGCCGGGTGTCGGGCATTTAATGCTGCTGCTGGATCAACAAAGCCTGACCAACGTCAGAATCTATTGTCACGATGCGATGGATATTATCGAGCATAAGATTGCCGACAATAGCCTGGCGGGGGTGCATTTGTTTTTCCCCGACCCATGGCCGAAAAAAAAGCATCATAAACGGCGTATCGTCCGTCCCAGTTTTATTGAACTATTAACCCGGAAATTGCAGCCGGGCGGTTATTTTCATACGGCGACCGATTGGCAAAATTATGCCGAACACATGTTAACGGTATTATCGGCAGGAACCGGTATCAGCAATGCCAGCGCTACCGGGGACTATTGCGAACGTCCGGAATATCGTCCGTTAACAAAATTCGAGCAGCGGGGTATCCGTTTGGGGCATAGCGTCTGGGATTTGATTTTCAGAAAAGGATAAAGATCCTTTGTAGGGGGCGACTTTAGTCGCCCAAGGCGAATGAATTCGCCCCTACAGCGGGTTAACATTCAAGTGCATCGCGTTAATGATCAGCTTCAGCTCGTCACGTTGCCGTTTTAACGGCTCCAGTTCCGCTTCAAGGCTGGCAATGTTTTCAGTGATATTGCCTTTCGACTCGTTAATTTTTCTCAGCATTTGCAAGCGACCTTCAATCTGTTTTTTATGATCCTTGATTTGATGCATCAACGGCGTTAATACCCCGTTACTCCAGGTTATCGCATCGGCATTCGCCAGTCTGAGTATATTTCTGGCTTTGACGATCAGTGTGCTGTAGAGCTTATTGATAACCACGCTTTGTTCTGACATCGTAGTTCTGGTGCTGGAGCGGAATACTTCGCCCTCATCAAAAATCTGTTCCAGCTCAATCTGATAATGCTTGATCGAAAACAGCTGCGGCTCAATCTCCTTAAAGCCGTATTCATCGTTAAATTTTTTGTGTATCGCCTTGACCAATCGCCGGGTTTCATTGGTAATATCGACAGAGTCCTGCAAGAGCTCGCGTAACTCATCAAACAATTTACGGATATTTTGCTTCATACCATAGGTTGTCAGGCTTTTAGCCATGTCGTGCTTGGTGGTTTTGATGATGTCATCAATTTTTTCTTTAGCGAATGAATCAACCAACATCTGCGCTTGAACACCAAAAACCAGGCGACTGGCCTTAAAATTTTTGACATTCGCCATGTAAAGATTTTGCCGGTCGCGCATTTCCGCCATCAATTTACCGGTCATATCCTCATTTTGGAAATCGATTTTTTTAAATTCCTCAAGCTGGGTAATCGCATTGACCAATGAAGCACGGGTTAAGTTGGACGACTCATTAACCAGAAAACCAATGTCGCGTGTAATGATTCCCAGCAGAATGTCTTTGCGCTGCTGCAAAATATTATTGGCAAGATAGTTTTCCAATGCGGCCAATCGGCTTTTTTCCAGCAAAGCCGGGTCGTCTTTAACCTTCGCCAGCAGGGCTTGTTTGGCTGAAACCGGGAAAATAACGTCCTCGTTGACTTTTAAAGTCGTCGCCGAGGTTTTTATTTGTGAGCGTATCGAATCGTCATAGCCGTTTTCGTCGGCAAGATCATCCCACATGGCATCGATTTTATTCATCACCACGGCTAAACCCTGCTTATTGCCGCCCCGATTATGACAAACGTGATTGTGCCACATTTCCAGGTCGCTTTTGGTCACGCCGGTATCAGCAGCCAGCACAAAAATAATGGCCTGAGCACTGGGCAGCATGTTTAAGGTCAGTTCCGGCTCGGTTCCCAATGCATTTAAACCGGGTGTGTCCAATATCGATAAGCCCTGTTTTAATAACGGGTGAGGGAAGCTAATCAAGGCATGACGCCAACAGGGGATTTCAACTTTTTCCGGATTGATAATACCTTGCTCCGCCGCTTCACGTGCATTCCACAAACCCAGTTGATCGGCAAGGGCCCGATCAACTTGTTTAGTAGCAACCAGCTCCTTAAAGGCTTCCTGCATTTGCGTGGGCGAAGTACAGTCAAGGTCAATCTGCAGCCAGCGATCCGGATTGTTTTTAAACTCAGCCAGTGAAATGTCTTCAAGTCGACTTTCAATATTGAGCAAACGGATATAACTACCGCCTTTTTCATCGTGAAAAAGTTCGGTGGGCGACATCGTGGTGCGACCCGGTGAAGACGGCAGCAATCTGACCCCTGTTTCCGCAAAAAACAGCGCATTGATCAGTTCGGTTTTACCACGAGAAAATTCAGCAACAAAAGCCAGTGTGATTCTATCCGCTTGCAGGCCATTAACAATATTGAGAATAATATCGGTGCTGTGAGCATCATTCATGCCATAGCGACTACGCCATTGGTGATACATTTCTATCGTTTGAACCAATTGTGCACGCCATTGCGAATATTCGTGCATTTGCTCTTTAAATTCCATATTGCTCATGGCATGCCTTTTTTTATTAACATGATTTTATCAATTAATCGATAGGGGTAATTGTTCCTTGCATCGCTCAACGGCCCTATCCATAAGGCGTCAGATGACGGTGATTTTTTTTGAATAATTGTAGTCCATATCTAAAGAACTGTTAGTTTAAATGCCGTAAAGACCCTGATAAGTTTTTATCGCCTCGAGTAAAGACGCATCTTGGGTAGTATCGGCAGTTAAATAGTCAATAATATTTGCCAACGTGATGATAGCAATCACCGGCATTGAAAATTGAGCTTCAACTTCCGCAATAGCGGATATAGCATTTTGACCTTTTTCCTGTCTATCCAGCGCAATTAATACCCCTGCCGGTATTGCCTGAGCGTTTTTTATGATGTCTACCGACTCCCTGACTGAGGTACCGGCAGTGATGACATCGTCAAGTATCAGTACCCTGCCCTGTAATGGCGCCCCCACCAGACTGCCGCCCTCGCCATGATCTTTGGCTTCTTTGCGATTGAAGGCAAAAGGAATATCTTCGCGGGTTAACCGGGCATAGGCAATCGATGTTGCGCTGACCAACGGAATGCCTTTATACGCAGGGCCGTAAAGAATATCCGGTTTAATGTCGGATTGGATCAATGCCTGAGCGTAAAACTCGCCCAATTTTCCCAGTTGAGCGCCGGTATTGAATAAACCGGTATTAAAGAAATAAGGACTGGTGCGCCCTGATTTTAATTGAAATTCGCCGAATTTGAGTACGCCGCATTCCAGTGCGTAGGCAATAAAGTTTTTTTGATAATCAAGCATGATAATTATAGATAGTGAGTTTGCAGAGGGTTAAGGGTTGAATTGTAACGACTCAACATCGTTCCATGTTTGTCGACTAAACAGTAACGATGAATTTCTCTAAAATATTATCCAGAAAATTCCAGCCGTGTTCTGAGCAATAATAATGATTATTCTGCCTGATAAGCAGATTCTGCTGCACACAAGCAGATAAAGCTGGCTCCAGAGTAGCTGGAGCCAGTCCTGTCGTTGCTTGATAAGCTTCCAATGTAAACCCCAGCTTCAGGCGCAAATGATTCATGATAAATTCTAAAGGCAACTCCGCTACAGCAATAACGTCGGTGCCGCCGTTTTGCTGCGAGTCCCTTAAATACTGTTCCGGGCTTTTGGCTTTAAAACTGCGAATAATGTGCTGCGGTAATGCTTGGCTGATTTTCCCGTGAGCGCCAGCGCCTATACCCAAATAATCGCCAAACTGCCAATAATTTACATTATGCAGGCATTGCAAACCTTGTTTACTATAGGCGGAAACCTCATATTGTAGATAGCCCTGATCTGCCAATAGCGTCTGACACTGTTTTTGTGTGCTGAAGATGGTTTCATCATCAGGCAATTTGGGCGGAAATTTATAAAAAAAAGTATTGGGTTCTAGGGTTAATTGGTAAAACGAAATATGGGTAGGTTCGAGATTTATAGCCGTCTCTATATCTATCTTGCTGCTGTCTGGACCGGCACCCGGCAAGCCGAACATCAAATCCAGATTGAAATTATCAAAACCTGACTGGTGGGCAATCTCGGCAGCATGAATAGCTTCCTGCGCTGAATGAACGCGACCCAGTTTTTTTAATAGGCTGTCATTAAAACTTTGTATGCCGATCGATAAGCGGTTGATACCCAAAGCCCTGAACTCAGCAAATTTATGGCTCTCAAAAGTACCCGGATTAGCTTCAAGAGTAATTTCCAGCGACTCTTTAAGCACCAGCTGTTGCTCTATGCCGCGTAATAACCGGTCAATCGATTCGGGTGAAAACAGACTAGGCGTGCCGCCGCCGATAAAGATACTGCTGATCGGCCTAGTGATGTTATAGCGCTGTATATCGACAGCTAAATCATTCAGCAATGCGGTAATATAAGCGGATTCAGGCGTATCGGATTTAATCGCGTGTGAATTAAAATCGCAATAAGGACATTTCTGAATACACCAGGGGATGTGAATATAGAGACTAAGCGGAGGCAAGAGATTTTTTGCTATATAGTTTAAAATAATCGCTAGTTTAACACGTGAACCTCTGATTAATAAGACGCTAACGGATGAATAATCCTAGAAAAACCAGCTCGTCGACGAAAGCCAAAAGGTGACGATTTACCGCACCTCGCTAAACTCAGCAGAGTCTTGGCATTTCTTTGAAGATTTTCGCGCTTTTCGTAGATCAATGCGGTTTTTGGATAATACGTTAAGTAGCACTTAACTTTGCTTGATTACGCTGACACCTTTTTGTTGATGACAAACTATTTTAAAGCGAGAACATATGCGACTGTTACTGGTTGAAGACGACGAAATACTGGGCGATGGACTGGTTGAAGGTTTGAAAATGGAAGGTTATGCGGTTGACTGGCTGACCAACGGCAAGCTTGCCGATGAAGCGCTGAAACTCAATTGCTATGAGCTGATCGTCCTGGATCTGAACTTGCCGGACATGGAGGGCCTGGATATTTTAAAAGCATTAAGAGCGCGTAAAGATGAAACGCCGGTGATGGTGTTAACGGCCAAGGATACTATCCCTGATCGTGTCCTTGGCCTGGATAGCGGTGCCGATGATTTTGTCATTAAACCGTTCGAGCTGGATGAAGTGTGCGCACGCTTAAGAGCCTTGGCGAGAAGAAACGAGGGTCGCAGCGCTCCCAATATTGAATATAAGGGTATTGTTTTGGATCCGGCATCGCACCAAGTAACCTGGAACGATGAAAAGGTTGATCTGTCACAAAAAGAATTTGAGATCCTGAGCTTTTTAATGAGCAATATCGGCAAAGTTATTTCCCGCGCCCGGCTTGAAGAGAGCTTGTATTCATGGGATTCGGATGTGGAAAGCAATACCGTGGAGGTTCATATTCACCATCTGAGAAAAAAACTCGACCCGTCCATTATCCGCACCGTCAGGGGTGTGGGTTATATTATCGATGAAGATTATTGACTGCTCCCCTACCTAAAGGAAGGGGATTCCTAATTCAACGAGAACAGGACACAGGGACTAACCCAATGCCACTTACATTCTCTCCAAAGGCTAGAATCGCAAGCCCTGCGACTTTGATATTTTCTGCCGCGTTAC
>JAURYJ010000014.1 GCA_030653985.1 Methylobacter sp. | reverse complement strand
TATTGGGTAACTCGCAATAAATAAATACCCCCGTAGGATGTGCTGAACGCAGTGAAGCGCATCGCTCAATCACGAATGATGCGCTTCACTGCCGTTCAGCACATCCTACAAAAGTAGCGGTTTATTTTTGCGTCTTGCCTTGAATGGTTCTGAGGGCATGTGAGCTTGATGGCAAGCCATAAGTTTAGGATTGTAGAATACGGCCAAGGCACGAAGCCTGTTCTGAGCATGTGGGAGGGTGTATGGATAGCGATGGATGCGCTACTGCGTACAGCGCGTCTTACCGGCTAATTTTTTTATTGATCTGGAGAGCGATTATGACTGAAATAGACCAACAACGCGATGTTAAAGGTGCAGTCCGGGCAGCGGTTAAGTCGGGGACTGATGTTCATCAACAAATCAAGGAGATTACCTTAAAAGCGCTGACAGCCCGTCAACTCGATATGGAAAACATCAAAAGTGTTACTGAAACGGTCATTAATGGCATTAATGAGGGCATGACTAGTCATGGCGAGCATGGCAAAGAGGTCTTTATGCAGGCCGCTACAGCATTGGATGATGCTTTGGCGATTGCGGCAGAAGCCTCGGCATTGGCTATTGAAGAGGCGGCTGCCAAAGTTGCCGAGTATTCTGAACATGATTTTAATGATGCGATCAAAGATTTACAGGATAGGGAAGGAGTGTTTCTCGATACTCTGGAGAAAGTCGCTAAAGGCAGTAATCAGGTTGTTGCCGATATTGTCAATGATTTTATTGCCCATTCGCGGCAAAGCGGAACCGCAGTTGGCGAACAAACCTTAATTGCCTTGGAAGCGCTGAAAGACTTGCCGAGGATAAGCAAGGACATCATTATTTCAAGTACGGTTGCCACAACTTCCACTTTAGCCCAGATAGCCAGCGGTATTTTATTGGGTATTGCTGAAAGCCTGCAGCCGTCTCATTCCAAAAAATAGAGTTTAGCCGTAGAGCATGTTATGGGAAATGTTAAATGCAGCCAGGGATCTGGGCAGGGTTCATGATATTGCATCGGTATTAATCCGTTACGGATTCGGCAGCTTTGTTCGCGGCTTGGGCATGGGCAAGGCATTGGAACGCGCGGGCAGGGTGCTGCATTGGCAGCATGTGGACGAGTATGTGAATCTCGACACGCCGCAACGTATGCGTCGTGTATTGGAGGAGCTGGGGCCTACCTTCATTAAATTGGGACAAATTCTTGCGACACGTGTTGATTTATTCTCGCCTCAATATATTGCCGAATTTGAAAAGCTTCAGGACCAGGTGCCTCCGATGTCCTTTGAGGAACTATTACCCCAGCTTGAAGAAGATCTTGGCGGCAGTATTGATGAGTTTTTTGCACACGTTGACAGACAACCGCTTGCCGCTGCATCCATTGCCCAAGTTCATAAAGCCGTACTCAAGAACGGAACGCCGGTTATCCTGAAAATTCGCAGACCCGGCCTACGCAAAATCATTGAAGCCGATTTACGCCTTTTACAGCGTATTGTTGATATTGCTGAGTCCGAATCACCGGAGATTCGTCGATTTCATCCGAAAGAAGTCCTGCGCCAGTTTAACCAATCATTACACCGGGAACTTGATCTTGCTGCCGAGAGTAGAAATGCAGAGCGGGTGGCCGCCAATTTAGTCGATGATGTTAATATCAAAATTCCTAAAGTCTATTGGCAATGGACTTGTGAAAGGCTCAATGTACAAGAATATATTCAAGGTATTCAGGGCAGGGATCTTGACGCTGTCGATAAAGCGGGACTGAATAGAAAGCTGCTGGCAGATCGAGGCACTCAGGCGGTCATGAAGATGATTATGGCAGACGGATTTTTTCATGCCGATCCGCATGCCGGCAATGTATTTTATCTGCAGGATAATAAACTGGCATTTATCGATTTCGGTATGGTCGGGCGCTTAACTGAAGAGCGCAGAGAGCAGGTTGTCAGCTTGCTGTATAGCATGATTAATCATCTCCCGACTAAAGTGGCTGAGATACTTGAAGACTGGTCGGACAATATTTATACCGATGAACAAGTGCTTACTATTGAGATAGAAGCCTTTGTCGATCAATATAGTTCGCTGGCGCTAAAGGATTTAAGTATTACCAGCATGATGAGTGATTTAATGACAATATTGAGGGACCATAAGTTGATATTGCCTGCTGATCTCGCCTTGTTAGTCAAAACTTATATAACCCTGGACGGTTTAGGCAGACATCTGAATCCGGAATTTAATATCTTGGTTTTTGCCGAGCCTTATGTCCAGAAAATCATGATGGAGCGTTACCGACCGGAGGCTATCGCCAGACGGAGCTGGCGCAACCTGATCAGCGTCACCGATCTTTTATCCAGCTTGCCAAAAGACCTGCGTAGACTGTTGCGCGCCTCCAGAAAAGGAGCCTTCCAGGTTGATATTACCGTCAAGCATCTCGGGCAGTATGTTAATCATATCGATAATGCCATTAGCCGGTTAACTATGGGTATAGTCATCGCCGCGCTCATTATCGGCTCGTCTATTATCATGACGGTAACAGGCGGGCCGGAAATATTTGGTTTGCCGGCATTCGGATTTCTGGGATACTCTTTTGCCACAATAGGCGGCATCTGGTTGTTGCTTTCCATTTGGCAAAGCGGGAAATAACGATGACAAATAGTTATCAGTTTCATAGAAAACTATGATTCTCTAAACGCTTCAATATAGGCTGCTTTGACCGAATAACCGTGAAAGTCTTATGCTCACAGATAAATATTCTCAATGTGACGGATGTGAGAGTGATGATTTTGCTATATCAGTTCTACGTAAAATATAGCGATCGGCAAGTTTTCCAGAGATTCGATTGCCCGTGTTATCGAGCTGAATGAGGCTGTTTTCGCCGATAAAATAGTGCTTTGTCGTTGAGCTATTGCGTGGCGTTAACACGATCGTATTGCTTTTATCACCCCACGTAAATTTCCCTTTTTCCACAAATTCTCTTTCTGACTTACCAACGTATTGGGTAATCAAGAGATAACTGTTATTTTTATTTAAAGCGAGCGTGGTTTTAACTCCATTGCAATCAGCACAGGGCGTAAAACCGTAATAAATACCCGGCCAATCAAGGCTATTTTGGGCATGATGTGTATCTGTATCCTTTGTCTCAGGCGGTTCAGCAAAAACAGGGTTGTAACCGGAGAAAGTTACGATGAAAATAAAAAAAGTCAGAATTTGTTTAAATTGTTGTCTATATGTACGCATATTTTTCCTTCAGTAAAACGACGATAATATTGACATCCTCCTCCGTCCTTTAGGTCGGGGAGAATGTTAACGTTTTACACATGAGCGATGGGCTTGTCGGTAAATAAATAGTCTTTCAGTTCATGGTCGAGACTCGCATCTTGACGCCGTATCCATTCCAGCAACATGGCTGCATGTTCTTTTTCTTCATCACGGTTATGCGCCAGGATTGCTTTGAGCTCAGGGTTCTTGCAGGCGTTGACGCGTTGGTTGTAAAAATCCACTGCTTCCAGTTCTTCTCGGAGCGAGATGAGCGCTCTATGCATGTCTCGGGTTTCGTCGTTCAGTTCATGAACGGGTTCTTGATAACCATCAGCTGCCATCGTAGTGCCTCCATAATTAAGTTAGTGTATTTTTAATGTTTACGCCAGTTCCAGCTTAACCCGATAGCCTATTCAAATCAATGATACCGAGTCAGAAAACATATCAAGATTTGCCGGGGAGGCCCCGTTGGTACAGCTGCGTGAATAATCTTAACATGATTAAAAGTGATCAGATGGAATTGCTCTTTGCACTGGAAAAACTAAGTGCCATGGCCTATTTGAGCCCAGGATGTCACCCAGTTGTTAATACGCACCTTCCATTATGATTTAAAGGCCTCATTAGCGGTATACTCCTTGCATTTCAAAATTTGGCGCTTTTTATATACTCTCTGTTGCTTGATAGGGTTATGGGGACGAGATTCAAAAAAGCGAGATTTGATGTGTAAACACTATAGAATAGTATAGATAATAATAAAATTTTCGGCTATCAATGACAACTCAAATTATAGATTCACTTTTTCTAAGAAAATACGTTAAGCGTTTTTTGCCGAACTCTCAAGCGGTCGCACTGGCAATTATCCTTATTGTCAGTTTTGTGCTGATTTATTCATTGTCTGATTTGTTAATGCCGGTTTTTATATCAATCGTACTAGCATATTTGCTGGAAGGACTGGTGGCTAAGGCTGAAAGCGTCAAGATTCCGCGTTTGCCGGCTGTGTGTCTGGTGTTTTCAGTGTTTATGGCTTGTTTTATTTTTTTATTGTTTTATCTGATACCGATTGCTTCACAACAGGCCGTCGAGCTTGTTCAGCATCTCCCTGAGATCATTCACAGCGCGGAAAATGAAATTATGCGTTTGCCGGAAATGTATCCGCAATTGATCTCAGAAATAAAAGTCCGACAGATGTTGTATGCCGTGGAAAAGGACCTGTTAACTTACGTGCAAAATACGTTGTCTCGGTCTGCGGCATCTGTTATCGGTTTAGTCAGTGTAATGATTTATTTGTTTTTAGTGCCGATGATGGTGTTTTTCTTTTTAAAAGACAAGCGGATATTGGTATCCTGGTTTTTACAGTTTATGCCCAAAGACAGGCATTTGACTGTGCGCGTATGGGAAGAGGTCGATGTCCAGATAGGTAATTATATACGCGGCAAGTTTGCCGAAGTGTTTATTCTCTGGGCCGTCAGTTATGTTACTTACGTGGCGATGGGGTTAAATTATGCCATGTTGCTGGCTGTTTTGATGGGTTTGCAGGTCATTATTCCTTACGTTGGTGCAACGCTGGTGACCTTTCCGGTTTTGGGTGTCGCTTATTTCCAGTGGGGATTAGGCGGCGATGAATTTATGTATATTGTCATTGCGTACTCAATTATTCAGATGCTGGACGGCGTTGTGTTAGTGCCGGTATTATTTTCAGAAGCAGTTAACTTACATGCCATCTCAATTATTGTTGCCATTTTGTTTTTTGGCGGCTTGTGGGGTTTTTGGGGGGTGTTTTTAGCCATTCCATTAGCGACGGTTGTTAAGGCGGTACTAACCGCTTGGCCACGGATTGGGGATGAAAATCCGAATACACGTTATTAAACCTGATTATTAAAGACAATAGAAGCTGTATCTGCGTTCTATTATATTGATAGCTGAGCAGTTAACTAGTTACAAAATATCTGAAGCATAATCAGCCAAGCGTGAACGCTCGCCGCGCCGCAAGGTGATATGCGCTCCATGGGGCCAAGTTTTAAAACGGTCTACGACATAGGTTAAGCCTGATGTTGTTGCCGTTAAATAAGGCGTATCTATTTGCGACAGATTGCCGATACAGATAACCTTGGTTCCAGGACCAGCACGCGTTATCAGGGTTTTCATTTGTTTTGAAGTCAGGTTTTGAGCCTCATCGATGATCAGGTAGCGATTAAGAAACGTCCGCCCACGCATAAAGTTAAGCGACCTAATTTTGACCCGGTTCATAATAATATTGCTGGCTGCACCTTGTTCCCATTCACCGTGTTCGGCATTACTGCCCAGCAGTTCGAGATTGTCGATTAACGCACCCATCCATGGCGCCATTTTTTCTTCTTCGGTGCCGGGCAGAAAACCGATGTCTTCGCCAACAGACACAGTTTCGCGGGTCATGATGATTTCTTGATAGGCTTTTTTTTCCAGGGTTTGGTCAAGTCCTGCGGCCAGAGCTAATAGAGTTTTCCCGGTGCCCGCCGTACCCAGTAAGGTGACAAAGTCGATGTCGGGGTCCAGCAAGACATTGAGGGCAAAGTTCTGCTCCCGGTTTTTTGCCGTGATGCCCCAGATATTGTTGTGCTTTGCACGATAATCCTTTGCCAGTTCCAAAACTGCAATCTGTCCGTCGCAAGATCTGACGATGGCTTCAAAATTGGTTTCGTCTTCGATGTACACATATTGGTTGGGATACCATTCGGTGACTATGGGGTCTTCCAGTTTGTAAAAAGTGCGGTTTTTTTCCTGCCAGGATTCCATTTTGGTGCCGTGTACCGTCCAGAAATCCTTTTCCAACGCCATTGCGCCGCTGTATAACAAATCAATGTCATCGAGAGTCTGGTCGTTATGGTAGTCTTCCGCAAGCAACTCCAAGGTCGCCGCCTTGATGCGCATGTTGATGTCTTTTGACACCAGGATAACGGTGGTGTCAGGCAGTTCCTTAGTGAGCGCCAGGACGATTCTGAGTATAGAATTATCGGCAAGGTTACCGGGCATGCTTTCCGGCAGCAGTGCGGTCATGGTGCTGGTTTGGAAATATAAGCGTCCGCTGTCAGTCGTATCGGCATTCGGGCCGTGTTTTATGCTCGACAACGGTAGACCGTCGTTGATGGTTTGCTGGTTGGCGTCGCGGATTAATTCATCCAGAAACCGGCTGACTTGTCTGACGTTGCGTGCCAGTTCAGTGAGGCCTTTTTTGGCATGATCGAGTTCTTCCAGAACAATCATCGGGATAAAAAGGTCATGTTCCTTGAAACGGAAGATGGAGGCGGGATCGTGCATCAGCACGTTGGTATCTAAGACAAATAGCTTTTTATTTGGGGATGTTTGAATATTCATGGTTAGTGGCTGGTGAGTTCATGTAAGGCTTGCAGCACTTCTTCACAATGGCTTTTGACTTTTACTTTGCGCCATTCACGAACCAGTAGACCTTCTGGGTCAATCAGAAAGGTACTGCGCTCGATGCCGCGAACCTGCTTACCGTACAGGTTTTTCATTTTGATCACGTCAAACAGCTGACATAGCTTTTCATCGGGGTCGGAAAGCAGATCGAACGGAAATTCCTGTTTGCATTTAAAGCCTTCGTGAACGCGGACGCTGTCACGGGATACGCCTAAGATGATGGCATTGAGCGCGATGAATTTTTCGATGTTATCGCGAAAACTTTGGCCTTCCTGAGTACAGCCGGGCGTGTTGTCTTTTGGGTAAAAATAAAGCATTAGGTATTTACCGCGATAGCCGCTTAGCTTTACCGTTTTATCGCCGGTAGATAAAGCCTCAAAATCAGGCACAGGGTTTCCGGGAGTTATCATGGTTAAGTTTATCGTTTTATGGGTTCAAGAATTGCATCGATATTTAATTGGTCGCAGAAATCCATAAACTCTTCACGCAGCGTCAGCAGATGAAGTTGCGGTGGGATCAAAATGACGAATTTGGTTGAGAATACTGAGGTTTGAATATACGGAGCTTGATAGCAGCTGCCGCTTATTTCCTCAATGTCTATCTCTCTGTCAAATAAAAAAGAGGTAATGGATTCGGTCACATTATCGCGATCCAGCGATATGGTTTCTAATGAGTAGGGAATACACTCTTTGGGCTTGTCTTTTTGCTCAGGCCGTAAGGAGTGAATTTGAATGTCCAGTCGATTTTGGATAATGTCCAGGGTGCTTTCAAGTTTGGCAATCTGGTTCCAGTTGCCCGAAATAAGCAGGTAGGCCGCAGTGGACTGAGCGAGACGTGATGACCTTATTTCCAGAATATTACATTTACAGTCGCGCACGGCGGGTAATATTTCAGCAATAAAATTAATTTTATGGTTGCCTAAGGCGGTGATAGCTAGTTGCATTTTTCTCTTTAAAAGTTTTTTTGGGAGTTTAGCATCAAATCGGTGAAACTTTATGAACATTAAGTTTATTCGGTATTAAAATAATGACAATTGTTTTCCTGCCGAAAAATATTGAATACGCTATTTAAACTTTTTGTAGTTATCTTACAACACATTGCTGAGCCTGAATATGACTGATCCGACAGATAAAAAAATAAATGAAAAGCGCGATAATCTTGATGCTATGTTGGACGAGGCAGATACTTCTTTTCATTCGATGAATGAGTTTCAGGACGACGAAGATGCTATTGATAGATTGTTGATGAATGCCGACCTTGATGTCGATAATACGTTAATGCCAACAGAGGCGAATAAGGATATTGATGAGTTAGATGATTTTTTAAGTTTTGACGATTTTCGGGCTGATTTTAATGAGCCGAAAATAGATCGACAGGATTCACCGCAAGCCGCTGAGGTAGAAGCCGAGCCGACAACAGAGCAAGCTGTACAGAGATCATCTTTTACTCAGTCAAATGAATCGGAGGGTGACGAAGATGACCTCGACAGGTTGCTGATGAGTGTCAATTTTGATGCTGACGGTGCGCCGGTGTATTCAGATATGAGTGTTCTTGAAGAGTTGGAGCAGGCTGCGGAGAATCCGTCTACTGTTGTCGATGATGAGCTTGACGCATCGGCTTCGGAGGATTTAGTGGTTGATGCGCCGGATGATTTTTCAGACTTTAGTGATTTTATGGATGCGGACATAATTCCTTCAGTAGATGATGTTGCTGTCCTGTCGGATGAAGTGGATGATTTTTCCGCTGTTGATTTTGATGAATCGGCTCTGCTTCAGGATGACGAAGTTGAGACTTCAGTCGATTTGATTGCGCCCAATGATGAAGCGCTAGCCGCTGAC
>JAURYJ010000012.1 GCA_030653985.1 Methylobacter sp. | reverse complement strand
ACCGTCGGGCAGACGGGGCTAGTCTGTGAAGTGAACGGTGCAGTAATGCCGTCAGCAGCAGAAACCAGTGAGCAGTAGCGATACATACTCACTCTTAGGAAACTAGGAATCCCCTTCCTTCATGTGGGGGAGGATGTCAAGATAGAGCAGGTTTCCTTAATGGCAGATTAACAAACTATGCAACAAGGTAGGATAAGCAGAGCAATGCGAACCTCATCGCATCGGCGCGATATTGGTTTATGATGGGTTTCGGCTGCTGCTCCTGCATCCATCCTACTTGGCTTTTCTCATCGGGACTCACCCATGCCGTTAAATTGTTTTGCCAAATAGCTCGCATAGTTATCGGTCATGCCGCTGATATAATCAATAACCCTCATCAATGCCAGATATTTGGGCGTTAATTTTTCGCCTTTTTTGATTTGACGGTCAAAAGTATCCCTGCCAATCAAATCGACTACCCGTTTACTTCTAAAAGATATTTCAGTGGGGTTATCGACCAGCTCTATAGCGGCGCTACACATAATATCTAACAATGTCGAGATGATGTGGTATGAACCTATTTCCAGTTCAATTTTTCGGGGATGTGAAAATATTTTAGTTTTTGCGGTATTTTTAGCCTGCTCTACAGACTCTCTGATATTAGCAGGACATAAGGAAATTAAATCGCTATGTTTGCCTTGAAGGAGTCCTTGTTCATTGTTAATAAAGGCTTCGGTTGCCGCGTCAATGTACGCCGAAATAACTTTCCCTCTAATGAGGGCCGGTTTTTGCCTATCAGAAGCTTTTGCTAAATCCGCTTCCAGGCTATCGATTTCCGCTGGGTTCAACACCGGTTTCAATATATCAAAAATATCATCCCAGCGAAGAATGTCCATTTCAAGGCCATCTTCGAGATCCAATATGCCATAGCAAAAATCATCAGCGGCTTCCATCAGGTAAACCAGTGGATGCCTGCAATACCAGTTATTGCCGGGTTGTTTTTCCAATCCGACTGCTAAGGCAATTTCATCAAAAATGGCCAATTCTGACTGAAAAACACCATATTTATTCGGCTTTGGACGCTTTCCTTCGGCAGTAGGTAGTGACGTCCACGGATATTTGATAAACGAGGCCAGCGTTGAGTAGGTCAATCTCATACCGCCGTCATCAGGGTGATATTCTGATGAAGTTAATAAGCGCAATCCCTGGGCATTGCCTTCAAAAAACAGGAGATCATGTTTTTCTTCAACGCTAAGGTCGGTCAAATGACGGTTGCCATCATATTTAAACCAATTGCGAATGGCTTCTTCTCCGGTGTGACCGAAAGGCGGATTGCCAATATCATGTGCCAAGCAAGCAGATTGGACAATGTCTCCCAAATCGGTGGGTACAAATGCCTCAGGAAGACAGCCTTTATCCTGTAATGCATGGCCGACTTTAATGCCTAAGCTGCGTCCAACACAGGCAACTTCAAGGCTGTGCGTCAAACGATTATGTATATGATCATTCGTCGCTAGCGGATGGACTTGCGTCTTCTTTGCCAAGCGCCTGAATGCGCCTGAAAATATAATTTTGTCGTGATCAGAATTAAAAGGTGAGCGCCCAAGCTCTTGTTTGGCTGCTGTACGACCCAGTTTGTCCGTGTTTAATAGCGTATTCCATTCCATCATTGTTTCTTCTTAAACCCATGCAGCATCGCTCGAACCAGATTTTCACGGTGGATATAACTTTCAACGGCTACGCCTATAACATGTACAACCACCAGAATCAGCGTGAAGTTGGCGAAAAACTCATGCACTTCTTCCCACATCTTTTCGTTAGCGGAGCCAATAGCCGCCAGCGGTCCGGCTGCCTGGTCGGCGCCGTACACCGCAAAGCCGGTGATAACCGTCATTAATAAGCTGATCAATAATAATACAATCATCGCCGCACCCGCCGGATTGTGGCCGAGGTAACGCCGGGTTTTTAATGCGATCAAACCTTTAAGATAGGCAGTCGACCGGGCCGGACTGCATAAAAAACTCGAGAACCGGGCATAGTCGTTGCCTATAAATCCCCAGATTAATCTGAACACCAATAATCCGCTTACCAGATAACCGGCCCAAACGTGAACCGTTAATAAGTCATCTTCAGTCAGGTAAGCGATAAAAAATCCGGCAACCAGCAGCCAGTGAAAAATTCTAAGCGGAAGATCCCATACTTTAACTAATGCTTGCGATTTCATTTTTGTACTTCAGTTTCTGTTGTGTCGACATGTTATTGGGAAAATTGACATCCTCCCCCACCTGAAGGAAGGGGATTTCTGATGTAACTTCAGGAGCAGGCATATATCGCTATTACCTACGGGTTTCTGCTGCTGGCGACTTTGTTGCATCGCTCACTTCACAGACTAGCCCCGTCAGACCGACGGTTGTTTTGTACTTTTTAAGCGCTTATTCAAGACATCACACTGGTTGCTTGGTTTTCGCTGAAAGTGAATTTGAAGTCTTTTTTAAATCTAAGTTGCCGTCATGGAGCGAGCCGATAGCGTCCTCTGGTAGCACTGTTTAATGTTAACACCATAGAGATTCATACTATGGAAAATACGAAACTGAGCCGCTTACATCCCTGCCCTCGACTGCATGGATGCAGGAGGTAGAGTAACGCAGGAGCGGTTACCGAAAACGGCGGGGTTTTACGCTACTCGTGGATAAAAAATGCAGTTGGGGTGTTATTAAGTGGTTAAAAGCTTAGCATGACACACGATTACTTAACATTACCTACGATAGCCTCAGTTGTAAGCGCCCCGCCCCGCTTGACATGGAAAAGGCGCTACAACAAGAAATTACCCGTCAGTTCAAGAACGCCTGTTATACAAAGCCATGACCGTTTTAACGTAATTGCGCGTTTCGGGGTAGGGCGGGATGGAGTTATGGTATCTCATCACCGCCCCTTCACCGGCGTTATAGGCAGCAACGGCCAGATCCAGATTGGAACCAAACATTCTGAGCAAATCTTTCAAATAATGGGTGCCGCCGTCAATATTCTGCACGGGATTATTTCGGTCAACAACGCCGTAGCGTCTTGCGGTATCGGGCATTAACTGCATTAAGCCTACGGCCCCGGCTGAGGAGATTGCTTTGGCATTGTAAGCGGATTCCGCTTGGATAACGGCGTGTACCAGTCTAACATCAACCTGATGTCGATTAGCTGCCTCGGTAACAAGGTCGGCGAATCTCTTCTTGTTGGGGCCCATATAGGGCAGGGCGGCGGCATAATTTACCGGCCTTGTTCGTATGATGCGCTTGTACAGATCGTTTTTAGGCTTGTCGGTATAGGTGATGCTGCCATCATTGCCGATAAATTTATAGATGTCAGCCAGCACCTCGTTTGAGATGAGTAATAGGGTTAAAATAACAGTAATTCTCATCATGGCTTTACCTATCGACTCGGTTTGATAACGATTATACTTGCGGCTTTGACCGCCCTTTTTCTGGCTTCATCGACAGTTTCAGCCGTCGCTAACGCAACGCCCATGCGCCTGTTGGTAAAAGCTTCAGGCTTGCCGAATAATCTGATTTCGCTGGTCGGGACGCTTAGCGCCTTGTCCAGTCCTTGGTAAACCACGCCTTGTGCATCCAGGCCGCCTAAGATTACCGCGCTAGCGCCCGTACTGTGCATGCCGGTATCGACAGGTAGACCTAAAACGGCTCTGGCGTGTAATTCAAATTCATTTTGTTTCTGGGTGACCAGGGTCACCATGCCCGTATCATGTGGTCTGGGGCTGACTTCGCTAAACCAGACGCTATCGCCCTTGATAAACAGTTCAACACCAAACAGGCCGAGCCCGGCGATTTCGTTGGTTATCTTGAACGCGATGTCCTGAGACGCTTTGATCGCGGCGGCGCTCATCGCTTGCGGTTGCCAGCTTTCCCGGTAATCGCCGTTTTCCTGTACATGGCCTATGGGGGCGCAAAAGTGAGTCTCGACTTCTCCGTGCTGATTCAGTGCGCGTACCGTCAATAAGGTGATTTCAAAATCAAAGTCGATTTTTGCTTCAACAATAACCTTGCCGGTATCCACCCGACCGCTGGATTTGGCGTAATCCCAGGCGGCTTTAAGCCCGTCTGCACTTTTAACCATCGATTGGCCTTTGCCGGATGACGACATAGTCGGTTTGATAAAGCACGGATAACCGATGCCTGCATCAACTGCCGCTTGTAGTTCATCAAAACTTTGTGCAAACGCATAGTTCGAGGTGGGGATTTTAAGCTGCTCGGCGGCAAGGGTTCTGATGCCTTCCCGGTTCATGGTCAACTGTATCGCCCGGGCGTTAGGTACCACCGTACATGACCCTTCCGCTTCAATGTCGACCAGCGCCTGGGTCGCAATCGCTTCAATTTCCGGGATGATGAAATCCGGTTGTTCCAGCGCAATCAGCTTTTTGACCGCTTCGGTGTCGGTCATATCGATCACATGGCTGCGATGCGCGACCTGTTGCGCCGGTGCATTCGGGTAACGGTCGACGGCAATCACTTCCACGCCGTAGCGTTGCAGTGCAATAGCCAGTTCTTTACCCAGTTCGCCGCTGCCGAGCAGCAGGGCTTTGGTTGCGCTGTTTGATAAGGGGGTGCCTATTTTCATTCTGAATCCGCCAGATAGTTGTCTATGTCTTCTTTGGAGAAACCGATTTTTTTCGCCACGCGATCGGCATGGCTCACCCGGGAAATGCCTGCGACCAGTTTGTAGGTTGGCGCGTCATTGGCAAACTCGACCTGTCTTGGCAAGCCTGTGCCCTGAGCGACAAAATGATCGACCAGTTGATGGTTGTGGGTAATTAAAATGGTGCTGTTGCCTTTCCGGTAAAAGCCGTTCAGCACATTCGACGACGATTCCATTTTTTCTTCGAAGGTCGTGCCTTCGGATAATTCATCCAGAATCACCAGGCTTTTAGGCGTAGCCGCCAGAAAGATGTCTTTGGTGCGTTTCAATTCCGTACCGAACCGGCCTTCGCCGTCATCCAGGTGACTGATCTCGGGTGCCTGGTAGAAAATCCGGTCGGCGACGGTCAGTATTGCCGATTTGGCAGGAACATAACAGCCGATTTGCGCGAGCAGCTGGATCTGGGTGACTGTTTTGCAAAAAGCGGTCTTGCCGCCGCTATTGGGGCCGGTGACCAGTACCAGTTTGTCATCATCCAAGACAAAATCGTTGCCGACATAATCCGGGTTTTGTTTGCCTAAAACCGGGTTCCTGGCATCAATCAGATTGATCCGGTGATGCGTCGCATCAATCAGTTCGGGCAATACATGGTTCCCGCCGAATGCCTCGGAAAATTTTATAAACGACAGCAATTCGTCGAGCTTGCCCAGCGCATCTAAAGTGTCAGCTACCGCCGGGGATTTTTTAAACTCATTTCTTAGCGGGATAATGCAGCTGTCGCGATCAAAGCCGCCGACAATCGGGAAATAAACCAGCAACAAAGGCACCAGGAAAATAGTCGCGGTCGGAATAGCCTCAACTGAAACCTTGAACATGTCGGTGGGGAAAAAATGCGCCAGCGCCCAGATGGCCCCGAAAAACAGCGTGATCAGCAGCGGTTTGAACAGCCGGGGTTTAAAAATAATCGCAGGCGAAAATGACGCTTTCCTTTGTTCCTTGCACTGGAGATTATTTTCAACAATATAAACCGGCCCTTCCATCAGCGAATAAGGTCTTGATTCTGAAAAGACTTTTATGTGCTCGAAAATAGCTTTTAGATAGTCGCTTTGGGGAGCTTCTGCCGCTTGAATCTGATCGACCAGTTCCAGCATAAAGCGGATGCCGCGTTTATATTGCAGATAGCCGTAGCCTTCAATTTCGTGCTCTTCTCTGGCGGTGCCAAAGGTTCCCAGAAATTCGCCGAACAACAGCAAATAGAAGTTTTTTTCATTGGCTGTTGCATGTTGTACGATGTGCTCAAGCTGCTCTTTGAGTGCCGGATTGTGGTGCAGCTCTTCGACGGCTTGTTGTTTGGCTTTAATCGGCTCCAGCGTATCCAGCGGCTGGGTTAACGAACGAAATAACACCGCTTGCCCGGCAATTGTTGAAGCGTAATTGACGGCCTCGAACAGCTGATCAACTTCAATGGTGTTAAATGTTCTTTGGTCGATCACACCATCGCCGGTTTCCAGCGGACTGCTGGATTTGATGGCCGGCCAGCTGCTATCTTGCCAACTTTGTAAGAGTGTTTGTTTCATTTTTTAGCCTTTTTGTCGTTCCCACATTGGCGCGTGTTACTGCCCTTTAGTTTACAGGGTGGGCGCGAATTTATTCGCGCTTTTTAAGCTACCGCGCGAATAAATTCGCGCCCACAACATTCCATCATAATTAATCAGATAGCGTAGGGAGTGCAGGCTTTGCTTGTACTTGCAGGCAGAGCCCGCACTCCAGTGGTTAAAGTTTCTGCTCAATCAGCTTCACTAGAGCATCAACATGAATGGCTGAATCATTCAGCGCCGCGATATAGCGATAGTTCACGCCGCCGGACTCCATAAAAATAGCCTTGTTTTCCATTGCTATTTCTTCCAGCGTTTCCAGGCAATCTACCGCAAATCCGGGGCAGACAATATCTATGGTCTTAATGCCCTGTCCGGGAAGATCCTGTAAGGTGTCCACACAATAAGGTTTTAGCCATTGCGCCTTGCCGAACCGCGATTGGAACACAATCATCCATTGTTTTTGGTCAATGCCCAATTTCTCGGCAATCAGGGCTGCGGTTTTATGGCACTGGTGAAAATAAGGGTCGCCCCATTGAGTCAGTTGCTCGGGCAAACCGTGAAACGACATCAATAATAATTCATTTTTGCCGTGTTCCAACCAGTGTTGCTCTATGGATTCTGCAACCGCATCAATATAGTGGCTGTGCTGGTGATAATCGCTGATAAATTGGATGTTGGGCAGATGTCGCCACTGATTGAGTTCCTTAATCACGTCATCATAGATGGATGCGGTGGTGGTCGAGGAATATTGCGGGTATAAGGGCAGAATGATTAAGTTATCAATGCCTGCCTTTTTGAAAGCTTTTAACTGCTTTGCTATCGAGGGTTCGCCGTAGCGCATCACATGCTGGGTGCTGACGCCCTTGGCATTGAGCTTATCGGCAACCCGTTCGGCCAATTGCAAGGTCAGAAAAATTAACGGAGAACCTTTCTCATCCCAGATTTTACCATAGGCTAAGGCCGATTTTCGGGGACGAAAAGGCAGCACAAAAAAATGCAGAATCACCCACCACAGCGGCCTGGGCAGGTTGACGACCCGGGGGTCCCAAAGAAAGGCCTTAAGAAATCGCCTGACCGCTTTGGGTGTCGGTGCAGTAGGTGAACCCAGATTTGCCAGTAATACGCCGGTTTTTTTGGCTGTCATCGGAGATCTTACCGGCTGATTAGGGTTAAAAATTCTGAGCGGGTGCTGATCTCTTTACGGAAAATTCCGGTCATCACTGACGTTGTCATGACCGAATTTTGCTTTTCAACACCGCGCATCATCATGCACAAATGTTTAGCTTCAATAACTACCGCCACGCCTCGGGCACCGGTTGCCAGTTCTATCGCATCCGCTATTTGTTTGGTCAGTTTTTCCTGAATTTGCAGGCGACGTGCGTACATATCGATAACGCGAGCGACTTTAGATAAACCCATTACCTTACCTTGGGGCAGATAACCCACATGACATTTGCCGATAAACGGCAGTAAATGATGCTCGCATAAAGAATACAGTTCAATATCCTTGACGATAACCATGTCTTCGGTATCGGCGTTAAAAATAGCGCCATTGAGTACTTCTTCTAGTGTTTTTTCGTAGCCGTTGTTTAAAAATTTGAAAGCCTTGGCCGCGCGTTTTGGTGTATCGATCAGACCTTCGCGATTTAAATCCTCACCGACTGCTTCGATAATCCTGGCAAAATGCTGTTCCATAGTCTCAATCTCAGTAATAAAAATAGTCGATCAGTATACAGCATGGCGTTGTGAAGTTTAAAGCTTCCGCTTGCCTCGGCAATTGCTCCTGCACGCTGTAGGCAAAGCTTCCGCTCCAAGCTCACGCCCCTTGCCTACATCTGACCTCCACGGATGGAGGAAATGCAGAATGATTGCCGGGAGCAATCACTGCCCTGTAGGCAAGCTTAACTCTCTCGTGGCACTGCCATTAAGGTAGACTGAAAAGACAGTGATGCCTGAACAGTGTGGGCGCGAATTTATTCGCGCATTTGGCTGTCACTGCGCGAATAAATTCGCGCCCACCTAATGCAAGCCCTTAATCTAATGGCGGTGACGCCACCTTATCTTGTCGGCAGTGCTTCCAAGATCACATTAATCCCTGCGCCGGGTTTGCAGACATTTTCACTCAGATGTCGGCGCCAACCTCTAGCGCCAGGTTCACCATGAAAAAGTCCCAAAATATGCCGGGATATGCTGTTTAAACGAACGCCATCGTTAAGCTCAAGTTGCTGTTGAATGTAGGGAATTAACAATTCCATAATCAGTGCCCTTGAGCGGGGTTCTTTGGATTCGCCATAAAACCGCCGGTCAACATCGGCCAACAGATAAGGATTGTGATAAGCCTCGCGTCCTATCATGACGCCGTCAACATGCCGCAAAACAGCTTCGGCCTGATCCAATGTAGTGATGCCGCCATTCAGGATGATTTCAAGCTCAGGAAAGTCCTGTTTGATTTGATAAACCATATCGTAGCGCAACGGCGGAATATCGCGGTTTTGTTTGGGCGATAGACCGCTTAACCAGGCTTTTCTGGCATGGATAATAAAGGTTTGGCACCCGGCATCGGCAACTGTCGACACAAAGTGCACCAGTTCTTGATAAGAATCGCGCTCATCAATGCCGATTCTCGATTTGACCGTGACCGGGATTGATACCGCCTGACGCATCGCCGCGACACAGTCTGCGACCAGTCCGGGTTCCGCCATCAGGCAAGCGCCGAAACGGCCATTCTGAACCCGATCGCTGGGGCAGCCGACATTTAAATTGACCTCGTCATAGCCGTAATCTTCAATCATCTTGGCGCAGAGAGCTAATTCCCGTGGATTGCTGCCGCCCAGTTGAAACGCCACCGGGTTTTCAGCCGGATGAAACTGCAAAAACCGGTGAGGATCGCCATGAATCAACGCGCCGGTCGTCACCATTTCGGTATATAAAAACGCGTGTTCAGAAATCAGCCGATGAAAATAACGGCAGTGTTTATCAGTCCAATCCAGCATCGGGGCAACGCATAGCTGATGCCTTGAAGTATCTGGTTTTATCATGAGTTTTTATGCATGTGGAGCGGGACGCTGGAGCGTCGCCAAGTGAAACACGAGAGCAACATTATTTTCCCCAGCAATTGGCAACAGTACCACTGCCTGCAGTTTTGACTCCCGCCTGATCAATACCCAAAGCGCCGCATTTTGCATCAGCAAATGGCGCTAGCGGAGTCGCGGTCGCTGTGTAAATCGTCGCGGTGTTTCCCGAGACGGCAATAGTGTAATGGCCCTCAGGTGAAGCAGCGCTGACACCTATTTGGGCAAGCGTGCCATAGCTAACATTATTCGCCCGCCACTTCTCCTGTGCCAATTGCACCTGCAGCAGCGCCGCCTTGGCATCAGACCGTTTTGCCCTGATGACATATTCGGTATAGGCAGGATAAGCAATGCTGGCCAAAATTCCGATAATGGCCACAACTATCATTAATTCGATTAACGTAAAACCGGAAGATCGTTTAAACGTGTACATGGTTTCACCCTTTTTAAAGTTATTGAATGGATGCAAATATAGCATAACCGCTAGTTATCGTAGGTAAATTGCATGGCGCTTAAGTTTAATAGGCAAAATTGCAGATTAGCTAACGGATTAAAAACGATAGTCATCTATAATCAAATCACATAATAAAGCATGGATAGATATGAACAGACAAAAACACGCCGGTTTTACCTTAATTGAGACAATGATAGTCGTTGCCATAATTGGCATTGTTGTGGCAATAGCAGCGCCTTCATTTAGCGTAATGTTGGAGAAACAGCGTATTCAAGGGGCTGCGGAAGCCGTATTAGGCGATTTGCGCTGGGCGCGGGCCGAATCTATTAAGCGGAATAAAAAAGTCAGAGTGACTTTTACCACGGGTAATAACTGGAGTTACACCATTGATACATTCCCGATACTCTCGGCCTCAGATGGTGTCCTGCCCAAAATAGTTTATGGTAGCGATTTTGCGTCAACCAGCCTGACAACTAATTTTACCAGTGAGATAACTACTTTTGAAGCAGTAAGAGGCACGACTAATGCGGGCAGGGTAACAATTACTACAACCAACTTTAATGCCGGAGTCGTAGTTAGTAAACTCGGGCGTGTAAGAATTTGCGGCTCAATGGGAGGTTACGACGCATGTTAAAAACTCACAAGCAACAAAAAGGTGTAACCCTAATCGAATTGATGATCGGTCTACTGATCGGCATGATCGTTGTCGCTGGCGGCATTAGCGTTTTTACCACATCAATCAAAGGCCAAACCGATAATCAGCAGCTTTCCCGTTTAAATCAGGATATGCGTGCCATGATGGATATTATGGTGCGGGATATTCGCAGAGCGGGGTTTGTGACATCTGATCCAGGTGCGCCCGCTAATTTTGCGTTAATAAAAAATAATCCTTTTTTTGCAGCAACAACCGATATTGACATACACGATTATGACGGAGGCACTGATAATTGTATTGTTTATTCGTATAACGCAAATGATAGCAATCCGGCTGTTGTTGCTTTGCCCTCTCCTGCAACCCAAG
The DNA here is from genome assembly GCA_030653985.1 of Methylobacter sp. Classification (GTDB taxonomy): domain Bacteria; phylum Pseudomonadota; class Gammaproteobacteria; order Methylococcales; family Methylomonadaceae; genus Methylobacter_A. The sequence continues at coordinate 23,242 of JAURYJ010000012.1, read as the reverse complement.
GTCAACGCTTTGGTTTTCGATTGAACAGTGCAGGCATATTAAGCATGAGAAGTAGTGGTAATACTAATATAAACTGCACAGACGGTAGTTGGGAAACCATCACCGAACCCGAGGTTCAAATTATTCCCAACCCTAACACTGAACCGTTGTTTGAATTAATCGAAACCGAACTTAACGTTAGTGTAATGAGTGCTAGATTAAGCGATGCTGACTTAACTAATGATTTATGCAATAGTGCCGACACTGGTGCTGGTGGGTGCGGGGAGTGTATCCGTGATGGCACTGCACCCGATCCAGCGTGTTTATATGTCCGCAACGTTAAAATTACTTTAACGGGCCGTTTGCGCGACGACCCTAATGTGACTCAAACCATCACCGGACAAGTGCGGGTGCGCAATGATAAATTCTTGCCGGCGCTGCCTTAATCCTATTGCTTTGTGGAGACAGACATGATTGCTTTTAATCTCAATATAAAATCTCGCCAGCAAGGCGCTGCTACTTTAATTGTAGTGCTGGTGCTGGCGATGATCATGGGTGTTGCCACCTTGACGACAACACGCACCGGTATTATGGAGCAAAGAATTACCGGTAATGATATTCGCGCCCGTGAAGCTAGAGAATCCGCAGAAGCCGGTTTGGAATTTGCCTTAGCTTATGCGACACAATCGGACTGGGTACCCGACGGCAGCCATTATGCGCTTGTGCATTCTCTTAAATGGGGGCCGCTGGTAAACGATGAAAGAACTTTTGCTTGCGGCCCAGACACCCCCGCACCCTCAGCCGATTGTCCAGATTTAGCGTTACCAGGCAGCGGCATGACCAGTTCAGGCGAAACCTACACATTAGGGGAATTAGTCTATACCGAAATACCGGCATCTTTTTCAGGTTCTGCTATCCGTGTTAAATCAGTAGCGCGGAATGCAGACAACAGTATTACGGCCACATCGGAAATGTTTATTGTCAGCCAAACACCGGTCAACTCCACTCCGCCCGAAGTCGGACCCACTGGATTTACTATGCCGCCGCCCTTGGTTACGGCGGGCTGCATTACCTCAGCCCCTACCGGAACACCGGATACCTTTTTGTTGTCAGCAGGTGATACTGCTGTAATCAGTGGCAGCGCGACATACGACCCAGACAATCCCAGTGCTTGCCTGCCGCAAGGCCATTTGGATGTTGGTACTTGGAACGATGCCAATAACAACGGTGTTATGGATAGCGGGGAATATGCTGAAAATTCAACGACATTTAAGCGTGGTCAATTCGAACCTGACCTCTGCCCCGTGCCTAACACTAACAATTGTGCCTGGAACCAAGCGTTTAATGGTGGTAGTTTGACAGCAGCTAAAGCGGCCGCGACCAGCGCAGGTAATATTTTTACCAGCGATATCCCTTGTGGCGCGCCATCTGCTGGTGTCCCCATTTATCTTATTCATCAAAGCGGTAATATTAACTGGGGTGCGATAAGCGGCAGTTGCTCGGGTGTCGGTGTGAATGATAAGACGATTGGTACACCGGGTACGCCAGTTATATTAATTGTTCCCAGTGCTTATGGCTGCCCTAAACTTAATGGCGGTATTGTCATCTATGGCATCGTTTATTTTGAGTCTACAACAGCCTGCGCCTCGAATGGCTGGGGCGGTGCTGACATTTATGGTTCTGTTATTTGGGAAGGTGATGTGGATAAACCTAACGCCAATTCAAAATTTATTGCTGTCGATTTCAGTAATAATGGCGCGATAAATAATATTCTCTATCCACCGGATGTATTACCCGACCCATTGCCTTATGCCATTAGCGCCATTCCCGGCACTTGGAAAGATTTTTAAAGAAGGTCGCCATGAAAAAAATATTACATAGCAAAATATCGGGATTTTCCTTGATTGAAGCGTTGGTTGCCTCGGTAGTAGTCGCGGTAGCCATGCTGGGTTTGGCTAATTTGCAAGGCATTACCTTAATCAATAGTGCCGATAGTCGTATGAAAACCCATGCGTTGAATTTAGCGCAGGACAAAATTGAAGAGTTGCGTGGTTTTGCAAACCAGTCTATTTATACCGGTATGGCGAGTGGGACGAATGTAAATACTGAATCCATTATGGCTGGCGGCAGTGCTAACTTTACCCGAACTTGGACGATTACGGACTGTTCCGTTTCCGGCAATTGCACTGCTCAGGGCAATTATAAGCAAGCTAATGTCACTGTAACTTGGCCAGATCGGCAAGGAGACACTCAAACCGTACAACTGACTTCCTATATCGCCGAGGCCGACCCGGTTAAGTCTGGTGTGGTGTTGTTGAATAGTATGGTGTGTTGTTGAATAGTATAAGTGGTGGCGGTGGCACTAACCCGAGGAATTGGGGACAGACCCCAATTAAATACACGGCAAGCAGAGCTTGAGGGTAGTCACTCCCAAGCTACAGCGCTCATCGTTATACACATCTCATATCGAGAGCCTCTCGAGCTTCCAAGGCTATGACGAAATCCCTTAATCGCTGCAATCCGATCCACATGGTCTTAGGGCCCGGGGGGCCATCATGTTTACGGCCAAGATAACCACCAAAACTTGCTATCAAGGCCACGATTTCGCCTAACTGGGGCGGGATCGGCGGAGGCGGACAGCGCTTGACCACGATATAAGCCGCCTGCCACTCCTTGGTTTCGAAGATCACCTCGCAGTCGAGTTCCGGGCAGGCTCGTCCGAGCATCAGGGTAAACAAAACTCGCCAAGCGATGATCATGTACAACGCCAAACAGGGTAACAGCCGTTCTTCTGTTTCCAGTTGCAGACGCTCGATCTGGCAGCCGTTTTTCAATACATGAAAGTAGACTTCAATGCACCACCGCACGGCATACCAAGCCACTACCGTTGCGGTCTGCTCGAAAGTACTCACAGGAAGACTGGTCAACAACAGCCACTCCAAAGCCTCTACCCCCGGCGACGGCGTGTCTTCCCGCGCCAATACGGCGTTGACGGTAATTTCCGGCAAGTGGTAGCCGGGGCGCGTCGGCGGTTGCAAGGATACCGTGGTTGCTCGTACGGTTACCTGCGCCAAGCGCGCCGCTCGGTTTGGGCGGGCTTTAACCTCAACTTCGAGCGTTCCCAATACGGGGGCTTGCGCTAGGGTTTGCCACAACTTGGCCGATTCGCCAGTCTGCACGCACCGATTCTGGGCGGCTCGCACAATCCAGTCTGCGCGGGTTTGTGGGGCGTAACTGTCGTATTCGACATACCACTCGTAGATATCACCTTCGCGATCCGCCAAGTTCACTACCTGCGTATGCGGCAACTGGCCTTGCAATGCACAACTGTCTTGGTAACTCTCGATCCAATGGCGACTTTCTTTTTCATCAATGCCCTTGGATCGCCGCTTCTGGCGCGGACTCGGACAATCCCGCGACCAGTAGGCCGCCTTGACCACCCCCAGACAAATCCGATCCGGAGTGAAGGCAATCGTCGGGTGCAGTCGGCGTGCATGTTTTTCGGTCTCTTTGAGCGTGCCCAATCCCTTGGGTCCAAAGCACACGCATTGGTCATCCTCGGTGGTGTCCTGCGCCAACAATACCAGCGGACAAGCCGCCATACGCTCTTTCGTGGCAGCGCAATGCGAGGCCAAGACATTTTCAAAAGTGGCCTTGGAATTATCGAAGAACCGATAGGCGCCCAACGTCTCCGCCCAACCCCCACAGGCCACAGGAATACTCAATTGTGGCTTCTGGCTCAATTGTCCCAAGACCAAACCCAGTCGCGCGTTCAACCGCTTATCTCCCAGATCGGCCATTCTTACTTCTTCTTGCGCCCAGTTCATGATTGCTCTCCAAAGTCTCTTTGCTTAAGTTTAGACAAGTATCTGCAGGACTTGTGTATAACGATGAGAGCTGGAGCGTGGGAACGAGATATAAGCCAAAATTTAACCAGGAATTTCTTTTTGACTACACCCACTTTCTGCCGTTGCGGTTCGGACATCGAATACTCCCAATGCTGTAGCCCGTTCATTCCGGCGAAAAAAAACCCTTAACTGCCGAAGCCTTGATGCGTTCGCGCTTTACCGCTTATGCGCTGCATAATGTATCATTCCCACGCTCCGGCGTGGGAATGCCATCCGAGCGGGACGGGGTTTCTGTGATGCCTGAGTTAAGCGGTTATATTTAATCGGCGCAAAACGTTTCGAACGGGGCAACATGGGCCTCCGTTCGGCAATAGAAAAATCATGGGGCGATAGTGTGCGTCGCCTACAGAGATGTATAATCTAAAAGCATGATAAGTAATTTTTAGCGTAGAAGGGATAAATGATGTTAAGAGAAATAACAGTGCCACATTCTGAATTTTTGACTATCAGAATACCTAAAGATTATCTTGAACAGGAAATTGAGATACTGATTTTTCCGATAAGAAAAAATACAGTTAATGACGAAGATGCCGAAATTCAGGCTTTTTCTAGCCACAGTGCAGCAACGATTGAAGACTGGCAAGACGAAAGTGAAGATCAGATATGGACATAAAAGTTGGCGATATTTTGTTGTGTAAGTTTTACTTCAGTGATCTGCAGGTAAGTAAAAATAGACCTGTTTTGGTATTCAAGGATAATCTGCCGTTTAATGATTTTGTGGGGCTTCCGATGAGTAGTAAAACGCTGAAGCTTCAAGGTGACGAAATTATTATTACAAACCAAAATTTGTCGATGGGTATGTTACCGGTCGAATCAAAAATTATGCTTCGTAAGGTTTTTGTGATTTCTAAAGAAAATCCGATCAAAAAATACGGTGCTCTTAACGAAAAAAGTTTGATGGACGTTAAAAGAGTTTTTTGTGACTACTTTGATTGCTGCCCTGAGTGAAAATTCACTTGTATCGTTCCCACGCCAGAGCGTGAGAACGATACAAGTGGCGGCAGTTTGCTATCGCAAAATTGCCTTTTCAAGGTAAGATAAGCCAAAATTTAACCGGGAATTTCTTTTGACTACACACACTTTCTGTCGTTGCGGTTCGGGCATTGACTACGCTCAATGCTGCGCTCCATTTCATTCCGGCGAAAAAAAGCCCTTAACTGCCGAAGCCTTGATGCGTTCGCGTTTTACCGCTTATACGCTGCATAATGCCCAGTATTTACTGGATACCTGGGATGCCACGGTGCGACCTGAGTTGATTGATTTTTCCAAGGAAAAAGTCGATTGGCAACGCCTGGAAATCGGCATGACTAAAAAAGGCGGGGCTAAAGACACTAAAGGCGTGGTGGCATTTAAAGCGTATTATTTGCAGGATGACGAAGCCTACGTGATGACTGAAATAAGCCGGTTTATCAAACGCGCGGATGGCTGGTTTTATCTGGATGGGCAGGTTAAGTCGATTGGCAAGGTGGGTTTACAGACTAATCTGGGCAAGAATGCGCCGTGTTCCTGCGGCAGCGGCAACAAGTTTAAGCGTTGTTGCGGTTGATCATTTGTAGGGGCGAATTCATTCGCCCTGGGCGGATAAATCCGCCCCTACACATCACAAACAGCGTTATTTTATTTCTTGCTTGGTTTCTTCTGATTCGTTGATGACGGCAGAAAAACAGTCCATCATACTTTCGGTATAGTTAGCATGGGCTTCTGCGAGATCTTTTGGCGAGCCGAAAGCAGTACGTAGTTCTTCAAGGGTCTTTTTAGGGTCTTGAGACGAGGACAGCGTCAACATTTTGGTATAGTTGCGATAAGCGGTCAAGCGCTTAGGATCAAGAGCAAAAATGCCGGGCATGTGGCTTGATGAGGTCTCAACGACACATTTAGCCATGCGTTCAGGGGATAAATTATAGTCCTTAACATCTTTTTCCAACTGCATTTGCTCCAATACCGTCTGTTCATATTGGTTTTTATCGGCGCAAGCAGGGAGTAATAATGCAGACAGGGAAATGAGCAGTAGTTTTTTCATGTGTGTTACCGTTATGAGTGAAAATGCAATAGGTGACATTATACGCATTTGTATCAGGCAAAAGGCGGAAGGCTAAAATTTTAGTCTTCCGCCTTCCGCCTTCCGCCTTCCGCCTTGAACCTTGAACCTTGAATCTTAGTCCATCTCTTCCATTGCCTGTTTTATCCAGGCTTCGGCTTCGGCATTGATGTCCCCGGCTTTACGGCCTTTGGTTTCTATGGGCGGCCCGATTTTTAGTTTGATCACGCCGGGATATTTTAAAAAACTATAGCGGGGCCAAAAATCACCGGCATTATGGGCGACCGGAATGACCGGAAAACCGGTTTTATGCGCGAGCATGGCCCCGCCGATATTGAATTTCAACACTTCCCGGGCTCCGGCCCGAGTGCCTTCCGGAAAAACCAACACCGATAAGCCCTCGTTTAAATAGCGAGTGCCTTGTTCGAGCAAGGCACGTAATGAGGCGCGTTGATTTTTCCGGTTTATGACGATCGATTTTAGGGTGAGCAGCGACCAGCCCCAAATCGGGAAATAAAGCAATTCACGCTTTATCACCACGGAATGCGGCGGCAGAATGTAGCGTAAGGCCAGCGTTTCCCAGGCCGACTGATGATTGCTTAAGATAACGGCCGGGTGTTGCGGGTCGATGTGTTCCAGTCCTTCGACCTCATAGGTGAGGCCGCAAAAAACCTGGGTCATCCAGCTGATAATCGCACACCAAACATAACCGATTTTCCAGCGTATGTTAAAGGTCGTTAGCATGCCGGTAATCAGCAACACGCCGACGACGGTAGCGGTAGTGAAGATGCCTACAAACAACAGCGCCGAGCCGATATAGTTTTTAGGTCTAGGGTCTTGCTGTGAGGTATGTTGCTGCGTCATATAAGTTCTCAAAAACAGGAATGTTAAGCGTAGGGTTTTCAGTTAGGGTTTTTTGGCCTTTGCCAGTTTTGACCAATATCGGGCTTGCGCCGACTGCCTGCGCGGCTTGCAGGTCGCGTAGCGAATCGCCGATCACGGCCATGCCTATCAGACTGATATTATTGTCGCGTGCAAATGCTTCAAGCAAGCCCGGTTTGGGTTTGCGGCAGTTGCAGTCATCGTCCGGGCCGTGCGGGCAAAAATAGATTGCCTCGATTTTACCGCCTTTTTCTGCAACCATGCGCTGCATTTTGGCATGGATTTGTTCCAGCATCGCCGCATCGAATAAGCCTCGGGCCAGGCCGGACTGATTGGTGATTACCACGACTTTATAGCCATGCTTATTCAGCAGGGCGATGGCCTCAAGGCTGCCGTCAAGCGGCAGCCATTGTTCCGGGGATTTGATAAAGTTATCCGAATCCTGGTTAATGACACCATCACGATCCAGTAATACGTAGCGATTTTTTGGCATGATTTATGACCGCATGCCCACGCTGGAGCGTGGGAACGATAAACTGACATTACGTTTATCGTGTGGGCGCGAATTTATTCGCGCTTTTAATCTACCGCACGAATAAATTCGCGCCCACAAATAGACAGTCATAACTATTTTAGCGTTAACTTAATGACAGTGACGCCGGAGCTTGGGAACGATGAACCCTGTGACGACATTTTCATTTACGATTGCAATTTGGAAATGTCGGCACAGGTCAAAAACTGTTCGGATAACAGGTTCAGCAATGCCAGCCGGTTGGCGCGCAATTCCAGATCATCTGTCATTACCATCACCTGATCGAAAAAGGCATCGACGTCATTGCGCAAACCCGCCAAGCGGTTCAGTGTCGCCTGATAATCGCGTTGCGCCAGTAACGGTTTGATGTCCTCGGCGGATTGCAATCCGGCTTGCAGCAACTGCTTTTCTTGCGCTTCAATCAATGCGCCGATGCTGGCTGCCGGAGGGGTATCCGATTTTTTCAGGATATTGCGGATGCGTTTATTCGCCGCCGCCAGGCTTTCGGCTTCGGGCAGTTGCCTGAAGGCTTTAACCGCCTGCAAACGCTGCATAAAATCCAAAGGTTCGGCCGGAGTTACCGCGATCACCGCGTCAAATTCGTCGGCGGTGTAATCGTGATCCAGGCAATAGCCTTTCAAGCGATCAAACATAAAATCGATCACCCGGTCGGCTGTTGCCGATTGGTCAGCGGTTTGACCGGAAACGGTTTTGATCTGAGCGCTGGCGAATTCCGTTAACTCGATGATGTTGATGTCAAGTTCGTTTTCTATGACGGTTCTGAGTATGCCCAAGGCCGCGCGGCGCAGGGCATAAGGGTCTTTGTCGCCGGTAGGGATCAAGCCCACGCTAAAAATACCGACCAAGGTGTCTATTTTTTCAGCGATAGCCAGGATTTGCCCGGTGATGCTGCTAGCAGTCGGGCTGCCCGATTGTTTGGGGAAGTACTGTTCCTCAATCGCCAGCGCGACTGCTTTCGGCTCGTTGTCCGCCAGCGCATAGTAGCGCCCCATAATGCCTTGCAGGTTGCCGAATTCGAGAACCATCTCGGTCATTAAATCGGTTTTGGCCAATAACGCGGCGCGTTCGGCCAGTTCGACATCGGCGTTCAGGTGTCCGGCAATAAATTTCGCCAGATTTTGTACGCGCTTGGTTTTGGCGAAAACCGTGCCCAAATTCTCCTGAAAAACCACGCTATTCAGGCTTTCGACGCGATCTTCCAGGGTCTTTTTTCGGTCCTGATTCCAGAAAAATTCGGCGTCGGCAAGACGCGGTGTGACCACGCGCTCATTGCCCTGCTGGATGGATTTCGGGTTGCTGCTTTCAATGTTGCTGAAGGTGATGAAGTTCGCCAGCAAACCGCCGTCGGCATTTTTAACCGGAAAATATTTCTGGTTGGTTTGCATCGTGGTAATCAGCACTTCAGGCGGCAGCTCCAGAAAACGCGGGTCGAAAGTTCCGGTAATCGGCACCGGCCATTCGTTTAACGCGGCAATTTCTTCGAGTAAATCGTCCTCGATATGGGCAATGCCGTTGACAGCGGCGGCAGCGGTTTGCGCCGCCTCGCGGATCAAGGTTTTGCGTTGCTCAATATCGGCAATCACGCGGCCTTGTGTGTACAACACCTCCGCGTAGTCTTCCGGTTTATTGAGAGCGATTTTTTGCGGCGCATGAAAACGGTGTCCCTGCGTCGTCGCTCCGGTTTCCAGACCCAAAATTTCGGTGCCGATGACGCTGTCGCCGTAAAGCAAGACTGCCCAATGCACGGGCCTTACGAACTCGGTGGTAAAACTGCCCCAGCGCATCCGTTTGGCAATCGGCAATCCGGCGATACTTGAGCGGATAATGTCGGGAATCAGCTGTTCAGTCGCTTGGCCTTTGACGGCCTGGGTAAAACTGAGCCATTCGCCCTTGTCGGTAAGCAAGCGCTCCAGTTGCTCGAAGCTGGTGCCGCAGCTGCTCGCAAAACCCAGTCCCGCTTTGCTGGGCGTGCCGTCGGGCGCGAAGGCCGCTTGCAGGGCAGGGCCGCGTTTTTCTACAGTTTTATCGGGCTGTGCGCTAGCCAAATTTTCGATAAAAACGGCCAGACGCCGGGGCGTCGCATAAGCCTTGCTGCCGGTGAAAGTTAACTCGGCGGCATTGAGCCCCTGAACGATGTTGTTCAATAAGGCGTTGCTCAGTTTCAGCAAGGTCTTTGGCGGCAGTTCTTCCGAACCCAGTTCGAACAGTAAATGTTTGCTTGTACTCATATTATGCTCCCTGCTCGGTTAACATCGGGAAGCCCAGCGCTTCGCGGCGTTGGTAATAAATTTCGGCAACGGACTTGGCCATGTTTCTGACTCTTAACAGATAGCGTTGGCGCTCGGTCACCGAAATGGCATGACGCGCATCCAACAGGTTAAAGGCGTGCGAGGCTTTCAGCACCATTTCATAGGCCGGTAACGGTAAATTCAACTCGATCAATTTAGTGCATTCCTGCTCGTAGGTGTCGAAGCACTGGAACATGAAGTCGACGTTGGCGTGTTCAAAATTGTAGGCGGACATTTCCACTTCATTTTGATGGAACACGTCGCCGTAAGTGACGGTGCCGTGTGGGCCCTGAGTCCAGACCAGATCGTAAACGCTTTTAACGCCCTGCAGGTACATCGCGATGCGCTCCAGGCCGTAAGTGATTTCGCCGGTGACCGGACGGCATTCCAGGCCACCGACTTGCTGGAAATAGGTGAACTGGGTCACTTCCATGCCGTTTAGCCAGACTTCCCAGCCCAAACCCCAGGCGCCAAGCGTGGGCGATTCCCAATTGTCTTCGACGAAGCGCACATCGTGTTCGAGCAAATCCAGACCCAAATGGCGTAACGAACCTAAATACAGTTCCTGAATATTGTCCGGTGACGGCTTTAAAATAACCTGAAACTGGTAGTAATGCTGGAGACGGTTGGGATTCTCGCCAAAGCGGCCGTCGGTCGGGCGACGCGACGGTTGCACATAGGCGGCGTTCCAAGGCTCGGGGCCGATGGCGCGTAAGAAGGTGGCAGGGTGAAATGTCCCCGCGCCCACTTCCTGATCCAATGGTTGCAATAAAATACAGCCTTGAGCCGACCAGTATTGCTGTAAGGCCAGGATGAGTCCCTGAAAAGTAGATAAGTCGTTGTTTATGCTGGACACGGTTTAATGCTCTTGGGGCAATAAAAAGCCGATGATTATAACTGAAAAACCGCTATGGGTCATATCGTTAGATTGGGCTGTGCAAATTTCCACCCGTAGACGGTAAACGTTTTGCATGAGTAGTATTGCTGGTTAAGCAGGATTAGTTACCTATCCAAAGCGGAATTGTTTATACTCGAATACCATTGGATTGATGCGGTGTTGTAACCGTTATCAGGATTCTGATGGGTATTTTAATGTTAGGTGACGTACTTTTTTATACAACAGGAGAATCAACATGAACGAGCAAGAAAAACAACGGGCTGTAGAAATTCTTAACAAAATTATGGAGCTTGAATTAGCAGGAGTGGTTCGCTACACGCATTACTCGCTGATGGTCTACGGCTATAACCGCATACCTATTGTTTCCTGGCTTAAGGGCAATGCTGACGAGAGCCTTATTCATGCGCATAAAGCCGGTGAGCTGGTGACTTTATTGGGTGGACATCCTTCACTTAAGATTGGTCCTTTATTGGAAACCGCCAAGCATGATATCGGCGATATTCTAAGAGAAAGTCTGGAGCATGAGAAAGCATCGATAGCCGCCTATTTCGAATTGCTGAAAGCTTCCGAGGGCGTTTCGGTGCTGTTGGAAGAATATGCCAGAGACATGATTGTCGGCGAAGAACTGCATCTTGACGAAGTGAATAAAATGCTGCGCAAACCGGGCGATGTTGAACCGTTTAACCCGTAAGACACATCTTAATAGTAGGCTGTGCTGAACGCACTGAAGCGCATCAATCGCGAATGATGCGCTTTACAAAATACCTGTTGCACGTCGCAAATGCAGGGTAGCCAGCGCCGCATCATAAGTCGCATTGTTGTAGTTATCATGCGTAGTGGTACGCAAATCTTCGGCCTTAAGCACCTCGGTATTGGTGGACAAGCCCTGCTGGTAGCGGTCGATGGTGACTTTTAAATTTTCGTCGGCTTGGGCGATGGCTTGCTGGGTCACCGCGATGCGTTTTTGCGTCTCTTGAATATCAAGCCAGGCTTGGCGTACCTGCAAGCTGATCATACTGGACAAGTCGTCGCGTTGTTCTTTTAAGGACATTGCCTGTCGGGTAATCGCATCACTACGATGGCGGGAACTGCCGTCAAATAGCTTCCACTCCATACCAACATTGGCCATCCACATGCCTTCAAAGACCTGATAGCGGTTTTCCTGATATTGATAGCCGCCATTGACCGCGACTTGCGGTAGCAAACCGGCCTTTACGCTTTGCGCCTGTTGGCCTAATGACTCAATTTGCTGCGCCAGCGTGACCAATTCCGGGCGTTGTTTTATCGCATTGCTGCTCAGCTCGTTTAATGCTTCTGGTGGCGTTTCAGGAAATTGATGAGCCAGCTTAACTTCATCGGCAAGATTCCGATCCAGTAACTGGTTGTAACGCGCTCGACCAATATCCAGCTGATTATTCGCCTGCACCACCAGCTGCTGGGCATTAGCCAGTTCGACATTGGCCGCCAGCACGTCATTGCGTGCGACCATGCCTTGGTCGAACAGGTTGTTTACGTCCTTCATGTGCAGGCTCAGGGTATCGACATGGCTTTGTGCTACCTGCAAGGCGCTTTCCAGGCGCAATATAGTGATATAGGCTTCTGCTACCTGCATTTTGATATCCAATACGGAGGTGGTTTCATTGGATTGAACCGCTTGTAAAGAGGCTTCGGCAGCATTAATATTATGGCTGATACGCCCGCTGGTAAAAATCGGCACCGAGGCTATCGCCTGGGCTTTGACGCTTCCGGCTTGAGCGGTACTAAATTGAGCCGATTGGCCTGCAAATTGGGCTTTTGCCGCCGGTGTTTCACTAAATTGGGTGTAACCGCTGCTGACGTTAAGATCGGGTAAGCGCTGTCCTTGCGCTGAATGGAGTTGTTGTTCGGAGGCATCGGTATCGGCTTTTGCCGATTTGATCCGGTGGTTGTTATTGATGGCACTGTCCCAGGCATCCTCCAGCGTTTCCGCCGAAACTCCGGTGGCAACCAGTGACATTAACAAGCCGATTAAACGGTTTTTATACTTCAGCATGGAGCATCCCCCGCATGTAAAAATGAATGACCTGCGAGATCAGGCGTTTTTTTTCGTCAGCAGAAGGTCGTAACGTTGTTGACAACAGGCAGCGCAAATGTAGATCGCCTTTCAGCATGCTGAAAAACGCGTCTGCCGCAAACACCGGATCAATCATGTTAAAACGACCCTCGGCATTTAAGTGGCGAAAATAATCTTCCAGCTGGGTCAATACGGTTTGCGGCCCGCTCTGATAAAACAATTGGCCAAGCTCCGGGAAATCAGGACTTTCTGCCACCACCAGCCGATAAATGGCCAAGGCATCTTCGGTATAAATCAAATCCATTGCAGATATCGCGATTTTGTTCAGATTGTTTTCCACGTCATTCGACTCGATAGTGATTTGAGTCATGGTTTGCAATAAAGATCCGCACAGGTTTGAAATGACCGCCGCGAGCAGAGCTTCTTTGCTGTCGAAATGGTTATACAGTGTCGCCTTGGAAACCGGTGCAGCCTGGGCTATTTTTTCCATGCTTGCGTTACGATAGCCGTGCGCCAGAAACATGCGGGTTGCGCCATTAAGGATGGCTAGGTGCTTGGGGTCTGTGGGTTCTGAAGTCATTTGTTCAATTTAAGTAAGCAGGTAGTCGCTAGAGAAATTGTCCACGAAAGACACGAAAAAATAAAAGGCAAAAAGTCGACTCTGTTGAGGTCTGCTTCTTTCCGCCCTAATAAACAGCCCCTTTCGTGGACAAGATCTGTTTTGCCTAACGTTAACAGTTCAGTTAGAATAAACTAAACCGTTTAGTTTATCAAGGCCGATTATGTCCCGCATCCGTTCCGTATTACTGATTTTATTGCTAGTCATTCCTTTAATCGCAGGAATCGGTTATTGGCTGCTGGATCGCCAGCATTATGAAACCACCGACGATGCCTATTTGCACAGCAACATCGTGTTAATCAGCCCCAGAGTGCAGGGTTATGTGACGCAAATAGGCATTAACGACAACCAGGCCGTCAAGAAAAATGACGTTCTGGTCACGATTGATGACCGGGATTATCAGGCTAAAGTCATTCAGGCGGCAGCCAATGTCAGCGCGGAAGTCGCGCACATTGAGCGTCTGCGGGCGATGAAAACCTCGCAGCACGCGCATATCGAAACGGCCGACGCGAATATAGCGGCGGTGCAAGCCCGAGGCGAACAGATTCAAAAAGATTTACAGCGCTTTCATAACCTGATTGATCGGGGTTCGGCGGCCAGTCAATCCCTGGATAAAGTGCAATCGGAGTCCAAACAGGCGGCGGCCGAATTAAGAGGCTCAAAGGCCGCCGCCAGCGCCGAGCATAACCAATTAGCCACGCTCGACCTTGAAATCACCGAAACCGAAGCGCGACTGGAAAATGCCCAGGCGCAATTAACCTTGGCAACAATCGATCTGGAGCACACTCAGGTCAAAGCACCGATGGACGGCATCATCGGCAATCGCGGTGTGCAGCTCGGGCAATGGGTACGCCCCGGGCTTGCGTTGGCCTCTCTGGTGCAAAACAGCAAAATCTGGGTGGAGGCGAATTTCAAGGAAACGCAGTTGCAATACATGCGTTTAGGGCAGCCTGTTGCGCTTAAAGTGGATGCTTATCCCGATCTTGAGTTGACCGGCAAAGTCGACAGTTTTTCACCGGCCAGCGGTTCCGAGTTCAGCATCCTGCCTGAGGAAAATGCCACCGGTAATTTCACCAAAATCGTGCGCCGCATCCCGGTAAAAATAGTCCTTGACTCAACCGAGCATAATGAGTTTTTGAGGCCGGGTTTGTCGGTTGCTGTCCAAGTAAAAGTACATTAATACCGTGGTAAAAGCAGACCAGCAAGCCACAGAAACGCCGCTAACCTTAGGCCAGTGGATCGGTTTTTTCAGTATGGCGATTGGCGTGTTCATGGCGGTACTGGATATTCAGATCGTTGCCAGTTCGATACAGAAAATCCAGGCCGGTCTGTCCGCTACCAAGGATGAAATCGCCTGGGTGCAAACCTCTTATCTGATTGCCGAAGTCATTGTTATTCCGTTGTCCGGCTGGCTGGGCCGGGTTTTTTCGACCCGCTATTTATACGTTATTTCCGCAGGCGGATTTACCCTGGCCAGTTTGCTGTGCGCGTTCGCCTGGAATCTGCCGTCGATGATCGTGTTCCGCTGTTTGCAGGGCTTTCTCGGCGGCGCGATGATTCCTCTGACCTTTACCGTAATCTTCATTTTATTTCCTCCCCGGTTGCAACCGACAATGAGTATCGTACTGGGTTTGATTGTGACCATGGCGCCGACTGTCGGGCCGATATTGGGCGGCTATCTTACCGAAACCTACAGCTGGGAATTACTGTTTTTGATCAACATTATCCCCGGCATCATCGTCTGCGTCGTTGTCTGGCGGTATCTTGATATTGATAAGCCTGACTGGGCGCTATTGCAGAAAATCGACTTTGTCGGCATCACCCTGATTGCCGTTTTCTTGGGCAGCATGCAGTTCGTATTGGAAGAGGGTGCAAGCAAACAGTGGTTTGAAGATCATCTGATTGTCGCGTTAACGATAGTTGCCGTCGTCAGCGGCATTGCGATGTTGATCTGGGAGTTAAAAACGCCTCACCCGATTATCGATCTTTACGCCTTCCGCCATGTCAATTTTGCGATAGGCTGCGGCTACAGCTTTGTGCTGGGCGTAGGCCTTTATACCATTATTTATTTAACGCCTATTTATCTGTCCAGCGTTAAAGGTCTTAACAGCCTGCAAATCGGCTACTATTTAATGGTCGTTGGCTTGTTTCAATTGCTCTCGGCGTTTATAGCCGGGCCGTTGGAGAAAAAAATTGATTTGCGCTGGATGCTCTGTTTGGGGCTTAGCTTGTTTGCTCTGGGATCGTGGATGAATGGCGAATTAACCGTCGAATCCGGTTATTGGGAGTTTTTCTGGCCGCAGGCTATTCGGGGCAGCGCCATCATGCTGTGCTTTTTGCCGATTAATACCCTGGCCCTGGGCCGGTTGCCGGTCGACGAAGTCAAAAATGCCAGCGGACTCTATAACTTGATGCGTAATCTGGGCGGCGCGATCGGCCTGGCGGTTGCCAATACTCAAATGATTTATTTAACCAAAGCGCATTATGCGACGCTACGTGAATCGGTTACCGCAACCCGTTATCAGGCGCAGGAAATGCTCGAAGGATTAAGCGAGTCGATGGCGCAAATGAATATCTCCGATCCTGATTTGGCCGCCTTAAAACAAATGACCGGACTGGCATTGCGGGAAGCGGAAGTGATGACCTTTAACAACCTGTTTCAGATTATCGCCGTTTTGTTCGCAGCGTCGCTGGTTGTTGCGCCTTTTTTAAAGAAAGTGGACAAAGAAAAAGCCGCAGCAATTCACGAATAAGAGCAGGGCGCGTCGTCGTTCGGGATTAAAACTTGGCCCTATGCAAATTGCCGTTGATGGCACAAAATCGTGTGCGTTTTTTACATTAAAAATGAGGACATACCATAATGAGCGACCAGAGCGGATGTTTGATCTTCGCCCATCGGGGCGGGAATAAAGAGGCGGGAGGCATTGCCGACGACTGCATGGATGCAGGAGGTACGACCTCATGGATGGGGGAGGTAGAGCAACGCAGGGAGCAGTTGCCGAGAGCAATGCATGGAGCAATTGCCGACGACTGCATGGATGCAGGAGGTACGACTCCAAGGATGGAGGAGGTAGAGCAACGCAGGGAGCAGTTGCCGAGAGCAATGCATGGAGCAATTGCCGAAAACACTTGCGCCGCCTTTAATTATGCACTGCAATACCCGATCGACGGTATTGAAACCGATGTACAGCTGAGTCTGGACGAGGTGCCGGTGCTTTGGCATGACTGGCAGCTGGAAAAATTGGGTCATCCGGGAAAATGCATCGACGATTTTAATTTCGCCGAGCTCGAACAAATGGATTTTGCCGGATACAACTCGCCCGATGCGCTGCCTGAAGGTGCGTTGAGCCTTCAGGCGTTTATCGACAGCTATCGGGGGCGTTGCAGCCTGGATATTGAGCTTAAAAGCCGAGACGGCGAATCGCAACAACGTCTGGAAAGCAAGATACTGCAAATGCTGGCGATCATTGGCACCTCGGCTGCCGATGGCGTGTTTATTTCTTCCTACAGTCTGCCCGGGCTGATTTTTGCCCATCGACATGCGCCGGATTTGCCGCTTTATTATTTGCTGTCCGGCCATCACACCCAGGCAGATATTGAACGGTTGCTGACGGATTATAGTTTTCTGGCCGGTTTTTGTCTGCCCATCGACATCCACAACGAGTTCATTGCAAAGCTTTTGCGAGAGCAGGGCAAAGGCGTCGGAGTTTATACCTGCAACAATAAAGAGGAGATTCAAAAAGCGCTGGATCTGAAGGTCAATATCCTGATTACCGATTACCCGAAGTTGGCGTTGCAGCTACGCGATTCGTGAAGCGGGACTGTGCGCAAGTCAGTTGTCTGTTTTAACAGGTACGAGTCTCCGATTAAAGGTTTTAAAGGCAAGGCGTATCATCGGCTGGGCTTACAAGGACGGTAAAAAAATGACAATGACCCAATAATTTTCAGAGGAGTCTATACTGAAAGTCTGAATTTGGCGCAAGCATACTTTTACCTTTAGGCGCGCGACTGATATGACTAAAATACCTTACCCGGATGACTGGCCTGATATAGATACCAAGCTCTACAACAGGTCGGTCAAGTTGTTTAATGCGGTCAAAAATATGCTGAGCGTCAAGCTTGATCTGCATGCCGATCCACAGTTTTTGGCAGGCGACATCTTTTTATTCAATCATTTTTCCCGGTTTGAAACCTTCATCCCGCAGTTTCTTATTTACGAGCAAACCGGGGCTTACAGTTGCGCCATTGCTTCCAGCGAGTTTTTTAACGAAGACAATGTGTTGTCACGATATTTGAAAAATGTCGGCGTTTTCCCTCACAATCATGAGCGTCTGTTTCCGCTGCTGGCCGGGCAGATTTTGCGCGGTCGCAAAGCCATTATTTTTCCTGAAGGCGGCATGGTCAAAGACCGGCGGGTTATCGACAAACGCGGTCATTACAGTATTTACTCCAGGGTTACCGGCAACCGGCGCAAGCTGCACACGGGACCTGCTGTTTTGTGTCAGGGTGTGGAAACCTTTAAAGCGGCGATTCGATACGCCCATAGCCAGAATGATGTTGCGCTGCTGCGGCAATGGAAAGATGTCTTGCAGATCGACAGCATTGATCAGCTGATAGCGGTAGCGAATAAGCCGACATTGATAGTGCCTGCCAATATTACTTTTTATCCGATTCGTTCCTCTGAAAATCTGTTATTTAAAGGCGTTGAGCTGTTTTCCGGCGGCCTGAGTTTGCGCCAATCCGAGGAGTTGCTGATCGAAGGCAATATTATGCTGAAAAATACCGACATGGATATACGCATGGGTACTCCGGTCAATCCTTGTGGTGTCTGGGACTGGCGTATCCGTTATCTGATGGATAAGGTCGTTCCTGAAATCAACACGATAGACGATGTTTTTGCGCTGCATTCCCGACCTAAAAACTGGAAGCAGCGTTTATTGGGCAGGTATTTTATAAAAAATGCCCAATGTTCCCGAGATCGATACATGGAAGCCATTTATGCCAATGTCACGATCAATTTAAGCCATCTGGCGGCAACGTTGATCATGCACTGCATCGAGCAGGGACAAACGCAGACCGAAAAAAACACGTTTTATACCATTCTGTATATCGCGATCAAGCATCTGCAAAACAACACCGTGATTCATCTGCACCGAAGCCTGCTCAATCCTGATGATTACAGTGATCTGTTGAAGGCCACTAACAAGCGTTTCGAGCATTTTATCTGTGCGGCAAAAGAAGCCGAGCTGATTAACGAAGATGAACATTGTTACCGGTTTTTGCCCAAGCTTTGTACCGAGTTCGACTTTGACCGCATTCGTCTGGAAAATCCGATTGCGGTTTACAACAACGAAGCCGCACCGCTGCATACGGTTCGCGATACCCTGATAGATGCGATAGCCGAATGTGCCCATGCCGATGCAGACAAACTGGCTGCCTGGCATTTTGAAGATGAATGCCGCGCGCTGGCATGGGAAAAGCAGGCTTACTCAAGCTATTTAAGCGACGACATCAGCAAGGAGGAAGCCGCTGTTGATGATCCCTCGCCTTTTTTCATCCAACCGGAACAGGCCAATGGCTACGGTATGCTGCTTATTCACGGACTGCTCGCCAGTCCCGCCGAATTAAGAGCTTATGGCGAATATCTGGTTAACCAGGGCTACACGGTATTGGGCATTCGGCTAAAAGGCCACGGCACATCGCCCCATGCGTTGCGCGATCAGAGCTGGGAAGATTGGTACGGTTGTGTGCAACGGGGTTTCAATATACTCAAGGCGCATTGTCCGCGTATTTTTGTTGCCGGTTTTTCCACAGGCGGTGCCTTGGCGTTAAAACTGGCTGCTGAGCACTATCCTGAAATGGTCGGCGTTATTGCCGTTTCGGTGCCGATAAAATTCGTTAATCCGGCTTTTATGCTGGTGTCATTATTACATGGCACCAACACGCTGGTCGGTTGGGTTTCGGCCTTTGAAGGTGTAAAGCCCTTTATTGACAATGAACCGGAACACCCCACTATTAATTATCGCAATACGCCGGTCAGGGCGCTTTATGAACTGAGACTGTTGATTGCGCAGCTTGATGAATTACTGCCGCAGATTAGCCTGCCCGCACTGGTTGTGTATGGCGATCAGGATCCTATTGTCTCTGCCAAAGGCGCGCCGATTATTATGGCTAAATTGGCTTCGCAGCATAAGCAACTTCAAGTCATCAAATCTCAACGCCACGGAATTTTAATGGAAAATATCGGCGGCACATGGGGCGTTATTGATGGGTTTTTAAATGAGCTACGCAAAAGAGGATAGTCAAATGAAAAATGTCATTATCGCAGGGTATTGCAGATCGCCTTTTACACCGGCGCAAAAAGGGCAACTGGCTAAAGTCAGGCCGGATGATCTGGCCGCGCAGGTCATCAACGGTTTAATCAATGAAACCGGCGTGGAACCGCAGGATATTGAAGATTTGATTTTGGGTTGCGCCTTCCCGGAAGGCGAGCAAGGCATGAATCTGGCGCGCTTGGTCGTCCATCTTGCCGGATTGCCGATCAGCATAGCCGGGGTCACCCTTAACCGCTTTTGCGGTTCCTCAATGCAGGCGATACATTTTGCTGCCGGCGCGATTCAAATGAACGCCGGTGAGGTGTTTATCTGCGCCGGGGTCGAATCGATGAGCCGGATACCGATGGGCGGTTACAATTATCTGCCCAATCCCGGCCTTTATAAAGCCTATCCCCAAGCCTATATCGGCATGGGTGAGACCGCCGAAAACCTGGCCTTGCACTATCATATCGACCGTCTGTCCCAGGATGCTTTTGCCGTCGCCAGCCAGAAAAAAGCGGGGGCGGCTCAACAAAATGGCTTGTTCGCCAGTGAAATCATCCCCATTAAACGCGCTGACGGCGAGATCGTTCAAGACGACGGCTGTATCAGAATAGCCACAACACTAAAGGCGCTTGCCGAACTGCAACCGGCCTTCCTTAAAAACGGCAGCGTGACCGCCGGAACTTCTTCGCCGCTGACCGACGGCGCTGCCGCCGTGTTAGTGTGCAGCGAGGACTATGCAGACGCCCACGGCCTGGAAAAACTGGCCAGAATCAAGGCCATCGCGGTATCCGCTTGTGCGCCGGAAATCATGGGCATAGGCCCGGTCAGCGCGACTCATAAAGCCTTGCAACGCGCCGGCTTAAGCTTGCAGGACATCGATATCGTCGAACTGAACGAAGCCTTTGCCGCGCAATCTTTGGCGGTACTTAACGATTTGCCGATTCCGCTGGAAAAGTTGAACCTGGACGGCGGTGCGATTGCTCTAGGCCATCCTTTGGGCGCGTCAGGCGCCAGAATTACCGGCAAAGCCGCCAGTCTGTTGAAACGGGAAAACAAGCAGTTCGCGCTAGCCACCCAATGCATCGGCGGCGGCCAGGGCATAGCGACTGTTCTGGAGGCTATCTAATGGACATCAAAAAAGTCGCGGTGATAGGCGCGGGGGTCATGGGTTCCGGTATCGCCGCCCATATCGCCAACGCCAGTATTCCCGTTTATTTGCTGGATATCGTGCCAAAAGATGCGGTAAACCGGAACGGCATTGCCGAAGCCGCCATTGCCAAACTGCTCAAAACCGAACCCGCCGCATTCATGCATAAGAACTATGCCCGACTGGTCACGCCGGGTAATATCGAAGACCATCTTGACTGGCTGGGCGATGTCGATTGGGTGATTGAAGCGGTCATTGAAAACCCGGCTATCAAACAGGAACTTTACCGGAAGCTGGATACTATCTGTCGCCCGAATACCCTGATTTCATCGAATACCTCGACCCTGCCGCTGAAACTGCTGACCCGGGACCTGCCGGACAGTTTCAAACAGCGTTTCATGATTACCCATTTTTTTAATCCGCCCCGTTATATGCGCCTGCTGGAACTGGTGGTCGGCGAATCAACCGATACCGAATCGATAAACGCATTGGCTAAATTCGCCGATGTCCGTCTGGGCAAAGGCTGCGTGATTTGCAAAGACACGCCGGGGTTTATCGCCAACCGGATTGGCACGTTTTGGATTCAATCGGGTTTATTGACCGCCATTGAACTGGGCTTGCCGGTTGAGCAGGCGGATGCGGCGATCACGGTTTTCGGCATCCCGAAAACCGGTATCTTTGGTTTGCTTGATCTGGTTGGCTTGGATTTGATTCCGCATGTACTGGACAGTTTCAAACAATTGCTGCCCGCCGAAGATGCATTCAATGCCATCAATAATGCGCCGGAATTATTGCTCCGTCTGATTGCCGACGGCTACACCGGCAGAAAAGGCAAGGGCGGTTTTTATCGCCTAAATGAAATAAATGGGAAACGCATCAAAGAATCGATCAACCTGCAAACCGGCGTTTATCACGCTAGCGAAAAATTCGCCTTGCAGGTGGTGCCCAAAACGCAGGACGAGCAACGGGCTTTTTTGTCGGCTGATGACGCCATCAGCCGCTTTACCTGGAAAGTGCTGTCCAACACCTTGGTTTATAGCGCCAGCCTGATTCCCGAGATTGCCGACGACATTGTTGCTGTCGATACCGCGATGCGCCTGGGTTATAACTGGAAATACGGGCCGTTCGAGCTGCTGGACCGGATTGGCGTGGATTGGTTTGTTGAGCGCTTAGCTGCAGAAAACCGCGAGGTACCGCCGCTGCTAGTCATTTGTGGGGGCGACGTTAGTCGCCCCGGGCGACTAACGTCGCCCCCACAACATCACTGCCTGTACAAGGTCGAGTCCGGTAAACGCATGTATGCCGATTTATCCGGCAATTACCAAGCCGTGCAGCGGCCGGATGGCGTCCTGCTGCTGGCCGATATCAAATTGCAGGCTCCGGCAGTACTGGAAAATCCGTCGGCCAGCCTGTGGGATATTGGCGACGGCGTTGCCTGTCTGGAATTTCACAGCAAGATGAATACGCTGGATAGCGATAGTCTGGCATTGGTCAGGCAAAGCATCGACAAGGTCAAAACCGATTTTTCGGCCTTGGTTATTCATAACGATGCCGACAATTTTTCCGCCGGTGCCAATTTAACCTTGCTGGTGCAAGCTATCCACACTCAAGACTGGCCTGCGGTGGAACAACTGATCGAACAGGGTCAGCAAACCTATCATGCCTTGAAATATGCGCCGTTTCCGGTGGTCGGCGCGCCGTCGGGCTTGGCCTTGGGCGGCGGTTGCGAAGTCCTGCTGCATTGCGATGCCATTCAAGCCCATGCCGAACTGTATATCGGCCTGGTCGAAGTCGGCGTGGGTTTGGTTCCGGGTTGGGGCGGTTGCAAGGAGTATCTGCGGCGCTGGTTGGAATTTGCCAGACGCCCCGGCGGCCCGATGTCTGCGATAGCCCAGGCTTTTGAAACGATCGGCATGGCCAAGGTGTCCAAATCAGCGGCCGAAGCCAAAGAGCTGCTGTTTTTGTCCACTACCGACGGCATTACCATGAACAAAGACCGCTTGTTGGCCGATGCCAAAGCCAAGGCATTGAAGCTGGTGCCGGGTTATGCGCCGCCGAATCCGGCCAGTTTCCGCCTGCCCGGCGCCAGCGCTAAAGCGGCAATGGCTATTGCGATTAATAATCTTAAACAGGCAGGCAAGATAAGCGACTACGATGTGGAAATTTCGCAGCAACTGGCCGACGTGCTCAGCGGTGGATCGTGCGACATCACCGAGCCTTTAACCGAAGCCGATGTGTTAAATCTGGAACTGAACGCGTTTTTGCATCTAGTTCAACAACCGGGCACTCTGGCTAGGCTGGAGCACCTGTTTAAGACCGGTAAGCCGTTGCGTAATTGATTAAAAGCAGTCATGTAGGTCGGGTTAGCGGTAGCGTAACCCGACATTTGCCGCTTCGATGTGTCGGGTTACGCTATGCTAACCCGACCTTGTATATTAAAGCCCTCTTCAACCACAAGATAAATTAAACCAAAAAGTTTATAGTGATCGCCGATTTCTGGGGAAGCCGTCCCGACCTGAAGCTTCGAGCTTGTTCGTAGAAAGGCTCCCCACCCTCG
>JAURYJ010000011.1 GCA_030653985.1 Methylobacter sp. | reverse complement strand
GTGGGAACCCATACTGACTTATGCTTCCGGTATGCATTCCCACGCAGGAGCGGTGGGAACGAGGACAGCCGCGCTGTACGATGGGCGACCTCGGCAACTGCTACTGCGTTGCTCTACCTCCTGCATAATCCACAGGGATGTGGTGAATGCAGATATTGCAGGGAGCAAATATCTGTCCATGCAAGTCGTGCCGGATCACCCCTACCCTTTATCACGACGACGGGCAAATGACTTGTGTAGATAGCTATGTCCTTTAGGTCGAGGTAATTCACCCCCACTGGGATTTACGAACGTTAAAATTGCGACCCTTTATTTTACCGTTTCTCAAGCAAGCCAAGGCCTTATCAACACTGCCCTGCTTGATAGCCACGTAAGCATGGGCATCAAAAATATCGATTTTACCGACTTCACTGCCCGCAATTCCCGAATCACCCGTTAACGCACCGAGTATATCCCCCGGACGCACTTTATTTTTTCGGCCGCCGTCTATCCACAAAGTCACCATCGGCGGTTCAAAGCGCTGTTCGTAACCCATCTGAAAAGGCGCAACTTCGTCCCACTTGGCGGGAATCGCCTGATATTCTTCAATGGCTTTGACCCGGTTCAATTCCTGTTCCGTACATAAACTGAGCGCCAGGCCTTTTTTACCGGCGCGGCCAGTACGCCCAATCCGGTGTACATAAATTTCAGGATCCCAGGGCAATTCGTAATTGATTACCGCTTGCATATCCTTAATATCCAGGCCTCGCGCGGCCACATCGGTCGCTACCAAAACAGAGCAACTCTTATTGGAAAAACGCACCAATACCTGATCCCGATGCTTTTGCTCTAAATCGCCATGCAAGGCCTGAACCGAAAAACCGCTGTTTTCAAGCGAACTTGCCACATCCTGGCAATCCCGTTTGGTATTGCAAAAGACTACGGCTGATTCAGGCCGATAGTAGGATAAAAGATAACCCAGCGCGCTGATCCGTTTAGACTTTTCGACTTGGTAAAAACGCTGTTCAATATCGCTGTCCTGGTGACTGCTCTCAATACTGACGGAAACCGGCTTAAACTGAAATTTCTGGCTTATTTCCCGAATAGGATCGGTATACGTCGCTGAAAACAGCAAGGTTTGCCGGTGCGTCGGCGCGTAGGAAATCACGTCGGTAATGGCTTCTTCAAAGCCCATATCCAGCATCCGGTCGGCCTCATCCAGCACCAACACCTTGAGATTGCTCAGGCGCAAGCTGCGTTTGCGCAGATGTTCCTGCAACCGGCCCGGCGTGCCGACAACCACATGAACACCATGCTCCAACGAACCCAGCTGCGGCCCGAAAGGTACGCCGCCGCACAAGGTCAGTACCTTAATATTTTGCGTGAATCGCGCTAAGCGCCGAATCTCTTTGCCGACCTGATCGGCAAGCTCACGGGTTGGGCAAACAACCATCGCCTGAACTCTAAAGCTGTTCAAATCCAACTTGGATAACAGACCAATACCAAATGCAGCAGTTTTGCCACTGCCGGTCTTAGCCTGCGCAATCACATCCCTGCCCTCAAGAATATGCGGCAGGCTCTCCGCTTGAATGGGCGTTAACTGGGTATATCCCAAGGATTCGATGTTTTCAAGCAGGGCGGGTTTTAAAGCTAGGGATGAAAATTTGGCAGTACTCACTAAGGACTCTTTATGTTGACGTGAACGGCGGCGAAGTGCCGTAATTCAATCGGTTATGATACCAGATACTGACCTTGATTAATGTACCTTGAAACACGCGACAGCGTTAGAAGTAGATCTATCGGCCCACGGCGAATGAATTCGCCCCTACTTTCCCGAGACATCAACAAAGCCATGCACGCCGCGCTTGGACTTAACGGCCAGCCAGTCTTTCAATTGCTTTAATTCTTCCGTTTCTTCCAAGTCATCCAGACTTTGTTTGTTCTTTAACAGGCGAAATGCCGCCGACAGCACGTTATAGCGCTCTCCGGTAATGCCTGCACGTCTTAATCCTACGGTGTTTAACTTATAATGCCGCGCGGGACGTCCGCCAATCAGCATAAAGGGAATAACATCCATATTAAGACCGGTTGTGCCTTGCACTATCGCAAACGAACCGATCCGGCAAAACTGATGCGCAACCACTGCCCCGCCGATAAAAACATTATTGCCGACCTCAACATGTCCGCCGATCGCGACATTATTGGCGAATATAGTGTTATTTCCGATTATGCTGTCATGCGCGACATGACTGTTGTTCATAAAGAAACAACCCGAGCCAATGCGCGTTTCGGCATGCTCTTTGGAGGCTCGATGTGCAGTAAAACCCTCTCTAAAAACGTTATTATCGCCACAAATAAGCCAGGAAACCGTTTCGGCTTTAAAACCGGTATCTTGCGGCAATCCGCCCAATACCGCATGCGGATGTAAAATATTGCCGCCACCCATTTTTACATGACTATGCACTACGGCATGAGCGCCTATTTGGCAGTTAGCACCCATTTGAGCGCCGGTCTCAATAACGGCAAAAGGCCCTACCGTCACATTGTCTCCCAGCGACACATCCGGTGCTATGTAAGCGGTCGGGTGAATATGTTGAGCCATCTTAGCTATCCTCTTGGATGATATTTTGCATGTAATTCTTTGAGTCTTTCGCGGGCAATATGGGTATAAATTTGCGTGGTGGATAAATCCGAATGCCCGAGCAATAGTTGTACCACGCGCAAATCCGCGCCATGATTTAACAAATGGGTAGCGAAAGCATGTCTTAAGGTATGCGGCGACAGTTCTTTGTTGATGCCGGCTTTTTTTGCATGACGTTTGATAATATGCCAAAAAGCCTGCCTAGTCATACCGTCGGCCCGATTGGTGACAAACAAATAATCACATTGGCGCTCACCAAGTAGGATCTTTCTCGCTTGGTTCATATAATCCTCCAGCCAGCTCATGGCTTCTTCACCGACCGGCACCAGTCGCTCTTTGTTGCCTTTACCGATAATTCTGACCACACCTTGCCTAAAACTGATCTGCTCAAACTTTAAATTGACCAGTTCCGACACCCTAAGTCCTGTGGCATAAAGCATTTCCAGCATAGCTCTATCCCTAAAACCCAAGGTATTGGTGACTTCCGGCGCTGCCAACAATAATTCGACATCCTTTTCAGAGAGCGATGTGGGCAATAATTGGCCAATATGGGGCGATTCTATCAAGGCGGTGGGGTCGACTTTGATGCTATTTTCTCGGATATAATAGCCATAGAACCGTCGAAGACTGGACAAGATGCGCGCAGTGGATCGGTTGCCGATGCCGTCTTTATAGCGGCTGGCAAGAAAACTTGATAACTCTCCACCATCAACGTCGAGCATAGGCTTTCCTGCCAACCATTTGGCAAAAATTCTCAAATCACTACCATAGGCTGAAAGCGTATTCTCGCTCAAGCCCTGCTCTACCCAAACAGCATCAAGAAATTGGTCGATCAACACAGCTGCATTCATTTTTTATAGTTTGCTTCAAATTCCAGTAATTTGTGTTTTATAACCATTAAATCACCCTCAGTTTGCCCGCAATAGCCACCCATACCGGAAACAGAAACCACCCGATGACAAGGAATAAATAAAGCATAGGGATTGTCTCTACACGCATTACCGACCGCACGTGCAGAAGAACCTATTTTTTTTGCCAATGCAGAATAAGTCAGGGTTTCGCCAAAGGCTATCTGGCAAAGCGCAGTCCAGACCTGGTTTCTGTACAGACTGCCTTGCTCTAACAATTTGATGCTAATGGCTTTGTCGGGATTCTGCCAATAGGTGTTTAACTCGTGTTCAGTGGGCAAGTTCTGGCTAGCACCCGGTTCCCAATCAGTTCTGATGATCACACCCTGTCGGCTAGTTAACACAAACTGTCCTGCCGGAGTCTGAAGCCTTACAACATCCTCGGACCCCAAACAGCTTTCCACCCACTGAATTATAAATGGCATTCAACAAACCTTGAATCTAAGTTTTAATTATTCGACAAAAGATTAGCCATAAAAAAAGGCAGCTCAAAGCTGCCTTTTTATCTCGTGTAAAAACGCCTGATTAAAGTTTTTCTTTAATACGAGCCGCTTTACCAGTCAGGTCGCGCAAGTAATACAACTTGGCACGACGGACATCGCCGCGACGCTTAACATTGATCTCGCTAATGATAGGGCTGTGAGTTTGAAATACACGCTCAACACCAGTACCGTGAGAAATTTTTCTTACTGTGAAAGCTGAGTTTAATCCGCGATTACGTTTTGCAATCACGATACCTTCAAAAGCCTGAATTCTTTCACGCTCGCCTTCTTTTACCTTAACCTGCACAACAACCGTGTCACCTGGACCAAAGTCAGGAATCTGTTTCAGTTGTTCTGCTTCCAATTCATCAATAATATTGCTCATTACCACACCTTAATTTAAACCAACTCCACAATAAATTCTCTAAGCAAATTTTCCTGCTCTGCACTCAAATTCTTTTTTTTCAGCAAATCCGGCCGTTTCTGCCAAGTTCTACCTAAAGCCTGCTTCATTCGCCAGCGGGCTATATCCGCATGATTACCACCTAATAAAACCGTCGGCACCGAACGTCCTTCAATCTGTTCAGGCCTAGTAAAGTGAGGGCAATCTAGCAAACCGTCGCTGTGGGAATCCTGCTGGGCAGAGTTTTCATCACCCAGAACACCCGGCAATAAACGCGTTACCGCATCAATGACTACCAAGGCTGCAAGTTCGCCGCCACTGATAACATAGTCGCCAATAGACCATTCATCGTCGCAATCCAACTCGACAAAACGTTCATCAATACCTTCATAACGCCCCGCAACTAAAATTAATTGCGTTTCATTACAAGCTTCTGACAACAAAGCCTGAGTAATCGGCTTGCCTTGCGGACTCAAATAAACCACTTTGGCGGTTTTTTCGCCGGCCTGTTTTGCAGCATTAACCGCATCATGCAAGGGCTGATATTTCATGACCATACCAGGACCGCCGCCGTAAGGCCGATCATCAACAGTTCTGTGTCTATCCACGGTATAGTCCCGAGGATTCCATACCGACAAACTAACGATGTTGCGTTCGATTGCCCTGCCGGTTACGCCACAACCCGCAGCCGCTACCACCATTTCTGGAAATAAGGTTACAACATCAAAACGCATGACAGCAATTAAAACTCAGGATCCCAGTCGACAATAATTTTACCTGCCACCAGATCAACGCTAACTATCGTTTGTCCCTGTAAAAACGGAATAACCCGTTCTCGCTCTCCCTTAACAATGATCACATCATTAGCGCCTGTTTCCAGCAGACTATCAACCCGGCCTAGCTCAACACCATCAACGGTTTCAACCTGCAAACCAATCAAATCAGACCAGTAATATTCATCTTTAGCAGCGTTAGGCAATTGCTCTTGGGTTATAAAAATATCCCAGCCCATCAGACTTTCTGCTTGATTTCTATCATTAACACCCGTCAGCTGAGCAACTATGGTCTTACCTTGCAGCTGCCCGTCAACAACACTAACCGTTTTTGTTTCATCGTCTTTTTTCAACAACCAGGGGGAATAAGTTAAAATATTTTCCCTCGGATCAGTAAAGGAAAATACCTTAACCCATCCCTTTATACCAAAAACGCCGGAAATTTTTCCGACACTTATATGCTGTTGCTTTGACAATTTAGGTTTATGCCGCCGCTTTACGTGCGTCTTTAATCAATTTTGCAACACGCTCAGAAGGCTGTGCGCCATTGGCTTTCCAATGATCAACACGGTCGCAATCTAAACGTAATTTTTCTTCATTACCACGCGCTAACGGGTTAAAAAAACCAAGACGCTCGATATAACGACCATCACGACCGCTTCTGCTATCAGTTACAACAACGTGGTAGAAAGGACGATTTTTCGCGCCACCTCTAGAAAGACGAATGGTTACCATCAAAGTTCCTCAAAAACAATTAGTCAAAATTTAATCGACTTATTTTACTCGATTTTCTCTATAAGTAAAGAACAACGCACATCCCGTCAAATTCATTCACTTTAGCCATCGAATAAGCCGTCATTAACGCAACAATAATTACCTTCTCATACTCATGCCGCGCACATTATTTTTTATGCCCCGCATCATATTGGTCATGTTGCCTGTTTTGAAACGCTTCATCATTTTCTGCATCATCATAAACTGCTTCAAGATGCGATTAACATCCGATAATTGTTGTCCGCAACCATCGGCAATACGTTTCTTACGACCGCCTTTAATCAAATCAGGATAACGTCGCTCCTTCATGGTCATGGAATTAATCACCCCAATCTGACGCGATAATTCCTTATCATTAACCTTATCTCTCATTTCCTGCGGAATGTCATTCATACCCGGCAATTTATCCAGCATGGAACCGACTCCGCCCATATTCTGCATTTGCAGCAACTGCTCACGAAAATCCTCCAGATCAAAGGCCTTACCCTTTTGCAGCTTTTTGACCAGCTTCTCAGCCTTTTCTTTATCAACCTTCTGTTCGATCTCTTCAATCAGACCCAACACATCGCCCATACCCAAGATACGGGAGGCGATACGATCCGGGTAGAAAGACTCCAAAGCATCGGTTTTTTCGCCCATGCCGATAAACTTGATCGGCTTGCCGGTAATATGGCGTATAGACAACGCCGCCCCGCCCCGCGCATCGCCATCCGCCTTGGTCAAGATAATCCCGGTCAACGGCAAAGCATCATTAAAGGCTTTGGCGGTAATCGCAGCATCCTGCCCGGTCATGCTATCAACCACAAACAAGGTTTCGATAGGATTGATGGCCGCATGCAATTCCTTAATCTCCCCCATCATCTCATCATCAATATGCAGACGACCTGCGGTATCGATAATAATGACATCGAGAAACTTTCTCTTGGCCGCTTCAATCGCATTTCTAGCGATATCTACCGGTTTTTGCGACACATCACTGTCAAAAAAGTCCACAGAAACCTCGTTTGCCAGCATCTGCAATTGCTTAATAGCCGCAGGCCGATAAACGTCAGTACTGACCACGCCGACTTTTTTCTTTTGATTTTCTTTGAGCCAACGGCCTAATTTAGCCACCGTCGTGGTTTTACCCGCGCCCTGCAAACCGGCCATTAAAATAATGGCTGGCGGAACCGCGTTGAGATTCAACTTTTCGTTGGCCTCACCCATTACCGTAACCAATTCAGCCTGAACCAGCTTAATCAGCGACTGCCCCGGGGAAAGACTGGACTGAACTTCTTGGCCTAACGCACCTATCTTGATACGTTCAATAAAGTCCGTAACCACCGGCAAAGCGACATCAGCCTCAAGCAAAGCCATACGCACTTCGCGCAGGGTGTCCTTGATATTGCCTTCAGTCAAGCGCCCCTGACCCTTAATTTTTTTAAGCGTGCTACTTAATCGATCGGTTAAATTATCAAACATATCAGTGTCTTTATTAATCTTTAAGGAAACCGCGCGCTAACAAATGCGCTAGGACTATTTAGCGGGATATATTAACATAGCCATTGAGGCCTTTGCATTAATCTCAAGGGAATTTGTGCTGCCCTGTAGATTCCGCCAGTCTTATCATAAGGACGCTACCACTGCCCACCCGCATCCATTCAGGCAATAAGTCCACACCCTTATCACTTGATCACAAAACCATACAAACAACTCTAATGAACACCACACTCGTTACCCTGTCAATTTGCACTTATCTGGCAAGCATGCTGTTTATTGCCCGAGATACCCATCTGAACAGACGGAAGCGTACGCCGCTTTATCTGGCATGGATAGCAGTATGTGCGCATACTTTATATATCACTATCGCTTTCCAACAGAACGCCAGCTTTAATTTTAGCTTTATCAGCACCGCATCGCTGATTTCGCTAATTGTCGCCTTGCTGCTGCTGATAGCAACAATCACCAAACCTGTCGAAAAACTGGGCCTGGTTATCTTTCCGCTTGCAGCCATCATGCTGGCACTAGAGTTGAACCTGTCCGAAAAACCCCATCTACTGCACACCTACAACTGGCAGATGAGTATCCACATCTTAACCTCCATCATCGCCTTCAGCCTGCTCAACATTGCCGCCCTGCAAGCTATTTTGCTCGCCATTCAAGACCAGCAGCTTAAAAGCCATCCGCCCAAACGCTTTATCCAGTCATTGCCTTCCTTGCAAACCATGGAATCCTTATTGTTTCAAATGCTCGGTACAGGGCTTTTTTTCCTGACCATTTCATTAATCAGCGGCTTTATTTTTATTGAAGACTTATTCGCCCAGCATTTAGTACACAAGACCGTATTATCGATTATCGCCTGGATCATTTTTTCTTGTCTTTTGATAGGCCGATTACGTTATGGCTGGCGAGGAAAAACCGCAGTCCGTTGGACTTTGACCGGCTTCGTTTTACTGCTGCTGGCTTACTTTGGCAGCAAACTGGTGCTGGAAATTATTTTAAACCGATAACAGTCACTCACAACTTTTTACTGCTGCCTCACCAAACCCCATGCCGATTTCAATTCACTAACCCATGATGGAAACCTCCGAACACACACTGGATCCGTCCGATTGGAATGCCTTTCGCGTACAAGGCCATCGGATGCTGGACGACATGGTTGACTATCTTGAACATCTGCACAATCAACCGGTCTGGCAGCCTATGCCCGAGGAAGTACGCCATTCATTTCAGCAACCCCTGGACGACGGACAACATGATCTCGGAAAAGCGCATGCCACCTTCATGAAAGATGTGCTCCCCTACGCCTTAGGCAACGTCCATCCCGGTTTTATGGGTTGGGTTCATGGCGGAGGAACCCCGGTCGGAATGCTGGCTGAAATGTTGGCGGCAGGACTAAACGCCAATCTTGGCGGACGCGATCAGGCTCCGATAGAAATCGAACGACAGGTCATGCAGTGGACTCGGGAATTGTTTCATTTTCCGGAAACCGCCAACGGCCTGTTTGTAACCGGAACGTCAATGGCCAACCTGATTGGTGTATTGATCGCACGCACCGGCCTGTTAGGCGTCGGCGTACGCCATGAGGGCATTACTACCGACAACCGGCAGTTGATTGCCTACACCTCGGCCAGCGCTCATATCAGCATTGTCCAGGCCATGGATATTGCCGGTTTCGGCAGCAACGCCCTACGCATGATACCCGTCGATGAGCGACACCAAATGGATATAGCGGCGCTTGAGCTTGCCGTCACCGAAGACCGAAAGGCAGGAATGACGCCGTTTTTCATTGCCGGAACGGTAGGTACCGTAGGTGTAGGCGCCATTGATAACCTTCATTCTATCGCCGAGCTTTGCGAACGCGAAAACATCTGGTTCCATGTCGACGGCGCATACGGCGCGCTGGCCATGCTGGCGCCGGATATTGCACCGCGTCTGCAAGGCATCGAACGCGCCGATTCCATTGCCTTTGATTTCCATAAATGGGGACAAGTTCCTTATGATGCAGGATTTATATTAGTGCGAGACGGTGAGCTGCATCAAAGCGCATTCGCCTCGCCCGCCGATTACCTGAAACGCGAATCCCGGGGCATGGCGGCAGGTTCGCCGTGGCCGTGCGACTTCGGCCCCGATCTTTCACGCGGTTTTAGAGCGCTCAAAACATGGTTCACCCTAAAAGTTTACGGCGCGGAAAAATTAGGCCGCGTTATCTCGAATACCTGCACCCTGGCCCAACACATGAAACGGCGTATCGAAGCCGAACCGCTACTGGAACTGCTTGCGCCCGTTGCCTTGAATATCGTCTGCTTCCGCTATCGTAGCGCCGACGCCAACCGGGTCAATGCCGACATTGTGATCGCACTACAGGAATCAGGAATTGCCGCACCCTCAACGACGACTCTCAACGGACAGTTAGCCATTCGAGCCGCCATCGTTAATCATCGCACCACGACAATCGACATTGATGCGTTGATAGATGCCACGCTCGCACTGGGCAAAATTGCCGCTCGCCGCTCCTACACGCTGAGCAATGTTAAAAAACTTATGAACACCTACTTACACACCATCCCTGGCAATAAAAAATATCCAACCTTAGGAAACACAATGCCCCCCCCTAAACATACCGAACCGCTGATCGGCCTGGCAAAGCTGATGCGAATGGCCTACTCCGACTGCGACCTTACCCCCCTGGGCACGCAATTAATCGAACGCGCCGAAACCGATACCGGTGGCCATGCCTTAATGGATTTATCCACGGTTTTACAACTCAGGGGTAATCGCGAATTAGCCTTGACCATGCAAGCCCAGGCCATCGAAAGTCAGCAAATATACGCTCCGCCCACTGCGACCGGCCAAGTTAATATTCGGCTGCTTGCCATCATGGGACCGGGCGATTTAATGGCAAATACGCCTCTGGAATTCCTGCTGGAAGACTCCGATGTTGCCCTCGATATAATCTATGTGACCCAGGACTTGCCGTTACCGGCCAATCTCCCGGATCATGACGTGCTATTCGTTGCCATTGCCCAATCCGACCTGAATATGCCGTTATTGAAAGAGATCGATACCGCCATAGCATCATGGCCGCGCCCGGTACTTAACAGGCCGGATCGCATTGCATTACTGTCGCGCAATGAGGCTTGCACATTGCTAAAATCCGCTCCGGGCGTGGACATGCCGGTCACGGTGCGCATAGCCCGGCAGACGCTGGAACAAGTCGCCGATAAAAAGCGGCCACTCACCGACATTCTTGAAGACGGCGCATTCCCGATCATTATCCGTCCCGTCGACTCCCACGCCGGGAAAGACTTGGACAAAATAGATAATACCGGCGCTCTGGTTAGCTATCTGCAAAACATGACCAACAATGAATTCTATGTATCCCGTTTTGTCGACTATCGTCGGCAGGAGGACGGCTTGTTCAGAAAATATCGCATCGTCCTGATCAATGGCAAGCCCTTTGTCTGTCATGTAGGCATATCCGAGCATTGGATGATCCATTACCTGAATGCCGGCATGACCGAAAGCAGCGACAAACGCGCCGAAGAAGAACGCTTTATGATCGATTTCGACAACACCTTTGCCCGCAAACACGCCGAAGCCTTCCGCGCCATCAACGAACGGGTTGGACTGGACTATCTGGGTATTGATTGCGGCGAGACCGCTGACGGCAAATTGCTGATTTTCGAGATTGACAGCTGCATGATTGTTCATGCCATCGATCCGGTCGAGGTCTTTCCCTACAAACAACCGCAGATGAACAAAATATTCAGCGCCTTTCGCCAGATGCTGCTGGGCGCAATGCAACGCGGTGTACTTTAAATATGTCCATCTCATCGTTAAGTAGCTGCATTGCGCTTAGAAAAAGCAATCAACACATTACGCCGGGAGTGCAAGCTTTGCTTGCTATGCGGGACGGGGTTTGCAACCCCGTCCCTAACGTTTTTGCGATGCCTGAGCAAAGTAGCTATCTTTAACCAACGCAAAATGTTTCGGACAGGGCAACATACCCGCCAGGCTCAGTAACTCCATAACATCGCCTTTAATTATCGTGCACAAACCAGCCCATATACTAAGCAACCTGCCATCCATCGGAAAACTCCTGATTGCAGATGGCGATGAGCGTCTCGCACTCGATCCGCTCAGCGGGCTGAACAAATACGGTTGCGGACCGCTTCCCGACCCCGAGTTGCTCGCATTCGGCTCCTCTACGGCCTCAGTCATTTCCATTGAGGGTTTCGATGTCGCCAACCGGCTGCGCCAAAAATTACTCGAAACCATCGGCACCCAGCCGCCGACTGCCGTCTATGCCTTAGAAATCCAACGGATTCGCCAGGAATGGCTACAATTATGCGAACTGTCCGACCTCGCAGGACTGAAGCTTATCTTCTCCTCGTCGGGTACCGACATCCATGCCATAGCAACGCAATATACGGCCAGCGGGGCATCCAAACCGCCGCTGATAATCATGGTCGAAGCCAATGAAACCGGAAGCGGCGTGGCCTCAGCCTTAATCGAAAATTCCGTCACCGACACTAGCGCCGTTGAAGTTGTGCAAGTCTCCATTCGCCTGGACGATGGCACGCCCAGACCGTTAAGCGCAATCGACGACGAAGTGGAAGCATTGGTCAATAAAGCCGTTGCCTCAGATCGACGTGTACTGTTGATTCTTGTCGATCAATCCAAAACCGGATTAATCGCTCCGAGTCCGGCCTGCGTGATCGCATTACACCGGCGCTTTACCGACAACATTGAGGTGCTGGTCGATGCTTGCCAGTTTCGCATCGGGATACCGACTTTACGCGCCTATCTGGAACAGGGCTTTATGATCGCACTGACCGGATCAAAGTTTCTTACCGGCCCTTCTTTCTCTGCCGCATTGCTGCTCCCGTTAACCGTGGCGGAGCGCCTCAAAAAACGTACATTTCCACGCGGCTTGCTGTCTTGTTCATCCAGGGCTCATTGGCCGACCGACTGGATCGGGGCTGAGCATATGGATAATGCCGCCAATTTCGGACTACTGCTGCGCTGTGAAGTGGCCCTGGAAGAACTACGCCGATTTCGCGCTATGCCGCAAACAGCCGTCATCGATTTCCTGCAAACCTTTGCACAGACGATCCGGCAACGCCTGGATTCCGACCCGCACTTCGAATCCTTACCCGTGCCTCAACTCGACCGTAGTCCATTAATAGAGGCCAATAGCTGGGATCATCTCCAGACCATCTTCCCTTTTCTGCTTTATCATCCCCAATCTGCCGGGCGGATAGCGCTAAGCCGCGAGGAAACCCTGCATGTCTACCGGCAACTACCGATCGCGCTAGACCTTGGCGATATTTGCGCAATACGATGCCAACTTGGGCAGCCGGTTGCCTGTGGCACACGTAACGGCATAGCGGTAAGCGCTTTGCGGTTATGTCTTAGTTCACGGTTGATTGTCGAAGCAACAACGCAGGGAGATAAGGGGATTACAGTGATTAAAGATGCACTGCTGGCTTTAGACAAGACGGCGCTGTTAATCCGATCAAGCGGATAAACGAGATAGACTGCAACTGTGGATTACCTCTGTAGGAGCGGCTTTAGCCGCGATTATTTACGAATATCGCGGCTAAAGCCGCTCCTACAACAGACTCAAACATGAAAATCAATGCCTCCAGCGCTGGTAGTGCCGGTTGCAGAAGCAATCAACTTTAAAGCCGACTCCCCGTTAGCCTTTTCAATATCCTGGCCTTTCTTAAGCACAGCAATCTCCACATCTTGCGCGGCTGTCGCCTCTTTCATAGCCGCTGCAATCAATAACGATACGCCTGAACTACCCACTGAACTAACCATAAAAACCTCCCAAGTTAATGTTTATAAGCATCGGGCATCGAATCCCAGCCCATTTTGATTTCCACCATCAGGCCGAAAACCTCATCCAAAATACTTGCATCATTCTGACTATTGGCAACCAGCAAACGATTAACCATATAGTCATAAAGATTATCCAGATTTTCTGCAATCGCGCCGCCTGCCTCTTTATTTAAAGACGCTTGTAGCCCACCCACAATATTAATAGCCACACCAATATTTTGGCCTTTCAAGGCTATTTCATTGCGCGCCATACTTTCTCTTGCAATCGCTATCCGCTCCAAAGCGCCTTCCATCAGCATTTGTACAAGACGATGAGGCGACGCCCCCATTACAGCACTACTGGCACTCACTTGCTGATATTGTTTTATGGCTGATAAAGCATTCATTGGTCTATCCTCATTGATCAAAATATTGCGTCCCACTGTTAGAACACCTGCTGATTGTAGCGACGACCTAAACAAAAACTTTAGGCTTCCTGCAAAAAATTTATCGTCGCTTAATGAATAGTAGGAGCGGCTTTAGCCGCGAATATCACGACCAGCGCGCGAATATCGCGGCTTGATCAATGGCGTAGGAGCGGCTTTAGCCGCGACCATCACAACCAGCGCACGAATATCGCGGCTAAAGCCGCTCCTACACACTGCTGAGACAACAACCCTAAAAAAAATTAAAGGTTCCTAACACCACGCCGATACTAATTGCAGGTTGCGAAGGATACACAATATCCCCTCATCTAAAACCGAAATAAATTTCCATTTTTAGGAGAAGTATCATGGCTCAAATCATCAACACCAATATCAGCGCGCTCAATGCCCAACGTAATTTAAACAGATCACAAGCGGCTGGTATGCAAGCGATGCAACGCTTATCATCCGGTCTGCGCATTAACAGCGCCAAGGATGATGCCGCAGGTTTGGGGATCAGCGACCGGATGTCCTCCCAGATCAGAGGCCAAAACCAGGCAGTCCGCAACGCTAATGACGGCATATCCATGGTTCAAACCGGTGACGGCGCCTTGGCAGAAATGACCAACAACTTGCAGCGTATCCGGGAACTCGCCGTACAGTCGTCAAACGTCACCAACACTACGGCCGACCGTGCCGCAATCGATCTGGAAGTACAACAACGCCTGTCTGAAATTGACCGCACCGCCTCAACAACCAACTTTAACGGCCAAAAGCTGCTCAACGGCAATATGGGTGACGCCACATTCCAGATCGGCGCCAACGCCGGTGAAGTCATTAAACTGGGATTGGGCACCGATGTGCGCATTGCCGCCTCCGGCAAGGTCGCTACCACGACATCCGCCTCAATGGGCACAGGAGCTGTCGACGGGCACATTGACGTCACTGCGGTCGCTACGAACTTCGACACCGCCAGCACTGCCGCAACCGCCGGCAAGATCGCGTTCACCGCCACATCTTCCGATTTCAGCCCTTCCGCAGGCGCGATTAACGCCACATCTGCAGCACTGACTGTCGGCGCCTTTAACTTTAGCACCGCCGGTATACCCCAAGTCGATGCTAGCACTGCTACGGATGCTGCTGTTACCGTTTTCGATTATAGTGGTACTGATTTAGCACAGTTCAACGTGGAAATCGCAGGTAGCGCCACAGCGTCAGTGGGCATCACTCTGGATCAAAACTATACTGATGCAGATACTCTAGCAGCGGCTATCCAAACTCAGATCAGAGCTACAGCCGGTAATGAGGCCGTTTCAGTCAGCAATGCCGCAGGCGTTCTTACCTTTACCAACACCGGCAAGTTTGATACGGGTAACGCCATAACAATCACTAACACTGACGCCAATGCCGATGCCGCGGGTTTTGATGCTACTACCGCCACAAATGGAACCATTGCCACACCCACCACCAATGCCAGCTTTACCGTGGATAACGCAAACATCACACTGAGTGGCAGCGATACAGACATAGCCGGCGTAGCCGCTGAGTTGACCACCAAGATGCAGGCATCAGCGCTTGGCGCCAATTACAGCGCCGCAGTGGTTGGTGGATCGATCGTTATTACCAATACTACAGTAGCAGCCGGTGCCGTCACGATCACCAACGCCGATGCCAACTCTGCCGGTGCCGGCATCGTCAACTCGGTCGGCACAGCCAGCAAGGCTGCGGTGGCTACAGACAGCAGTGCTTCATTAACAGTTGACGGCACCCAAATAGACCTGAACGCGGACTATGGCGATTTCGAAACCCTGACATCATTCATTTCCGGAAAACTCGGTAGTACTTACAACGTAACCAACACTCTCGGCACCATCGAAATTGCAAAAGTAGCGACAGGATCCGCTTCTAGCGCACCTGCCATTACAGCAATAACAGGATCGGCCGCCGTTGCGGGTACCGATGCCTTGGGCCTTAATACAGCAGTCAGCACCACAGGCGCTGATGCCGGCCCCACTACCAACGCTACCTTCTATGTCGATGGCACTCACGCTGTCACACTAAACGCGGACTATTCCGCTGCAGCGGGGGTGGGCAAAACTGCAATGGCTTTATCCATTAACAGCCAGTTAACTAACGATGGTTATACTGCAAGCTATGTAACCACCGGGGGCTCCAATACTCAATCCGGCGTCACTTTTGTTGGCGACAGAAGCACCAATACACTAGCTTTCAGCGTTGATGGGCAAGATGTCGTCATGGATGGCAACTATGCGACTAAGGAGGCGTTCCTGACCGGCCTCAATAGTAAAATGGTGGGGATTACCGCAACCGCAAGTGGTAACGATCTCACTTTCACCCGTGACGATCCAACCGTTACCACGGCTATTGCAACCGCTGCTCATTCTACCGCTGCTACTGGTAATGCAATTGCCGCGGGCATTACCTACACGGCTGGTACGGATACATCGGACACAGGCACGATCAAGATCGCCAAAACCGGATCCACGGCAGCGGTGGACATCACCGGCGCAGACTTGAATGCAACTACGGCGGGCTTCGGTTTTGCCAGCGGTACGACGGGAGCGGCAGGCGGCGCGGTCACCTTGGACAATCTGACCATCAACGGCACGTCCATGGCAGGCAGCTATACCAGCACCCAAGCACTGGCCGACAAGATCAACGGCGATGTCACCGGCGTCTATGCCACAATCACCGACGGTGCACTGAAGTTGACTTCGGCCAGCGAAATCACTCTGGGCGGAGCTGAAGCCGGCACCCTAGGCGGCACCTTCGCTGCGGGCGTTAAAGCTGCGGATTCCGGCAGCCTGTCTACGGCCAACACCTTGACGGTTGATGGCGCGCTGGATACCATTCAGCGCGTTGATAATGCCCTGAGTACTGTTACCACTTTGCGCAGCACCTTAGGTGCGGTGCAAAACCGCTTTCAATCAGTCATCGCCAACCTGGAATCGACCTCTGAAAACCTGTCTGCAGCCCGAAGCCGTATCATGGACGCTGACTTTGCGTCGGAATCTGCAGAATTGAGCCGCACCCAGATCCTGCAACAGGCCGGTACTGCGATGCTGGCCCAGGCGAACCAGTCCAGCCAGGGTGTGATGGCGTTATTACGTTAATCAAATCAGGTTAATTCATTAATCTAAGACAGGGCGGCGGCTTATAAACCCCCGCCCTTTTTGGCCTTATCCTAAAGGAGGCTTTATGGACACGTTAAAAGCAGTTTCACCCCCGCCTTATCAGGGTTCGGGGTCCGCTACAGCACCACCCAAGCATGACAGCCCCATCACTGCGGTGTCTACGTCGACAGCGCCCATACAGGTCAAGTTGACTGAGCAACCTGATCAGGAGGACAAGCAAAAAATCGCCAGTGCCGTTAATGACATCAACAATTTCTTTCAAATGGCGCAACGTTCTTTGGGCTTCAGTTTGGATGAATCTTCTGGGAAGATGGTAATGCAGATTACCGACAGTGAGACTCACGAAGTAATACGCCAGATACCCGGCGAAGATGTCCTTCAACTTGCCAAGCATCTGGATGGTTTGACAGGGGTGCTGTTTAAAGCGCAGGCTTAATTATTTAGTAGGAGCGGCTTTAGCCGCGATTATGATTGTAGCGATTATGATTGTAGCTAAAGCTTTCGCGGCTAAAGCCGCTCCTACTGAGGTTTGGGTATGACGATCAATACGATTAAGCCCCATGGAAAGAGCTTGAGACAAGGCCGGCATTCTGAGAATAACCGGGTTTATTTGATTACGACTGTGACCTGCCAACGCCAGAAGATATTTACTGACTTTGGCTTAGGAAGGATTGTTGTGCAGGCAATGCGTCATCAACAGCTGCAACAACACGTTAACAGCTTGGCTTTTGTAGTCATGCCCGATCATTTGCATTGGCTGTTTAGTTTACAAAATGATTGGAACCTGGCAAGAGTAATGCAAAGCGTTAAAGGTTGTTCGGCGTATCAAATACAAAAAATTCGCCGTAATCGGGGTGATGTAGGTTCAAACCAAGTGTTGTGGCAAGAAGGTTATCATGATCACGCTGTACGCAAAGAAGAAGACCTGCAACAACTTGCACATTATATTGTAGCAAATCCGTTAAGAGCGGGTTTAGTAGGTAAAATAGGCGATTATCCGTTGTGGGATGCAGTCTGGTTGTAGGAGCGGCTTTAGCCGCGATTGGGCTGATTATTATCGCGGCTAAAGCCGCTCCTACTAAGATAAATTTATTACCCGTTACTTATAGTGGAGGATCGAACAATGGCAAGTATCACATCAACAGGTCTAGGCTCCGGCATAGATATTAAAAGCCTGGTATCCGGTCTGGTCTCAGCGGAACAGACTCCGACCACCAAGCGGCTGGACAAACAGGAAGCGACACTTACGGCCCAGATTTCTTCTTACGGCAGCCTTAAAAGTGCGATGTCAAGTTTTCAGACCAGTCTGTCCGGCCTGAAATACGCCAGCGCCTTCCAAAAAATTTCGGCCACTTCAAGCGATATGACGGCAATAACCGCCTCAGCAGGAAGCAATGCAGACGTGGCCAGCTACAATCTGGAAGTCAAACAGCTAGCCAAAAGCCAGACTTTGGCTTCCTCGTCTTTTAGTTCCGCCACATCAACGGTGGGCACCGGTACGCTAACCGTTAAATTCGGCACTACGGCTTACGATATAGACGGTAACCCTACCGGCTTTACTCAAGACGGCAATCAAGGCACGCTATCGCTGACTGTAGATTCCAGCAACAACACGTTGGCAGGGTTAAGCCTGGCTATTAATCAGGCTAAAGCAGGGATAACGGCTTCGGTTGTCACTGACAATAGCGGTTCACGCCTGGTTTTAAGTTCGACCAAGACCGGCGAAAACAGCAGTATGGAAATCACGGTCGCCAACGATAACAACTCCGGCCTCTCGGCTCTGGCCTATAACGCGTCCGCCGCTTCTATGGCGCAACCACAGGCGGCTCAGGATGCCATACTTGCTATTAACGGACTGGATATAACAAGTTCATCCAATACCGTTGACACCGCATTAAAAGGACTCAAGCTTAATCTTTTGCAGGCCCATCCCGGTAAGATTGTTACCGTGAGCACCAGCCAGAATAACGATGATATTATCAAGGCTGTCGATAGCTTCGTCAAAGGCTTTAATGACTTGGTGAGCACCGTAACACCCCTGACCACTTACAATACGGCGACGAAAAAAGGCGGGCTGTTGCAAGGCGACCCTACGCTGGGCAGCGCCATGGCGTCACTAAGGCACGAATTGGGCAATATGATCAGCGGCCTGAATGGTTCTGCCAAATCGTTGGCCGATATTGGCATCAGCACGCAAAGAGACGGCACGCTGGCTCTGGATAGCACCAAGCTGATCAGCCAATTAGCCTCGAACCGCTTGGGTGTGACCGGGGTGTTTGCGGCGTTTGGAAACCCTTCTAATTCCAATGTGTTGTTTTTATCGAATACAGCCGACACCAAGGCCGGCCAATATGCGGTCGACATCACGCAAATCGCTACTCAAGGCGTGTTGAACGGTGCAATGCCTTCCTCTTTGACGGTGGGCGCCGGAAATGACACGTTCTCAATTAAGGTAGATGGCACTCAATCGGGCTCTATCGCCTTGAGCCAAAAAACCTACGCCAGCTATGCCGAATTAGCGACGGAAATACAATCCCGAATCAACGGTGACAGTGCATTAAAGGCCAAGGGGCTGTCCGTTGGCGTCGCTTATGATGCCGACAATGACCGCATGGTTTTCACGTCCAAAAGCTATGGAGCGTCGTCTCAGCTGGAGATCACCGCGAACACCACTAATACGCTGGGCTTAAGCGTCGCTACAGGCACTGCCGGTTTCGATATCGCCGGCACTATAGGAGGACTGGCCGCCACCGGCAAAGGCCAGATATTGACGTCAACCGCAGGCAACTCGACAGGGCTAAAGCTGTTAATCGAGGGCGCTATTACGGGCTCCAAGGGTACGGTTGATTTTTCACGCGGTTTAATCGAGCGGTTGGACAAGGTCATGACAGGTGCGCTCAGTAAAACAGGCACCTTTACTAACCGCACCAACGGCTTGCAAAAAAATATAGATCAAATCACCAAGCAACGTACTGAGCTTGCTGACCGGATGAGTTCGCTCGAAGAGCGTCTGTATAAACGTTTTAATCGGATGGATGCTATGCTTGGACAAATGCAGTCCACCGCCAGCTTTCTGACGCAACAATTCGCCCCTAAACCTAGGGATTATTGAGATAACTGATGATTTGTAGTTAACGGACGTTTATGGAAGACGAATCAATATTGAATATATACGCTAAGGGGGAGCAATTGCTCGATGTAACCCAGGCCATGTTAGCTGCAGCCACGGCGGACGATTGGGATGAGTTTGAGTCACTAGAGCAGCGGCGTAGGATTATGCTGGAAACGATTTTCGACAACCCGACTATGGATGAATCGACAAAGTTAAATCTGGTCGATCCGATCAAAGAAATCCAGCTAATCGACAAGGCCATTAGTGACTTGATTACTCAACAGCGCGACCAGGCTGCCGAGGAATTGCGCCACTTGAAACATGCTCATGAAGGCAACAAAGCATACCGGATTGCGGCGGATGAGTAGGAGCGGCTTTAGCCGCGATGTATTAGAGTTTCGCGGCTAAAGCCGCTCCTACTTCGGTGGAACCGCTAGATTGTCTCTGATCAATTTTTCACATTCCTTCAAACTATCCATCGCATCTGTTGGTC
Source organism: Methylobacter sp. (assembly GCA_030653985.1). Lineage (GTDB taxonomy): Bacteria > Pseudomonadota > Gammaproteobacteria > Methylococcales > Methylomonadaceae > Methylobacter_A. The sequence goes on along the minus strand of JAURYJ010000011.1, from coordinate 4,700 downwards.
GATTGAGTTTAAAGAATACTTCGGCGAGCTCTGTTAGCCATATAGCAGCCAAGCTTTGTTGATCCGGACTGGCTTTATCCGTCAGTTGTTCAATAGCCAGACTTAACAAAACCTCCTTGACTTCCTGATCGTCAATTGCTCCGGCAAGTTGCGCTAAACCGTATAAAGCCTGCGGATAGTCCGGCTTTTGTTCCAGAACCTGATGATACAGCGCTTCTGACCCTATCAGGTCGCCTTGCTCTGCCAGCAACAAAGCCTGCTGAATGTGCATCGCAATGTCTTCGAGCTGTATTTGATTGGCTTCGCTGGTCATTATTTTATCCTTTAAACACTTAAGTTATATTTTGATGTCTGACAAGGTTAAAAACCCCGTCCAGCGTTGCTGTTGAGATAATGCGCCGCAAATGATTCGATTTTATAACACTGCCGAATTAGTCGCGTTGGACTACATTTTTTCGTAACTTAATATATAAACTACCTATCAGCTACGCGACTCTATACTGCCGCACATCGATTTGTACGCCTTGGGCAATCGCCAATTCAGCTTGCTTCATGATTGACTGAGTAATGTTATCTGTAAAGTATTCCTCTCCGCAGTTATTACAAATTTGCGCAGGAACATCCTTGAATACCAATGTTGCGGCATTTCTTTCTAATGTTATGCTGGCTGTACCGCTAATCGTGTCGCCGTGTTTACAAATAGGGCATTTCATGAGCGCCTCCTCGTGAAGTTGTCTTCCCAAAGCGTAGGCTCTGGGTGGTAAGCAGTGATGATGATAATTTCGCCGTTATCGGTTTCTGCCGTTAAAACATGCATAGGTTTATTGTCTATCCAGCCCAATAGTAATTGACTCGGATAAGGCCTATCATCGGGATAGCTAGCAATAATGTCGCCGGTAGTTAAAATTTCGCGAATATCCTCGGCAACCGCTCCGTGCGTTGCTCTACCTCCTGCATCCGTGCAGTCGTCGTCTGATATGCCCCGCTCGAACATGCGTACGATGGCGTGTTTTCTATAAATCAGCTTCATTGCAGCAATACCACATAGTCGCAAGCAAGCTGAAATAACATCAACCTAGCAGTCATGTTGTTTTTCAACCAGCTGTACCCGTTGGGTAACGCCGCACACCAGAGTATAGGGAATAGTATCGGCCCATAGCGCAATTTCTTCAACCGGCAAGTCTTCGCCCCACAAGGTTACCGGATCGCCAGGCTTGGCATCGGGCTGGGTTTCCAGATCAACCGTCATCATGTCCATTGAAACTCTGCCGATCAGCGGCACGAGTCGGCCATTAATCAACACCGGCGTTCCGGCTTTGGCGTAGCGCGGATAACCGTCGCCATAACCTATCGCCACCACACCCAGCATTGTCGCCTTTTCACAGCGCCAGGTACCGCCGTACCCAACAGTATCACCCGCCGCAATTGGTTTGACGGCAATTAACCGGGAGTGCAAGGACATAACCGGTTTCAGCCCCAGTTGCTGTCCTGTTGCATCGGAAAACGGCGATATCCCGTACAACATAATGCCGGGGCGCACCCAATCGCTTAAGGAGGTCTCCCAACCTAGGATAGCCGCAGAATTAGCCAGACTGCACTCACCGGATAAACCGGCAACGGTTTGCTTGAATAAGCTGATTTGTTTTAGCGTTTTATTGTCGCTTATATCATCGGCATTGGCAAAATGCGTCATCAAACTGATCGGCTGTTTTATCAACGGGCAGTCGCTTAAGCGCTGATAAACTTCGTGGATCTCTTCCGCCCTGAAACCTAAGCGATTCATGCCGGTGTCGAGCTTTAACCAAACAGCAATAGCCTGTTGCCCTGCTCCAGCGTTGAATATATCCAACTGGGCTAAGCAATGCACTACGGCATCCAATTGGTAATGCTGCATTTCCTGTAACTCTTCGGCGCAGGTAAAGCCTTCTAAAACGGCAATCCTGTGACTAAATCCCGCCTTGCGCAAGCGAATACCTTCGTCAACTCTGGCGACAGCGAAGGCATCGGCATTTTTTAATGCTTCGGCAATGCGTATCAAGCCATGTCCGTAGCCATTCGCCTTAATAACGGCCATGACTTTGGCGCCTGGCGCACAGTTATGTACTTTATCCAGGTTATGCTGGAGTGCATTTAGATTGAGTTCCGCATAAGCTGCTGGGATCATTCGTCGTCTCCACGGCCATAATAGGTTCCTGCAAAATTCTCAAAACGGGTATATTGCCCCAAAAAGGTCAGCCTGACGGTTCCCAGCGGGCCGTTACGCTGTTTGCCGATAATGATCTCGGCGATACCTTTATCGGGACTGTCTTCGTTATAGACTTCGTCGCGATACACGAACACGATCAAATCGGCATCCTGCTCGATAGCGCCAGATTCGCGCAGATCTGACATCATCGGACGTTTATTGGGGCGTTGCTCCAGGTTACGGTTAAGCTGGGACAAGGCGACCACGGGAACATTCAGCTCTTTGGCCAGCGCCTTTAAGCCTCTGGAAATATCGGAAATCTGCTGCACCCGGTTTTCACCGCTGGACGGCGATTGCATCAGCTGTAAATAATCCAGCACGATCAAGCCCAGTTGGCCATGCTCCCGCGCTAAACGCCGGGCTCTTGAACGCACTTCGGTCGGCGTTAATGCCGGAGTATCGTCGATGAATAACTTGGTTTCAGCCAGTATATTGATGGCTGAGGTCAAGCGCGGCCACTCATCATCCTCCAATTTACCGGTTCTGATTTTATGTTGGTCAATACGACCTAAGGAGGACATCATCCGCATCGCCAGCGAATCTCCCGGCATTTCCATACTGAACACCGCAACCGGTTTATCACCTTTAATAGCAATATTTTCGGCCATGTTCATCGCGATTGTCGTTTTTCCCATCGACGGCCGTCCCGCCACAATGATTAAATCGGCAGGTTGCAGACCCGAGGTCAATTCATCGAAATCGGTAAAACCGGTAGCCGCTCCGGTGATGGAACCTTCCTGTTCAAACAGTGTTTCAATTTTATCGACGGCGCGCGCCAGCAACGATTTAATGCTTGAAAATCCGCCCTGCCCTCGTTGCCTTTGTTCGGCAATTTTAAAGACTTGACGTTCGGCATTTTCAAGCAGATCGGCCGTCTCGCGGCCCTCGGTATTGAAGGCCGAATCTGAAATCTCGGTGCCGACATGAATCAACTGGCGCAACACCGACCTGTCCCTGACGATATTCGCGTAAGTCACTATATTCGCGGCGCTGGGCGTGTCTTTTGCCAGCATGCCTAAATAGGATAGCCCGCCGGAATTCTCCAGTTCACCGATTGATTCCAGCGATTCCGATATGGTTATCACATCAAAAGGAATCTGTTTTTCGGCGAGTTGCTCAATGGTCTTAAAAATTAGCCGATGATCTCGGCGATAAAAATCGCCTTCTACCACCTTGTCGGATACAGAATCCCAAGTTTGATTATCCAACATTAATCCGCCCAAAACCGATTGCTCAGCTTGTATGGAATTGGGAGGGACTTTTAAAGCATCCAGCGAATAGTCACGATCAAACGAATAATTTTCAGACATGGTTCATCGAAATAGCTCCAGGATACCCCGTCCTTCAGGTCGGGGAGGAATGGTGTGCTTTTGATTCTTGTTGCACATTATATCACCTATATATTGACTTTCACATGATTCAATATATCATGTGAATTATGGTTAAGAAAGCATATCGATACAGGTTTTACCCAGCCGCAGAACAAGCAGAATTGCTTGCTAAGACGTTTGGCTGCGTTCGATTTGTCTATAACGAAATTCTCCGATACCGCACCGATGCTTACTACGCGGCTAAAGAAAGTGTTTCGTATCTTGGAGCTAACGCAAGACTGACAGCGATTAAAAAACAACCTGAACTGTCTTGGCTTAATGAAGTTTCCAGTGTTCCTTTGCAGCAATGCTTGAGAAACCAGCAAGCCGCGTTTAGCAATTTCTTTGCCGGTAGAACCCAATACCCAACCTTTAAAAAGAAAAACGGACAACAATCCGCTGAGTTCACTTACCGCGCATTTACCTACAAAGACGGTAAATTGTGCATTGCTAAATCCAAAACCCCGCTTGCTATTCGCTGGAGCCAACCACTCCCAAGCGACCCCAGCACCATTACCATTACCAAAGACTTCGCAGGTCGTTATTTCGTCAGTTGCCTGTGTGAGTTTGAGCCAGTATTGTTGCCTGTTACCGATAAGGTGATGGGTGTCGATGTGGGTATAACTGACATTATGATTACTTCGGATGGTGAAAAGTCCGGCAATCCCCGTCACACCAGAAAGTACGCGGCTCAACTCGCTAAAGCCCAGCGCAAACTCGCCAAGAAAAAACTTGGCAGCAGTAACAGGCGTAAAGCTAAAGTTAAAGTAGCCCGTGTTCACGCTAAAATTACCGATTGCCGGAAGGACTTCTTGCACAAGCAGTCCCGCAGATTAGTTAACGAGAACCAAGTTATCTGCGTCGAAACCCTTCGCATTAAAAATATGATTAAAAACCGAAAGTTATCCAAGCATATTGCTGATGCTTCCTGGGGCGAACTGACCAGGCAAATAGAGTACAAGTCCAACTGGGGCGGCCGTACTTTTGTTGCCATTGACCAGTGGTTTCCCTCAAGCAAACGCTGTTCTTGCTGTGGGTACATATCGGATAAAATGCCGCTGGATGTGCGCTCCTGGACGTGTCCA
>JAURYJ010000010.1 GCA_030653985.1 Methylobacter sp. | reverse complement strand
TGGGTAAACCGATATGAACTCCAGGCAATTTTTTTAAGCTTGCCAAAATACGAGTCCACTCTTCATCACTTAATTTTATCCGCTTCATTTCATTCAAAACGGCTTATTCTACCGGATTGGTGAAACGTCAACAGAACCTAGCTAAAAACAAGGGGCAACAAGAAAAATTATTATGAAATACAGTAATATAGGTGCTATAGATAAACTTGACCGGCTTCAATCGGCGTTGGTTTATTCGACTAAGCTCGCGGAAGCGATTGGCGTTTCAAGAAGAACGCTTCTCAACTGGCGGCAGAAGCCTGAGTCAATTTCTGCCAAGTGCCGTCTGGATATTGATGTTTTGTATTGTCGGCATTTTTTTATTCCTGAGTGGGATGATCCCAAACAAAGCTTCGAAGCCGTTTTGCTGCCGGACGATATGCCTCACAACAAGGCGTTGTTTCTGCCATTTCTACGCCGTTTGAGTTATGGCACGATTGAAATTGAAACCGACATGGCGAAGGCGGATTTCGATAACATTATTGATGGGAAGAACGTGCCTAAGAATATGGACAGGCAGACTTTTCTTGAAGGCTTTAATGCTTTTATTACGCATAAGCAGCTTTGGCAGAAAATTGCGGGGCATGGCGAGCCGATGCCGATCACTGTAGAGAGCATCAAGACCTTGCATGCCGATTTTATGCGGGGTATTTATGATAATGCCGGTTTTTTTCCACCAAGATTCGCGTAATGGGGCTGTTAGGCGGTCAAGCCAAGGCTATGGTCGTCACCAGTGCGCGTAAAGAAGCCGTGCGCTACAAATTGGGCTTTGATAAATACAATAGTGGCTCAAGGCTACCAAAACATCCATGCCATGGTGGCTTTCTCCGGCGAGGTGAAGTTTACTGATAAAGATCCTAACTCCGAGGGCTTGATCGGGGATAAATTTACCGAAAGCAATATGAACCCGAACCTCAAAGGTCGGGATATGCGCAAAGCCTTTGATTCTGACGATTACCAAGTGATGATCGTTGCCAACAAATTCCAGACAGGTTTTGATCAGCCCAAGCTCTGCGCCATGTATGTGGATAAAAAGCTCGGCGGGTAGACGCTATCATGAGTTATCAAACTCTATTAAGGAATCTATTGAAGATTGAATCCACATTGGGGCATGGGTTTTGCTTATCCGTGCATCATCCAAATTTAACTCCAAAGGCCCGAGCGCCGAAGTCGTATTCAATTCCGTATTGATTTGCTCTAATTGTTCTAATTGCCATAGCAACTCTAACAAATCCGCTTGATTAATATTCTTCTTGAATTTCCTCATTTTTTATAAAAAGCTATTACTTTTTAACCCCAGAAATTGTTACTCAGCGTCCAGTATTGACCATTATTCATCATCAGTCCTGCATCGGCTGTTAATTCCGAATCCAAAGAATTCAGTCTTCTTTTTTAACCAGATACAGTTCTTCAACCTGCTTTCTCGCCCACGGTGTCTTTCTTAAAAACGTCAAACTCGATTTGATGCTTGGGTCGTTATTGAAACATCTAATATCAATTATCCTGCCCAGTTCGACCCAGCCATACTCGGCTACCAGCTCTTCCAGCAGCCTTTCCAAGGTAACGCCATGCAATGGGTTTTCCGGTTGTTTATCACTCATAAGTTAATCTTCATGCTCATAGCGGCGGCGTATCGCCTCGTCTCTGGCATCATCAATTTCACGCATGATGCTGCCAACGTCAGCCGCTTTGTTGTTAGACTTAAATCGGCCGGTTAATTTGACTTGTGGCGTCAAATCACCGCTCTCATAGAGTTTCCAGATCTCTTTGCCATACTCGGTAGTCAGCAGCTCTGGAGCAAAACGGCCAAAATAATCGGCCAAATTGTCTACATCGCGTTCCAGCATCCTGGCTGCATTATTGTTCGCCGCCGCATCGACTGCCTGAGGTAGATCGATGATAACCGGGCCGTTGGCGTCAACCAGGATGTTGTATTCGGAAAGATCGCCATGCACCAGTCCGGCACAGAGCATTCTGACCACTTCTTTAATCAGCAAGCCATGATATTCAAGCGCTTGCTCATGACCCAACTCAAGATCGTTAAGTCTGGGCGCGGCGTTGCCCTGTTCATCGGTGACCAACTCCATCAACAACACGCCCTCGACAAAGTTAAAGGGTTTAGGAACGCGCACACCAGCAGCTGCAAGACGGTATAGCGCATCGACTTCGGCATTTTGCCACACCTGTTCCTGCTGCTGCCGACCAAATCGGCTGTTTTTCTCCATAGCGCGCGCTTGGCGGCTATTTCTCACCTTACGTCCTTCCTGATACTGAGCCTGCTTGTGAAAACCGCGTTGGTTAACATCTTTATAGACTTTAGCGCAACGGATCTCGCCTTCAGACAATACCACGTAGACAGCTGCCTCTTTGCCGCTTTTTAGCGGACGAAGAACCTCGTCAACGAGGCCATCCCGCACTAGCGGTTCAATACTTTTTGGAGTTTTCATAGCCGCCCTTACACACTGCCCTGATAAAAATTAAAAACATTAGCGACCTTTTTCTTCGACATAGACTTTGATCCGGTAGTTCTTTCGTTGCTATTTTACTTTATTTGCAACGCTTCGGTAGAGACTAATTTTCCAGCTGCAAAGTCGCCACCTTGCAGCCAGGACAACGCGCCCTCCCCTGCAACTCGCCCGCTGGCAAAACAGGCGGTTAATAAATAACCGCCGGTCGGCGCTTCCCAGTCCAACATTTCACCGGCACAGAACACGCCCGGCATGGCGCGTATCATTAACTGCGGGTCGAGCGCCTCAAAGGCAATGCCGCCCGCAGTGCTGATGGCCTCGTCAATAGGCCTTGTCGCCACCAGTTTAACCGGCAATGCCTTGATAGCTTCGCAAAGGCGAGCCGGATTATCAAAATCTTCTTTCAATAAAACTTCTCTCAACAAGCCTGCCTTTACGCCATCAATACCGATTCGCTTGCGCAGATGATTTGCCATGGTGTGCTTACCGCGCGGCGCTGAGATTCTGTCGATCAGATAGTGTTTGTCCTTGCCGGGCGCAAGATCCAGATAAACCGTCGCCGTTCCGGTTGCCGCAAGCTGTTCGCGCAACAACGCAGACATTTTATAAATCAAGCTGCCTTCAACACCGTCTGCGGTCACGATCAGTTCGCCCGGCTGGCAAAATTCAACGTCTGCCGAAGAACTAAAAGAGGCCAGCACCGATTTCAACGGCTGTCCGGCAAAACGGCTGCGAAAAAAGGCACTCCACTCCACGTCAAAGCCGCAGTTTGAAGGCTGTAGCGGTTCAACCGCAACCCCTTGTTGAGCCAACAGCGGCACCCACGCACCGGTAGAACCCAGTCGCGCCCAACTGCCGCCGCCCAAAGCCAGCACCACGGCATTGACGCTGACTTTTTTTTCGCCTTCCGGCGTTAAAAAACGCAGCAAGCCATCATCCCAACCCAGCCATTGATGGCGCATATGAAAGCTCACGTCGTCTGCACGCAATCGATGCAGCCATGCCCGCAATAATGGCGCAGCCTTCATATCGACTGGAAATACCTTGCCTGACGAACCGACGAAAGTCTCAACACCTAAAGCCTGCAGCCATGCCCGTAAAGCCTCAGAGCCAAAGGCATCCAGCAGCGGCTTGATATGTGCTTTACCAGAACCGTAGCGGGACAGGAATGGGTCGAAAGGCTCGGAATGGGTAATATTCATTCCGCCTTTTCCAGCCATCAGGAATTTTCGACCTACGGAAGGCATAGCATCGTATAGATTGACCTTTACACCCGCTTGGCTTAAGACTTCCGCCGCCATCAATCCAGCGGGGCCGCCGCCAATAATCGCGACGGTTTTGCGGGCTGTTATGTTTATCGGTGTATGACTAATGGTCTTGCTCTCTACAATGTAGTGATTTATGGCTCGAAGTTTCTCTTATTTGCAGAGTCTCTATATCCCCAACAACAGGCATTATACAATATCGTTCAGTCCCTGAATTCTTGAAATGAAACCGGCTACCGACTCAATAATCAAATGTATCCTATTATCCCCAATATTTTTAAAAACATACCCGATCAACTACCGGAAGAACTGATTGAATGCATCTTCAAACAGGATAATATTCATATTGAACGCATTGTATCCAAGGGTCATATTACGCCGGCAGGACAATGGTACGATCAAGATGGTGATGAATGGGTCATGCTGCTTCAGGGACAGGCAACTATTCTTTATGAACAAGGCAATCAAAGCCTTCATTTAATAGCCGGTGATTACCTGCTGATTCCGGCACATACAAGGCACCGAGTCGAATGGACGCCGCCCGACCTTAATACTATCTGGTTAGCTGCGCATCTGCATTGATGCCAATCTGTGTTGTTGTCGATTAATCTCATGATAGTAGCTACCCATTCCCATCCGCCAATGCCAGACCTAAAACAGAATGAGTGCCCAGGTTACCGCTGCCCAAACCAGTGACATCATAACGGCAGCCGAACCGATGTCTTTAGCTCGGCCCGATAATTCGTGATGCTCAAGACCCACTCTATCGACGACAGCCTCTACCGCCGAATTCAATAACTCAACCAGCATGACTAACACGATACTGCCGATCAACAGCAGCCTTTCAATAGTCGTTTCTCCCAGCCAGATTGCCAGAGGGGTGGTTACCACAAACAGGACAACTTCCTGTCTGAATGCTTCTTCATGCGTCCAGGTGGCTTTAAAACCTGCGACCGAGAAAAAACACGCGTTTATCAATCGTTTAACGCCTTTTGCATTTGGATTTGCCATTGCTGTATTTAAAAATAAAGTGAAAGTTATGGTTTTTTAATCTTGCATCTTTAGGTCCTTTAGCGTGACTGATGATGCATGACGCCGTATTTAAGCAGGAATTGCGAACAATGCCTAGATTGTCATCAAAACTTAACCATCCTGTCATTTGATGTTCATAAACTCGACACGAAACTGACACCTTTATTCATTAAGGTATCCACATCTTTATTAGCGCTGTGGATACATACCCATGAAAAAAATAGACGTAGCAATACAGCTCAAGCCTGCCAAACGGTTGGAATCTTTTGTTATCGCCAGGGACGGCGTGTATGGCGCAAACCAGTCGGGAGCTGGTGCAACGGCAAACGCGGAAGCGCTAATAAAAGAAGCCCAAGCATTGCGCTTCCGTGTGTTTGCCAAGGAAATGGGCGCCAAGCTCAAGACCGAAGCGGAAGGTCTGGATTATGATGAGGTGGATAGTTATTGCGACCATTTGATTGTCTATGACAACGTCAATAAAAAAATAGTCGGCTACACGCGTTTGCTTAACCAAGACCAGGCGGAGCGCCTTGGCCGTTTTTATTCCCAAAGCGAATTCAATCTGGATCAGGTATTAACCTTGCCCGGCCGTTTTCTGGAAATAGGCCGGACTTGCGTTGATCCCGATTATCGCGGCGGCGCGGTTTTAACAACGCTTTGGTCGGCATTGGTTCAATATGCGCTTGAAGGGCAATTCAATTATTTGCTCGGTTGCGCCAGCATTACTCCCGGCCCCAGCGGCTTTGCCGTCGATGCGGTTTATCGGAATATCGATGCCAAAAATATTGCGCCCGTCTCTATTCAAGTCACACCCAGCATTCCGGTGCCCAGCGAATTAAGGTGTAAACGGGATGAATCGGGCATTCCTCCGTTGCTCAAAGCTTATTTTCGTTTCGGCGCCGTGGTCTGCGGCGAACCTTGCTGGGATGAGGATTTTAACTGCATGGATTTATTCATGTTACTGCCGCTCGACCAACTGCAAGAACGCTACAGCAAACACTACATGAGAGATTATATCGCCAGGGATGGTGTGTATGCCACAAGCCAGTCGGGAACTGGTACGGCGATCGCCATGGATGGTGTGCATGCCGCAAACGTGCCGGTAGCAAAGCGCAGCGCAGGCTGGTAATGAAGTTAAAAATCCGGCTGTACTATAAACTTTTTCTGATCGTCATCCTGTTTATTAATGGGCTCATCATAGCTGCCGGTATTTTTCCTATACTAGGTTTTCTAAACTCAGCAAGAGAAGCCAACATTAAACGGGATGCGCTAAAATCCCGTTGGCTTAGATGGTTCAGCACTATTGTTAATCTGCATGTCATCAAAGAGGGTGAACTGCCGGAACGACGTGCGCTCTTAGTCAGTAATCATATCTCCTGGCTGGACATCATCGTTATCGGCCAATATTTACCGGCCTGTTTTGTTGCCAAGAGTGATATTTCAAGCTGGCCTGTGATCGGTTATCTGGCCAGACAGGGCGGTACCATTTTTATTCGTCGCGGCAATAAACAACATATCAAGATGACCGCCGAAAAAATGGCCTGGCTGCTAAAACAAAACAGCAACATTATTGCTTTTCCCGAAGGAACCACAACCAAGGGCGATGAGGTGCTGCACTTTCATGCCTCTTTATTTCAGCCTGCATTGTTAACCAGATCGTCTATTCAAGCTGTAGCCGTTCAATATCTAGGGGCCGCTAAAGAACACGCGCCTTTTGTCGGTGACGATGCCTTTGTTCCGCATTTAATCAAGATGCTGACTCTGGATAGAATCGAGGTGCGGCTTAATTTTCTTCCTGTTATTAACAGCTCGGGAAAAAATCGTCATGCGGTCAGTCTTGAAACAAGAGATAGGATATGGGAAAAAATTTCAGCCGGTTTACCGGCGGATAATGCAGACCCGCAACATTTACAGTCATCTCAAGGATGAAAGAAAAATTGTTGTCGCAACCTGTTTTTTTTGGAAATAGTGCTGCAGTTGTCCTTCCTAGACTATATCCCCTGATTCGGTTTTATGACTGCCATTAAATTCCCTGAACTTGAACAACTTGAACGCATTATTGAGCAATTAGGGGACCGGGCCCAAACCGAGGTCATAGAGAAGATCCAATACCAGGATCATGAATTCCCCATTCATTGCATTACCCTGGGATCAACTCAGCCCGATGCGCCGGTATTGGCCTTTTTCGGCGGCGTGCATGGACTGGAGAAGATCGGTTCTGAAGTGATCCTGTCTTATATGCAAACCATCAGTCAGTTGCTGGACTGGGATCAGGAATTTCTGACCCGGCTGGAGAAAACCCGATTGGTGTTTGTGCCCCTCGTCAATCCGGTCGGCGTTTATCTTGGCACGCGTTGCAATGGCAACGGCGTCGATTTGATGCGCAACTCACCGGTCGAAGGCGTAGGTTCTACCCGCATTTACAGCGGTCACCGCATCACACCTCATCTGCCCTGGTATCGCGGCGATCAATTAAAAATGGAAAAGGAAGCGCAAGCTTTGTGCCGCGTTGTCGATCGACATCTGTTCAACTCGCCTTTGTCCATTGCCCTGGATTTGCACTCAGGTTTCGGCATTCAGGATCGATTATGGTTCCCCTACGCCTCACGTCTTACCCCCTTTGCCTTTATTGCCGAAACCTTGGCCTTAAAAGAACTGTTTGATCGTTGCTATCCACACCATATCTATAGGATTGAACCGACGTGCCGGGAATATGTGATTAACGGTGATCTGTGGGATTATCTGTTCGATGAGTTTGTACGGCGATTTACAGACGAACGTTTATTTTTGCCGCTGACATTGGAAATGGGTTCATGGCTTTGGCTGCGTAAAAGTCCGATGCATCTTTTCTCTCGACATGGCTTGTTTCACCCGCTTTTGCCGCACCGTCAACAACGGATTTTTCGACGGCATTTTCTGTTGTTTGATTTTTTACACCGCAGCCTTTTGTATCCGGAAAAATGGACACGGCTTAAACCGCAACAAAAGATAGCTTATGAAAAAAAGGCATTAGGTCTTTGGTATGAATAAAACGCTGGGACAAAACTGGATTCTGCTTAGAGGACTGGCGCGCGAGTCGGCGCACTGGGGCGCTTTCATTCCCCTTTTGCAATCGACATTTCCGGATGCTCAAGTAACGCTGCTGGATTTACCCGGCACCGGATGTTTTCATCGGGAAACCAGTCCACGCACGATCAAGGCGATAACCGACAGCCTACGCCGTCATGCGCTGGATAAGGGGCTCCTACAACAACCGGCAACGATTCTGGCGCTTTCGCTGGGGGCAATGGTGGCTTGGGAGTGGATGCGCAGCTATCCCGAAGATATTTGCGGCGCAACCCTAATGAACACCAGCTTTGCCGATGTGAGCCCCTTTTATCAGCGACTACGCTGGCAAAGTTACGGAAAATTTGCCGCGCTAACGATGGCACGTGACCTGCATAACCAGGAATCGGGCATTTTGCGCTTGACCAGCAATCGCCGATATATTTCCAGAGATGCTGTGTATACCGCAAGCCAGTCGGAAACTGGCGCGGCGCAGGATGAACAGATAATTCAAGCTTGGAAAAAAATACAAAACCAACGCCCGATGAGCCGTAAAAACAGCTTCCGCCAGATTATCGCCGCAGCAAACTACCGGCCCGGCGACATAAAACCGGAGCATCCGGTTTTATTATTAAACGGACGAGGTGATCGTCTGGTGTCGCCAGCCTGCTCAGAGGCGATACACAAAAAATGGAATCTGGAACTTCGCCGCCATCCCTGGGCAGGCCATGACCTGACGCTGGATGACGGCGCATGGGTGGCATCGCAGCTGAAAGATTGGGCGATGGGCTTAAAGCAGGCTGCTGAAACTTAATGAAAATGTCATCAAACAGTTAACTTCCTGTAATAATTCAGGGGTATTTTGGTCATCGTCGAAACTTTTTGAAGCTGGCCAAAATGACAATACATTATCGTTCAATCTGGATTTCAGATACCCATCTTGGGACTAAAGGCTGCAAGGCCGAACAGCTCAGAGATTTTCTTGATAACGTCGATTGCGACTATCTCTATCTGGTCGGCGACATTATCGATTTATGGAAATTCAAATCCGGCTTTTATTGGCCTACTCTGCACAGCGACATCGTGCAACGCGTAATTGACAAGGCCAAAAAAGGCACCCGCGTCATCTACATACCCGGCAATCACGATGAACAATTCCGCAAACATGCCGGGATACATTTTAACGGCATCGACATACAGCTCAACGCCATTCACACCACCCAGGATGGCCGCAAGTTTCTGGTTCTGCACGGCGATGAATTCGACAGCATCGTTTGTCACAATAAAAACCTGGCTTACATCGGCAGCGAGGCTTATGAAGTCTTGTTGGTCGTCAATCGCTGGTTGAATGTGTTGCGTACTAAGATGGGCTTAAAATACTGGTCTATCTCGGCATTTTTAAAGCACAATGTTAAAAATATCGTCAGCTTTATGGATAACTACCAGCATATCCTGAGCCTGGAAGCACAAAAAAGACAGGTGGATGGGGTTATTTGCGGGCATATCCATCATGCCGACATTACTGATATGGAATTCGGTAAAACCTACTGTAATTGCGGCGACTGGGTGGAGAGTTGCACCGCATTGGTCGAAGATAAGGCCGGGCAGATTACCCTTATCCGCTGGCAGGAAGAAAGCCAGCAATTGCTGGATCAGCAGCTTGAACGACAACTGGAGTACGCGAAAGTAACGTAAGGTTGTCCGTTAGTCTTTTTTGAACAACATTGTCACCCAATCTTAAACAAACGTTCATTTCTTTGTCACAGAAAAGTTTTACTCTTGCTCCTGAAAGCTAAGGATCAAGAGTCAACAGAAAATCATCGGTTTTCTTCCCTGCAAAAGATCCCAGTCGATTTTTGTAGAACTTTTCTCAAGAGGATAAAGAAATGAAACTGCTCTATTCCATCCATAAATACGACGTTTTCATGTTCACCTGGCTGATCAATGCCAGAATGCACGGCACTTTGACCAAGGCTAGCCGTTATCTGTCAAAAACCGGCGATGGCCCGTTGTATCTGGTCATCATAGGCTTGTTATATTGGAGCGAAGGCTTTGACAGCCCTTTTCTGCAAGCTGTCCTGCTGGCCTTTTTAATTGAAAGGCCAATTTATTTTGTGCTAAAAAACGGTCTGAAGCGCAATCGTCCGCAAGCAGCGCTACAAAACTTCCGCAGCACTATTATCCCCTCGGATAAATTCAGTTTTCCATCCGGTCATACTTCTGCCGCTTTCATGATGGCGACTTTGCTCGGCTACTACTTACCTGTCTTGATGCCCCTGCTTTATGGCTGGGCGACTTTGGTCGGCTTCTCCCGCGTGGTACTGGGCGTGCATTTCCCGACCGATACCTTGGTAGGCGTCATCTTGGGCATCGGCACCGCACTTTTCAGTTTGGGACAAATCGTATCATGAGAATTTTTTATGGCGTACAAGGTACCGGTAACGGCCACATCACGCGCGCACGGGTTATGGCCAAAGAACTCCATGCCGCCGGAATTGACGTTACCTTTCAATTTACCGGGCGTCCTGCCGACAAGTATTTCGATATGGAGGTCTTTAACGGCTATCAATCACGCACCGGCCTGACCTTTCATACCGAAAAAGGACAAGTCAGTTATTTGAAAACAGCGCTCGATGCCAAACCCATTACTTTTGTAAAAGACATAAAGTCCCTGGATTTGAGCGGTTATGATCTGGTCATCAGTGATTTTGAGCCAGTCACCGCCTGGGCGGCAAAAAGCCAGAAGATACCGGTTTTAGGCATAGGTCATCAATATGCGTTTAATCATAAAATTCCCAGAAAGGGATCGGATCCTATCGCCAACCAAGTCATGAAATACTTTGCCCCGGCAGATAAGGGTGTCGGTTTGCACTGGCATCATTTCGGTCAACCTATTTTGCCGCCGATTATCGATACCCCGGAAACACCCAAAAACATGATCAAGAACAAGATCATTGTGTACCTGCCTTTCGAAGATCCGTATGAAGTCATTCGGCTGTTGTCGCCCTTTGACAACTTCGACTTTCATCTTTACTCGCCGGAACCGGTTCCCTCAACATTCGGGCACATTAGCTGCAATCCGTTGTCTCGCGACGGTTTCCAGAAAGATTTATACGATTGTGCGGGCATTATCAGCAATGCCGGATTCGAACTGGCCAGTGAATCATTACAGATGGGGAAAAAAATTCTAGCTAAACCACTACATGCGCAAATGGAGCAAATTTCCAATGCCGCTGCCCTACAGCAGCTAGGCTATGGACATATCATGCATGACATGAGCAGTTCAATTATTGAACACTGGCTGTATGACAACCGCGCCGTTCAAATCACCTATCCCAATATCGCCAAAGTTTTGGTGCACTGGATACAGGACGGCATGCCTGAAATGAATACGGAGTTTATTGAAGCTATCTGGAATAAAGTGAATGTTTTACGCATGGAACACTAGCTAATAACACCCGCGGAAAAATAGAATCCAGACAGGTTTCAGCGTGTTTTAAATATCTAGTCGCGGGGTTGGCGGCGGCATCAATCACTTGCCTTTCATTTGCCTTTTTCCCGGTCGGTTACTACAGTATAGACAACATAAACTACAAAAATAACAGTTAAAATATAAATGATTGCTGACATATTTGTTTACACCCTATATTGTTTGTTTCGATCCACACCCGACCTCATCCATCAAGTGAGACCCGCCGACCAATAAAAGTCGGTGGACTGTTCCTCCCTGTGAACGAGGAGGTTATCAAAATAATAACGATGCGGACGGCTCATTGTCAATGAATCTGTTAAATCCACCTTGTTTTTACCCAAAGAGTCCGTAAAACCCCTTCCTTTAGGTCGGGGATGTCAGGATGCTCTTGACTTTGGTTGTTCATCATTTATAATTTTTTCTGTTGGATGCGCTGTTGCTGCGTATCTCCTGCCATCAGGGTAACTGAGATGGCGTGAAGTAAGACGATTTTCAGAGTCGTCCCCTTCGGGCATGGAGGGCTGTACTAAGGAATCCCCTTACTTTAGCTGGGGGGGTGGATGTCAAACCCTGAGTGTATAACTTGTGCCTACCGATAACCACCTGAAGCTCATATTAACGATCATTGTTATTGCAATTATCGCGGTTTTTAGCCTCGATCCCATTGCCCAAGAGCCGGATTACCATCATTTCGCCGACCAGCGTCGGCTCATCAATATAGCCAATTTTTTCAATGTACTATCCAATTTACCGTTCGTCATTATCGGCATCCTCGGTATGCGACTGGTCGGATTACGGCAGGCATCAGGGGGATTAGTCGAGTTGCAGTCTATGTATTTGACATTTTTTGTCGGGGTATTTCTAACCGGTTTCGGTTCTGCCTATTATCACTACCAGCCCGGAAATCAATCCCTGTTTTGGGATCGCCTGCCAATGACGCTTGCCTTTATGTCGCTGTTTTGCGCTGTTGTCGGCGAATATATTTCGACCCAATTGGCTAGCAAATTATTTATCCCTTTGCTGATAACGGGCGTTACTTCAGTCATCTACTGGTATCTGACCGAACTGAATGGCCACGGCGATTTACGCGCTTATGCGCTGGTACAGTTTTTACCGCTTGTGTTGATACCGCTAATTCTGTGGCAGTTCGACTCAAGATTGAACGGAGACAACTATATTTGGGGGATTATCGGCGCTTATGGTATTTCGAAGCTCATGGAGTTATTCGATACTCAGCTTTATAGTATTTTTGGCCTGCTCAGCGGACACTCGCTAAAACACTTGATTGCCGCATTCGGGACGTTGATTTTTTATTGGGCATTGCAACAGCGGCGTTTATCCTAAAAAATAGGCATAAAAAAAGGTGCGTCGACATCGACACACCTTTTTGACAGCGAATAATAGAAAAATTAAGCTTTTACCGCATCGGCAATTTCATTAAACGCTTCAACTCTTGTTTTGCCGCTCTTAATCATGTCGACACCTATATCAACGATCATTTTGCAAAGTCCTGGCGTTTTATAAACAATCAACGCTAAATAAGCAACCACAGGGACGGCAATAAAAGCCGCGATAAAACCGTTAAGACCAACAACGCCCATCAGTTTTATAAGCAATACAATGGCATCTAAAGGCAATAAAACCATGGCGCCAAAATAGACGATTACCATGAATATGGATATCACAAAAACTACAAACTGAAGTAGCCTGACCAACGCAACGTTAACTTTTTTCATATTACTTTCAATTTCCTGATAGAACTTTAAGGAGTCTTTTTAGCCAGAAAATGACTCCTGACTCTAGTATGTTGTCAAAAAAACCGTTTTTTGAAGGGCTAAATTATACCTTAACACCGTCAAAGTAATTCATTTTTTTCGGCTTGTTCTTTACGAAGAAACCAACGATAAAGAATTGAACCTGCAACAAAGCCGCCTAAATGCGCCCACCAAGCCACATCCGTAGCAGCAACATTCTCAAATAGTATTGCCGTAGTCGCGCTATGCAACTGAATTAAGACCCACAAACCTAAAAAAGCAACGGCCGGAACATGAATGACTATCGGTAAAATGAAGATAGGAATCCACACCACAACACGTTCAAATGGATATAAAAAGAAATAAGCCGCCAATATACCCGCTATGGCACCCGATGCACCGACAACCGGAATGGCAAGGTTCGGATCGAAAAACCATTGCAAATAAGTAGCCAACAAACCACATACCAAATAAAAAATCAAAAAAGGCAAGCGCCCCATCCTGTCTTCTACATTATCGCCAAAAATCCATAAAAACCACATATTCATGATCAGGTGCAGCCAATTTCCATGCAAAAACAGACTGGTCAAAAAAGACAAGTAGCCATCAAAAGGCAAGCCATAATAATGTTTTGTATAGCGAATAGGCACCATGCCGTAAAGATTAATAAGTCGTAAACTTAACTGATCGGGCATCAATTGCATCGACACAAAAACGATAATGCAAACCGCCATTATCCCCCATGTGACTAAAGGCCTTGAATAACACGGTGCTGTATCTCTAATGGGTATCATGGTTTTTCCTGATCTCTGTAGACGGGATGTTATTCTTGCTTTTAACCTAGCTTAAAAGCTAAAAAATCGATTTGCAATATTTCAATCCACACCCGACCGCATCCGTCGAGTGACGCCATCCGACGGATAGAGGTCGATGGCTTATTAAACCTCCTCGTGAACGACGGGGTTACTGAAAAGGATAACGACGCGGGTGCATCGTTGTCAAAGTTAAATAACATCGCTGAAGGAACAGGTTTCAAACCAGCAAGGAAATTTGATGAATAGTTATTTAATCATAACCTTGATCGCAAAAAGTCTATAATGCACAGTTAAATTGCTTCCTATCACCTTTGCGCTTTAGCAACCACTATAAAGATTCATGCACCCACATCCAATAGACAAAACGCCATCATTTTCGAGCCTATCGCTAGATGAACAACTGCTTTCGGCCGTTAAAAAAATGGGCTTTGAACAGCCTACGCCGGTCCAACTACAAGCGATTCCCCTTGTTCTGGATCATAAGGACCTGCTGGTCAGCGCCGAAACCGGCAGTGGCAAAACCGCCGCATTCTTGCTACCTACCCTGCAGCACCTGCTAAATCTGTCCTCCGGAAAAGCCGGCACACGGGCTTTGGTATTGACGCCAACCCGCGAACTGGCTCAGCAGATTTTTAAGCACTGCCAACAATTGACCGAATTTACCGACCTGAAAACAGGTCTGATTACCGGCGGCGATGATTTTAGGCTACAGCAAAATATGCTGCGCAGAAATACGGACATTGTTATTGCCACACCAGGCAGAGTTCTGGAGTTGATGGAGCAGGAGATACCGAACTTTAGCAACCTGGAAGTGCTGATATTGGATGAAGCCGATCGCATGCTAGACATGGGATTTAGTGAAGACGTACTGACTATTGCCAATAGCTGCAATGCACAACGACAAACCCTGCTATTTTCTGCTACCTTGACCCATTTTGGCGTTATCAAAATGGCTGACAAGGTGTTAAAAGACCATAAAGTCGTTGCTTTAAATACCCTACATGACGGACACCGCAATATTGAGCAGCAGATTGTTCTGGCCGACGACAATGATCACAAACTAAAATTATTGACCTGGCTATTACAAAATGAAACCTATAACAAGGCGCTGGTGTTTACCAATAGCCGGATTCAGGCAGATATCCTACGCGGACCGCTACGAGGACAAAAACTCCGTGTCGGTGTGCTGCATGGCGAAATGGATCAAAAAGATCGCAACCGGATGATGGAATTATTCCGCGATGGCGAAGTCAAGATCATGCTGGCTACCGACCTTGCTGCGCGCGGCCTGGACATCAAGGGCATCAATCTGGTTATCAATTTTGATGTCCCGAGAAACGGCATCAACTATATACATCGCATAGGCCGGACAGGTCGGGTCGATGAACTGGGCTTAACAATTGCGCTGGTAAAACA
The DNA here is from genome assembly GCA_030653985.1 of Methylobacter sp. GTDB lineage: Bacteria > Pseudomonadota > Gammaproteobacteria > Methylococcales > Methylomonadaceae > Methylobacter_A. The sequence continues at coordinate 3,734 of JAURYJ010000010.1, read as the reverse complement.
CACCGAGTGGAATTTAATGTCCGGCATTGAGCGTTTTTTGAAACAGAAATTCAAACACCGCCGCATCAAAGAACTGGAGGGTAAATATAAAGGCCCTAAAAAACTTAAAGCTTCGGGAAAGGCAACCGGCGGCAAAAATAAAATAGAACCTAAAAAAGCCGCCGTCGAAAAAGTCAAGCTACGGGACAGGGACAAGAAGAATGTCGGTAAAAGGCGTGTACCGACAGTTAAACCGGACGTAGACGTTAACCAGGTATAAAAAAAGGCCCCATTCGTCATGCGAATGGGGCCTTTTCTTTGTTTTAACTATCTGACTTAAGCTATTAAGAAAGCTTGGCTATAACCTGTTTAACCAAGTTGTCCGGCTTAAAAGGCTTTACGATATAAGAGGTTATTCCTGCCATAATAGCTTCTTTTACCTTGTCACCTTCAGACGAAGATGTCAGCATTATCCACGGTGGAGTTTGCATTTTGACATCGTCTTTTACTGCCTTATACAAATCAAGCCCACTCATGCCGGGCATATTCCAATCACATACCACGATATTAATTTTTATCTTCCGCATCATTTGCAATGCTTCTCCTCCACCCGGCGCATCAAAAACGTGGGTAAATCCGGCTTCTCGCAGAATAGCTTTAGTCAATGTGCGCATTGAGGCTGCATCATCGACAATCAGAATTTTTTTCTGTAACAATTCTTGTGACATTTCCATTTTTATTCCAACGTATACTTATTATGAGCACTGCAGCACTTAATCGGCGCATTCTACAAGAACTCGAGGTATCCGACAACAGATTGCAAGAATAATGTTAACTATCCGACTATTTACGAAAAAAAAGGTTAATAATTAGTGTCAAAATGATACTAACAACCAGCATAGAGGTAATCGGAATAAAAACAAACTGCCGCTCACCCTCAATACGTATATCGCCGGGTAATTTACCAAACCAGCCAATCAGCCAAGGCGCATAAGTAAACGCCAGTCCGATAACGACCAAAACAACGCCAATCGCCGCCAGTAATTTTCCGAGTGCCATTGGTAATCTCCATTATTCGGTGAATGCACAGCTAACAAGAAAAACCCCGTTAAGGTAAAATATTCTACATTTACACACTGCCACCCGCAAAACAATCGGTTCTGTAACAGGAATCTACCGGAATACATTACATGCTAAGAATCACTGAACTTAAACTCCCTCTCGATCACCCGGAAAACGAACTCAAAGCCGCAATACTTGATCGACTCGGTATCAGCACAGAAGAACTCATCACTTACACCCTATTCCGCCAAGGTTTTGATGCGCGCAAACGCAATGCAATCCTGCTGGTTTACACGGTTGATGTCGATGTCAGCAACGAAAAGGCCCTTCTTAACCGCTTAGCAGACGACCCACACATCACCTTAACACCGGACAGCAGTTATCATTTTGTAACCGGCGCGCCAAAAGATCTGGTGCAGCGTCCTATCATCATCGGCACCGGACCGTGTGGGCTATTTGCCGGTTTGATTCTAGCGCAAATGGGCTTTCGACCCATCATTCTTGAACGGGGAAAAGAGGTACGAGAACGCACCAAAGACACCTTCGGTCTTTGGCGCAAGAGCCTGTTTAACCCTGAGTCCAATGTGCAGTTTGGCGAAGGCGGTGCCGGTACCTTTTCTGATGGCAAGCTTTATACCCAGATCAAGGATCCGAATCACTATGGACGAAAAGTCATCAATGAGCTGGTCAAAGCCGGTGCACCTGATGAAATTCTTCATGTCAGCAAGCCTCATATCGGTACTTTCAAACTGGTCACCGTGGTTGAGCAGATACGCGCAACTATCGAATCATTGGGTGGCGAAATCCGCTTCCAAAGCCGAGTTGACGACATTATCATCGATAACGGCCAAGTATGCGGCGTGGTACTCGCCAATGGTGAAACCATCCAAAGCAATCATGTCGTACTCGCAGTAGGACATAGTGCACGCGACACCTTCAAAATGCTTTATGACCGAGGCGTTTATATTGAAGCCAAAGCTTTTTCCATCGGCTTTCGTATAGAACATCCGCAATCACTGATCGACAGTTGCCGCTTTGGCAGCAACGCCGGTCATCCGCTACTGGGCGCTGCCGATTACAAACTGGTGCATCACTGTAGCAACGGACGCTCCGTATACAGTTTTTGCATGTGCCCCGGCGGCACCGTGGTAGCAGCCACTTCAGAAGCAGGACATGTAGTCACCAACGGCATGAGCCAATACTCGCGCAACGAGCGCAACGCTAACAGCGGCATCGTCGTCGGTATTACGCCTGACGATTATCCCGGACATCCGTTGGCGGGCATCGATTTCCAACGCCGACTGGAAGCGGGTGCCTTTAAATTGGGCGGAGAAACCTACGAAGCGCCGGGGCAACTGGTTGGCGACTTTCTCGCTAAGCGACCTTCTTTACAGCTGGGTACGGTGCAACCCTCCTACACACCGGGCGTGCATTTATGCGATCTCAGTTCGGCGTTGCCGGATTATGCAATAGCCGCAATACGCGAAGCGATACCGGCTTTTGATAAAAAAATAAAGGGCTTTGCGATGAACGATGCGGTATTGACTGGTGTCGAAACCCGCACCTCATCGCCTATTCGCATCAAACGCAACGAGCAATATCAGAGTCTGAATAGCAAAGGACTGTATCCGGCCGGTGAAGGCGCTGGCTATGCGGGCGGGATTCTTTCTGCGGCAGTGGATGGCATCAAAGTTGCCGAAGCATTGGCTTTGGATATGAGCAAATAAATGACGTGTTGATTGAACGCTATGGCAAAGTCTTTATCTGCGTCGTTAACCTTTTTCTCGCACATCGAAATTCGGCACCTAAGTCTCTTGTCTATTTAACAGCGCAAAGACCCATGAGCTTGCACCGTTACCGCTCAAGTCTGCGCGAGATAAGATGCATTTCGCGCTAACTGCGTGTGCGGTAGCGTACAGACCGCGCCTGATATTGAGTTTACTCTGTTTGTCAGTTAATGATATTTATCGTAAAACGATACAAATCAGCATTAAAAATGCTAAACAACAATAAAAAAACATGAAAACTAAAGACCAATACATAGAAAGTCTGGCGGCAGAATTAAAACAGTGGAGCGCTCAGATTGACCTCTTGACTGCCAAGACGGAAAACGCAGCGGCACAGGCGAAACTCAAATACGCTGAAGAACTCGAAGAGTTACTGGCTAAACAGCATGAAGCCACTGAAAAGATGAACGAGTTGACAGAAGCCAGTGGCAATGCATGGAAAACGGTCAAAGAAAGTGCGGATAAGATCTGGGATGAGCTTAGAGTCGGTCTGGCCGACGCCGCTTCAAAATTCAAGTAAGCCGCATTACGGATGGCAGGATTAGAGGATCACCGACAGCAGTCCTAGCTGGATGCAGACCTCGTTCTATGTTGCCGCCACGTTGTTTTTAACTTAAGGAGAATTTTTATGAATATTGCGATCGAACCCTTACTGGCCCTTATAATAGGGATTTTAATTTTGCTCGTACCGAGATTTTTAAATTATTTCGTGGCGGTGTATTTGATCGTCGTGGGTGTCTTGGGACTCATGCATCAATAGCTTTACTTGACATCCTCCCCCACATGAAGGAAGGGGATTCCTAGTTTCCTAAGAGTGAGTATGTATCGCTACTGCTCACTGGTTTCTGCTGCTGACGGCATTACTGCACCGTTCACTTCACAGACTAGCCCCGTCTGCCCGACGGT
>JAURYJ010000008.1 GCA_030653985.1 Methylobacter sp. | reverse complement strand
GCCTTTTAAAACTTAAGTTGCCGTCATTGAGAGAGCCGATAGCCTCCTCTGGTAGCACTATTCAATATTAACACAATAGAGGTTTTATACTATGGAAAACACGAAATTGAGCCGCTTACATCCCCGCCATGAACGGCGGGGTTTTACGCTACTCATGGATAAATTTCTACCGTAAAAAAGCGGCGAAAACAACACTGCAACGTGAACATGAACCGACCGGATCACCGGAAGTTAATAATCAAAAAAGATTTTTAAAAGAAGGTAAAACTATGAAGCGTAATTTCGTCAATATCGCGACGGTAACCGGTGCCTTGGGTCTGCTGCTGGCGTTACCCAGTTTGGTAAGTGCCGAGGATTATTATGTCAAAACCAAAGGTTATCGTGTCGAGCCGGACACCGATCCACCGGCTTATGTGCGTAATTTGAGCAAAACCCAATTCGAGCAGTTTCGCGATGTTGACTGGTTGGATGTCGGTCTGGATTTTCGTACCCGTTATGAGTACCGGGAAAATGATTTACGGCGCAGAAATAATCCGACAACCAATGCTACGCTAAATACCTATCGCAACGACCCCGATAATCTATGGCTATTGAGAACGCGCGGTTATATCGGCGTAAAAGACATTCTCGACCCGTTACGCTTTGCGGTCGAATTTGAAGACGCCCGCAGTTACAACGGCCTGTATGAAAGAACCGACGCTGATATCAACGAATTTGAATTGATTCAGGGTTACGCTGAGCTGTATTTTGATAATGCGCTCGGCCATAACCGGCCGTTAAGCATCCGCGCCGGCCGTCAGGCTTTGGAATTGCTGGATCGGCGTCTGATAGGCAACAACCAGTTTCGTAACACTACCAACAATTTCGAGGGTTTTCGTGTCCAATTCGGCAAAAAGCAAAACGACTGGCATTTGGATACCTTTGCGCTTCATCCAATTGAACGCTTAAAATATGATTTTGACCGTGCTGACGAAGATACCTGGATTTACGGTGGCGTGCTAAATCTGCGGCAGTGGTCGGAGTTTATCACTATCCAGCCGTATTTTCTTGGCCGCAAGCAAAATGGCGACCCAACCAATGCCGTAGCCGCCAACCGCAAGGCCGATATGGATATTTATGCGCCGGGTTTACGGGTTTATGGACTTTTCGGTGATAGCGGTTTTGATTTTGACGCGGATATCAACAAACAGTTTGGCCGCTCCGGTTCGCTTTCGGGTACAACGCAGACCTTGCGCCAGCATGATGCTCTGGCGTACTCGTTGGAATCCGGTTATACCTTTGATCATGCCTGGAAGCCTCGGGCCAGCCTGTATTACGGTTACGGTACCGGCGATAAAAATCCCACTGACAATACGAACCAGAAATTTGATGCTTTTTACGGCTTTAACCAGCCGTGGTCGCGCAACGATTATTTCTCCTGGGATAACGTTCATGCCCCTAAAGCCCGACTGGAATTCACCCCTTATAAGGATGTGCGCATCGACACCGGTTATAACGCCTTCTGGCTGGAAAGCGAAACCGAGGCCTGGAACCGCGCCAATTTGAGAGACAGGAGCGGTAAAAGCGGCAACTTCCTGGGGCATGAACTCGACATTCGTATGCGCCATAAAATCAATCCGTATGTCGATTGGAGCTTGAGTTATGCCCGCTTCGAACCGGGTAGCTTTACCAAGTCATTCGATAAGGGCAGTACGGCCAACGGCCCCTTTACATCAGAGGCCAGCAATTTCTTCTACTTCGAGGTGTCGCTGAATGCGTTTGGCGACGGCAAGATCAATTAAATTAGCGCGATAACTATGGCAGCGATGCCGCTGTCGTAGTTGTTATCTGATTTTTAGATAGGTAGATCTAAATATAGCATTTTCATAAATTAGCTAAGGTGCTTACCATAACCCAGGTTTCGGCACTATTGCGATAAAACCCTAAACTATTTTAATTTAAGGAAAAACCATGAAATTTACCACACCCTTAAAGCTTGTGTTTTTCAGTATGGCCTTACTCTCAAGCGGCGCGACCCTGGCAGACAGAACGCTGTTGAATGTGTCCTACGACCCGACCCGGGAGCTGTATCAGGACTTCAACAAAGAGTTCATCAAATACTGGAAAGATAAAACCGGCGAAGACGTTAAGGTCCAGCAATCCCACGGCGGCGCAGGCAAACAGACCCGTGCGGTGATCGACGGCCTGGAAGCCGATGTGCTGACCTTGGCGCTGTCTTACGACATCGATCAAATCGCCAAAAAAGCGCGGATATTGCCGGAAAATTGGCAAAGCCGGTTGCCCAATAACAGCCTGCCTTACACCTCCACCATCGTGTTTTTAGTGCGCAAAGATAATCCCAAAGCGGTTAAAAACTGGGACGATTTGGCCAAGGAAGGCGTTTCGGTCATTACGCCCAATCCAAAAACCTCAGGCGGAGCGCGTTACAACTATCTGGCTGCCTGGGCGTTTGGCGAACAGAATTACGGCAGCAAGGAAGCCGCCAAGGATTTTGTGCAAAAAATTTACAAGAATGTGCCGGTGCTGGATTCCGGTGCGCGCGGCTCCACCACCACTTTTATCCAGCGCGGTATCGGCGATGTGCTGATTACCTGGGAAAACGAAGCCTTTTTGGCGCTGAAAGAGCAGGGCACCGGTGAGTTTGAAATCATCGTGCCGCCGGTCAGCATCAAGGCCGAAACTCCGGTAACGCTGGTGGACAAAGTTGCCAAAAAGACCGGCAATCTGGATTTGGCCGAAGCCTACCTGCAGTACCTGTATTCACCGGTCGGGCAAAAATTGGCGGCGAAGCATTTTTATCGCCCTTACCAACCGGAACACGCCGATCCTGAAGACTTGAAACGCTTTCCGAAACTGGAGCTGTTTACCGTCAACGAAAAATTCGGCGGCTGGGCGCAGGCTCAAAAAGAGCATTTCGATGACGGCGGCTATTTCGATCAAATTTACGCGCCATAAGAAATGCGGCCTTGGGTTAACGGTTTTTCCGTTAACCCTATATTCTATTCAGTCTACCTACAAAAGATTACTGACATGGCTCAAAGTAACATCATGCCGGGATTTCGCCCGGCCATCAGTTTTACCCTGGTTTATCTGGCCTTAATCGTGCTGATTCCGTTGAGCGCGATGCTGCTGAAAACGTTTGAGCTCAGTTTCGACGAGTACTGGGCAATACTGACCAATGCCAGGGTGCAGGCTTCGTTCCGCATCAGCTTTGGCGCGGCGCTGATTGCCGCCTTTGTTGCTGGGGTGTTCGGCTTTATCATCGCCTGGTCGCTGGTGCGCTATAACTTTCCCGGCAAACGCCTGTTCGATGCGTTGATTGATCTGCCGTTTGCGCTGCCGACCGCCGTGGCCGGTATCGTACTGGCCACTATTTACGAACCTCGCGGCTGGATCGGTAAAATTGTCATGGATACTCTGGATGTGCAAATTGCCTATAAACCGCTGGGCATTGTTTTTGCTTTGATTTTTATCGGTTTGCCGTTTGTGGTACGCACCATTGAACCGGTGTTGCAGGAATTCGACACCGCGATGGAAGAAGCCGCAGCCAGTCTTGGCGCCACGCGCTGGCAAGCGTTTGTTAAAGTGATTCTGCCCAATATTCTGCCGGCGACCATTACCGGCGTTGCGCTGGCTTTTGCGCGCGGCGTCGGCGAATACGGCTCGGTGATTTTCATTGCCGGCAATATGCCTTATATCTCGGAAATCGTGCCGCTGTTGATTATCACCAAACTGGAACAATACGATTACGCCGGAGCAACCGCGATTGGCTTGACCATGCTGATTCTGTCATTTCTGTTGCTGCTGCTGATTAACGGACTGCAATGGTGGGTACGCCGCCGTTCAGGACAACTGTGAGGAAACTCTGATGAATGCTATTTCCGCGACCTCTTTTCTGGCTTCAAAAAAACTGACGCTGTCGGACCCTGACTGGGTGCGCTATGCCTTGATCGGACTTACCCTGGGCATTATTGGTTTGTTTCTGCTGTTGCCCCTGCTGACCGTGTTGATTGAAGCCTTTGCTAAAGGTTGGAGCGCCTATAGCGCCAGTCTGACCCATCCGGACGCGCTGGCAGCGATGCGCTTGACGCTGTTGGTCGCCCTAGTCACTGTGCCGCTGACCACCGTATTTGGCGTGTCCGCAGCCTGGGCGATAGCCCGTTTTGACTTTCGCGGCAAAAGCCTGCTGATTACCCTGATTGATCTGCCGTTTTCGGTGTCGCCGGTGATTGCCGGTTTGGTCTATGTGCTGATTTTCGGCGCTCAAGGCTGGCTAGGGCCGTGGTTCTCCGCGCATGACATCAAGATCCTTTTTGCGGTGCCCGGCATTATTCTGGCGACCTTGTTCGTGACCTTTCCGTTCGTTGCCCGGGAGCTGATTCCGCTAATGCAGGAAATCGGCCATGAAGAAGAGGAAGCTGCACTGTCGCTGGGCGCTAGCGGCTGGCAAACTTTTTTCAAAGTCACGATGCCGAACGTCAAATGGGGCTTGCTGAACGGCGTGCTGCTATGCAACGCCAGAGCGATGGGCGAATTCGGCGCGGTCTCGGTGGTGTCCGGTCATATTCGCGGACTCACCAACACGCTGCCGCTGCATGTCGAAGTCAGTTACAACGAATACGATTTCGTCGGTTCTTTCGCCGGTGCGTCGGTACTCGCAGCCTTGGCCGTGGTGACGCTGGTGTTTAAGACCCTCCTGGAATGGAAGCAAAACCAGGAATTAAAAGCGACCCGACAGGCGGTTGAGTAGTACATTTACCTCGTTCCCACGCGCCGCGTGGGAACGCAGTTTAGGCTCGCTGCGCCCCACGGAGTCCGTGGGAATCAGGAATACGTATTAAAGATTTATATCAGGAACCCATCATGAGCATCAGCGTAAACCATATCAGCAAACATTTCGGCGCCTTTACCGCGCTGGACAATATCAGCCTCGACATTCCCGAAGGCGAATTGGTCGCCTTACTGGGGCCTTCGGGTTGCGGTAAAACTACCTTACTGCGCATCATTGCCGGTCTCGAACAAGCCGACCAGGGCGATGTGTTTTTGAAAGGCGACAAGGTCACCGATAAACCGGTCAAAAACCGCCAGATTGGTTTTGTGTTTCAGCATTACGCACTGTTCCGGCATATGACCGTATTTGATAATGTGGCGTTCGGCTTAAAGGTTAAGCCGCGCCGCGAACGGCTAAGCAACGAAGTGATTGCAAAAAAAGTCCATGCGCTGCTGGAGCTGGTGCAACTTGACTGGCTGCATGACCGCTATCCCGATCAACTCTCCGGCGGCCAGCGCCAGCGTATCGCGCTGGCTCGCGCCTTGGCCGTGGAGCCCTCGGTATTATTGCTGGATGAACCGTTCGGCGCGCTGGATGCCAGTGTGCGCAAGGACTTGCGCCAATGGCTACGCAACTTGCATCACGATCTGAATGTCACCAGCATTTTTGTCACCCATGATCAGGAAGAAGCCATGGAAGTCGCCAGCCAGGTGGTGGTGCTCAATCATGGCCGCATCGAGCAGCAAGGCGCACCCGGCGATATTTACGATCATCCGGCCAATGCGTTCGTGTCCCGATTTATCGGACAAACCAATGTTTTCGATCTGGATGAACATGATGCCGATTGGCTGCAAACAGCGGGTTTATCCACGGCACAACAAAAAGGTAAAATCGCCCATGTGCGCCCGCATGATATTGTCATTGAAAAGTCGACTGCCGGTACCGATACCTTTGTAACCCTGAAAGACTGGCAGCATTTGGGCTCCCTGATCCGCATTGAGTTGGTCAAGAGTGGCGCGAGTGGACAGGCTGCAAGCGTTTATGCAGAAATGCCCAATGATCAGTTCAGACGTTTACATCTGAATAGAGGCGACAAGGTTGAGCTGCGGATACGCCACGCGCACTGGTTTCATTAGCAGAGGCGGTTATAGTAAACAAAAGATATTGTGGGGGCGACTTTAGTCGCCCTTTGTCATACATACTGGGCGACTAAAGTCGCCCCCACATGCTATATCGGATATTTTAAACCAGGAAACATCCCCAACAATGAATTTAAGCCAAATTGAATTGCTTCGCGTTCTTCAGGAAAATAATTTCAGCCTGTCAAAGGCTGCGGAAAAAATGCATATCGTGCAATCGGCGGTCAGTCGGCAATTGCAGCTTTTCGAAGCCGAACTGGGTTCTCCTATATACGAACGGCAAGGCAAGAAACTGATAGGCTTGACCTCTTTGGGTCGCCGCATCATGGAGGAGGTCGCAACTATTAACATGGCCAAAAACAATATCCAGACCATAGCGGCCGACTTTATCGACAGCAACCAAGGCGTTTTGCACATTGCGACCACCCACACCCAGGCCAAGTATTTTTTACCGAAACCTATTCTGCGTTTCAGGGGAAAATATCCGGGTATCAGGATTTATATGGTGGAAGCGTCGCCCGAACAACTGATTAATAAACTGCATACCCGCAAAGCGGATATCGCCATCTGCACCGAGAAAGTCGGCGAAGATGTGGGTTTGGTCGTCAAACCCTGCTATGAATGGCATCATGCGGTGGTGGTGCCGAAAAATCATCCGCTGAGTGAGGGTGAAATTTCTCTTGATCGGCTCGCCTCTTTCCCCATTCTTACCTACAGCTTTGGTTTTACCGGACGCTCAAATATCGAGACCGCATTAAAAAACAACGATATGGAGCTGGATATTATCCTGGCTGCCGCCGATACCGACGTGATCAAGACCTACGTTCGTTTGGGGATGGGGGTCGGCATTATTGCGGGCATGGCGTATGATTCGGTCATGGATCATGACCTGGTTGTACGGGATTTATCGCATCTTATTCCCAGTTCAAAAACCAAGATCGCCTATTTAAAAAACAACTACCTGCCTGTGTACACGCAGCACTTTATCGACGAGTTGTTGATTGCAGCTAAAGAATTGCCCGTCATTTAAGGCGTCACTCATTTTTTCGTTGCCACGCTCTGCGTGGGAATGTAGTTTGGGACGCGCCGCATCCTATGTTGATATACTTTGCGTTCCCACGCAGCGCGTGGGAACGCGGTAAACCCACACCTGATCGAAGGAAAACCCCATGGAACGTCCGCAACCCGTAAGCTTCGGTGAAGCTTTCCGCTTCTGGCTCAAACTCGGCTTTATCAGCTTCGGCGGCCCTGCCGGACAAATCGCCATCATGCATCAGGAGTTGGTCGAGCGGCGGCGCTGGATTTCGGAAAAACGTTTTTTGCATGCGCTGAATTACTGCATGCTGTTGCCGGGGCCTGAAGCGCAGCAACTCGCGGTCTATCTAGGCTGGCTGATGCACCGCACCTGGGGCGGCGTGGTTGCCGGGCTTTTATTCGTTCTGCCGTCGCTGTTCCTGTTGATTCTGCTAAGCTGGATTTATCTGGCCTACGGTCATGTACCTGCGGTGGCCGGTGTGCTTTACGGCATCAAGCCCGCCGTCACCGCCATCGTGCTGTTTGCGGCGTATCGCATCGGCTCGCGGGCTTTAAAAAACGGCGTACTCTGGACTTTGGCGGCGCTGGCCTTTGTCGCCATCTTCGCATTGCATGCGCCGTTTCCGTTGATCGTATTGATTGCAGCCTGTCTCGGAGCCGTCGGCGGACGCATCGTTCCTGATAAATTTGCTGTTGGCGGAGGTCATGGCTCGGCCAAACAAAGCTACGGCCCCGCGCTGATCGATGACGATACGCCCATCCCCGAGCATGCCCTTTTTTGTTGGGCGCACCTGCTTAAAATTGCGGCGACAGGATTGGTTTTGTGGGGCGGCGTGATGGGATTCTTGTGCGGCCACTACGGCTGGAACGGCGCGCTGACGCAAATGGGCTGGTTTTTCACCAAGGCGGCGCTGCTAACTTTCGGCGGCGCTTATGCGGTCTTGCCTTATGTGTATCAGGGTGTGGTCGAACATTACCACTGGCTGACTGCCACGCAAATGATCGACGGCCTGGCGCTGGGCGAAACCACGCCCGGTCCGCTGATTATGATCGTCACTTTCGTCGGATTCCTGGGAGGCTGGAGCCAGTTGCCTTTCGGCTCCGAAGCGTTATTGATGGCCGGTGTGGTCGCGGCGGTGGTAGTCACTTATTTCACCTTTCTGCCCAGTTTCCTGTTTATCCTGGCAGGCGGCCCGCTGGTGGAATCCACGCACGGCAACTTAAAATTCACCGCGCCGCTGTCGGCGATTACCGCTGCCGTGGTCGGTGTTATTCTTAACCTTGCGGTATTTTTTGCTTGGCATGTGTTCTGGCCGCAAGGTTTCGAAGGAAGTTTCGACGCCATTGCCGCGTTGGTCGGGGCGAGTGCCTTGCTGGCATTGTTCCGTTACAAGGCGGGTGTTATTCCGGTTATCGGTGCTTGCGGTGTGGCGGGCCTGTTGCTGTTGTTCGTTAGACCCTGGCTTGCTGTGCAAGGAATTTTCTTATGAATATGTTGAGATTTTGTAGCAGCAAAGCAAAACCGCTCGGATTATCGGATAATATTAATTTATCAGATCGCATTGCAAAATGTTACGAAGTAGGTTGTTTAGGGAAGGAGGAGTACGTATATAGCCATTTAGCAGGTAATAGCCTATCCTTATAGCGAATTATTAAGGGGTTAATAAATTGAATGCGTACATCGCTAAAAACAAACATTATTTTTTTAATCGATGGGTTTTACTCAGCGCGATAGTTTTGTTTGCCGGTTGTGCTAGCGTTCCGGAAATAAAGCCTATTGCGAATTATTCGCCTATGGTCAGTTATGCGTTGAGCTTGCAGGGGGTGCCTTATCGCTACGGTAAAAGTTCACCGGAGGAAGGTTTCGACTGCAGCGGGTTTGTGCAGCATGTGTATGGGCGTCAGGGTATAGCATTGCCACGTACGACTCAAAAGATAGCTCAATCGGCGGCGCTGACCCAAGTTCCAAAAAATGATCTTCATCCAGGCGACCTGCTTTTTTTTAATACCAACGGCAAGCCGTTCTCGCATGTCGGTATTTATGTCAGTAATAATAATTTTATTCATGCGCCTAGCCAGCGCACAGGCAGGGTGTTGTTGTCCAGCCTTAAAAACCGCTACTGGGAGAATCGGTTTAGTTGCGCACGCCGCCCATAAGTAGTATTGCCAGGCTATAATGAGAAGAAACAGAGGCATCCGAAAAAGCTTAAGTAAATGCCATTCAGAATCGACCCCATTCTTCAGGTTTTGTAAATCGTCCACAACGTTTAAAATCAAAATATCGAGCTACATAAAACGCCACAAAGTTTTAGCCACCGTCTCCGATGTTCTCCCAAGCATTGCTACTGGGCTCCTCAAGTTCTTGTAATTTTTTAGTGGTTTCTTGCTGTTTGGCCCGCAACTCTTCGAGTTCTTGATCATGGCACAGCTTTACATCTGTTGCTGCTACCCTGCATTTCACTACCAACGCATCAATCTTGGCACTTCGTTCAATAAGTTCAGTCAGCAGCTTTTGTCTGTAATCATCTGTCGTTTTCATGAATTAATCCTTCGGGTCGTTTAGTAATATTTAATCCAAAACAATTAGGTTGATTGATGTGGGGACGATTTTAGCTGCCCTCACATTGTGTATCAAAACAGGATTTTCGATTAACTAAAAACATAGCGCAATTGCCCCACTAACAACCCCTTTATTTTACATTTCCAGCAAAAACACAGATAACATTAAGCCTGTTCAAGTCTGGACACCGCTGTTCTAACCAGGTCACTTAATGCAGCCCCATCTTGCTGACAATAAGCAATAATCTCACGCCGCATTCTGGGATCCCATGATCTTAATATATGTTTTCTTATGCCTTCCGCTGCGATTTCTTTGTCGGTTTCCGAGTTAAAGAAATTGCCTATATCGTTGGCCATTTTGATAAGTGGTTCTATTTTCATCGTTAATTACACAGTTAATTGTTATGGGTTAAGCGTTGCGGATGGGTATAAACCACATGCTGATCATCACGGGCAAAACCGATTAAGGTGAGGCCTGCCTCATCAGCCAAGCGTATAGCTAAGCCGGTCGGTGCGGAAATGGCCGCAAGCAGCGTAATGCCGACCCACGCGGTTTTTTGTACCATTTCGTAACTGGCGCGGCTGGTAACGATGATAAAGCCGGCAGATAAATCTTTGCCGGTGCGCAATAAAAAACCGATCAATTTGTCCAGCGCGTTATGCCGTCCTACATCTTCCCTGATATCTAAAATCCCCTGTCCGGGAACGGCCCAGGCAGCCGCATGAACTGCTCCGGTTAGCTGGTTTAGTTTCTGGTGCTGTTTTATGCTTGTTAAGGCGGAACGCAGTTCCGCAGCAGGCAGAGTCAGATTCCCGTTAACCGGGCAGGGTTGGCGGATAGCTTGTTTTAAGGTACTCGCGCCGCATAGACCGCAACCGGTACGACCGGTTAAATTACGGCCTTTGTCTGCCAGACCTTGAAAACGCTGATCCGGAATTTTTAGCTGGACTTCGATGCCGTTCGAGCGGTTATAAATCCGCGCCGATAATAATTCTTGCGGGTTTTTAATAATGCCCTCGGTAATGCTAAAACCCAGCGCAAATTCTTCAAGATTGGTCGGGGTTGCCAGCATCACGACATGTGGAACCCCATTGTAAATCAGGGAAATAGGCACTTCTTCGGCAATAGTGTCTTGCAACTGTTCATGCTGCCCCCCTCGCCAGCGATCAACGGTGATTTGTTGATAACTGGGCCAGCCTAATTCTAATGATAACGGTAGCGTAGCGGCACTGCCGTTAGTCATGGCTTATTCCCTGCTCCAGAAGATCAAGTTGTTTTTCTGAAAATGCGCTGTATTCCTGTTGCCATTCCGAAGTCTGACTGACTTTGGTGATTTGCACGGCCGTCACTTTGTATTCCGGGCAGTTGGTCGCCCAATCGGAGTTGTCAGTGGTGATCACGTTGGCACCGGACTCAGGAAAATGGAAGGTGGTGTAGACAACGCCAGGCTGTACGCGATCGCTGACCAAGGCGCGCAATACGGTCTCGCCGGCACGACTTTTAATGCCTACCCAGTCGCCGGTGTTGACGCCACGATCTTCGGCATCATGCGGATGAATTTCCAGGCGATCTTCCGAATGCCAGGCGACATTTTCGGTGCGGCGTGTTTGCGCGCCGACATTGTATTGCGACAAAATACGTCCGGTGGTCAGAATTAAAGGATATTTGCCGGTTACGCGTTCTGCCGTTGGGACAAATTCGGTCAGCATGAACAAGCCCTTGCCGTTATCGCGCAGGAAATGCTCGGTATGCATAATCGGCGTGCCTTCCGGCGCTTCGTCATTACAAGGCCATTGCACGCTGCCGAGGCGGTCGATCTTTTCATAACTGACACCGGCAAAACTAGGCGTAAGCTGTGCTATCTCATCCATGATTTCTGATGGATGACTGTAATTCATTGGGTAGCCCATCGCATTCGATAGCATTTGCGTAACTTCCCAATCCTGATAGCCCGCCAATGGCGACATGACTTTACGCACCGGCGAGATACGGCGTTCGGCGTTGGTAAAGGTGCCGTTCTTTTCCAGGAAAGACGAGCCTGGGAAGAAAACGTGGGCAAATTTGGCGGTTTCATTGAGGAATATATCCTGAACAATGACGCATTCCATGGCGCGTAAGGCGGCATGAACGTGTTTAATGTCCGGGTCGGATTGGGCAATATCCTCACCCTCGCAGTACAGCCCCATAAAACTTTTGTCTAGCGCCGCATCAAACATGTTGGGGATACGCAAGCCGGGTTCTGCATTCAATTCGGCATTCCAGGCTTTTTCAAACAGTTGGTGGGTTTCAGGATCGGATACATGGCGATAACCGGGAAATTCATGCGGAAATGAACCCATGTCGCAAGAGCCTTGTACGTTATTTTGTCCGCGTAACGGATTCACGCCGGCACCGTCATGACCCAGGTTGCCGGTCGCCATGGCCAGATTGGCAATGCCGATGACCATCGTGGAGCCTTGGCTGTGTTCGGTTACGCCTAAACCGTAATAAATCGCGCCATTACCTGCGGTAGCATAAAGTCGTGCGGCCGCTCTAAGTTCAGCGGCGGGGACGCCGGTAATGGACTCGCTGGCTTCGGGTGAATTATGTTCCTGCGCAATAAAGGTTTTCCATTTGGCAAAAGAGGCGACATCGCAACGTTCATTGACAAAGGCTTCGTCAAGCAGGTTTTCGGTAACAATGACATGCCCGAGGGCATTGATCAAGGCGACATTGGTACTGGGACGCAGCTTTAGATGATGGCTGGCTTTAACATGCGGAGCTTTGATCAGGTCAATTTCACGCGGATCAACCACGATCAGTTTGGCGCCCTGACGCAGGCGTTTTTTCATTTGTGAGCCGAATACCGGATGGCCGTCGGTTGGGTTGGCGCCGATAATCAAAATGACATCGGCTTTCATGACCGAGTCGAAATCCTGGGTGCCGGATGATTCGCCAAAGGTTTGTTTCAAGCCGTAACCGGTAGGCGAATGGCAAACCCGAGCGCAGGTATCGACATTATTATTACCAAAACCGGCGCGTATCAGTTTTTGCATGATGTAGACTTCTTCGTTGGTGCAACGAGAAGAAGTGATGCCGCCGATAGAGTCCTTGCCGTATTTTGTCTGGATGCGTTTTAATTCCGACGCGGCATGGCTGATAGCCTCTTCCCAGCTGACTTCTTGCCATGCATCTTTAATGCTGGCGCGGATCATCGGTTTGGTGATGCGATCTTTATGCGTGGCATAACCGAACGCAAAACGGCCTTTGACGCAGGAATGGCCGTGATTGGCCTTGCCGTCTTTGTTGGGGACCATGCGGATGACTTGTTCGCCTTTCATTTCCGCCCGGAATGAACAGCCGACGCCGCAATAAGCGCAGGTTGTCACGATGGCATGTTCCGGCAGGCCATTATCGATGACCGATTTTTCCATCAAGGTTGCGGTGGGACAAGCTTGTACGCACGCGCCGCAGGATACGCATTCCGAATCCATGAAGTCCTGATTCTGGCTGGGCGATACTTTGGAATCAAAACCTCGGCCGTCAATGGTTAACGCAAAGGTGCCTTGGGTTTCTTCACAGGCTCTGACGCAACGCGAGCAAACGATGCATTTGCTGGGATCGAAGCTGAAATACGGGTTGCTTTCGTCTTTAGCCGCGTTTAGGTGGGTTTCAATCGGGTTGTAACGTACTTCGCGCAAACCTACCGCGCCAGCCATGTCTTGCAGTTCGCAGTCGCCATTGGCCGAACAGGTCAAGCAGTCCAGCGGGTGATCGGAAATATACAGTTCCATGATGCCGCGACGCACATCGGCCAGTTTTTTATTCTGGGTGGTGATTTTTAAACCGTCCGCGACCGGCGTCGTACATGAAGCGGGCATGCCTCGTCCGCCTTCTATTTGCACCACGCAAAGCCGACAGGAGCCGAAGGGTTCAATGCTGTCTGTTGCACATAGCTTAGGAATTTCAATGCCTATGCTTGCCGCAGCACGCATGACTGAGGTGCCTGCTGGCGCGGTGACTTGAAAACCATCAATTTCCAACGTGACCATCTTTTCGTTGGTGCTAGCTGGTGTACCAAAATCTTTTTCTTTATTAATCGACATTGTTATCTCCTCTAAATCATTATCAGGCGGCGGTAGCTTTTACATTTATCCCGAAATCTTCAGGAAAATGATTTAAAGCGCTCAGCACAGGGTAGGGCGTCATACCGCCTAATGCACAGAGGGAGCCGTTGAGTAAGGTGTCGCAAAGATCACGTAACAAAGGGATGTTTTTATCGAGGTTGCGACCGTTAATAATGTCGTCCATGACTTCTACGCCACGGGTGGAACCGATGCGGCAAGGCGTACATTTTCCACAGGATTCAATTTTGCAAAATTCCATACTATAGCGCGCCATTTCAGCCATATTGACGGTGTCATCAAAAACGACTATGCCGCCATGCCCGACTACCGCCCAGATGGCGGCAAAGGCTTCGTAATCCAATACGGTGTCAAATTGCGCTTCGGGCAGATAAGCGCCAAGTGGGCCGCCGACCTGGACTGCCTTAATCGGCCTGCCGGAAGCTGAACCGCCGCCGAAATCGTAAAGTAATTCGCGCAGGGTTAAACCGAAGCTGAGTTCGACTAAACCGGGGCGCTTGATGTTACCTGCCAGTTGCACCGGTAAAGTGCCGCGCGAGCGTCCTATGCCGAAATCGCGGTAATAATCGCCGCCTTTATCCAGAATAATCGGCACCGAAGCCAGGGAAATAACGTTGTTGACTACAGTAGGCTGGCCAAACAAACCGCTGATGGCTGGCAAAGGCGGTTTAAACCGTACCAGACCTCGTTTGCCCTCAAGGCTTTCCATTAATGAGGTTTCTTCGCCGCAGACATAAGCGCCTGCGCCCAGTCTGACTTCCAGGTCAAATCTTTTGCCGCTGCCTTGAATGTTGTCGCCCAGGTAACCTTCCTGGTAAGCGGTGGCAATGGCGGCATTGAGCACTTCGCAAGCGTGAGGGTATTCTATGCGCAGGTAGATATAACCTTGGGTGGCATCGACGGCTAACCCGGCAATGGTCATGCCTTCGATTAACACGAACGGATCGTCTTCCATGACCATACGGTCGGAAAAGGTGCCGGAATCGCCTTCATCGGCATTGCAGATAATATATTTTTGCGCTGATGCGGTGTTGAGTACCGTCTTCCATTTAATGCCGGTTGGAAACGCTGCGCCGCCGCGACCGCGTAAACCGGAATCGGTTACCGCTTGGACGATTTCTTCCTGGCTCAGGGCTAACGCATTTTTCAAGCCGCGATAGCCGTCATTTTCAACATAATCCGTTAGGCTGACAGGGTCGGTTTTGCCGATTCGGGCAAAGGTCAAGCGCTGCTGTTTCTTAAAGTAATCAAGTTCTTCAGTCAGGCCTAAAGATAACGTATGTGCGGCACCTTGGGTGAAGTCGGCATCAAATAAACCGGACACGTCGCCGGGTTGAACGGGGCCGTAAGCTACGCGTCCTTTAGCGGTTGCCACTTCAACCAGCGGTTCCAGCCAGAACATGCCTCTTGAACCGTTACGAACGAGTTTAATGTCGAGACCGCGCGTTGCCGCTTCTTTGGCGATAGCGGTGGCAACGCGATCAGCACCCAATGAAACGGCGCTGGAATCGCAGGGCACATAAATAGTGATACTCATGCTGATGCCTCTGTAGTCGTGATGGTTGCATCAAAGCTGTCCGCTGTCACGCGCCCGTAAATTTCCTTGCCGATTTGCATGGCCGGTGAACAGGCGCAATTGCCTAAACAGTACACGGGTTCCAGAGAGAATTTGCCGTCGGCGGTGGTTTCATGAAAACCAATGCCCAGTTTGCTTTTAACATGCTCTTCAAGCTGCTTTGCGCCCATCGCTTGACAGGATTCTGCCCGGCAAAGGTGAATGGTTTGTTTGCCCGGCGGCGTATCTCTGAAATAGTGGTAAAAGCTGATCACGCCGTGTACTTCGGCGCGAGAAAGGCTTAGCCCTGCGGCGATATCCGGTACGCAGGCGGCCGGGATATAACCTAGTGTATCTTGTATGCCATGCAGAATAGGTAAAAGTGCGCCGGGCTTGTCTTTAAGTGCGGCGATTATTTCTTGCACGGTGGGTTGCGTGGTGCCTGATTCTGTCATGATCATCTCAATAGGGTGAATCCGTCCGGATTAAAGCAACAGTTATTCCTGACTGCTGCGTATTTAGAAGTGTCCGATAGCATAGCACAAGATATTTTGGCTGTAAAAATGCTATAAAATAGACAAAAAATGTAGGTGTTTAGCGCTGTCGGTTATGTGTCTATTTATAATGAATATTTTTTAAATAGGGTGCTTTAAAATGAGTTGTCTGCTTTTGGGTAATAGACTGTTTGTTTATCGGTCTATATTCAATGGTATTTTTTGGCTAAAAATCAGTAAGAGTGACCGCAGCCACTCTTTGATAGTTGCTTTTTTATTTCACAAAACAATTTTTTTCAGCAGATTGCTCTGCGTCTTTAAGCCGTTTTCTTAAGTCTTTGGATTGAGTCGGATCGCGCATAGCCCCAGCGGCATCGCCGGTCTGACCTTTGCTTAAATAAGAGAAAGTTTTCGCGGCTTCGTAGTCAGTAAAACTCAGTTTTTCAGCGATTTTGTCGATTTTACAACCGCAGGCGTACTGGCTGATATAGGTCAGGCCGCCGTGTTGTGCAACGCAATTTAAGACATAGTCAACGCGGTCACGGGTAGGGTAGTCACTGACGAATGACGCAGGTTCAGCGGATTCTGTCGGTTTTTCCGGCGCGGTGGCACAACCTGAAATGAGGGTGACTAACGAAAGGCTTAATATGAAAGATGTGTGTTTAATTTTCATGGATGATTTTTTATTCCCATAAGTCAGAAAGTGAAAAAGGTTGCGATCCAAACGGAGCAACGTCTCTGTGGTTGTCGGTATAAGAACCGTTTATAACCAACGCCACTTCATGCATCGCTTGCATTAAGTAACAAGCTTGCGAGAATAGTCTACCCGCAACCCAACATATTCAAAGCTTACCATTATGAACCACCAAACAAAAGTAGCTGGCGTGATTCTTGCCGGCGGTCGTGCCCGGCGCATGAATAATCAGGATAAAGGGCTGATGAAGTTTAAAGGTCGTCCTATGGTGAGTTATGCGCTAGCCGCGATAGCTCCCGTTGTCGATTATGTGTTCATCAATGCCAACCGGAATATCGATCAATACCGGCAATTTGGATGTCCGGTTATTAGCGATCAAACCGACAGTTTTGACGGTCCTTTGGCTGGCGTATTAACGGCTATGATTCATGCTGATGCCGATATTCTGGTGGTCTTGCCTTGCGACTCGCCGTTCATTCAAACGGAACATCTACACAAGTTGTTATCAACCCACGCCGAGAATAATGCCGATGTTGCGGTCGCCTTTGATGGGGCAAGGATACACCCGGTTTTTTTTGCGGTAAAGACTGCATTACAAGGCAGTCTGCAAGATTATTTGGCTGGCGACCAACGTAAAGTGGCGGCTTGGCTAGCACAGCAGAACTTTGTGAAGGTCGATTTTAGTCACGAGCCGGAAATATTCAGCAACATTAATACCCTGGCCGAGTTATCGGCGCTGGAGGACACTCATTATCCCAGTTAGCATCGGGTGCCGTTACTCCACGGAAGCAGATGATATTGAATAATTGCCCTCAAAACCCAATATGAGCCTGGAATTTTTAGGTCAATATTGGCCTTAAATTAGGGTGAATTATCATTAATATGCAGACTGTTTGCTTAACTTGGCGGTCATCATAAGTCTCGGTATCTGTTCGCGGACATTACTTTCAGCACGATACGTTACTGTCGAAAACATCTATTTTCCGGTATAATTTGCAGCATTTTTTAACTCAGGGTATAGGCGTTATGTCAGAAATCAATAAAGTTGTCTTGGCTTATTCTGGAGGTTTGGATACTTCCGTTATTCTTAAGTGGTTACAGGATGTGTATGCTTGTGAGGTTGTTACCTTTACCGCCGATTTGGGTCAGGGTGAAGAAGTAGAACCAGCGCGAGCCAAAGCCCAAGCGATGGGCATTAAAGATATTTATATCGAAGATTTGCGTGAAGATTTTGCGCGTGATTATGTTTTTCCGATGTTCCGTGCCAATACGGTTTACGAAGGTGAATATTTGCTCGGCACCTCTATTGCGCGTCCTTTAATCGCCAAACGGCTGATTGAAATTGCCAATGAAACCGGTGCGAATGCTATTTCACACGGCGCAACCGGTAAGGGTAACGACCAAGTGCGTTTTGAGCTAGGCGCTTATGCATTACGCCCCGACATCCATGTTATTGCTCCTTGGCGGGAATGGGATTTAACCTCCCGTCAAACATTGCTGGCTTATGCTGAAAAACATAATATTCCGGTAGAAATGAAAAAAGGTAAAACCTCGCCTTATTCTATGGATGCCAATTTACTGCATATTTCTTATGAAGGCCGGATTCTGGAAGATCCTTGGGCGGAGCCTGAAGAGGACATGTGGCGTTGGACGACTTCACCTGAAGCCGCTCCCGATCAAGCGACTTACATTGAGCTGACTTACCGTCAAGGCGATATTGTCGCTATTGATGATGTGCCTTGCACGCCTGCGACCGTTCTGGAACAATTAAACAAAGTTGGCGGCACTAATGGTATCGGCCGCTTGGACATTGTGGAAAATCGCTATGTCGGGATGAAATCACGCGGCTGTTATGAAACCCCGGCCGGTACCATAATGCTCAAAGCGCATCGTGCGATTGAATCATTAACATTAGACAGGGAAGTGGCGCATTTAAAGGATGAGCTGATGCCGCGCTATGCTTCTTTAATCTATAACGGTTACTGGTGGAGTCCTGAGCGAGAAATGATGCAAACCATGATCAATGCGTCTCAGGCGAACGTTAACGGCAAAGTTAGGCTTAAGCTTTATAAGGGTAATGTTGTCGTCGTCGGGCGTGCTTCCGACACTGACAGTTTGTTTGATGAAAGTATTGCGACGTTTGAAGATGATGGCGGCGCCTATAATCAAAAGGATGCCGAGGGCTTTATTAAATTGAATGCACTGAGAATGAGAATAGCCGCTGCGAAGCGCTTAAGTTAGTGTTGTAGGTAGGGTCATTACTGTTGTAGGTAGGGTCATTACTATAGTGTGGGCGCGAATTTATTCGCGCTTTTTAATCTACCGCACGAATAAATTTGCGCCCACAACATTTAAATAAAATGCAGGGCTTGAGCGGTAAACTTGTATAATCGCGAGTCAGGTAGTAAGACTACCTATATACTTTGTTGTGAATAATAATTGTTCGATCAGGTTGGTTACCATAGGATCCTGGTTCGAGGGGAAGTAGTTAATGAGCGATATAGATAAGATAAATTCAGGCGTAGAGACTTTGCACGGCAATACCTCTAGGGTTCTGCAACATATACCTTCGCATCATGCATTAATGAAAGTTAACCGGCTGTTGCTGACTATAGTCTGTTCCTTAATGGCTGTTGTTTTGATAGCTGGCTTTTTATTGTTCCCAACCGATAGCTTTATCAATCGTTATAAAAACGCTACGGCTACCGAGACCTATGCGGCCGAGATGAATCCCGTATTGTCTGCTGAAGTTAATGCTCTGAAAGGTCAGTTAGTCGGATTGGTCAGCGGTTCAATTGAGAGTAAATTAAACGCGTTGGAACAGAGTGTTCGGATAGGTTCTGTGTCCAGCTCGATAAGCACCATAGAAGATTTAAAAAGTGACCTTAAAGCGCTGCGTTCTTATACGGAACCTGCCAAGAAAGGAAAGGTTGTCATTTCTAATGAGCAGCTAATACAGGAAATGTCCCAATTAAAACAGCTGATCTATTTGACGATTGCTTCTTGCGGGTTGATGCTGGCGGCGGTTGCCGGTATCTGGATTAAAAATCATAATCGCTTGCCTTATAAAGAAACCAAAATAGGTTATTTGGGTAAGGATTAGTTTTTGATTTTTGGGTACAAAAAAGCCGCCCCATTCATAGAGTGGGGCGGCTTTTTTTTGTGTTTGCCGAGCCGGGATTAACTGCCGCCAAGATATTTGTACAAAGCGTCAACAGCTTGATCTTCGCCGTATCCGGCTTTAACAACCGCTGCATTTTTCATGATCTCAGCGATAGCTTTAGGCATGCCGCCTTTACCTTCTTTAAGAACGGTTTCAAATTGTCCTCTGTCCAGTGAACCGGCTTTAATTAAAGCCGATAACTGTGGGTTTGAAGCAATATCGTGGCAAGTGCCGCAACCGCGACCGAAAGCGCGATCATAAATTTTCTTACCGATATCAGTGGCTTCGTCGGCAAATACTTGTCCACTTAACGTGATTAAAGCAATACCTGCTAATGTAGCTAATGTTTTTTTCATATTGACCTCTCTTGGTAGTAAAAAAAGAACTGCGGTTTCTTCTGGAAGAAAAACAGCTCGATTAAAAAGTTTAACCCGCAAAGCATAGGGAATTTGCCGGGAAAATTCAATTTTTTTATTTATTTTTGTTAACTAATATTATTAATTAACGAATATGAATCATAACTGAATACGTAGATCAATGGGCTGAACTCCTCCTAATTGATCTACATTCATGTGCCAGACTGATAGGCTTAACCTAGCAGTCAAATTAGCGTAGGCCACTATCCCAGTGGTCTATTGGTTTTAAACCAGCTCAGCTTATGATGCAGGGTTACTACGGTGCCGATAATAATCAGTGTAGGCGGCTTGATGTCTTGGTCGGCGACTTTGCCCGGTAATGTTGCCAGCGTACCGGTAATCACTCGCTGGTTGGCGGTGGTGCCTTGTTGCACAATAGCAATAGGTAAGTCTTTAGAACTGCCGTGCGCAATTAAAGACTGGCAGATTTTTTCCAGGCCGACCAGTCCCATATAGATAACGATAGTTTGATTAGGTGCGGCAAGTTGGGTCCAGTTTAAATTAACGGAATTATCTTTTAGGTGCCCGGTGACGAAGGTGCAGGATTGTGCATGATCCCGATGGGTCAACGGGATGCCGGCGTAGGTGGCACAACCTGAAGCCGCAGTAATGCCCGGAACTACCTGAAAATTAATGCCTTGTTGCATTAATGTTTCAATTTCTTCACCGCCCCGGCCGAATATGAACGGATCGCCGCCTTTTAAGCGTACCACCCGCTTTCCTGCTTTAGCCAAATCAGCCAGCAAGGTATTGATGGATTCTTGTGGTAGCGCATGATTTTGCCGCTGTTTGCCGACATAAATTTTTTCTGCATCCCGGCGTGCCAAATCGAGAATCTCAGGTGAAACCAGCCGGTCGTAAACGACCACATCGGCCTGTTGCATTAACCTCAGTGCCCGAAAAGTTAACAAATCGGGTGCGCCGGGGCCTGCACCAACCAGATAAACTTCGCCCAGGTTAGCGTCTTGTTCTTGATTGAGCAGGGTTTGCTCGAGTTGTCGTTCAGCGTCCTGTTCTTTGCCGGAAAAGACCAATTCTGCGATAGGACCTTGGAATATGTTTTCCCAGAAAATCCGGCGTTGTGCAGGTTGTTTAATGTGTTGCTTGACCTTATCCCTGAACTGATTAGCCAGATCAGCGAGGCGTCCGTAGCTTGGCGGAATCACGCTTTCTATTTTAGCCCTCAGTAATCGAGCTAATACCGGTGCAGCGCCACCCGAGGATACCGCGGCAATAATCGGTGAACGGTCGATAATAGCTGGAAAAATAAAGCTGCAAAGCTCAGGGTTATCCACCACATTAACCGGGATGTTTTGTTCGCCAGCCGTTTTGGCAACCAACTGATTGGTTTCTGGATTATCAGTCGCCGATACCACTAGCCTGAATTCGCCAAGGTCAGCAGGGACGAACGATTTTTGCAGCAGCGTTAAATGATGTATCGTCTGCAGGTTCAAAACTGTGGGACTAATCTCGCGGGCGATGACCGTGATTTTTGCACCGGCTCGCGCCAACAATTCAATTTTCCGTGCGGCGATTTCGCCCGCACCGATAACCAGACAAGCCTGGTCTGTAAGCTTTAAAAATACAGGGAAATAATCCATTTAATTATGATGATTCTTGGATTTAAAAGAGAATGGTATTATAAGCGCACCAAACTTAGTTGAGAAAACTTAAAATACAGCGATGATCGAATTTAATCTGGAAGTTGATGCTAGCGGCTTAAATTGCCCCTTACCCTTATTGCGTCTGAAAAAAGCCCTAATGGCGATGTCCAGCGGCGATGTTGTTAAGGTAATCGCAACCGATCCTGCCGTCCATTTGGACTTTGGCGTTTATTCCGATCAGACCGGGCATCAAATCGTTCAGTTGATAAAAGAAGCCGACAAGCAGGTTTTTTATTTCAAAAAGAAATAACAGGGATACGCAGTCTGTGTTGGCGATTACGGCAACCCCTTGGCCATGAAGAAAGTGCGCTAAAGGTTTTTCATGGCTGCCTGCTGCCTTCATGACTACGCGGGTTTGGGACTTTTTTTATTTTTTGCCATAACCGCTTTAACCTTAATCGCGTTGTTTTCAAAAAAGTAACTCCTTGATCGCTGAAAGAAATATCGAATTTTTGTGTTGCTATATCAACGCCTATGTTGAAGTGATAAGTTTGATTTTTCATAATCAAATACCTGGGTTTCTCTGCCTTGTAGATGCGGAAGCGTAATGTTCCCGGCAACTGTTCGAGTTAATTAAAGTTGATGTGGCGATCTGCGCTCTCCAGCGGCGGCTCACGAACCAAAGGGTTATCGGTCTACTGCACCATTTTTAGTAGAAATTCTATTCTCATGAAACTCGGTTTCACTGCCGCGGTTAAATATACAAGATCTGGTGACATAATAATAAAAGCAATTACTCACCGTTCGCTAAATTTTTCCGAGGTTGGTGAAATTGTGGCAGAATATTTATATTTGCCGCCATGGAAACACCAATACACATAACGAGAACTGAACGGGTAGACGATATTCCGCTGCTATTAGCGCAGATGGATAAGATGAATATAGCCACGTTGCTGAACAAGCACTTTCCAATGCATGGGAACTGGCGTGGGCTAAGTTTTGGAGAAACAGTGGTAGTGTGGCTGGCCTATATCCTGAGCGAAGGCGATCATCGTTTGAACTCAATACAAGGTTGGGCGGCCGGAATCTTGATGACGCTAAGCATCTGCCTGAAAGCCGTCGGCTTGCGCGCATTGGATTTTAGTGATGATCGTCTGGCCATCATTTTATTCCAGTTTGGCCACAGTAAAGAACACCGCCCTGATTTACCGCAGATAAATATCAACCAGTCGGTGCTGGATCCATTGGGGATTCCATTAACCACCACGATTGTCAGTGGTGAGTGTGCTGACGATCCGTTGTATGTGCCGGAAATACGCAAAACTCAGCGCAAGAAAAATCACTTTGATGTAGTTTATACTAAATAGCGCCATGAAATTATCAGTTGTGGGATTTTTTCACATATAAAGACTCTATTATCAAATAATATAAATTTAAACACTTTGTTTGTAAAGATTTGGCAATGGAGTAGAACGTAAGCGCCCAGCCCAGCCATCTATTTTCCCATAGCGGGGTTAATTAACCGTTGCGGCCTGGCAAGGCTGCATAAACTAGCTGAACGAGGATGAGTTATGGCGTTATCAGCACACTGGAAAAATTATATTGAAACCTGGCAGAGCAGCGGTTTATCGCAAGCAGCCTATTGTCGGCAGCAGAGCCTTAATGCCCAATCCTTTTCGAATCAGCTGCATGCATTCAGATCCCAGTGCGCAACACAGTCGCCGACGCTGATTCCTGTTCAGATCCAGGATCCACTGCCTGAGTCGATAGTGCTGCAACTCGTCGAGGGACATCGACTGGAGCTTCGCGCGTCGGTTTCAGCCCAGTGGCTGGCGGAGTTGCTGCGATGCCTAGTACTCAGTCAGCGTTGATATGTCGAATGATAGCCCCCATATATAATGCCTTTACATTGACATTAATCAACACCATTGAAAAAGAAATACATAGTACGGCTAACGGAAGATGAACGCGCTTATTTGGGAAATTTGAT
>JAURYJ010000005.1 GCA_030653985.1 Methylobacter sp. | reverse complement strand
TTACTTGCTTAAACATTGATTCCAGGGCAGAAACAGAATCAGCGAAATTATCTATGGCAGCTTGAAAATTATTCGGCGATGTTTTTCTGATCAGCTCAATAGCAAGACCGCGCAACAAAGCCATGATCTGTGCTTGGTTGCCTGCTTTTGTTTTGATGCGATCTTCATCAAAAGTAACATCACGAATCCAATTGTTGGATTCTACGCCCCAGTGAAAGCAGATAGCCCTAAAAAGGGGTCAGGTTACTTTTCGTCCGTAATGTAACCTGACCCCTTTTCTACAATACTGGGCTTGCACTAATGAGCAACATATCGGAGACGAGCGCCTTTCATCGTGTCCCGAAATTCATATTGGGGGCATTAAAAAAACGCCTTCAATACCAGCGATATAACGCCAGCCAATAATACGCCAAGCATCCATCTATTTAGCTTTAATTCACCATCAATGCGCTCAAATCGAACATTCATGTCGGCCTTAATTTCATTTTTGGCTTCTGTTAGGTCATGCTTAGTGATAAGCCCATCCTGAGCTTCGGCAATCACACGCACAACCGCCTCGGCTTGCGCTTGTGGAATTCCGGCAGTTTTAAGCTTGTCTACCAGCTCAAGCGTGTCAAAGGTAATAGTGGTCATAGTCAGTCTCCCCTTGTTATTTTTGGACAGTTTAGCAGATATTTGACTTTCGCTGTTTTGTTGGGATCAACTTGGAGGGATTTCCCCATGACCACGATAATCTTTGACAAAAAGTAGGTTGGGGTGATGCTGTTCCAACTCAACACTTGCCTTATCCGAACAAAATATTTGTAGGCTCTACTCGAAGATCACGGCCAACCGTGCCAGCACTTCATCCATAATGGATTCCAGCACACTTTCCAGCTTCTTGGCGTGACGGGCGCTTAGGTCGATAGCTCGAGGCTGATCGCAGCGGATAACTCGTAACCCGCATACAACGTAAGGTGCATAAGCGTGAGCGTCATGCACCTAATTCGTGGTGGAACTTTGATTTGACAAGGGTTGTTGGGCGTAATAATGACTATGATGTGCGTGGGTGGCGGATGGCGCTGCGCTTATCCGCCCTACCCTACTATTGTCCGGTTTTCGGGGTCCACTATACTGGCGATGGCATAGTCTCAGTCTATTACTTGATAGCTGATATAGGAAGCATTATTATAGCTTAAATTATAGCCAGAATGGAGCGATTGCCGATGAAAACCAGTACTATAGCCGAGGCAAAAAACAACCTGTCACAATTGATAAATCAGCTTGGATCTGATGAACCTATTCATCTTACCCGCCACGGCAAGCCAGTTGCCGTTATGTTATCAGAAGCCAATTATCAAAAACTCACTCATAAAGACAATAGCTTGTATCAAGCTATCCAACAGTGGCGTAATCAATTGGATAGTAACATCGCATTGACGGAAACTGAGCTTAAATGCATGCGAGCAACCAGTCAGGGAAGGGAGTTTTCATGGGACGAATAAGCTATTTACTGGATAGCAACATCTTGTCAGAACCGGCGCGATTAAAGCCAGATGACAATGTATTAGAACAACTTGCCAATCATGATGGTAAATATGCAACAGCATCGATTGTCTGGCATGAACTGGTGTATGGTTGTGAGCTACTGACAGCGTCGAAGAGGAAAAAGCAATTACAGTCGTATTTAGCAATGTTATTGGTAAATGGTTTGAGTATTTTGCCTTATGATCAAGCGGCTGCAGACTGGTATGCAAAAGAGCGAGCCAGATTAAAGCGACAAGGAAAAACCTGTGCTTATGCCGATGGCGAAATCGCCGCGATAGCCGTTAGCCAAAACTTAACGTTAGTAACTCGAAACATAAAAGACTTCGACAGCTTTCAAGATTTATCCTTACAAAACTGGTTTGAATAGGTATTGAGTGGCTTATGACTCTTTAATAATATGCCTTCCTATCCAATTCCTTCAAATGCTTTAATTTTTCCTTGATCTTGATTTCTAAGCCCCGGTCTACCGGCTGGTAATATTGCCTGCCTGCCAGCTCATCGGGAAAATAATTTTCCCCGGCGGCATAGGCTTCCGGCTCGTTGTGGGCATAACGGTATTCCTTGCCGTAATCCAGCGATTTCATCAATTTGGTCGGCGCATTTCTTAAATGTACCGGCACGCCCAGGCTGCCATTTTGTCTGGCATCGGCCATTGCCGCGTTGTAGGCCATGTAAACCGCATTGCTTTTGGGCGCACAGGCCAGATAAACGACGGCTTGCGCCAAGGCCAGTTCGCCTTCCGGACTGCCTAAGCGCTCCTGGGCTTCCCAGGCGTTGATGCAAATCTGCAAGGCTCTTGGATCGGCATTGCCTATGTCCTCGGAGGCCATCCTGACGACGCGCCGGGCCAGATAGGACAAATCGCAGCCGCCATCCATCATCCGGCACAACCAGTACAGCGCCGCATCGGGCGAACTGCCGCGCACCGATTTATGCAGCGCCGAAATCTGATTGTAAAATTCTTCGCCCTGATTATCGAAACGCCGCACGCCGCCCGACAGCACTTCTTTGGCAATGGCTTCGTTAACCGTCTGACCGCCCTTGGCGGCGGCAAGTTCTACGGCGATTTCAAGCAAGTTGAGCAGTCTTCTGGCATCGCCGTCAGCCGCTTGGGCGAACTGCTGTTTGATGTCGTCGGCCATTTCGATAGCCAGACCGCCCAAACCGCGCACCTTATCGGTTAACGCTTTATCGATCACCGCCAACAAATCGTCAGCCGTTAAGGCGTTAAGCACATAAACCCGGGCCCGCGACAATAACGCATTATTGAGCGCGAAAGACGGGTTTTCGGTGGTCGCGCCGACAAAATAAACCGTGCCGTCTTCCACATGCGGCAGAAAGGCATCCTGCTGCGACTTGTTAAAACGATGCACCTCGTCGACGAACAAGATGGTGCGCCGATGCTGTTCCAGCTGGATTTTCTTGGCCTCGGCGACCGCCGCCCTGATTTCCTTGACGCCGGACAGCACCGCCGAAATCGGCATGAATTCGGCATCGGAATGCTGGGCAATGAGCCGGGCCAGCGTGGTTTTACCGGTACCCGGCGGTCCCCAGAAAATCATCGAGTGCAAGCGTCCCGAGGCAATGGCTTCATAGAGCGGCTTGCCGGGTTTCAGGATATGTTGTTGACCGACATAATCGGCTAGCTCTGTCGGCCGCATCCGGTCGGCCAAGGGTTTGGTCAAATCATCGAAAAGCATAAAAATCAGGCGAAGGGCAAAAGGCTAAGAACGAAGATTGATGCTGCTTTAGCCTTTGGCCTATCTTTAATCAGAAAAAACATCGACACCCTTGGGCGCTGTAAACTCGAACAGGGTCTGTTTTAACGGCGGATTCAAGACAACATTGGAAAAATAAATGCGTGTCAGCTGGCCAAAATTATCGCTCAATTCCATGCCGCCCAGAGAGTCATTATCCAAACCGATCAGCACGTATTTAAAACCGCTTTCCTGATTTTTAGGAATCAATTTTACCCACATCAAATCGCCATCGACACCCTGCTGCTCCATGGTATAGTTGTCCTCCAGGGACACTTGACCACTTAACAATAATGCCGGCGTTGACCCCATGGACTCATCGAGTTTTTTAACGGTGACCTGTTCGAGGTCGGTATCGTAAAACCAGACCTTCCCGGTCGTGGAGACTATTTGTTGTTGAAAAGGTTTTAGATAGTCCCAGCGAAATTTCCCGGGTCGTTGCAGGTAAAAAACGCCGTAACTGGTTTGAGTCGGATTACCGGCTTCGTTAATCAATACTTGCTTAAAATCGGCAGTGAGCGATTTTGTATTTTTTAAAAAAGCTTTTAACTGCCGGACGGGTTTATCTTCTGCGTAGCTCAAACCGGCAAACAGCAACATGACAGTCAAGCCGACGAAAATGGTCATTTTTTTCATAAATACCCTTATTAATTATTCGGTAACAAATCGTCAATCAAACTTTCAAATTGATTAACGGGCGAATCCACACACGAGGAATACTCCTCCGGTGCTGAACCGGCAATGAATGGGTACGCCTTAGCCCCCGGGCAATTTTGATTCGCCAGCAAGCCGTTAGCAGGGTCGACCCAAGCCGTCTTAATATTGTCCGGCGGAATCAGGCTCACCGGCTGATTTGAAATCTGCTTCATTAACGACGTCCAAACTTGCAAGGCACCGGTTGCCCCGGTTAACCCGGCCGGTTTGTTATCGTCGCGGCCAATCCAGACCACAGCCAAATAATCACCGGTGTAACCGGCAAACCAGCTGTCTTTTGAATCGTTAGTCGTACCGGTTTTGCCGATCAAACCATAGTTTGCCGGAAAAGCGGAATAGGCCGAACGTCCGGTACCTTCACGCATCACCTCCTGCAACATGGTATTGACGATATACGTTACCGATGGATCCAGCACTTGCCGCACCGTAAACGGATAACTTTGTAAGCGTCTACCGTCGGCTGCAACCACCGCTCTGATACCTTTTATTGGCGTTGAAAAACCGTCACCCGCCAGCGTTTGATAAATTTGAGTAACTTCCATCGGCGTTAAACTCGCCGCTCCCAGCAGGAATGACGGGAACAAATCAATCGCCCGGGTAATACCCATACTGCGTAATGTCTTAACGACTCTGGCTACCCCAATATCCATCCCTATCCGAACCGTAGCCAGGTTGTATGAATGCGCCAGTGCCGAATGAAAGCTCACGGTGCCATGCTCCCTGTGATCATAGTTTTTAGGGCGCCAATCATTGCCACCCGAACCCTTAACCAAGATGGCTGTATCGCTGACCGGTGTAGTAATGGTGTACTTGTCCGGATATTCCAGCGCCGTCAAATAGATCACCGGCTTAATTAACGAACCTATCGGCCTGACCGCATCCAGGGCACGATTAAATCCCGCGCTGGATACTTCGCGACCGCTCATCAACGCAGCTATCTCACCGCCGTCTCTATAAGTGACTACAGCGGCGGCTTCAAGGTCGTTAGCTTTAGGCAGTTTTTCCAGCTGATTTAGCTTTTTAGACAGCGTATCCTCCAGCGCATCCTGAACCCGAGTATCCAATGTAGTAAAAATCCTTAGCCCTTCGGAGGTTAAATCTTCCTCTTTGTATTCCTGTCTTAATTGCCGTTTGACCAAATCGAGAAAACCGGGATAACGATTGCTTGATCGGTGGGTATTGGCGACCACATTTAAAGCCTTGGCTTTTCCCTTGACTGCCTGCTCTTTAGTGATATAGCCTTCTGCTTCCATCTCTCCCAGCACCAGATTGCGTCGTAGTACAGCGCGATCGGGATAACGCCTCGGGTCGTACTCAGACGGCCCACGAACCAAGGCAATCAACGAAGCCACATGTTCCAGTGGCAAGTCCTTTAAAGAACTGCCGAAATAAAACTCACTGGCTAAGCCAAAGCCATGCACAGCGCTACCACCATCCTGCCCCAGATATATTTCATTTAAATAAGCCTCCAGGATCTCATCTTTGCTGTAGCGATATTCCAAGATCAGCGCCATAAGCGCTTCTTTTACTTTCCGCGTCAAACTGCGTTCGGAGGTCAAATAAAAGTTCTTAACCAGCTGCTGGGTAATGGTGCTGCCGCCTTGCACGGTATGGCCGGCAAGCACATTCATCCAAATCGCCCGGGCAATACCTTTAAATGAAATACCGATGTGCCGGTAAAAATCCCGGTCTTCTGAAGCCAGCAAGCCTTTAATAAGCGTATCAGGGGCTTCTTCCAGCTTAATTAAAATCCGGTCTTCTTTGATCCTGGGATATAAGCTTCCGATTTGCACGGGGTCCAGGCGTACAATCGCGAGATCTTGGTTCTGCTCAGCATCAACGATGTTGGCGACGCCGGATGCGTTAAAATTCACCCGTATCACGCTGCTGGGTTGAACCTGATCCCAGAAGGTAAACTTCTTGGTTTTTACGCTGATTTGTGAGCCGCTTTTGAAATACGTGCCTTCCGAGGACAAATGGACGTCCAGCCGATAATGCAGCGCCTGCAATAATGCGTCAAGCTCCGCACCCGTCAGCTTATAACCGGCATAAAGCTCCACCGGACTGGCATAAACCCGTGCCGGAATAGCCCAGCGTTTGCCTTCAAATTGGGTACGCACGTTGTGATCCAGGTAACCCAGATAACTCGCCAAAATAAACGTAAATCCGGCCACAAAAACCAAAACTGAATTTCTAATCCAATGAGAACCTGACTTTTTGGGAGCCGTTTTTTTCTTATCGTATCTACTCGAGCTACGTTTTTTGGTTTTTTCTGCCATAACCTCTTACAACATTATTTAATTAATATTCGCCATTATACATAAACCAAGAAAAATCATTTGATCCACGAAAACCAAAAGTAGGCGCCTCTACGACGGTAAGGACAGCTATATTGCGCCGTAACCTAATAAGCACGAATGAAAACCTATACAGTCAATACAATCTTCCCGGTGCTATGCCCAGCTTCTATCAATTGATGCGCTATTGCGGCCTCTTTCAGCGGCATCTGCTTGCTGATATGCGCCTTTAAAAAGCCTTTATCGATCCATTGCGCACATTGTTTTAAAATTTCAACGTGCTTGTCTCTTGCCTCAGACAAATCTCTGAGCATCGGCGTCAGCATCAACTCAAAGCCTATCGATAAATTACGCATTCGGGCTTCGGCCAGACTTAACTCGCCCGGATCAAGCAAGGTCACCAGATGACCGAAATGCGCGGTCACAGCGATGCTTTGTTTAAATACCTCAGCGCCGACGGTATCGAAAACCAAGTCAGCACCTTTGCCGTCAGTCAGTTTATTGACCGCATCGGCAAAACCGTTTTGGGTATAAATAACGGCTTCATCAGCGCCCATCGCTTTGACAAACTCGGCCTTTTGCCCGGAACTCACCGTGGTAATGACTCGGGCACCTTTTAATTTCGCCAATTGTATCGCCACATGCCCTACGCCGCCTGCTCCGGCATGAATCAGTACGGTTTGTCCGGATTGTAATCCGCCGCGATCGAACAAAGCGCCCCACGCGGTAATCAACACCAGCGGCAAGGCTGCGGCTTCGCTAAATGAACTGGTTTCCGGCATTAAACTCGCCCAGCGCTGATCTATTACCGTAACTTCGGCGTAATTACCCTGTTCGCGGCCTAGTCCACCGTGGCAAAACCAGACTTTATCGCCGGGTTTAAATTGGCTGACCGCACTGCCGATGTCAATAACCTCTCCAGCTCCGTCACAACCCAATACTGCAGGCAGTGGATTATCATAAAACAAGCCATGG
This sequence comes from Methylobacter sp., assembly GCA_030653985.1. Taxonomy (GTDB): domain Bacteria; phylum Pseudomonadota; class Gammaproteobacteria; order Methylococcales; family Methylomonadaceae; genus Methylobacter_A. The sequence continues at coordinate 4,462 of JAURYJ010000005.1, read as the reverse complement.
CTCCTGATTTTAGTATCGACCGGATTGACCCCAGCCGCTTTAAGCCGGACCTTGATTTGGGTTGCCGTGGAGATTTCCGGCTCGTCAATGTCGTGTAATTGCAGCACATCGGGATTACCGATGGCTGTCATCATTATTGCTTTCATATTTTTAACCTTTGTATAAATAAAAATGTACAGGTATATGCCTTAATGAGCGCTGAATCACTAAAGTTGCTCCTCGCCCCGAACCTCAACCACCCATTGCCGACGATAATCCTGATAATCGTAATGTTTCAATTTTTTTACGCGTAAGGCGTTGCTCAGGTAAATATCCGGCAGGTTGTAACCATTAAAACGGTTCGCCTTAATCAGGGTGTAAGCGCCGACATGCTTAAAAACCACCTTATCCCCTACCTCCAACGGTTTTTTAAATCGATATTGCCCGAATACATCACCGGCCAAACAGGTACAGCCCGCTAAAATAGCAGTATATTGCCCATCAAGATCATGTTCGTGCAGTTCAGGCTGACGCTGATATTCGAATACTTCGGGATTATGATTGACCGAGGTGTCCAGTATGACGACGGTGACACCGTCACTGACAAAGCTATCAAGCACCGTTGCCACTAAATGCCCTGCTTGGCCTACGACCGCTTTGCCCGGCTCAATATAAACCTCAATGGCATAATCCTGCTTCAGCTTATTGACCAACTCGATAAAGGGGCGATGATCTTCAATCTGACCCAACAAATAGCCGCCGCCGATATTCAACCATTCAAGCTCAGCTAATCCTATCCCCAAATACTGTTGAAGCATGTCGATCGTTTCAATTAACGGAGTGAAATCGGTTGCTGAAAAAACGTTATGAATATGCAGCCCCTGAATTTGATCGAGACAAATCGACCGACTCAATTCATCAATAGCGACACCCAGCTTTGAATGCTGCCGACACGGATCGAAGCGCTGATCATGCAGAAAAGACAATTTTGGATTAACGCGTAAGCCGATTGAGGATTGTGCCCCGACCGTTTCAGCATAGCGCTGATATTGCGGCAGAGAATTAAAGCTGATGTGCGAACACAGCGAACTGAGCTCATCCAGCTCATCCGGCCTTATGCCGGGCGTCGTCAAATGAATACTCCCTTGCCCGGCTAAAACCTCATCGGCCAGCCGCGCTTCGAATAAGGAACTAACCGAAAAACCATCAACCCAGGGCTTTGCCATCTCCATAACGGCGGAAAAAGGCAAGGCTTTAATCGAATATAAGACCTTGCAGCCGCACTGATTTTTCAGTTCGGTTAAAACCGCCAATGTCCTGGTCACTTCTATTTCATCGACAACAAAAGCTGGCGTGGAATAAACGCTGTCTTTCAATAGTTGAAAATCCATCAGCTTAAAAACTGCCGTCCTTTACCGGCATAAACTGCTTTTTCTGTGATGACAATATCCATGTCCACATCATGAGCCTCCATAACGACTTGCTCAACCAGTTGAGACTCAAAACAAACCCCGATTAATACCGTATCGGCTCTGACACAGTTCAATAAGCGATCGTAGTAACCTCCACCATTACCCAAGCGCCCGCCATGTCGATCAAAAGCCACGCCCGGCACCAATACGCAATCGAGCTGCTCAACGGCGATGGCTTTCCCCCTCTCCTCCCATCGCTGCTTAGGTGGCTCTAAAATACCCCACATGCCCGGCACTAGTTCGGCAACATCTTCCAGCAGCCATAACCCCAGCTTATTATGCCCCTGCTGATCTTTAGTACAGTAAGGGATGACTATACGTTTAGCAGTTGCCAATTCGCACCATAATGCCGCCTGAGTTCTTGTTTCTGAGCGGCAGTGGCTATACCACATTACCGTTTTGGCCCGCTGGTAAACAGGATGCGCTATAAAGCGGTCGCAAATAATCCGGCTAATGGACTCTTTATCGGTTTGCTCATTGCGTGCAGCGTTAGCTTTGCTACGTTGCCGTTTTTTCAGATCACTCATCTGCGCCTTTAATATTCCAACCTGGAAAACATAAAATCACCTGGATAATACACAAATTCATCACGGGTTCAAAACTCAAATAGACAAGCGCATTTTTATTCTGCGGCTTTTTCTTTTATACTTGTCGAATAAAAACATAAGGAGAGATCATGGAAAAGCCATTTATTTTACACATGCTAACCACCGCTAAAAACCTCAGTCCGTTTGATGTCAATATGGCGTTGGATGCAGGTTGGGTTTCCGCATTACCCTATATCAATGTTGAACCCAGTGAAGTTCAAGGCTTAGTGCAGGATGCTATTTTTTCCCGCAGCCCCAAGAACTTGAAGCGCACCGGCATATTCATTGGCGGGCGTGATACCAAACAAGCGATGGATATGTTAAAGACGGCGAAGCGTTCTATGTTCCCTCCTTTTCAAGTTTCCGTCTTCGCTGACCCCAGCGGCGCATTTACCACAGCTGCAGGCATGGTTGCGGCAGTCGAACGCGAATTAAAACTTAAATTCGACACCACTCTGGAAGGAAAAAATGTTCTCGTTCTAGGCGGAACCGGCCCTGTAGGCCAAGTGGTCGCCGTGATTGCCGCTCAATGCGGAGCACAGGTGAAGCTCATTGGCCGTCAACTGGACAAAGCTCAAGCCATTGCCGATATGTGCAACAATGAATTCGGCGAAGGTAAAATCACTATTGAAGCTGGTGCAGACACTGATAAAGCTGAATATATTAAAACGACTGATGTGGTCTTTGCAACCGGTGCCGCAGGCATCGAATTATTAAGCGCAGAACTTGTCGCTTCAGCCCCACAACTCAAAGTTGCTGCCGATGTCAATGCCGTACCGCCATCAGGTATCGCAGGCGTTGATGCCTTCCATAACGGCAACCCCATTGAGGACTCAAACAGTGGCGCAGTCGGCTTGGGCGCTATGGCAATCGGTAATATTAAATATCAGACCCAAATCATGATGTTGAAAAAAATGATCAGTACCGACAAGCCCGTTTACCTGCATTTTGAACATGCTTTTGAAACCGCCAGAGAATATATTAAATCAAGCTCTTGAGTTTACACTTTCGGATTAACCTGCAAATAACAAGGAACCCTAATGGCGAAGCGTAGCATTCTTCATATGTTTGACCCCATGCCGAACAATAGCCCATTCGACATTAACATGGCTTTGGATGCGGGGTTTGATGTCCTCATGCCGTATAACAACGTCAAGCTGGATAACGTCCATGGACTGACTCAAGATGCCGTTTTCTCCCGCAGTCCATCGGGTGTTAAACGCACCGGAATTTTTATCGGCGGCCGCGATTTAGGCTTGGCTATGGACATGCTAAACACCAGCAAACAAGCCATGGTTTCGCCTTTTGAAGTCTCGGTTTTTGCCGACCCCAGCGGCGCTTTTACCACCGCTGCGGCCTTAGTGACTTGCGCGGAAAAAGAACTCAACGCAAAACACAACAAAGAACTGAAAGAATGCTCAGTGGTGATTTTTGGCGGAACAGGTCCGGTAGGTATTGCTACGGGTATTATTGCTTCATTAGCCGGAGCCGATGTGACATTAACCGACCATTTGTCAAGTGATACCGCCGTAGATGTTGCTAACGCATACAACCGCCGCTTTAACTGTACGCTTAAAGGGGTCTTGGCCAAATCTGAAGCCGATAAAATCAAGTTGGTAAAAGATGCTGACATTATCTTTTGTACCGCTAAAGCGGGCATTCAAGTTTTAAATGCAAATGTACTTAAAGAAGCGACCCAACTAAAAGTCGCTGCCGATGTTAATGCCGTTCCACCTTCCGGAATAGAGGGCATCAACAACAATGATTCCGGCGCACCACTCATCCACGCAATCAATGCGCCAGGCGCAGTAGGTATTGGTGCTTTGGCTATTGGGAATGTTAAATTTAAACTGCAACATGAATTATTAAAAGCCATGCTAGGAGCCGAACAGCCTTTATTTATAGACTTCAGATATGCATTTAATAAAGCCAGAGAAATTTGACATCCTCCCCGACCATAGCTATCTACACAAGTTATTCGCTCTCCCGTGGCACTGCCATTAAGATAAACTGAAAAGACAGTGATGACGGAACAGTGTGGGCGCGAATTTATTCGCGCAGTGACAGCCAAATGCACGAATAAATTCGCGCCCACCTAATGCCAAGCCCTTAACCTAATAGCGGTGACGCCACCCTTGAGGGATCGAGCACATGTTTTTTCTTAAATTGATGCATGAGTAGCCAGTCCTGTCAGGATGCACCGACTTGTGTAGATAGCTATGCTTCAGGTGTGGGAGGATGTCAAACATAAGTAGATTTACCTGCATTGCTATAATATGATTTTTTGACATCCTCCCCCACCTAAAGGAAGGGGATTCCTAGTTACCTAAGAGTGAGTGTGTATCGCTACTGCTCACTGGTTTCTGCTGCTGGCGACCTTGTTGCATCGCTCACTTCACAGACTAGCCCCGTCAGCCCGACGGT
>JAURYJ010000001.1 GCA_030653985.1 Methylobacter sp. | reverse complement strand
ACCGTCGGGCTGACGGGGCTAGTCTGTGAAGTGAGCGATGCAACAAGGTCGCCAGCAGCAGAAACCAGTGAGCAGTAGCGATACATACTCACTCTTAGGCAACTAGGAATCCCCTTCCTTTAGGTGGGGGAGGATGTCAAGCAGCATCGCTAAGCCACGATTGAACTTACAATACAAAAAAACGATAGGTGTTTTTTCCCGCCTTCTTGGCTGCATACATGGCTGTGTCGGCGCTCTTCATCAGCTCGGCCGTGGTCTTCCCGTGAACAGGATGTATCGCAATGCCGATCGAAACGCCTACCGAGGCCGATTTACCACGTAACTCCATGGGCACATTGATTATCGAGACTATGCGAGCGGCAATACGCGCTACTTCGTCAGTATTCACCGGATTGTCGAGCAGGATAACAAATTCATCGCCCCCCAGTCTGGCCACAGTATCCAAGTGCCTTACCTGTGCCAGAAGCTTCTTTGCTACACTTTTTAATAAATCATCACCAATGTCATGACCAAGCTTATCATTGACGGCCTTAAAGCCATCAAGGTCGAGAAACAGTACGGCAATGTTACGTTGTTCGCGCTCAGTTATGGTGAGCAGATGATCCAGCCTCTCCATCAGCAAGGTGCGATTCGGCAAATCTGTCAATGAATCATGGAAGGCCAAGTGCCTCATGCGCTCATCTTTTTGCCAAAACTCGGTAATGTCATTAAATACCGACACATAGCGCACAGGTTCATGAGTCGCGCCGTGAATCACTGTGATCGACTGCCATTCCAAGAAAACTTCACCGTTTTTACGACGGCTCCAGATTTCACCCTCCCAGCAGCCTTCGCTGATTATAGTCTGCCATAAGGCTGCATAGAAGTCCTGGTCGTGGCGGTTAGATTTAAGTAGGCGCGAAGTCTGACCGATGGCTTCCTCGGCGGTGTAACCGGTGATCCTGGAAAACGCCGGGTTGACCGACAAGATGGTATCCTGGTCATCGGTGACCATGATGCCTTCGACGGTACATTCAAAAACACTGGCGGCCAGTTTCAATTCGAGTTCCGCAGTCTTGATCGTCGTTACATCGCTGACCAAAACAAAGAAACCGACTACTGCGCCTATGGCATCAAAATCAGGAATGTAGTTAGCCAACGTGAATGAAATGCTACCATCGGCCTTGGTCAAGGTTGATTCAAAAACCTGCGACTCACCCGACAAGGCTCCCAGAATATAAGATTCGTTTAGGGCGAACAGACGCTCGCCTAGTAGGTCCTGTAGCGTGGTACCAATGATGGCTTCCGGCAACTTACCGAACCACTCCAGATAGGTCTTATTGGCAAAATGGCAGCGCAAGTCTTTATCCCAGTAGGCAACCAGGCCAGGCATGGCATCGGTGACGGTCTTGACAAAGCTTTCTCTTTCGGCGAGGGCCAGAGCCGATGACTCTGCACGATTGCGCGCGTCCAACAGCTCTACCTCGAATTTGCTGCGCTCCAGAGCCACAAAGAATACCCAAAAGTAGCTATCCTCGCCTGAACAAAGCCCGCGTCGACAGTTCATTATCACGGGAATACGCTGGTTTTGGGCGTCGCTGATTTTCAGGTAGATCTCCCGCGCATTTCCCTCGGAAAGCAGCATCGGCCAGACATGAGTTTGCAAAAAAATGCGGCTGGCCGGCGGGAAAAAATTCTCCATCGGTTTATGTAGCCAATGTTCAAAAGTCCCTCCCACCAAGGCCAATAAGTCCGTGTTGACGGCCAGAATATAGCCTGATTTATCGGTGATAAGCGTCGGGCAAGGTAGCTGGTTCAGCAGATTATCCATGCAGCATGGCTTGCCTTATGCTTGAGAGAGTTGAGTGCCCAGATATTCGCGCATGGCTTCAATCACTAATGAAGGATGACTCATGTGTCCGCAGTGTCCGGCCACATCCAGTATTTTTAGTGTACTGCCTTGCAAATGGCTATGCAGATAGCCGCCGACCGCCATTGGTGCCAAGGCATCGTGACGATGCTGAAGAACCAGGCAGGGACGCGATACTTTTGGCAGATCGGCGCGGTTGTCAGCGAAAAAGGTGGTTTGAGCAAATATCCGAGCCACAACCGGGTCGGTGGAGCAAAAGCTGTCCGATAGCTCCCTTGACATGGCCCCTGTTTCTACTTCACCCGAGATTACCGGCGCCAGATAATGGGCCCAGCCAATGTAGTTTTGGTCCATCAATGATAGCAAATCCAGTAAATCTTCACGCTCGAAGCCGCCGAGGTAGTCAGGCGGATCATTTAAGAAACAGGGTGTAGGTCCAATCAGCACCAGGCGGTCGAACAATTCAGGCCGCGCAATCGAAGCCAGCAAGCCTACACTAGCGCTGACCGAATGCCCGACAAAGATCACTCCACTGCTTAAGTCCAGTGCGTCACAAACATCCAGCACATCCTGAGCATAGCCTTGCAAGCTGGAATAGCGCTTCGCATTGAATGAGGCCAGATCGGATTTGCCGCTGCCCACATAGTCAAACAAGACTTGTCGGTGCGTAGCAGAAAAGGCAGGCGTAATCCGGTTCCACATAGCCTGATTACAGCCAAAGCCATGGGCATACAGCAGCACCGGGCCATCATTACCCTGCACATGCACATTATTGCGTTCAAGAATATTCATCTGAGTCTTCATTTGCACCTCTTTCCCACTGACGGATTTGTTTAATCTGCGTTGCAGCTAATTCTTTTACAGCCCGGCTATGATCTTTTAGCTGAATTCGAGCAATGTCGGTAATATTCGTTTCAGCAGCCTCGCTCACGCACCGCCGAGCCTAACTGAAAAAGAGCATCGCAGGCACCAACAGCACACAGACGATCAGCCTTCGGCCTCAACCTTAAACTGCGTCAACCCCTGGCCTTTACTAAAGGTCGCTGGAAGTGCCTGTTCGTGAAACAGTCCAACCCAGTAAACCAGACCAGTGATGACCGTCGAGTAATTACAAGCTGATGTTACGCAGCCACCCTTTAAAAAGCGTATTATTTCGGGATGGAAAAAATAAAATTAGAATTATACACAGACTACCTGATCTGCAATAACGGGTTTGCGACGGCGACCGGATTGTCGGCAATGATGGAAGGCGATATAAGCCATGACCAGATGACGCGTTTTCTGGCATCGAAAGCATTTACCTCCAAAGACCTGTGGAGTCAGGTTAAAGCAACGGTACGCCAGATAGAACAGGAAGATGGTTGCCTGATATTTGACGATACCATTCAGGAAAAGGCCTGGACGGATGAGAACGAAATCATGTGCTGGCACTTTGATCACTGCAAAGGGCGTTCGGTCAAAGGTATCAACTTGCTGAACGCCCTGTACTATAGTGGTGAAGTTTCAATTCCCGTCGCCTTTGAAGTGGTGCGTAAGCCTTACCAGTTCAGTGATGTGAAGACCCCCAAGGTCAAGCGGGCCAGTGAGTTCACCAAAAATGAGCTGATGCGGGAGATGATAGCGACCAGTGTGGCGAATGTCATCAAGTTCCGTTATGTGTTGACGGACAGTTGGTTTGCCAGCAAGGAAAACTTTGAGTTCATCCTGAAAAAAGACAAGCACTTCATCAGCGCCCTAAAGGATAACCGCTTGGTGGCTTTAACAGAAGACGACAAGAAAGAAGGCCGTTTTGTACGGATCAGTCAGCTGGAATTGGCGGATCAGCAGGCGGTGCGCGGTTGGATGAAAGGTTTTCCTCATGAGGTGCTTTTCGTCCGCCGGGTCTTTACAAACAAAGACGGCAGCATCGGCCTATTGAATCTGGTATGCAGTGATTTAGCGTGCAATGGCGAACAAGCCGCCACGATCTACCAAAAACGGTGGAAAGTTGAGGAGTTCCACAAGTCATTAAAATCCAATGCGGGGTTGGCAAAGTCACCAACCCGTACGGTCACTACCCAGAACAACCCTGTCTTCATGTCGATCTATGCGGTGTTCAAGCTGGAATGTCTGAAGATAAAACACAAGGCCAATCATTTTGCGCTAAGAACTAAGCTGTTTATCAAGGCGAATCAAATAGCTTATGAAGAGTTGCAGAAATTACTGGCTGCGTAACATCAGTTTATAAATGAAATGACCATTCTCCTCTTAACAAAGTACCCGGTGGTTACGGATTTCGATTTTTATAATACGCGCCTTTACTTGGGATAATGACTTCCCAGCTTCTCTGTCTACATTATTGCCATACATTCGTAGCCCCTCCCTTGCCAATACGCCTCAGAATGGCTGCATCCACTTTAGTAACGAATATTAGCTTATTTTGACGGTATTTCTACCTATTTTTAACGTAATCAAAAAGTAACAGGCATAAAAAAACCGCTGTTAAGCGGCTGATTTCATTGCTTTCTTTTGGAGGCTGCGGGCGGAATCGAACCGCCGTAGATGGCTTTGCAGGCCACTGCATAACCATTTTGCTACGCAGCCCTAAAAAGGAAATAAAAAAGCCGCGATAAGTTCGCGGCTTTTTTTTAAATTAATTGGAGCGGGAAACGAGGTTCGAACTCGCGACCCCAACCTTGGCAAGGTTGTGCTCTACCGCTGAGCTATTCCCGCAATTCAATTTATTTGTCCATTATAAGGTTTATTTCAGCCTTGTCAATCTTTATTGAACATCAATGGCCGAAATCCAGCCTGAACTGCCTTTACATTGACCCTCATCAACCTGAACATTGACGAATGCATTCTTCTTTCCTGCAAAATCCTGGAAGCCGGTGATAATAACCGGTGTGCCCTGAGCTATACGTCTGCAAGACTCAACCTTACCTTTGCCATCATCTTCACTATCATCAAATGCCGCCATAGACCCCGGTACGGGAAGCAATTTAATAGGCGATTCAATTTCATAAGTATTGGGGTTTTTCAAAACATAGCGCTGCCCGGCAACAAGGTTCTTGGCCGAAGGTCCGGAAATAGTACCTGAATCACCTCCACTCAACATAATAACAAGCAGCAGGAAGACTACGCCACCGACAACCCCAAAAAATACTTTTGGACTTTTTTCTTTTAAGTCCATCATTGATGAAAGCAACTTTCCACCGGTTTCTTTTGCAGCATCTACCGTTTTTTTAGTATTATCTTCATTACTCATTTCGTGTCCTCTCAATTATAATTTTTTATTATTTTCAGGCTCTTACTAAAAGTATATTACCTGATTACCCCGATAACTCATAGATACAAACATTCTCACTACGATTAAAAAGCTGACAATTGATCACTAATAATCAACTTGACATGCCAACTTACCACGATAAAAAAACTTTTCAAGCGCTATCTCCATATATCACTATATTTCAATAACATACATTATTTAAATGAAATCGTAGCCTTTTTTATCCTGCACTGATACCAACTTGCTTTTTTCCGCTACCCGTCGACACTCAAACTGCCAGTAACCCAAGCCGACATTCTTCCTATGACTCAACACAACAGGAAAGTCTTCATTGTTCATAAACATTCGAATAACATCATCATCTTTCAGCATAAAAGTATCGGTAATAATATAGTTTTTTTCACCCGCCGATTCTTTTGCGCTATAAAACAGGGCTTTTTGTGCAACCTCTTTTCCTATTTCATCTAATTGAACATAGGTGACGTTAAGGGATGCATCAGCCAATAATTGCATGCCAAAGTTTATTCTGCCGCTTTGCTTATCGACAATAACCTTGTTGACTATTCCTAATGAACGTTTATGTTCTAAACTGTCTGTTTTTCTAAAACTAACCAAACTACCCACAGAGAGTACGCCGGTTTTTTCAAATACACAGGATAATAGCTGGTCAGACGCCGATTGAACGAGAAGTTCTATATCTTTTTCACCGCCAACGCCTCTGGCATTTTGCAGTTCATGGGTTGACTCCAAGCCTACGGCAATATATCGATCCGCTCTATCACTAAAGAGAGGCACACCCTGCAAATCAATTCCCAACCATCGCTGTTCAAGATAATCCAACAATTCTGCAGCAGGGTTTCCGCTATTATTGTTCAATACATGCATTGAACTAAACCTTGCCTCCGCCGCATTGATCAATTTTTCTTTTTGCTTAAAAGCTTTAAATAATTTAGAAAAATCCAAATACAACATGGCTGAATCTTTTTTAGCGCCTACTGAAAATTGATAATACGGTGATTTATCCTCGTCCGTTAAGACTATGCACTGTATTTTTTGCCCATTCACCGGTTCTTTTTTTAGGCTAACTAAAGATGCTACCGTTTCTATAAAACGATAAGCCAACAAAACTTCCTTTTGCATTAAGCCGCTCGGATCAGCGAGACTGAGTAACAGAACCTGCCGATAGCACTCTTCAGCACTACTGGATTTAGTGGAGCGAGTTATATCGTTGGCAACTTTAGTCGTATCCTGCTTTATTTTTACGCTCAAACTATAAAGCGAGTGTAAATCTATCCATACCCAGTCAGGTATCGGCATCCCCATAATAAAATGACTGACAATAATACTACCCAGTCCTTTAATACTGCGTTGGATTGCCAATGCTGCATTCTTGCCTTGAAACCAGCCGACATCACGCTTAGTTAGCTCCTTAACCACCATCCAATAACCGATAGTGAATTCCCTTTCAATTGAGGTCAGTACGCTCAAAATCTTGTTATCATTCTCTTCTTTTGGAAAACCTGCTGTAATCAGTCTGGAGCGAAGATAGTCTTCAATAACATGAACACTTGAACTTAAAAGCTCCAGCGCATCCAACCTTAACTGAACAGCCATATCAATAGCATTGAAATCTATCAGAAAATCGTGCAACAGACGCGTGGCTAAGCTGGGATTAGCCGTAGGTAATTCAGCAACCCAATGTCGTAGCGCCTTCGCTTCAAATTCTTTTAGACGCAGGGGATTATTTTGTTGTGCTGGAATAACCAGAAAAAAAGAAGTCTTCACATATTCACCAAATTTACTGTAATGCGTTACGCTGCCCTACAAAAACATGCAAGTGCATTGCCTACATCAATGCAGCCAATGCGCATAAGCTTCGCCTAAAGCGACTACGGTTGAAGCCCCCTCGGTATCACTAAACTATCATTATGAAACATCAAGCCCCGCCTTTTCTGGTCATCATCCCTTTTGACGGGTTATAGCCTATGATGGCTGCCGTCATAAATACGATAAAGGCAACGAATGTATAAATAAATGCTTGGCTGTTAAACTGGCCGTATAGGGCGAAACGAATTAACTCAACCGCCTGGGAAAATGGATTATAGTGCGCCAGATGATAAAGCAGCGTACTGGACTCTTTCATTTTCCATAAAGGGTACAAGGCGGTTGACATAAAAAACATCGGAAAAATCACAAAGTTCATCACGCCGGCAAAATTTTCCAGTTGCTTAATAAAAGAAGATAACAACAATCCCAAAGCCCCCAACATTAATCCTGACAATAACAGTGCAGGTAGTACCCATAAATAGCCTTGCCAAGGCGCCTGAATATCATAAAACCATGCAATCGCTAAAAACACATAGACTTGCAAAATCGATACGCCAGTACCTGCCAGTAATTTACTAAGCAATAAAAACCAGCGCGGCAACGGGCAAACCATCAAGATACGCATACTGCCCATTTCCCGGTCGTAAACCATCGACAATGAACTCTGCATGCCGTTAAACAACTGGATCATGCCAATCAGGCCGGGGGTGATATAAACCTCATAAAGAATATAGGTCTCGTAAGGCGGAGTGATCGCCAGTCCTAATGCGGCTCTAAATCCGGCCGCAAACACAAACAACCAGACCAAAGGCCTGACCAAGGCGGAAATAAAGCGCTCACGCTGGGTAACAAAGCGCCATAATTCGCGCCAGATGATGCCCCACATGGCGCGCCAGTAATGCAGTAGCCTCATGCCTGTTCTCCTTGGGTCAATACATAAAAAGCGTCTTTAATCGTTGGGGTTTCTGTTACTTTAAGAACCTCGTCAACCGTTCCGTTGGCTTTGACCTGTCCTTTATCAAGTACGATTAAATGATCGTCGGGATAAATTTCATCGATCAAATGACTCGCCCATAAAACCGCCAACTTTTCTTCTACGGCCAAGCGATGCACATAGTCGACGATAGACAGCCGACTAGGTACGTCCAAGCCGACAGTAGGCTCATCCAGCAACAGTACCGACGGTTTATGCAATAAGGCTCGGGCAATTTCTACACGCCGCCTATGCCCGCCATTGAGCTGACGTACTTTTTCAGCACGTCGGTCATACATCGCTAAGCGCTCCAACTCCTGTTGAATCCTTTGCGTCGCCTGTTTTCGCCCCATGCCATGCAAGGCGGTGTGATAGCGCAAATTTTGCAGCACCGTCAAATCCATATCCAACGTCGTTTGCTGAAACACCACGCCCAGTTTTGCCAAGGCTAATTGTGTCTGCTGTTTAATATCAAAGCCGCATAACTCGATACGCCCGTCACGCGTATCGTACAAGCGGGTAATCAAGGAAAATAAGGTGCTCTTCCCTGCCCCGTTAGGACCTAACAAAATCGTGCATTCACCCGGCTGAATCTTGAAATTAACCTGGCTTAGCGCTTTTTTACCGCCATAAGAGAAACTTAAATCTTCGACCAATAATGCTGCGGATGAATTCATGGCTTGACTGCAACTCCCCAAGGATAATTACCCACACCGACCGATTTAGTCACTTTTTGACTGTCAAGATCAATAATCGAAATATCGTTACTGGTACCGTTAGTGGTATATAACCTTTTTTGATCCGGTGAAAACGCCAGATTCCAGACCCGCTGGCCAACCAGCAGATAGCTTTCCACCTCAAAAGTCTGCGCATTAATGACCGCCACACGGTTAGCAGGCCCCAATGCCACATAACCGCGTTTGCTGTCTTTATCGATAACGACGCCTACCGGCTGGATTTTATCGCGGGTCACGCCTTGAACATCGAACGGGATGGTTTTGATGATCTGCTTGGTGTTCACATCCAGAACCATCAAGGTACCGGCCATTTCCGAGGTAACCCACAGCTGCTGACTATCCGCAGTAAAACCCAGCGACCGGGGACGCGGATCAACCAGGGTATTTTCAACAATAGTATTGGTTTTGGGATCAATCCAATGCACCATATTGGTAGTTTCAGACGCGCTGACTACCCAGCGATTATCAGGACTCGCGGTGATGCCCTCCGGCTCCACACCCACCTTAATCTGCTTGACGACTTTTTTATCAGCAATGTCGATGACGGTTACCAAGCTGTCATCTTCATTGGAGACATAAAGTCGGTCACCTGCAGCATTTATCGCAAAGGTCTCCGGATCGTCACCGGACGGCAACTGTCCGACTACTTTCAGTGTCTCGGCATCGATAATCTGGATGGTATTGTCATCACTGGTTGCCACATACAAAAACTTATTATCCGGGCTGATGACGATACCTCTGGGGCGCTGACCGATGCCCACTGTTTTGATGAGCTTACCGGCGATAGGATCGACAACCGCCAGCGCATTATCTTTTTCCAGCGTAACAAACAGCGTTTCAGCCTGCGCATTGGCAACGAATGCCATTGATAAAATTGCAAAAACAGCTGTAGGGGCGACCTTAGTCGCCCATTGCGCTAAAGGGCGACTAAGGTCGGTCCCATAAGCATTTCCGGATACAAATGTATTTCTCATGATTATTGACTCCATTTACAAGTTGATTCAGCTTGATCATAACCCAAGGTATCAAGTTCGGTTTTCGGATGCAAAAAACCTTCAATCGGTGCAACAGCAACCAATGATCTGGGCGCTGCCAGCAAAACAGGTTGCCGCAACTGTCCATCCCAAGATCGGAACGACAAAGGATTACCTTTATAGCCTTGCAACGCAAAGGCATCGCTCAACATATAGGCTTTAAGCCGGTTTACCTCAGTAGATTGAGTCCGGGTAGCCGCCTCGCCGACAGCTCTAACCGCCAGATAAGCGGCATAATCTTGTTCTTCCATCCAGCGTCCCGCTTGCTCTTTAAAACGATTTTGAATCTGCACCGAGCCCCATTGTTCATGGGTTCGATGCCATGCCGTAGCGATTAAGCCCTGAGTACCGATCACCGGCCTGGCATTCCAGGTTCTGTATTCCAGATATTCACCAAACCGGCCTTGCTCATCAGCAACGACCAACACATCGTAATCATCCACCTGAGAAAATACCGCCACATCCGATTGTGCGGTGCGCCGCGCATCGTAGGTATGCTCCCAGGTTTTTTCCTCGACTATTTTCATGCCGAAACGTTTAGCCGCTCGCCTGAGCGCATCGGCAAATAAACGATCTTCCTCGGTAGCACCGATGACTAAAAACCACTTATTCCAGCGTTTTTTCATCATGTATTGCGCCAGCGCATCGGCACGCATTGCCCTATTAGGCAAAAGATGCAAAACGTTATGGCGACATTGCTCATTGCGTAGCACATCATCTATTGATGCCACATCAAACAACAGCTTTTGTTTTGCTGCGGGTAAATCGGCGATGCTATTGATCGCATCGCTAGGCAAGTTGACAACGACATATGGATATTGATCACCAATAGCTTTATTAAAGGTATCGATAACATTGCCATCCAGCGGCACGATGAATTTTTTCAGCACAAACTGCTGGCCGGTAAACTGTCCGGTCGTATTATTGTCATCAGTCGCCAGTTCTGCCCCCCAAATGCCCTTATCTTTGATAAACGCATCCAGATTAGACATCGGCGGAGGAACTTTCTGCTCTTGCGTTAAATAAGCGATATTGATCGTCTGTTTAGACCCGGCATAAACAAAATTAACGCTAAGCAAATGAATAATAAATAAAAACTTAATAGTGAACTGGAGAGACAAGTTAATTGATCGCATCATTTCCTAATAATAATAAAACACACAGACGCTAATTTTAACGGATTCATTCACTTTGTTTCGTTTTTCGATGAAGTTGACTAAAACTAGTCATGAAACATTTCATCCTAAAATTGCCAACCTACCGTAAAATTAGTGCTTATCTCATGAACAAACCCCATTCTTTTTAGAATGCCAGTATCATTGGCAAATAGTCTATTGACTTCATTCAATAAAAAGCTCAGCATCAACAAAACACCTATTATTTCAGGCCTAATTTTAGTTTCAAGATCAGACTATTGCCGTTTTTTTACGGCCCGATTAACTCAGCTAAAAGGACATAAAAATGGACGCTAGCAAAGTACAACCACGACAAGAACCCCTTATTACCACGACATCCCAACGCGCAAAAAGCTTGGAAAAAAATGAGTCCACGATCGAAACCCGATCAACTAACAAGCAGGACGACAGTTCAACAGTTTCTACTCCAACCGTACAGCTTTCCGATACCTCAATCAGGTTATCTGCATCTTCACCGGTAAAAAGCAGCGACAGATCTGCCCCGATAGAAAATAAAGAACAAGCTCAACAAATGGCCCGCCAAATTATCGCCGATTTTCAAAGTAACCCGGCCCAGGCACAAGGAACTCACAGCAATATAACTGAAAACGCAGTAAAATCTTTGTTAGGTTAAGACCACCGCTCATCGCCAATGACACCTTTTATTTTAAGCGGAATAACCGTCTATCCCGTCAAGTCATTAGCAGGCATTCATGCAACCAGCTGGCCTGTCACTGAAAAAGGCTTT
Organism: Methylobacter sp.; assembly: GCA_030653985.1. Lineage (GTDB taxonomy): Bacteria > Pseudomonadota > Gammaproteobacteria > Methylococcales > Methylomonadaceae > Methylobacter_A. The sequence continues at coordinate 70,380 of JAURYJ010000001.1, read as the reverse complement.
CAGCACGACAGAAAATGGATGATTATCGATCCTAACCGGCAATTTCTTAGCCAGCGCAAGTTGCCGGAAATGGCTTTAATTAAAACCGCACTGACTGCTAAAAACCTCATCCTGTCAGCGCCGGGCATGGAAGATTTATGCCTACCCATTAAACCCGTTGATGGACAACGCATTAACAGCACCCTCTGGCATGAGCAGTGTGATGCTCGTAGCGTTTCAAAAGAAGCCGACCAATGGCTGAGTGCTTTTTTAAAACAAGATTGCCAACTGGTTTACCAGCCCGACGAAGTTATTCGCCCCGTTGATCCCGCCTATGCTAAACCTTCAGATAAGGTGGCATTTTCTGACGGCTTTCCTTTCCTGATCATTGCAGAAAATTCTCTGGCTGTATTAAATAACGAAATGCAGCTGAATTTATCGATGACCCGTTTTAGACCCAATCTGGTTATTGCCGGCTGTCCCGGCTATGCAGAAGACAGCTGGCGCGAAATCAGCATTGGCACTATCGATTTCAGACTCCCTAAAGCTTGCGCCCGCTGCTCCATTCCAACAATCGATCCTGAAACCGCACAAACCGGCAAGGAACCGCTGATCACGCTCAATCGTACCCGAAAATGGCAAAATAACGTTTATTTCGGACAAAATGCTTTGCATCATCAATGCGGTCAATTGAGTGTCGGCGATACTGTGCAGATCAAACTAACCGGCGCAAAACAACCGCCAATCTAGCCTGTTTAGGCGAATAAACAGCCGTCTTTGATTCACGTTGACCTTAATCTTACTCAGTCAAGTAAAAAACCTCCCACTAACCATGCATAAAGCCCTATTGTTGATTGTCATCCCGCTATTGTCTTACGGCTTTTGGCTCAGTGAAGAATTTAAAGGCATCGCGGCCGGTGTCTCGATTTTTCTGTTTGGCATGCTGTCCCTGGAGCAAGGATTTAAAGCCTTTACCGGTGGCGTACTGGAGCGGATTCTACAAAAAACGACCAACACCACTTGGAAAAGTTTTGGCTTCGGCTTTCTATCGGCTTCCTTGATGCAATCCAGCAGCTTGGTCTCCGTCATCACCATATCATTCCTGAGTGCGGGCTTGCTTGATTTAGTTACCGGTATCGGTATTGTTTTCGGCTCCAATCTGGGTACGACAACCGGTGCATGGCTAATCGCAGGACTGGGACTGAAAATCAACATTGCCGCCTACGCCATGCCAATGCTGGTTTTTGGCGTTTTATGCGTATTCCAGAACGGCAAACAGATAAAAGGCATTGGTTATATCCTGACCGGCTTGGGTTTTCTGCTGCTCGGCATACATTACATGAAAGAAAGTTTTGAGCACTTTGAAAGCACCATAAACTTGGCCGAATATGCCATGCCCGGCGTCAAAGGCTTACTTATTTATACGGCTTTAGGCATCATCGCCACCATTATCATGCAGTCCAGCCATGCCACCATGCTATTAACTATTACTGCGGTTTCTGTGCATCAAATTACTTATGACAATGCGCTGGCGTTGGCAATAGGCGCCAATGTCGGCACAACAGTTACCGCGATTATTGCTGCTCTTGGCGCCAATATTCAGGGTAAACGCCTAGCAGGCTCACATCTGTTAATCAACCTGTCTACCGGAATCTTTGCCCTGATTTTTATTAAACAATTCGGTATCGCTGTTGACATCATCAGCGCAAAACTGGGTATTGCCGATACCGACAATGCGCTGAAACTAGCGACATTTCACAGTCTATTTAATCTTACCGGTATTATTCTATTTTTTCCATTTATTAATCAACAGGTTACTTTGTTGGAAAGCATATTTATCGAAAAACGTCCCGCTATTTTCAAACCGATATATCTGGACCTGTCCGCTATGGATTTTCCTGAAACAGTCGTTGAATCGGTCAGACTGGAAAGCATTCATTTATATGAAAATGCCATTCATATTATTTTGCACACTTTTGGCCTACATAAGAGCGATCTCCAAAAAAAAGACTCACTCCAGCAACTCATAGATCAAAATACCCGGCCGATTGAATACGACATAGACGCCAGCTATGAAAGGCGGATAAAAGGTATCTACAGCGCTATTATTGCCTTTATCAGCCAAGCCGGATTCACCTGGGAAATGACCCAGTCTTCAAGACTTTCCTGGCTACGCGAGGCCAATAAACGCCTTGTAGAAGCCATTAAAGACACCAAGCATTTGCAAAAAAACTGGATTCGAGCCAGATCGTCAACCAATCAAATTGGGATTGCTGAATACAACAAAATTGCCTACCAAATAGTCTTGCATATCCAGCAAATTGAAACGTTCAGGCATGAAATTGAAGGCAATGAATTACCGTTATTATCGCTGGACACCTTAAAAGCATCTATTAAAAATGACGACATGCAAATGAATCGCACCATTGAAACCCTGATTAGAGAACGAAAAATATCCCCTGAAACCGGATCTTCGCTGATTAATGACAGCGCCTATATGCGCAGCATTAAAAAAAACCTGCTGAAAGCCGCCGAAACGCTGTTTTTGCACGGTAACATCGGCGATGCCGATGTTGAACATCAATTAAGCCTAAATGAAACCGAAATCAATGATGTTGTTCACACTATGGATACCCAATAACATCATCCTTACACCATTTAACCACACTCAACCCGTCATTCCAGCGATGAAAATAGAAAAATTACTCCATAAATTACAGGCCTTTTTTGACACCGACAAATACAAAAAAAGACAACATATCGAGGAATTGAAAAAAATCCTGCTTAAACTAAAGAAAAAAGAACGACAAATCATCGATACCTTGCAACAGACTGACGACGATTGCTTAACAAAACATTATCAAACTGAATTAGAAATTATCAGGGTACAGCGAAAAAAAGGTATTGAAGTTTTGCAACAACTTACAAATCCTAACAAAAGTTGAACGCAAGACAGTTGGCGGAATGAGCATTTGTTCGGTCTTAAAGTGGAGTTATACGCGTTCTATGCGGCTCAGTTGATGAGTGCGTAGCCAACAATTGGAACAACTAATGGGAAACATGGCGCACTGTGAGTTAAAGCTAGACAAACCAAAACGCTATGGCAGCATGCCCAAAAATGCCCCAAGATGGCACTGATGTTATATGAATGTGGAACGATGTCGTCATCACGACAAGGGCGTCGCCGCTACAATCGTCTCAACTGCCCCGGTTTACGTTAGAAGCCGCCTGTTTAAATTAAGTCACCTTTCCTTATCACCACCATGCTCCGATCCTATCTTCGTAAATATCGACACATTGCCCCCAGTCGTTTCCTGTGGATTTTTTTTATGCTTCTGCTTGTTGCCGGGATTGTCGGTTACGGCTTACTGCAACCCGAGCAATCGAAAGATGCAAACAAAAATGTCGTCAACGTAACGCTGGGAGACATTGAAGAAAACGTCACCGCCCAAGGCAAACTGGAGCCGAAAGAATTCGTTGATGTCGGCGCTCAGGTTACCGGCCAGTTGCAGAAAATTTATGTGCAGATCGGCGATAACGTGACTGCCGGGCAATTGCTGGCGCAGATCGACCCCCGGATTTATGCGGCGCGGGTGCAGGCCGATGAGGCCAATATCAAAAACTTGCAGGCGCAACTGATCGGTCAACAGGCGCAGGTGGTATTTTCCCGGCAACAGTACGACCGTAATCGCGAGTTGCTGAAAAGCAAAGGCGTCAGTCAGCAGGACTATCAGAATGCCGAATTTAACCTTAAGAATGCCGAAGCGACCGCAGCTTCGATTCAGGCGCAAATCGAGCAGGTGCAGTCGACGCTGAGCGGCGATAAAACCAATCTCGGCTATACCAAAATTTATGCGTCGATGGACAGCACGGTCGTCGACCAAAAAGCCCGCGAAGGCCAGACGCTGAACGCCAACCAGCAAACGCCGATGATCTTGCAACTGGCCAAGCTCGATACCATGACGGTGCGCGCTCAGGTCGCCGAAGCCGATGTGATGCTCTTGCGGCCCGATTTGCCGGTGTATTTTTCGACGATGGGCTCCGTCGAGCAGCGGCGCTGGCAAGGCAAAGTGCGGCAGATATTGCCGACCCCAGAAGTGATCAACAATGTGGTGCTGTACAACGTGCTGGTCGATGTCGACAATCATGACCGCCAATTGATGACCGGCATGAGTGCGCAGATGTTTTTCGTATTAGGCAAGGCCGAACAGGTGCCGCAGATACCGGTTGCCGCCTTGGGAGCGAGGCTGCGCAATGAAGACAATCAAACGGGTGCGGCTTATCGCGTTAAGGAGGTCACCGAACAGGGCGTGGAAGAAAAGACCATACACGTCGGCCTCGGAACCCGACGCTTTGCGGAAATACGCGATGGCCTGGCTGTCGGCGCACGATTGCAGACCATCGCGCGCGCGGGCGATAAGGAGCAAAAGAACGATAGCCGCTCTCCTGCTGCGAGAGGGCCGCGCTTATGAGCATTACCGTCGATACGCCGTTACTGGCGCTCAACAACATCCAGCGCTACTATCCCAACGGCGATACGGTAGTTCGCGCACTGAATGATGTTTCGCTGACCATTTGGCCCGGCGAATTCGTGGCGATTATCGGTCAGTCCGGTTCCGGCAAGTCGACCTTGATGAATCTGATCGGCTGTCTCGACAAGGCGAATATCGGCAGTTATCGTATTCTGGATCAGGATGTGGCCGGGCTCGATGCCGACCAGCTGGCTGCCTTGCGCCGCGAGACTTTCGGTTTCGTCTTCCAGCGCTATAACCTGCTCAATACGGCTTCTGCGGCGGAAAATGTCGAAATACCGGCGTTGTATGCCGGTTTGTCGAAAGCCGAACGTCACAGCCGGGCCCTGCACCTGCTGGAGCGTCTGGGACTGGCGAATCGCGGCGATCATAAGCCGATGCAACTGTCCGGCGGTCAGCAGCAACGGGTCGCGATCGCCCGCGCCTTGATGAACGATCCGCCGGTGATTTTGGCCGATGAACCGACCGGTGCGCTCGACAGCCAGAGCGGCGAAGAAGTTATGGCGCTGCTTAGCGACTTGCATCGGGAAGGCCGGACCATTTTGCTGATTACCCACGACGAAAAAGTCGCCGCTCATGCCCAACGGGTTATTACCCTGTGCGACGGCAAAATCGTCAGTGACGACGGCGAAAATCGCGGCGATTGCCTGTTATCGCCGCCGCAATATCACGACATCGGTGCAGCCGGACTGGCGGCAGAACTGTTGGAAGCGACCAAAACCGCGATACGTTCGTTGCATGCCAATCTGTTCCGCACTGCGCTGACCCTGCTCGGCATTGTGATCGGCGTCGCCGCCGTAGTGACGATGCTGGCAGTAGGACAAGGCAGCCAGGAAAAAGTGCTGAATCAAATGCGGGCCATGGGCACCAACATCCTGTCGATACGTCCCGGCGCACCCGGCCTGCGCGGCAGTTCCGATGTCGCGACCCTGATTCCGGCCGATGCCGATGCCATCGCCGAACTGGACAATGTCGAATGGGTCTCGCCGGAACGCAATACACGTCTGACCGTGCGCTACGGCAACATCGATTACGCCACCAGCGTTCAGGGTGTTGCGCCCGGCATGACGGCGGTTCGCGAATGGGCGGTTGCCGACGGAGACTTTTTCGACGAACGCGATATGCGCCGCTACGCGCCGGTGATCGTGCTGGGGCAAACGGTCAGACAGATTCTGTTTCCCGATGGCGGCGATCCTTTGGGACGCTATGTGATGGTCGGCAATATCCCGTTCGAAGTGGTCGGGGTCATGGAGGCCAAGGGTGCCGATTCCCAGGGCAGCGACCGTGACGATACGGTATTTGTGCCGCTGACTACCGGATTGATCCGTTTGTTCGGGCAGAATTACCTGGGCGGCATTACCGTGAAGGTGCGCGATGTCGAGCAGATCGACAGCACCCAACAAGCGATTTCCGATTTGCTGCTCGGCCGCCATCAAGTTGAGGACTTTAGGATACGCAACATGGCCTCGATTCTGGCAACCGCGGCCGAAACCCAGAATACCTTTACCCTGATGCTGGGCATTGTCGCGGCGATTTCCTTGCTGGTCGGCGGCATCGGCGTGATGAACATCATGCTGGTCAGCGTAACCGAACGGACCCGGGAAATAGGCATCCGCATGGCCACCGGCGCACGCCGCCGCGACATACTGCTGCAATTCAACACCGAAGCGGCGGTGGTCTGTACGCTGGGCGGCTTGATAGGCGTATTGCTGGGTTTTGCGGCGGGAAGCGCGTTGCGCTATTTCGATATGGCCGTGATTTTTTCGCCGCTGCCGGCAATATTGGCTTTTTCCTCTGCGTTCGCTACCGGCTTATTGTTCGGCTATCTGCCGGCGCGCAAGGCTGCCGGACTCGATCCGGTAGTGGCACTGGCTGCGGAATGAAAAACATCACAACAATAGCAAAATCTTCGTGTCCTTCGTGGCCGATCATGTCCCTGTTTTGAAATACGATCTTGATGAAAAGTAAATTATCGATAACTTCAGTGTTGCTGTTCTTGACGGCCTGCAATCTGGTGCCGAATTTCCAGCGCCCGGACGTGGAAACCCCGGCTCAATGGCATGACGCCAGCCTGACACAGCAAAAATCCGCCGTCGATCCGCAGTGGTGGCGTAGTTTCGGCAGCGCGGAACTCAATCACCTGATAACGGAGTCGCTGCTTTACAACAACGATCTGGCCGCGGCCCGGCAACGTATCGAACAGGCCAGAGCCCAAGCCAAGATTGCCGGGGCTAACGTGTGGCCATCAATGGGATTACAGGGTGATTTTATCGATACCCGCAACAACAGCGGCGACAGTCAGAAAGGAACCGGGCGGTACGAAGTCGATTTTTGGGGTGCCAATCGCGCCCGCCGCGACGCAGGTTCGGCGCGCTTGCTCAGCTCGGTTTTTACCCGCGATGCCTTACAGCTGGTGGTGATGTCCAATGTCGGCCAGGCTTATTTCAACCTGTTGGCACTGGCCGAGCGCAAACGCATTGCGACCGAGTTTCTGGAAAACGTCGCTGATGTATTGGCGATTGTCGAAGCCCGTCATCAGGCCGGTGCGGTGTCGGCGTTGGATGTGGCGCAGCAGAAGACCGAGCTGGCAACGGCGCGCGCCAGCCTGGATTTGGCGATCCAGCAATACACCTTGGCGGAGAATGCGTTGGCAATATTACTCGGTCATCCGCCTCAGACGGCGTCTTTCAATGCCGAGCGTTTTTCCGACATGCTGCTGCCGACGGTTAACGCCCTGCAACCGCCCAGTCTGCTGGAGCGCAGACCGGATGTCCGGCAGATTGAAATGGAATTGATCGCCGCCAACGCCGACATCGGCGTGGCGCGGGCCGCCTTTTATCCGAAACTGCAATTGAATCTGGATGCCGTTCTCGCCTCGCCGCAACCGGCGGGCGTGGCGTTGGCGATGGCTTCCAGCCTGGCGCAACCCTTGTTTCAAGGCGGGCGTCTGGAGGGCGGTCTGGAGAATGCAGAGGCCCGCAACGCCGAATTGGTGGAGACCTATCGGAAAACGATTTTGACGGCATTCAAAGAAGTGGAGGATGCAGCGGCGATACGCAGTAATTCGGCCCGCCGTCTGCAGGCTTTGGCGGATGCGCTAGACATGGCCCGGCTGGCCTATCAGCTGTCCCTGGATCGCTACCGGCTGGGCGCAATCGATTATCAAACCCTGCTTTCAACCCAGCGCAGCCTACTGAATACTGAGAACAGCCAGGTTCAAGCCCGGCAGGATGTCCTGGTGGCGATGGTGCAGCTCTATCAGGCTTTGGGCGGCGGCTGGTCGAGCAAGCAACCGTAAAATCATCGCAATCTGATCTCGGCTAAAAACATCTGGCCAGACGGGGCAATAACTATCGCCTGTGCTTCCCCATTGTTTGCTTGAATTCGTCTTTAGAAATTATCCGATAAATGCATTACTGCCCTTAGCATCAAGGGCGCAACGCCGCCCTATCCTATTCTTATAGCTTTCGACCCTCTGTTTTACACCCTCAAAATGAATGTCGCTCCGATCGGCAACGCGCTTGCCGTAGTCGTTATCCGCCTAGCTGCTTAAGAAATGAAAACCGAATAACGTCAATAAACGCTACATCGTAGCGACATCAATGGCCGAATTGAGCAGACACAATTCGTTGTGGATTGTGCGCAGACATTTTGAGTTGTCAGCAAAAACAACAAGCGTTGACTTTACAAATGATAATCATTATCATTTGTAATCATGAACAAACAATCTACCGGCACTCTCGAACCTCTGAACTTGGCGCTTCCTGCAAAGCAAGGCAAAGCACCGCGTTTACACAGCGTAACGCTATTTGGTACGGCGCGTGAGATTGTCATCGAACATGCCGGCGAAGAATACCGATTGCGTGTGACGCGTCAGGGCAAATTAATCCTGACCAAATAAAAAAAGTAGCCAGCCATTCAACACCCTCAGGTGTTGGTAGCCAGCCAATGTCAACGACGCGCGCTGCCCGCAGCCAGTGCCGTCTAAACGCTGCATATTACAGCTATCTAACAGTTGGAGGGTGATCGCAATGAATTCAAACAAACCTCACAAGAAAGTGTGTCTTTCCGGTAACGGCGATTGTCGCGTGGTCTTTTGCCCCGGTTGCGGGACCCTAGAGATCAATTTTGGCGCATCAACGATACGCACTGATTATGCATCGCTGCACCTACTTAGCTCGGTGTTAAATCGCGCCAAAGTGCAGCTTGCCCGGATGCAAAATGCGTCACCGGCAAATGGCGATGCTCCGCAAATTAGGCCCGGCCGTGTTCACTAAAATTTGCTTCCCGGTAGTAGCCAACTGCTATTTTCTGGAAAGCCGTCCAACGTATACTTTGGGGAATATCGGTCACGGTAGAGTTATGCGTATCAATGCCAGAGCATGGGTTACTCTGAGTCTGGTGCTGTGCGCGCATCTGACGGTATTTTCTGCGTTGCGCCCACAATCGCAGTGTTTATCTGTCGAGACTATCCCTGAACCAATCATGGTAAGCCTATTGAGAACGCCGCAAGCTGCGCCGCAACAGCCGATGGCACCGGTAACGCCGATAGAAAAAATGCAAAAGCCGGTCAAGAGATCGGTCAAAAAACCGATCAGCAAGCCGGTTGTGCCGCGCATAACAAAAACCAGGATGCCGGTCGTGCCGCCCACCGCACAAACAACGCCCCCTGAAGCCGCGACAAGCTCAGCTAGTGCCGAACCGGAGACTCGGTCAACAAACAACAAGCCTGCCCAGAGAACAAACAAAGCGGCGGCAGACGCGCAAACATACCAGTCACCCAGCTTTAACGCTGCCTATTTAAATAACCCGGCACCGCATTACCCCGCAGTCTCTCGGCGACTGGGCGAACAAGGCCTAGTGTTGCTACGCGTACAAGTGACGGAAGACGGTACCGCCGGTTCCGTAGAGCTGCAAACCGGCAGCGGTTCAAGCCGCCTTGATCAGGCGGCGCTGGAAGCGGTCAAGAAATGGCAATTCGTTCCGGCCAAACGCGGCGAACAACCGGTCAGCGCATCGGTCGTTGTACCCGTCAGATTTTCAATAGAAGAAGGATAAAATCATCATGCAAGCGGAATATCTCTTAGACAACCTGAAATTCATCAGCCAAGGCGGAGCGGTATCTATCGCCGTAGCGGCGATACTGCTGTCCATGTCCATCGGAAGCTGGACGTTAATGGTCACAAAAGCCATACAGGGACGGTGCTTAAAAAGCAGCAACAGGGTTTTTTTAACGCGCTTTTGGCAAGCCTCGTCGGCAAGCCCATCATCAATGGCGACCGTCATGGACGAGGATTTGAACAAAGCAGAAAATCCGTTTGCGCGTCTTGCCGCACAAGGCATTAATGCTGCCGAGCATCATAAGCGTTACACCGCTCAACTCTTGGCAAAGCGTTTAAATGCGGCCGCCAAGGATGATGGAAGTACCGCGTTGCAGGAGCACTCGCGGCACGATGAATTTATTGCCCAAGCACTACGTCGCGTTATCAGCCAAGAAGCCATGCAGCTGGAAACAGGTCTCACCTTATTGGCGTCGGTAGGCAGTATCGCCCCGTTTATTGGCCTGTTCGGTACCGTCTGGGGAATTTATCATGCCCTCGGCAGTATCGCCGTCGGCGGCCAGGCTACCGTAGACAAAGTCGCAGGCCCGGTCGGCGAGGCGCTGATCATGACCGCATTCGGTCTGGCCGTCGCCATCCCGGCGGTGCTGGCTTATAACGCCCTGGTGCGGGGTAACCGCCTGTTAATGGGCGAGATGGAAACTTTCGCCCATGATTTGCATACCTACCTGACCACCGGCGTACCGTTGGCAGCTACCATGACGGCGGCGGATTTATCATGATGAGTTCAGGCGGCTTCGGCGGCGACAATCACCATACCCAGCCGATGGCGGAAATCAACACCACGCCGATGGTCGACGTCATGTTGGTATTGCTGGTCATTTTTATCATGACTGCGCCGCTGCTCACCCATGCGATCAAAATAGACTTACCCCAGGCCGGAAGCGAGTCCAGCCCGGAAAAACCTGACACCATCACCCTGTCGATAAATGGCGAAGGCAAACTGTTTTGGAACGATACGCCATTTAAAGAGGAGGAACTTGCCTCGCGACTGGCGACAGCCGCACAAAAAAAACCTCAACCCGAATTGTATTTACGCGCAGACAAGAACACCAATTATCAGCAACTAGCCGCCGTGATGTCTGCCGCACAAACCGCGGGCATTGAAAAACTCGGCTTTGTGACTGAGCGCAAACAACAGGAATAATGTCATTCACTTCAATTCAGGAAGCTGCCATGAATAAAGACGAAATACTTAACCGCATCATGGCTGCTGTAACTAACCGTTGTGTTGAGTTTATACGTGACTTCACATAGATATCAGGAGAATCATCATGTCTGAAAAAGATCAGCAAGAGACCTTATTAATGGCTATTGAAGATTTAAAAATGCACTATCAAACATTGCAAAATCCTTGTATTGCCCTGCTTATTGCCCGGTATTATCGTTTGCTTAGCCTGTTGAATATAGCCCAAAACAAGCAGGAAAATTACGCCGCCTATGCAAAAACATGGCTGACGCGTCACATCAACAACCCAAGGCATTCGCAAAAAATACAACATCAGCTTAACGATTTTATTCAGCTTTTTGAATTTAACGGATAACCGGAAAACCGTAGGACAAAGTCAAAATAGCCGCGCATCGCTATCTTTGCCCCCAATAAAAACCAGCCAGCCATCGCCTTTTGTGTGACCAGCCAGCCAACAACAAGCTAACCATAACAAGTAAGGCTATTTATGAAAAACCACAAAAACCGACCGCTGATGCTGGCTATTGCCGCATTATTGAACGCCTCGCATACCGAGGGCGCTGAAATCGCCAAACAGGTACTTCCCGAAGTTAAGGTGAAAGCGGCCGCTGAAAAAGAACCCGCCTACAAGGCGGATACCTCCAGCACCGGACTTAAGTTTGAAACAGCCATCCGCGACATTCCGCAATCGGTCAGCGTAGTAAAAGAAGAACTGGTCAAATCCCAGAATGCCTTCAACCTGCGCGATGCGCTTAAGAATGTCAGCGGGCTTACCATCGCCGCCGGCGAAGGCGGGCGTACCGGCGACTCGATCACTTTGCGCGGATTTTCAGCGAACTCCGACACCTATCTCGACGGTGCGAAAGAAAACGGCCAATACTCTCGCGACACTTTTTTCCTGGATCGCGTCGAAGTGCTCAAAGGCGCGTCTTCGGTACTGTTCGGGCGGGGATCGACCGGCGGCGTCATCAATCCGATTGCCAAAAAGCCGGTGATGGGAAAGTCATTTGCCAACGCCGATTTTACTTACGGTAATTACGATTTCAAGCGCACCACGCTGGATGCGGGAACCAAACTGACCGATAACGTGGCCGTGCGACTCAACGCCCTCTATCAGGATGCCGATTCTTTCCGCGATTACAATTACACCAACCGCTGGGGCATAGCGCCGTCGATCAAAGTCGACTTCACCAAGGATACCGACCTGACCCTGATGCTGATGCATCAGGAAGAAGACAGCGTGTTCGACTATGGCGTGCCGATGATCGGTGGAAAACCCGCCAATGTGCCTGTCAACCAATTCTACGGTTTCAAGGATGACCTGCTGCAAATCTATGACACTTCGGTGGTGACCGCGATATTTAATCACCGCTTTAACTCGGGTTTTTCAGTGCGGAATACCGCCCGATACGGCAATTACGACCGTACCTACCGAACTTTGTTATTTTCCGGAGCCCCCTCCGGTACCGGAGCGGCGGCGACCATAGCGCGATCCCAGGCACTGCGCGAAAGTCCGCAACAGAATTATTACAACCAGACCGATTTCACCTTCAAAAAACCGCTGTTCGGCTTTAACAACACCTTTCTTTTCGGCGCGGAAGTCGGTTGGGAAGATTATACGTTCCGCTCCAAAAATTCGACCGGCGTCAGCCGGGTTTCGGTCTATAACCCGATAGGAACGTCAAGCGTCGGTTTAGGACGCGCCAACGATTTTTCCGGCGTACTGGCAACCGACAGGAACACCAAAACCAATACCGTCGCCGGTTACGTGCTCGATCAGTTCGAGATTACGCCCGAGTGGAAGCTGCTTGCCGGTGGACGTTATGATGTCTTTCAGGCGAAACAAGATGACAATATTCTTAACAGCAATGATTTCGAGCGCACCGATCACCAATGGAACCCGCGTGCCGGACTGGTTTGGCAGCCGAAAGATTGGCAGGCGTACTATTTCAGTTACGGCACTTCGTTCAATCCTTCGGCTGAAACTTTTTCCCTGGCCAGCAATACCGCCAACCTTAAACCGGAGCAAAGCCAGAATTTAGAAGTCGGTGCCAAAATTGATCTTTTCGACGGACGGCTCAGCGCGACCGGTGCGCTGTTCCGTCTGGAAAAAACCAACGCGCGGACCGCCGACCCCACCGACCCGACCCGAAATATTCTGGCTGGCGAACAGCGCACCGACGGTTTCGAATTAGGTCTAGCTGGAGATCTATTGCCTGACTGGAGCCTTTCGGCAACTTACGCTTATCTCGATGCCGAAGTGGTTAAATCGAATAACAGCGCAACAGGCTCGGTAAGCGGTCTATCCAAATCGCTCGAAGGCAAGAACTCGGTGAATGTGCCTGAGAACAGCGGCGTGGTCTGGACCAGTTACAACATCACCCCGGAATGGGAAGTCGGCGGCGGGGTCTTCATGTCCGGTTCGCGTTTCACGGATGCGGTCAATGAAGTGGCTTTGCCCGGCTATGCGCGCCTCGATGCGACCGTGGCTTATCACCATAAACACTTCGATATTCAGGCCAATGCCTTCAACCTGCTGGACAAGGTCTATTATGAGTCCGGACAAACCAACACGGCCCTGCCGGGAGTACCGCTTTCGGGGCAACTTACATTACGGCTGAAATATTAAATCTTCAGCACCCGACCGCAACCACATCACCGATAGAGGCTAACCATGCTACTTGCCATTGAAAATGTTTTAACCGGCGAAGAACTCACTAATGCGCGCGAACTATTCGCCAAAGCGCAATTTGTGGATGGCCGGATTACCGCAGGCCAGCTGGCCGCGAAGGTGAAAAACAACCTGCAACTGGCCGCCAATACGGCGGAGACGCAAGCGCTTACCGGCATCGTTCATGATGCGTTGCATTGCAATCCTCTGTTTGTTTCCGCCGCGTTGCCAAAGGTGGTCTGCCCACCGCTGTTTAATCGCTATGTTGCCGGCATGGATTTCGGCATCCATGTCGATAATGCTATCCGTGTCGGCGCGACAACCTTTCGTACCGACGTATCGGGAACGCTGTTTTTGTCCGAGCCTGAAGACTATGAAGGCGGGGAATTGATCATCGAAGACACTTACGGTGTGCAGGCCATTAAACTGCCTGCCGGGAATCTGGTGCTTTATCCGTCAAGCAGCTTGCATCGAGTGGAAGCTATCACCGGAGGCTGCCGCGATGTTGCCGTATTTTGGGTACAGAGCATGATTCGCGATGTCACCCAGCGCAGCTTGTTATTCCAGCTTGATGCCGGCATTCAAAGCCTGCGTGCCCGCGCCCCGGAAAGCCCCGAGATTGTCCCGCTGGTCGCCACTTATCATAACCTGCTACGCATGTGGGCAGACATCTAACAGCAAACGGAATCATCATAATGACCGATGTACAAAACCCGAACATATTGCACCGGAAACCTAAACGGTTTCAATGGCTCAAATGGCTGCGCCGTACCCATGCCTGGGTCGGGCTTTGGGGAGCTGCATTGGGGCTGTTGTTCGGCGTGAGCGGGATTTTGCTCAATCACCGTATGGTGATGAAAATTCCTGCGGCAAAAATGGAACGGTCGCACATCGAGATAGCCTTACCCGAGCCGCTTCCAGTGGATGCCAAAGCTTTGGCGAAATGGCTGCAAGCACAGTTAAGTATCGACCGGGAACCGAGTAAAATTTCTACTGAACCGGCAAAAGCCGTAATCTGGTCAGGTCAAAACCTCCAGCAACCCAGCCAGTGGCGGGTAAATTTTCACAGTCCGCAACAGTCTGTTAATGCCGAATACTGGGTAGGTAATGCTTATGTTTCGATAAAGCGTCAGGATGCAAACGTCTTCGCCTTCATCACCCGCTTGCATATGGGTGTCGGCATGGGTACCGTCTGGGTATTGCTGGCAGATACATTGGCAGGCGGCCTGGTGTTTCTTTCCCTGACCGGCCTGTTGTTATGGACCAAGCTGTACGGATCGCGTCTGCTTATGGCAGGGTTGGGACTGGCTTCGCTGGGACTGGCAGTATTTGTTGTATTGAGCTCTCTGTGAATAACATTGTATCTCGCGATTATAGGTCGTTTACCTCCGTAAGCAGCGTATTGTCAATACGCAATCGACACAGCTTGACGTTTCATTTGAATTATAAGCATCATAGTACGCTATTGAAATTGCAGTCCAGAATGGTTCAATAGCAAAAATTAGGGGTTCACTGATATGAATAACTGCTTATAAAAAATAAAGCTCCCCATTCATTACCCTTGAATTGAAAGATGCGATGACACTTTTTAAAAAATAATCAAAGGCCATACTTACTATGTTAGTAACCGGATAATTATGAGAAATCTAACTGATCGACAAGTAATAACAGGTGTACTTTTTGCCATATTCCTCGGTTTACTATTTTCTACTAAAGCAATAGCAGAAGATTTGCTTCCTCCTCAGCAAGTCATACAAAATGTTTCCTCACAATTACAGCAAAAAATGAAAGACAAATCCTTTACCAGGGATTTTGCCCAAGTTGTACGGTTCGTTAATGGCGTTATTGACCCGCATATCGCTTTCAATCAAGTTGCCCAGTTAGTGCTGGGAAGACACTGGAAAACAGCAACACCCCAGGAACAGGAACGCTTTAAAGATGAATTTCAAACCCTGTTAGTCAGAACCTATTCCAGAGCGTTTGTCGAATATACCGATTGGTCAATGCGTTTTCGACCCATTCAAGTGCCCAACGCAGCCACAAGAATCATGGTCAGAACAGACATTCTGCAACCCGGTCGCCAAGCTGTTGAGGTCAATTACCGAATGCTACTGAATAGTGGCGAATGGAAAGTCTACGACATTATGATTGAAGGTGTCAGTCTGGTGACCAATTACCGCACAACCTTTAACGATGATATTCAAAGAAAAGGCTCGTTAAGCATCGTCATTGATGATCTGGCGAAACGTAATACCGAAGCGCTATCCGGTAAAAGTTCCTAATGATAGTATTCAGTCGCAAGCTAAAAAACTTCCTGCATACCCTAGCGCTGTTTCTGTGCATGGGCGCCATTTTTTCCTTAGTCGGTTTTATTTTAGCAGGGGTTGAAGGCATTTTATGGGCGACGTTTTTAGGCGTCTTAATACTGGCTATTAGCCCGAACATACCGCCATCTTTGATTTTTTCTATGTATGAGGGCAAATTGCTATCGGCAAATAATGCCCCCGATCTTTATCAGATAACACGGGAACTGGCCGCCCGCGCTGACTTACCCGCGCCACCCGCGCTTTATTACTTGCCCAGTCAACTGATGAACGCTTTCTCTGTAGGCACCTCAAAAAATTCGGCCATCGGTCTGAGCGATGCGCTGTTAAATATCCTGAGTGTACGTGAACTTATTGCGGTACTGGCACATGAAATCAGTCATATTCAGCACAATGATGTACGCGTGATGACTTATGCCGACATTATTAACCGCATCACCAACACCTTATCTTTAACCGGTTTTTTTTTGTTTTTTATAAACTTACCGTTGTATTTTTTAGGGTTGGTAACTATTTCCTGGTTTGCATTAGGCGCACTCATTATGGCGCCAACCTTGATGAGTTTTCTGCAACTTTCATTATCTCGAATGAGGGAGTTTGATGCTGACCATCAAGCCGTTTTATTAACGGGCGATCCCGAAGGCCTGGTCATGGCGTTAAATAAATTGGACACTTATGAGACCTCAATTTTAGACGTACTATTCGGCCGCGGCCATAGCTCATCGATTCCATCAATCCTCAGAACGCATCCAGACATCAAAGAAAGAATAGATCGACTTTTACGTTTTAAAAAACTACCGAATCAAACGCTGACATATTCAAACCATGATCGATTTGCTGTACCGGTTCACTATCAAAAATCAGTCAGAAAATCACCCTGACATTGAGTCGATTTTTGATGCCAGGGCATTCAGCGTGCCATCCCATTACCATCACCCGTCCTAAAATTGGCCAATAGACGGCGCCCTCTGAGCCAAACAAGATGAGGCAGCCTGCTAATACAAGCTTTTTCTTAACGGCAGAATTTCCGTCGCGTGATGATTCCAGCCTTAAATACCATGAATACCTTTGCTTAGTACTGCCTGGTCGGCGACGATACCATCAACTTTCTATAGCAACCTTTGATAAAGCGCCACTGGATTTCCGTCCAGAACGGTAAGTGCTTGCTTTAATGCTTCCCGGTCGAACTCCGGCATGTTCTGCGCCGCGCCAGCTCCCGACTGGCTTGCGGCATACACACCATCCCTGGCGATCGCCGCGCCAGTTCCCGACTGGCTTGCGGCATACACACCATCCCTAGCGATATTGGCTTTTTGGATAAGCTTCAACGCTACATCAAATTTCTGCTCCAGTGTTGTTTCCTCACCCTCCAAATCAGGGTGCGCTTCTATGTAGAGGGTATTGTCCAGCCATCCAACCTTGATGGCTTGTTTGACCATATAGACTGATGTTCCTACCGGAACCGAATGGTACAAGGCTTCAATGTCTTCAGGATACATGCGTACGCAACCGTGTGTTATCTGCATACCTATGCCGTAAATCTTGTCTATATCGGTGCCGTGTATCAGATAACCGCCGGGAACGGCCAAATGCATCTTGTAGGCTCCCAAAGGATTATGGGGACCTGGTGGAACCACAGCAGGCAACGGATCGCCATTTGCCGCATGTTCGCGCCTTATCGATTCCGGCGGATGCCATGACGGATCTTTAACTTTGCGCACTATGCTGGTTTTACCCAGAGGTGTTTTCCAGTCTTGTCGGCCGATACCATGCGCATAGGATATTACCTGTGGCGCAGTCCCTTTTTGAGTCGGCGGATAATAATACATCCGGTATTCGGCGATATTTAAGGTAATGCCTTCATGCGGCGTATCTGGCAAGATACGCCTATTGGCTAAACGAACAATCTCATCCTTTTTGACCTGCCAGCGGTCAACGTCAGGGTTCAACCGCACTATTTCTGTTTGCCCCAGAAGAAAGCGTCTGGCCACATCCGGTAAGGTTTCGCTTTGTTCCGCCCGCATTAAAGGTACTTCGTCATGGAATTGGGTGATGACGCTGTCATTGCTGTTCTCCGGCAATGTATAGGTCGTAGCAATAGAAATGCCGCTGACAGCAAACAATAAAATAGAAACGGCAAATGATGAGCGCACTTTCATTACGATAATTCTCTCAGGATAATTTTGACTAAAACGGTTCTTTAAACGGTCTCAAATCCAGTTCATGAGTCCAGGCGCTGGGGTGTTGTTTATGCATGGCCCAATAGGTTTCGGCGATGGCGTCCAGCTGTAACAAGCCATCTTTGCCTTTGGCCTTAACATGGTCGGGGAACTGCTTCTTTGCCCGCTCGCCATCAATCACGCCGTCAATGACAGCGTGAACCACATGTATGCCTAGCGGCGAAAATTCTCTTGCCATGCCTTGCGCTAATGCCCTTAAACCGGCTTTCGCAGCAGCAAATGCAGTAAACGGCGGTTTTGCTCTTAGTGACGCGGTCGCGCCAGTAAAAATTAGCGTTCCTTGTTGGTCTTTCATTGCCTTAACCACTTCCTTGCCGAAAAAAAAGGCACCTAGGCAATTTTGTCGCCAAAGCGCGGTAAAGGTTTCCGCATCGGTTTCCAATAAAGGTGATGGGATATTGCTGCCTACATTGTAGGCAGCAATATCGAGGCTATAACCATCGAGTTGCGCTATTTTGAATAAATGCGCTACATCGCGTTCAACTGTTGCATCGGCGATAACAGCAGTGGCTGAGCCACCTTTTTTCCTGATTTTTTCTGCCACCCGTTGAAGCTTGTCTTCACTGCGACCGGCTATATAAACATGTAAACCTTTTGCTGCAAAATAGCGGGCGAGTGTAGCGCCCAGGCCCTGCTCCGGACCAACCCCGATGACAACAGCTGAATATCTTTGCTCCATGATTAATTTCCTAAAGTGAGCATCATTGAACAAGGGCTAAAGACTAGAAATTTCTTAAACTTCAATGCCAGTTTTTTTTCGCCCTTCGCCCTTCGCTTTATTTAATTCTTTCCGCCAAATATCAGCGAGAAATTATTAGCGGGCATATTGATTTGCTCTTTCAATTCCAAACCATGTCTTTCTGCAACCTTTTTCAGATCGGCTACATCTTTTAAACCCCATTCCGAAACACCGGCAGAACGCAAAGTTTGATGAAACTCTTTATTGGAATCAGTGGTGAAAGTACCTTCCACCTGAAAAGGGCCATAAATCAGCAAAAATCCTCCCTCCTGAAGCAGCAGTGATGCACATTCCATCATGCGATCCGCAATCGAAATGGGCGCTACCTGAAAAATGTTAATGCAGAATATGGCTGCAAAGGAATCTTCATTGCCCGGATTAAACCAAGTCTCAGGATCGGTCAGATCCAGATGCACAGGATCGGCAATATTATCGTTCTTATGATCGATTGACAGCTTCTTAATGTTATCAAAAATATTTTCATCCTTATCGGAAGGATGAAAATGCAAGTGTTCAAAATGCGGTGCAAAATAGTTAATGTGCATGCCGCTGCCACTGGCGAATTCCAAAACCTTTCCCGGATCTTTAGGCAGTTTTTCTTTTAAAACGCCAAGCAGTGGTTCTCGGTTGCGGTTTCCGGCCCAGGCAACATACTCGCTTAAGGGATGCGGATCTAAAGGCGGTTTATCTTGGCTCATTATTAACTCCTGATCGTTAGTTACACTTCAATAAAAGCAACTGTCGTGCCAACAATTACCAAGCATTTTTCTATTAAATTACAATGACTTGATTTTTAACATTGCCAGATAAATGAAGCTGTGCTTCAATTAGAGAAAATTAACTTCACAAAACACTATGAAAAACGATTGTCTTTCCGGTTTAACGCCTGTTTTTTTCCTGCAAACTTTTATCCTTGAGCTGATGCATGCCAGCGAACAACAGGGACAAAAACACTGCGAGCAATTGATCGAACACATTGCCCAAACAGCTGGGGGATTTTTTGAAGAAACCTATCGGGAAGAAACTCACAACAACGAATTGCTCGACAAAGATGACTATACCGAACTGATCCTCGGCCTTAAAAACAATATTGGCGGTAAATTTTCCCTGGCATCCAGCAATCCCGATTGCATTACCGTTACCAACAGCCGCTGTCCTTTCGGCGACCGGGTGACCAATTTTCCCGAATTGTGCAGAATGACGTCCAGCGTCTTTGGCGGCATTGCCGCCAGAAATTTCGGTTACGCCAAAGTGGAAATCAAACAAAGCATTGCCCGCCACGATGGCAACTGTGAAGTTTGCATCTACACCAATCCGAACGCGGCAAAAGACCATCCGGGCATGGAATATACCGACACCACACCGGTCAAAGCCATGGAGGATATTAATGAATTGCACTCCCGTATCGAACAGAGCATGCAACAGATTTGGCGTAAACAAAGCAATCAACCGGCAAAAAAACACCAGCCCCCGGCGATTATTGCCAAATCGCCGACCATGCAGAAAATACTGCAAGCCATCGAAGTGATTGCACCGACGCTGGCAACCGTGCTGATTCAAGGGCAAACCGGTGTCGGCAAGGAATTAATTGCCCGAGCCATACATGCGATGAGTGACCGCTACAACAAACCCTTTATCCCGATTAACTGCGGCGCCATTCCGGAAAGCTTAATCGAGAGCGCACTGTTCGGGCATGAAAAAGGCGCATTCACCGGCGCGATCGAAGTGCATCAGGGTTATTTTGAAAGGGCGGAAGGCGGAACTTTATTTCTCGATGAAGTCGATTCACTGTCCCCTGCCGCCCAAACCCGGCTGCTTCGCGTACTACAGGAAGGCGAACTGGAAAGAGTCGGCGGCAAGCAAACCTTGTCGGTTGATCTGAGAATAATTTCTGCAACCAATCACAATCTGGAAGAACTGGTCAGGCAAAACCTGTTCCGCAATGACTTGTATTACCGTATCAATGTGGTTCGCTTAAGCATTCCGCCGCTGGCCGAACGCCCGGAAGATTTGCCGTATTTGGTGCAGTTGATAGTGCAGCGCTTGAGCAAGAAATATAACAAAACGGTTGAATCGGTCAGCCGTGAAGTCATGCAGAAGATTCGCGCGTACCCCTGGCCGGGCAATGTCCGTGAACTGGAAAACAGCCTTGAACGCAGTATTTTATTTGCCACCGGCAAAGAAATGACCGAGTTGGATTTGCCGCTTCAGTCCGAAACAAAAAACAATACAGAATGGAAAGACATCAAAGAACGCGTTATTGCCAAAGCTGAACAGGCATTTCTTGACATCGCTCTAAAACAACATCAGGGTGACATCAAAAAAGCAGCCGCAGACATGGGAATCACATCACGTGCGGTTTACACCAAGTTGAAAAAGTATGGTATTCATTTAGCGGACTATCGCCGGCGTTAATCGCTAGGCAATGCTTCATCTGGAAAGCTTTTTCGTACCTTTCACGGACAGTCAGCATCATCAGTTATAAGGATAAATTCATGCAACAAGACTTGATTATTAGCGGCCAAACTATTCATCCCGGAACGAATCTAGTCATAGATCTGCCGTTGCCGCCACTTTATACCCATACGCCGATGACCATGCCAGTGCACATTATCCATGGCAGAAAACCCGGCGCCCGATTATTTATCAGCGCAGCGATACATGGCGATGAGCTGAATGGTGTCGAAATCATTCGCCGTCTATTAAAAGATCCCGCCTTGAAACGAATAACAGGGACCTTGATCGCCATACCCATCGTCAATGTCTACGGCATTATTCATCGCTCCCGCTATTTGCCCGATAGGCGCGATTTAAACCGCTCCTTTCCCGGCTCAAAAAAAGGCGCCTTGGCTTCACGCATAGCGGACCTGTTTATGACGGAAATTGTGGCTAACAGCACCCATGGCATTGATTTGCATACGGGTGCGATACACCGCAGCAATTTGCCGCAAATACGCGCCAATCTGGATAACGAAGCGACCTTGTCCCTGGCCAAGGCTTTTAATGTTCCGGTGCTGATCAATGCCAACGTGCGCGATGGCTCGTTAAGAGAATCCGCATCAGAGCGAGGCATTCCGATGCTGCTTTATGAGGCTGGAGAAGCCTTACGCTTTGATGAAATAGCCATTCGTGCCGGTGTGCGGGGAATTATCAATGTAATGCGTCACTTAGGCATGATTGCAAGCCGGAAAAAACGCAGTACCTCTTCCAACGAGCCTTATATCGCCCGTTACAGTGCCTGGATCAGATCGCCGGGCAGCGGTATTTTTCGTACGCTGAAGTCGCTGGGTTGCAGGGTGGCAAAGCATGAATTGCTGGGCATGGTTAGCGACCCGGTTTCCAGCCTTGAAATTGAAGTCATATCGCCATTCAGCGGCATTATTATAGGCCGCAGTGAAATCCCCCTGGTGTATGAAGGTGAAGCGGTCTACCACATCGCAAGATTTGAAGACTCCAGGGAAGTTGCCGAATATCTGGGCAACTTTCACGTCGATATTTCACCGGATATAGGCGACGATGCTAATGACGATGAACTCGCTATTGTTTAGCCGGAAACCATCAAATAACAGTATGCTCCTGGCATATTTTCTCACTATCGATTTGGCTAAGCGATTCTTTGGTTAAGCCGCAAACGAAGCCATCGGCCGTTGTGGTGAAATATTTACAGGTTTTGCAAAGCCCAAATGATTGGGATTTATTGGCTTTTTGCAGTGCGGTCAGCGCACTAACAAAAACATTTTCCTGGCTATCGTTTTCATTAAATATTGCCGAGGCCTGACTGTATAAATCTGTCGGGCGGGCTTTATTCAGGATAGCATCGCCTTCAGCCAAAAGGCAAAGATGCACCACACGCCGGTCATTGACATCGGCTGTTTTTTTAATATAGCCTTTTTTTTCCAGTAACAGCAAGGTTTGAGAAACCGTGCCGCGGGTCATGCCCAAATAATTAGTGAGTGCTGCCGGGGTATCGCTATAACGGTTACAGCGATACAAATAATCCATTACCTGCAAATGAACCGGTTGCAAACCTAATTCTGTGCATTTTTTACGTTCTTCAGACCGGATCAGCGCGGACATCCGCTCGATCAGATCAAATACATCAACTTTTTCCATAGAGCCTGTGAACATTTATTAATGCTGATAAAAAACAATATCATACCACATTACATTAGTTGGTATTGAATCGATATTATTACATGAGAGTTTTTTTAACGACCCGCTCTATTCGCTAAATAAGCTATTGCAGCAGCAGGCGCGCAGTCAGCCGTGGTCATATCGGACAAAATTGCAGCTACCGGGAATAGATCGGAAAAATCCAGATACGGACGCCCTAAATTTAATGCAATCTGTTTAACAAGAAAGCGCCCGACTCCGGCACCAATCAAGGGGCTGTTTGGCAACAGCGCATCTTGAGCTAACCGACGCTCACAACCGCGTTGTATTTGCTGTAGTTGCAGGAGGCGAATATTTTCAGCAAATTGCTGCCAGCGCGGCAGTTCATCGGCATAAAAATCACAACCTATCATCCGCGATAAGCGTCTGGCACTGGCAAGGATTGTTTTTTCCGCACCATCTGCCGTGTCGGTTTGATCATGTCTGTCATTGAGTTCGCCGGTAACGCGATAGACATCGGCCATGGTCGCAAAGTACTCGGCCATCAAGCCGATTTTTTTGCCTTGATCCTGCGCTGTCTGCGTAACGGCCATCACTGCGGTTCTGACGATGCCGGTATAAATCAACTCTTCGGAGAGTAAACGCTGGTAATCAGTGTAGCCTTCCGCCAGCACTTGTCCATCATTGAGCAGCAGTATATCGGTGGTGGTGCTGCCGCAATCGACAAAAAGCCCGCTGCCGATTTTATGCGCGGCAAAAGTAGCACTGGCCAGCCAGTTGGCCGAAGCAATGGATGGGTAATGCCGATCTTCAGTCTGCGAGGATTTGACAAAGCCTTCTAATCCCGCAAAAACCAGCAGTTCAGCTCCCGGCAACAGCTCGGTCATGGTTTGGATAATTTGCTGGACGCCATGCTCCCGATTATCAAACAAGTCGACCAACTCGCCAGTCATGGTAATCGCATGGCGGCAATTTGCACCGGCCAGTTCCTGCATAATGGCGTTTACAGCGCGTTGCAGTTGATCGAGTCCCTTCCATAACGGGCACGGTTGCTGATAAACGGCGATTATATTACCGGCGCTGATGACCGCAGCTTTGACATGAGCGCCGCCTATATCCCAGCCTATCATGTCAGTTTGCATAAGTTTGAACATGAATGGCTCTGTTGCAAGTCGGGTTAAGTATCGGCTCGCCATGCAGCAACTGCAAGACGGTTTCGGCAACATTGATGCCTAAAGCATCGTGTATGCCGACAAATGAACTGGTCAGGCGGGGATTGATTTCAAGCACCCAGGTTTGGTCGGCAGTTTCTATCAGATCGATGCCGGCATACCCCCACAACTCGGGCAATGCCTGGGCTATTTGATCGACCAGTCGCTGATACCGGCCTGGATCGGGATGATGGTTAATCACGATGTCTGTCAAGCGATATTGCCGGTTGGTCAGTTCAAAACGCTGCAAATTGACACAGACTAACCAGCCTCGACCCTGCTTGAATAAACATGAAAGACTGGTTGTTGCACCTTGAAGATGCGGTTGGATGATATATGGCCCTTTTCGCGTAGCCATCAGGTCAAAGTCTTGCCTGCTGGAAATCATATGACTGTCGGCACAACCTACGCCATCAACCGGTTTAACCATCCATTCACCGAGGCAGTAATCATCATCAAACATACGGGTAGGAACCACCACTATATGATGCCGGTTGAGCAGTTCATAGGTCCTGAATTTATTACCGGCAATAGCAACGGCTATTGCCGGCGATGTCAGCAATATTTTTCCTGATGATTCGACCCGTTGACATAGGTTTTGTAAAATACCGTCAAATTCCGGCGCTATCGGCCAGACCAGATCGCATTGCTGGACTAAGCGCGCAAATTCTTCGTCAGTCTCATGCTCCGGGCTGATGCTGACGGTGCTTATACCAGCCTTGCCGACTGAATCATTAAGCCGTTCGTCCAGCATGACAGTGATGTCGAGATTGTTGAATCGAACCAGGTTATCGAGCAACGCATTCAGCATCAGACTCCCTTCTCCAGCCAGGGAATCCGGCAACGCCTGTCTGTTAAAGCCGCCGCCGGTGATATACTCAAACACCAGAATTTTCACAATTTTCAATAAACAGTTATCAATTAGTATGTAATATTGTATCACCAGTTCAAAGCGAGCTTTGAACTCCGGTACGGTGATTTCTGGAGTCCCCAACTGCGCTTTAGCCTCAAACCTTATTTTTTATGAAAATAATCCCGGTAATAGATTTAAAAGACGGCGTCGTCGTTCACGCCCGGCACGGCAATCGTGAGCTTTATCAACCCATTAACACCGGCTTGTGCAAGTCGTCTGATATTTTTCAGGTTATCGATGCCTTTCTGGGTATTTATGAGTTTGGCACGTTCTATATTGCAGACCTGAATGCGATTACCGGTCAAGGCAGCCATAATCCTTTAATAGCCGACGTACTGACTCGTTTTCCGCACATCACCTTCTGGATAGACCAAGGTTGTCAGCCATATGCTCAGCGCGCGCACGGCAATACCCTGCCTGTTTTAGGCAGTGAATCGTATCGGGATGAATCTATTGCAGAAATTAAAGCTTATAAAAACAACTTTATTCTGTCGCTGGATTATGCAAATTCGAAGGCTTTGGGTGCGCCTAGCCTTTTTGCTGACCCGTCTTTTTGGCCGGAAAATATTATCATCATGACGTTGGAGCGCGTAGGCAGCAATCGCGGCCCGGATCTGAACAAGTTAACTGAGTTTTGCAGGCAAAATCCCGACAAAAACTTTATTGCCGCAGGCGGCATAAGACATAAACAGGATTTAACGGCTTTAAATGAGACAGGAATTCATCAGGCGCTAGTTGCCAGTGCATTGCATTCCGGCATTATTAACGCTGAAGATATTAAAATTTTAAGTAAAGCTTCCGCTCCCAGCTCACGCCCGAACCCTAGGAAGGCGGCGAATGCAGATATAGCATAATGCCATGGCTGGCGCGTAGTAGAGTAATGCAGGAGCAATTACCAAGTGCCTTGCCTACAATCCTATAGGCAAAAAAATACCCCGGTTTAACGGGGTATTTTTAACATTCGTGATAACTAAATAAAACTTAGTTAGCAGCGAATGGATGTACAGCAGTACCTTTAGCAGCAACAACTTCAGCAGCAGTAGGTGATCCAGCAATAGCGCGTTTCAAAGCTTCTTTAGTCGCTTCGTAGTTGTATTGTTGGATTTTAGCATCGTCTTCTGCAGCCCAGTGAATAAACACACCAACTGATACGAATAAATCATCAGCTTCAGCAGCAGGGATTGTGCCGTCTTCTACACAATCAGCAACAGCCATAGCAACACCACGTTGTGCTGGGCCAAACATTTGAACAGCTTGTTTTGCGCCTTTGATGGTGACTTTGTTGAACATAACAGTTGCTGGTTTAACCATCAAGTTAGGTGCAACAACAGCCAATAAGCTAGAAAAGCCGTCTTTGTTGTTTGTTAAGCAATTTGCAAATGCTGTTTCAGCAGCTGAACCACGTGGTCCAACCATTAAATCGATGTGAGCAACTTCGTTGCCTTCGCCAATTAAAGATTCGCCAACGCATAATTTATTGATTTTAGCCATGCTTAATGTCCCCTGTGAAGAAAAAAATGAAAAAATTGAATCTACTATCGACACTTTAAATGTCCCCTTATTTGTTTTAAACAAATACTTTTGAAGCCCTATTAGTAACAGTATTGTTACTAATTAAGATCCTCTAAAAATGCCGTTAATACTGTCGCCACGATCATGTCAGCTGTAGTACCCGGATTTATACCGTAAAATTTAAGCTCCTGATCCAAGCAAAAAAGCAACGGCTTTATTTGTTTAGGATTATCAGTTTTAGAAAACTCCTCACTCAGCTGAGCCATTTTAGTAGCCACCATCTCAGTGTACTGATCTCCATATTTCCTTTCAATATGACTATCTGGAAATTGACTTAGCATATCAGCATACACTGCCGCCGCCGCCCAATTCCTGTCACGCCATTGATTAAAAAAAATATTATACCTCAAAACTGAGAAATTAAAAATATCGTTATAATCCGTTATATATTGAAGCGCAATGCGATCTTTTGCGCTGGCTAATTTCATCGCCTCAAACAAGGTAACCGAAGCCTGTTCATTGACATCCTGCTGGTCAGAGCGACCCAAGCCACCCGGCGACGCTAACGTTATGGCTTTGAAAACCCAATCGGCATCTTCTATCGTTGCCTCGCTAATGACCTTAGCGACAGCCTGCCTTAAGCTTAAATCCGATTTTTTATAACTGCTTGCCTGAATCAGCGGCGCACAAAGCAAGATAATACCCAGATTGGTATTGCAACCCACCGCCTTACGCGTGGCCTTGACCGCATAATAGATTTTTTCACCCAGGGAATAATCAAGATTGCAAAGAGGCCCGGCGCTGACCTCGGCACTGCTTCTAAAATTGGCCACGGTCATATCATGCCCATCCGCATAAACACTGACATTGCCGGGCTTAAAGGCCTGCACATCGACCTCGCAGGCCTGGCGATAAAGTTCACTGAGCTGCCGGGACGAAATCGTCATGCGACTGCAAACAACTCGGTTTTGCCTATCTTGCGGGTAATTAAATCATCGACCATCAGCTCGGCAACATTGACATCGCAAACACTTTCCAGGCCTTTCCATGCCGGTATGCTATTAACTTCAATGACCGTACAGCGCCCTTCCCTATCACGAATAATATCGACACCGGCATAATCCATCGCCAATGCAGTCGTCGCCTTAACGGCCAAATTTACCATTTCCGGCTCTAAATCGATCAGCTCGCAGGTCGCGCCCCTGGCAACGTTATTCAGCCAGAATTTTCCGCGCCTGCGCATCGCGGCAACCGCCCGGCCGTTAATCACAAAAACGCGATTGTCGGAAAAACCGACGCCTTCGCATTGAACGAAACGTTGCAGATAATAAACGCCATGACTGCCGGTTAACCAGAACAGGTCGGTCGTTTTTTCAATGCGGCGTATGCCTTCGCCCTGCGAGCCGAACAGCGGTTTACTGATCAGCAGATTACCCTGCTTTAATTCAGCTGCCGCAATCCTTAACGCTGCTTCCCGGTCACGCAGCACCCAGGTCATCGGCGTGGGCAATCCCGCATTATGCAGCAGAAAACTGGTCATAGCCTTGTCGACACTACGCTCTACCGCGTGGCCGTCATTGTAGACAGGAATCCCCATGGCCTTTAGCGCATGCAGAACATCCAAATACAACACGACCTCTTCAAGCGAACCGCCGGGAACGCCGCGGACAAAAACCGCATCGGGAAGCGCGTGCTCGAAGCCTGGAATCAGGATCGGCAGTTGGCCGGGTTCGATGACAAACCGACATTGAGTCAACGAAACGTAGTCTGCGCTATAACCCCGACTGGCAAAGGCCAGGCTTAATTGCTTGCCATGCCAGCCGGGATCATCGGTAAAAATCGCTATACGACCCACGCCTACGCTCTCGGCAACTGCTCCTGCGTTGCTCTATCTCCTGCATCCTTGCAGTCGTACGCCCCAAACGATTGGTCCAGCAAGACATTGTCCAGCCTGCCCGCACGAAAACTTTTTCCGGATTCTACCGCCGTCACAATGACGCTGGCAGGACTGAACAACATCGCATCGATTTTAAAGAAGTCGTATTCGTACTGCTTGAAGATTTCCGCAAACGGTTTGCCGTAATCTTTAGAGGTTGAACTGGGCAGTTCTTTCGCCAGTTTTTCAGCGGCTTCGTCGCTGCCTTTGACAAAAATATGCACCTGTCCGGCGAACAAAATCGCGTCATTGGTACGCCCCATAGCTTTGACAAAGTTGGGGTGCGGAGGGCAAATCGGCGCACTGCCGCTGCCGTCGATGATGTTTTCCAACGGAAAATGCAGGGCATGAGCCTTGTGCATAGCCACTTCAAGCACCCGCGCCACCACTTGCACACCGCCAGCCAGACTGCTGGTCGGCGTCACGATGATGGTCAGCTTGGACGGATCGACCTTGCAGGCCGCAGCCACTTTTTCGACGATTTCAACCGGCGGCAGCGCATCATTTTCAATCACCAAAACCGTAGAATCATGGCTGTCCTGATAATCCAGTTCTTTGTACAAGTCTTCAACCGGCTCCTGTTTGCCGTTTTTTAACTTGGTTGCCATAGCCCGCGCAGGGCCTGAGCCTAATGCATAATATTTCTCGTGCGACAAACTCCAGCCTGCATATTGGCTACCCAAACAGCCCAGAACCGGATTGCCGGTATGCACATTCACCGACAACGGCCAGTTATCGGTATAGGTGCTGTGATTGATGGTGACTGTGCCCATGCCGCCGAGACAAATTTCAGCAATAATGCGTCCCGCCTCGATGCCGCCCGGCACGTTAATGCCCGCATCGATGATCGTGCAGCCATTGGCTAAGGTTTCGACACCCAAACGCAATTTGTCGGCATGATCGAGCAAATGCTGTACCAAGGGTTGGGTCAATTTATTAACGCTGGCTGTATATTCCATGAGAGTCAAAACCTTTCTAATTTATTAAGGATAAGTTGTTGTTTAATCAGCAGCTGTACAGCTGCTGATCGTGAGTGTTTTTGGTGGGCAATAATACTGCAAATCGGCTGCCTTGTGGGAACAAATGCACCCGGCTTAGGCAAATCCATACACCAAGGCGGCCATTCGAATCGCTCTGGAATGGTTAAATCATGCGTGGCATAAACAATTTGACAGGCTGTCTGTGGGGGCGATTGTAGGGGCGACTTCAGTCGCCCAGCTTCTGGTGACTTGGCGACTGAAGTCGCCCCCACAAACGCTCCCTCACAGGATTGAATATGCCGAGCCAGCAAACCCTGATCATATAACTGCATACTGGCGGAGGGCCGGGGATTAACTTCCAGCACATAACTGCAATCATCCGCATGAATAAAATCCAGCGAATTCAAGCCCTTTAGCGCAAACACCTGAACCATTTGTTTTAGCCAAGCCGTTATCACGGTTTTATGCGCATCCGACAAATCACAGCTATTGCTCACGCCTGAAAAAACAAATTCCTGAGCCTTACTTAAACGCACAGACCACTGGCTATTAAAGCCGACGACTTGCACTTGCTGCCCGTCAGCCAGAAACAGTACCGAATGTAACGTACCGGCTTGAAATTTTTGCCAGTAAACCGAATTATCGACACTGTCATCAGCCTGATAACGCTTTATCCCGACACCACCCTGCCCTTGCATAGGTTTAAGCAACCAATCATCAGCGTAACTTGGCGCGCTAAAAACAACCTCGGGGTACGGAATGTTTAACTGCTTCAGTGTCGAAAAAAACGCCTGCTTATCCAGCTGCCCGGAAAAAATATCGGGATCATTGCCCAGCATCACCAATCGATTGTTCAGGTAATGCAAGCTTTGGGGGAAACACTCAAAACCGCTGCCGTAAATGACAGCGGTGACAGCATAGCGCTCGATAAAATACTCAACGGCAGGAGCCAAGTCCCGCTCGGCTAATGACTTTACCTGACGGAAATCTTCCGCTAAAGCCTGCATGTCCAGATCGGCAAACAGGTCAATGACCAGAGGCTTCAAGCCAATAGTGGTCGCCGCCTGCGCCAGCATGCGTCCTGAACTGGCGACTATCAATATCGTTTCCATGTTGCCGTCACTGCTATTAAGTTTATCGTGTGGACGCGAATTTATTCGCGCCCACAACATACTACCGTCTTACATCATACATTCTAGCCAACAAAAACATCCCCGCCACTGTTCCGTGCGCTGGTAACCACAAAACTCAAGTGATCGAAATGCGCAAACGCCAATCTGGCCTGATCGGTGATTGATTCCGCCAACTGCGCCCCATCAATGGCGCAAAACCCGGTCGGCCCCCATGAGGTTTGACCGATAGCCACCGCACCTTGCTGCTCCAGCCATTGCATGGCCGCCGCAACTTCGGGACTGGTAAAAACGCCGCCCTGAGCCGAGGAAAAATGTTCGCCAACCGAGCGTTGCAGTTGGCTGATCACATCGCCAAATTGAATAATATCGTTTTCAGCCACCGCAGGCAGACCCTGCATCAGCAATAAATAGCATAAGCGTGCCGCTTCCTGCTGAGGAAAAGGCGGCAGCTCTTTAAAAGCCTGTATTTCCTGCTGACCGTGCAGACCCTGACCGCGCTGATCGAATACCAGAATAAACCGCCAGTCGTCCGGTACATCCATGTGCGCCAGCACCGGCGGGGTGATGGTTTTTTCGCCGCGTCCGCCATCGACAACCAAGCCGCCTTGTTCAAAAACGCCAATGCCGATGCCGGAACGTAAGCCCCGGTCGGTCACGGCGGCGATTTCACGCACACTAAGCCCCAAGCCGTAAAATTCATTCAGCGCCGCGCCGATTGCCAGCGACATTTGCGTGCCTGAACCCAAGCCCACATGCTCCGGAATCGCGGTTTCAATAGTGATGTTGAGTTTATCGGATACCTGCAGCGCCTCACACAATAGGGATACGCATTTTTTTGCCCGCTGTGCGGCGGGACCGGTAATGGTGAGTTGCTCGGCGACGGATACTGACAGACGAGTGTTGATTTCATTAAGCGCAACACCGATGCTGCCGAAATGTCGACCTAATGATCCGCTTAAATCGATAAAGCCCATGTGCAATCTGGCCGGGGCAATGACTGAGACTTTAGAATGTTGAACTATCAAGGCTTATGCTGTGTTTGTGCTGCAAAAAATTGCTGGAAGTATACATGATCGTCCTGTCTGCTGCGAACTAAGCGCCGATCGCGTTCGCCAATTGAACCAAATCGTCCATCATTAAATCGCACAGTTCAACCGTCAACGGATCGACCTGCGCTGTCGACGGTATAAACGCCGAAACAGCCCCCGCTCTGGATGCCGCCAGAATACCGGCATGCGAGTCTTCAAGCACCAGACACCGGCTGATGTCCACTTGCAATACTGCTGCGGCTTTTAAAAAAATATCCGGCTCCGGCTTGCCGTGCCGAACGTGATCGCGGCTGATAATGACTGAAAAAGCCTCTTTAATCCCGGCCAGCTCAAGGCATTCCAGCGCATTGGCCGCCCGACTGTTGGTCGCCAGACAATAGGGGATTTTTTGCCGGATCAGCACGTCCAGCAATTCGCTAAAGCCGTACTTGATATTAATGCCGTGAACATTAACATGATCACGCCAGCAATCACCGCTGAGCCGGTTAAAACTTTGCAGATCAAATTCAGCCCCGCAATAGGCTATCAGTTTCAATGCTATATCCTGATAATGCAGCCCTGACAACGACCGACAAAAATCTTCGGAAAATTCATAACCCATTGCACTTGCAGCCTGTTGCCAGGCGATCATGTAAGTACTTTCGGTATCCAAAACCAAACCATCCATATCGAAAATAACCGCCGCAAAATCAGCTAATTTATACACTGAATAACCTTGATATATTCCCCGTGCGCTTCACGGCTGGAGCCGACCACGATACGCTGAACGCCCTGTTCCGATTGTTCCAGAACGCCCGACACTTCGATCCTTTCGCCGCTGACGGCCTGCCCTGTATAGGTCGCCGTAAAACTGACGACAGCACTGATCTGCTGATGATCTATTTTAAATTCAGCCGGATAATCGAATGCGTGACTATCGTCAATCACCCTGCACTGCAAGCTAACCGCACCGCATTTTTGGTAACGGATAGTCCCAGAACTTGCGCTATCATCGATAAAATTCAAATCGAATTTCCGCCCGTTGATCACGGCCTTGTTGCATTTACGCCGTTCGTGCCAGACATAGTCATCGAAACTCAACTCGCATGACCGGCGCGCGTAAGATTGCTGCCAATCCTGCTCATTCAGTTCTTGCAACTTTCCCAATCCAATAAGCTTACGGGTAATGGCCCTGCATTGGTGAAATGCCTCCCGGCCGTAACAAACCAGATCCATATCCGAAGCTTGGTTTTGAACGCCAACCAATATTGATCCGGTGATTCCGGTTTGCATTAAATCCAGCCCGTGCTGTTGAAATAACTCGCACAACCGGAACACATCGCTCTCCACAGCGTCATGCCGCATTGATTGCATCAGCTGTTGCAATCGGTGTTTGGGTTGATGATGCTTGATGATCCGGTCTACGACGACCGCATGCAAATGCGCATCCAAGACCGGAGAATAATGCAGATAATCGGGGTGGTTTTGTTCGAGGAAGTCATTAGCCTCTACGGTCTGATATTTTTTCCAGCCGCAAGGTTCGCGCACATAACGTAAAAAACACAACACCTTGCCATCTTCCAGGCCCCGCTCTACCACAGCGAAAATAAGCCCTTCAGCGGTTTCAATGAAATCTTTGGCAAAAAACATGATTTGGAAATAAGTGGAAGGAAAGCGTAAATGTAAATTTTAACCGATGTTGCCTCATCTAAGGAATTTTTACCACGGCGGTCGACGACTGCATTCCGCTAAGTAAGTATGGCCTGTAAGGGCGCAATAGCAGCTTTATCGCGTATTGCGTCCTACAAATTGCGCCTCACCACGCTGTTGGCCTGTACGAAAGGTTTTGCGTTGGTTAAGCCTTAAAAATTGACAGTAACAGTCGCTCGCACCATTCTCGGTTCGACAGGGTGTTTCATGATATCCGTCTGCGGTGTGGCTCCGGCGGGATAGGCATATTGATAAGCGTAGGCAATATCGTTGGCGGTCGAGTCGAAAATATTGAAAATATCAAACTCCAGCTTATATTTTTTCTGTTTGTAACCCGCACCCAAATTGACGATGCTGGTAGAGCCGGCCCAATACGTACCCGACGAATCCAGCGGCATGTCGCCAAAATGGCGGAAGCGTACCGTGCCGAACAGACCGTTAGGGGCAACCACGGTAGCGCCGGTTGTAATGACCCTGCCCACCGAGTTGGGCACATAGTTGTTGGCTTCACCCTCCGGAGTCGTCACATAACGCGTCGAAGTCAACGCAAAGTCGGCATCCAGCGTCAACCAATCGGTTGGCTTGTAGTAATTGGTCCATTCAACGCCGTAACGATGGGACTTTCCGCGCACCTCGGTTGTGCCGGCATCGCCAGAAAACACCAACTCCTGATTGCTCTCCAGCCACCATATTGCCAGGGTGCTATTCAAGCCTTTGATAAAGTTGCTGCGAATGCCGGTTTCAGCGCCGCGCGACTGGGCCATAGGCGAGATCTTGGCGGTACTGCTGTCTAGTGCGGCACCTGTAGCCGGATCAAATTGCAGCGTAGTGCCGCGCGCATCGTTGGAGTGGTAGCCGAAACCGCCATTGACAAAGTATTCGGTACTGAACCAGGGACCGATAATCAGGCTTAGCTTCGGACTGACTTGCGCTTGCCCTGCATTGCCTGAATTTGCCGTATTCACCTGAGGATCATGCATGGCCGTGTCGAGCACCGTGACATCGTTATGGATAAAATCCCCCCTTAAACCGGCAATGGTGCGCACTTTTTCATGCCAATAGGTCTGGTTTTTCAGATAAACGCCGGCAGTGGTCTCGCTGACATTGCTGTGGCTGACAACATCTACCAGCTGTCTAGCCTGAGTGCGATCCAGACCCAAGCCCATGATTTCATCGTGACGAAACTGAAAACCCACGGTATTGTCCATGTCAAAACCGAACAGCTTGTTATAGCGGGTATGTTCGATATTGCCTCCGGTTTGTACCCGATGTTCAAACTGGTGTATCTGGTCGCCGTTAACCGGATTGTCCGCATAACCGGTAGAATTGGAATAGAGGTTTACATCGTAATAAAGCGCATAAATATTGGCGTCATTTTTCCAGTTATCGCCTTTGTTCCAAAGATTGGTTGATAAGCTGTAGCGGTTGGTTTTGCCGCCATCCGTAGGATCCATCGTGCCGTAAAGGCCGAGCGTGCCGTTACCGACCAACGCTTGAGGGATAGGATTGGTTGCAGTCCATTCGTTGGTATAACCCTTCCCGTTAACCGAAAAACCCCAGTCGTCTTTATCGAGCGTGTACCGCAGCATGCCGTTAAATTTTCTCGAAGCCTCCGGCTGCTGCCAGACGCCGTCGTAGAAATTAAATTCGCCGGCGTAAAGTAAATCTCCGCTGCCGACTTTGTTGGAATTGGCTAGCAGAGTGCGGTAATAACCGAACTCACCACCGGTAAACTTCAAAATGCCTTCAGGCAATGTGTCCATCGAGAACATTTTCGAATAACCGGCTGATGAAAAGTCGCCGACTTCCGCATAATACGGTCCCTTGCCGTATTCAATCTTCTTCACCAGTTCGGGAATGACGCTATTGATGTCCATATAGCCCTGCCCGTGGGCATGCGTGGGCATATTCATCGGAATGCCGTCGACATAAGTCGTAAAGTCGGTGCCGTGGTCGAGATTAAATCCGCGCAGGAAATACTGATTAGCCTTGCCGGAACCGCTGTGCTGGGTAGCTACAGCGCCGGGAATAACTTCCAGCAACTCGCCGTTACGGGAAAGCGGACGGTATTCAAATTGTGCCTGACTGACTTCGCCCTGAGATGCCGATCCGGTTGTACCGATCAGATCTTTTTCTCGCCCGGCTTCGACGACCATTTGATCAAGTTCCAAAGGTTGAGAGTCGGCGTTAACCATCGCACCGTTAAGAGCCAGAAAAACACCGATACCAACGCAGATTGTAGCGTTTTGTTTTTGTTTGACAGGCATGGCAGATCCTGTTCTAACTGCCAAGCTGGACATGATAACCCTCATATCATGAAGATTTTTCGGGGTTTCCTGCGGATGTAACCGGGTATTAAAATCCGTAACGAATAATGGGTCGAAGATAAAGTTTTGCATGTGTCCTCTCAGCGCCGCCCGCGCATAATGGTTGATTTACACAACAGAGGACAATAGAAAACGAGAGATGACACAAACGCGAAGCTGCACTGTCACTTTCGCAGACAGCCCTCCGCTGTACCGAATTAAACTTTCGGGCCGGTCTCCGGGCTTATAAGTGGCGTTAGCCTGAATCATCACCTTCCCATGCGTAAACACAGTGGCATCTCGATGAAACTTTACTTATATACCGTTGCGGGGGCAGCGTCGGATTCAGTCAAAACCTTACCGACTTCCCGTTTAACCATTGGGTCTGAAAAACCCTCCGGAACCTGAAAGCAGAAATGATTATAAGATTTTGTTTTGATAAAGCAAGTTTACGGCGGACTACCTAGCCCTGTAAAAAGTGACTCATTCGTCAGATAATCCCCCCATTGCTGTTGAATTAAGCCTTCATTAGCAATGCCTCAACGCTTGCTAGTTTTTTATTCAATGAATATACTAGCCCGGTAAAATTTGCTTTAGGTATTCATGGACTATCGTCCGCAGAATTGAAACGGGAAGTCGGTGAGTTTGCTTAAGAGGCAAACAAAACCCACGCTGCCCCCGCAACGGTAAACAAGTAAAAGGTTGGTAAACGCCACTGTGTGCTGCATCGGAAGGCGCTAACCTTGGAAACGCTAACAGGCTTTCAACTCGTGAGCCCGGAGACCGGCCTGAAGTGATAATCGAATTTGTGCGCGGAGGGCGCTCAGATGGATTGCTCTCTG
Source organism: Methylobacter sp. (assembly GCA_030653985.1). GTDB lineage: Bacteria > Pseudomonadota > Gammaproteobacteria > Methylococcales > Methylomonadaceae > Methylobacter_A. Next base: position 33,902 of record JAURYJ010000001.1, on the reverse strand, counting down.
CGCGTCCGTCCTGCACTTTCTCCCTCGTACAGATTATTCCTGCCGGTAACGCGCTTGCGTTAGCGGCTTTGCTGTCTCTTTACCCCGGAGAAACCCCATGCCATCAACACCTGTTTTGCTCGATAACGCTCAAAAAATCCCCCTCAATCCCCCTTTGTCAAAGGGGGAAGCCGAAGGCAGGGGGATTGCTTACAAAATATTTCCTGCCCTGCTGGCCGGCATGTTGGGCTTGGCACTGTTGTACACCGCCGGTTTTTCTGACATTGCACCCTTACATAACACTGCACATGATGGACGACATTCCGCCAGCTTTCCGTGCCATTAATGTTTAATCTGACTACCTTCAGAGAGCTGCTTACTGCGGCTCTCTGGACCGGCTTGCTGGCGGGTTTGTTGCTGACTGCCGTTCAGCAAATTCAAGTCATCCCGACCTTGCTCCAGGCCGAAATGTACGAAGAACAGGCCGCAGCCAATGCCAATGCCGACAATAGCCACGAACAGCATGAATGGCAGCCTAAAAACGGCTGGGAGCGGACATTTTTTACGGCGGTAGCCAATATCGCCTTGGGCGTTGGTTTTGCCTTGCTGCTTGGCGCAATCATGTGTTTGCGCGGCCGCCCCGACAGTTGGCGCATAGGACTGTTGTGGGGACTGGCTGGCTACATCACCTTTTTCGTTGCACCGTCTTTAGGATTGCCGCCCGAAGTTCCCGGCACAACAGCGGCCGAACTGACAGATCGACAAAGTTGGTGGCTGATCACCGTGGTCGATACCGGCTTCGGACTGTCGTTACTGGCTTTTGCCAAAACCAAAACGTACCAGTTTTTCGGTGTGGTGTTACTCGCAGCACCTCATTTAATCAGTGCGCCGCAGCCGGAAGTTCACAGCAGCGCGGCACCTGCCGAATTAGCACAATCCTTTATCACCGCCACCGTTTTTGCCAACGCTGTTTTTTGGCTGGCGCTAGGCGGTTTGATGGGACAGTTTTACCAAAAAAAATTATGAGAACCCACGACAAACATGTCTTGATGTGTACCGGCTCGCGCTGCTCTGATGACAACACCCCACTGTTCCAACAGCTGGGTCAAAAAATCGATGCCCGCCCTCATCTTAAAATAAAACGCACACGCTCAAACTGTTTTGCGGTGTGCAAAAACGGCCCTATCCTGGTCGTTTATCCTGAAGGCGTCTGGTATTCCTGTACCGACGAGGCCGTGCTGGAACGCATCGTCAGCGAACATCTGGAAAATGGCGTCGAAGTCAGTGAGCACGTTGTTCACCGTCTGGGTACCGGCGATGCCTGACGACTGCATGGATGCAGGAGGTAGAGCAATGCAGGGAGCAATTGCCGATATGAACAAGCCTATTGCGCTGCTGACCCACGCACCCAACGACCTGATGGTATTGCAAAGCGCACAGGCGCAAATGCCGGAAGGTTTCTCGCAATGCATCGGCATTAACTTGCAGGCCTTGGAAAGCGACGCGCAAATGGCCGAGCTGTTAAAACATCAGCTTGCTCCGGCGCGTATTATCGTATTGCGCGTATTAGGGCGTCTCGGCAGCGTGCCCGGCTTTACCGATCTGCTGCGTCACGTTAAAAGCCACGGTCTGTACTTGATCGCCATCAGCGGCACCGGCGAACCTGACCCAGAATTGGCGGCCGCCTCCACTGTATCATCGGACGTACTGCATCAGGTTCAGACCTATTTTCAAGCTGGCGGCAGCGTCAATCTGGCGCAACTGCTACGCTACCTTTCCGATCATTTTTTACTGACCGGTTTTGGCTTTGAACCCGCAGTGGATTTGCCCGAACACGGCATTTATCATCCCGATCTGTCCCAAGGCGCCAATATAGACGACTGGCTTGCGCTGCGAACTCCAGACAAGGCCAGCATCGGCATCGTTTTTTACCGCGCCCACTGGATGAGCGGCAACACGCGTTTTATCGATGCTCTCATTGAACAACTGGAAAAACGCGGCCTGAACGTATTGCCCGTATTCACCTCGTCGTTACGCGCAGGTCATAGCGAGAATACCTTACCTAAAGCCTTGAGTTATTTCAGCGGCCATCAAGGCACACATATCGACGTGCTGATCAACACCACCGCATTTGCAATGGGCGAAATCACCCCCGGCGGAGCCACACCCGCAGGCTGGTCGGTATCGGTGCTGGAGCAACTCAATGTGCCGGTACTGCAAGCCATCACCAGCGGCATGATGATGCAGCAGTGGGAACAATCGGCGCGCGGCCTCAATCCGCTGGATGCGGCAATGAACGTGGTATTGCCGGAATTCGACGGCCGCATCATCACCGTACCGCTGTCGTTCAAGGCCAAAGCCTCCGGCCCGTCGAACGAACTGGTCGAATACGAGCCCGTACCGGATCGGGTCGCGCGTATTGCCGGTATCGCCTCACGTTTTGCGCGGCTTAAACATCTGAACAATGCCGACAAGCGTATCGCCTTCGTATTCACCAACTCCAACAGCAAAGCCTCGCAAATCGGCAATGCGGTCGGCCTCGATGCACCGGCGTCATTGATGCGGATACTCCAAGCCATGCAAGCCGCCGGTTATAACATCGGCAAGCTCCCAGAAAGCGGCACCGCGCTGATCCACGAACTGATCGACCGCTGCGCTTACGACAATACTTATCTAACCAGCGAACAGCTAAGCCATGCCGTCGGCCGCGTACCGGCCGCGCAATATCAGGCATGGTTTGACGACCTGCCGCTTGAGATGCAGCAGAAAATGACCGCACAATGGGGAGCCGCGCCGGGCGAAGCCTATGTGCATGACAATCATATCGCGTTGGCGGGACTGGAACTGGGCAACACCTTCGTGGCCTTGCAGCCGCCGCGCGGTTACGGCATGGACCCCGACGCGATCTACCACCAGCCCGACCTGCCGCCCACCCACCATTACTATGCGCTGTACCGCTGGTTGCGCGACGAATGGAAAGCCGATGCGATTGTGCATGTCGGCAAGCACGGCACGCTCGAATGGTTGCCGGGAAAAGGCGTGGGCTTGTCGGAAAATTGTTTCCCCGATGCGCTGTTGGCCGACATGCCGTTGTTTTACCCGTTCATCATCAACGATCCCGGCGAAGGCGCGCAGGCCAAGCGCCGCGCCCATGCGGTCGTCGTCGATCACCTGACGCCGCCGATGACTACCGCCGACACTTACGGCGCACTGGCGCAACTGACCCAATTGGTCGACGAATATTATCAGGTGGAAGTACTCGATCCGGCCAAACTGCCGCTGTTGCAGCAGCAAATATGGGACTTGGTCAAAGAAACCAACCTGGATGCCGACTTGCAAGCCCGGCTGTTGCACCATGATCACGATGACGACCATCATGGACATCATCACCATGCCGATGATTCTCATAATCACGAGCATCACGGCCATGACCATCATGAGCATGAACACGATGATGATCACCATCATGGCCATAGCGAGGGACTCCGTGATCATCACAGTCACCATGATCATGACGAACATCATCACGGGCATAACCACGATCACGACGAAGAACACCATGACCACGATGATGACGATCATCACCATGACAAAGATGGGCTACCCGAACTATTGACCAAAATGGCCGGTGCCGATGTCGCGCATTTGATCGAGGATCTGGACGGCTATCTTTGCGAACTGGGCGCGGCGCAAATCCGCGACGGCTTGCATATACTCGGACAAGCGCCGGAAAGCGAGCAACTAACAGACATGTTGGTCTCGCTGACCCGCTTGCCGAATCAGGACATACCCGGACTGCCCATTGAAATTGCGCGGTTATTCGGCCTGAGCATGGATTCGCTGCTGGAGCATCAGGGCCGCCGATTGGATCAAGCAATTCCCGAACTTGAAAAACTGGCTGGGCGATCTTTGCCCACCCATGCCGACGTTTTGGAAACCATCGAAGCGCTATGCAAACAGTTATTCAATGAATTGCAGGCACATGCTTACGCCGAGTCAGCCATAGACCAGGCTATCAGCAAAACCTTCGGCAACAGCACGGCCGATTGCAACGCATTAAAACGGGTGCTGAGCTTTGCCTGCCAAGAACTGGTGCCCAATCTTGCCCGCGCCACCGACGAAATCGACAATTTATTGAGCGGCCTGTCCGGCGGTTACGTACCCGCAGGCCCCAGCGGGTCGCCGACTCGCGGCATGGCGCATATCCTGCCGACCGGACGCAATTTTTACTCGGTCGATCCGCGCAGCGTGCCATCGCAATCGGCCTGGCGCGTCGGCCAGCAACTCGCCCATGAAGTGCTGTCGCGCTACGTCCGCGAAACCGGCGATTATCCCGAGAGCGTCGCCATCAGCATCTGGGGCACCAGCGCCATGCGCACCCACGGCGACGACGTCGCGCAGATTTTAGCGCTACTCGGCGTGCGCCCGGTGTGGCAGACTGAAAACCGCCGCGTGACCGGCGTCGAAGTCATTCCGCTGGATGCATTAAAACGCCCGCGTATCGATGTCACCACCCGCATCAGCGGTTTTTTCCGCGACGCTTTTCCGCAACTGATCGATTTGATTGACGATGCGGTTAATGCGGTCATTGCGCTGGACGAACCGCTGTCGCAGAACTTCGTGCGCAAGCATTATCTGGCCGAACTGGGCGACTGGATAGGCCAAGGCCTGACCGAAGATGAAGCCTCGCAACGCGCTGCCTTGCGCATCTTCGGCGCCAAACCCGGCAGTTACGGCGCGGGCATCTTGCCGCTGATCCAGGAAAAAAACTGGCAGGCCGATGCCGATTTTGCCGAAGCCTACGTCAACTGGGGCGGCTATGCCTATAGTCGCAGCCAGCAAGGCGACGATCAGCGCGATGCGTTCCGTACCCGGCTGTCCGGCGTCCAGGTGGCGCTGCACAACCAGGATAACCGCGAACACGACATTTTCGACAGCGACGATTACCTGCAATTTCACGGCGGCATGATCGCCACGATCAGAGCCTTGACCGGACAGCAGCCGCGCAAGTATTTCGGCGACAGCCACGACCCGTCACGGGCGCAAGTGCGCGACCTGAAGGAAGAGACCTTGCGGGTGTTCCGTTCGCGCGTCGTCAACCCCAAATGGCTGGACAGCATCCGCCGTCACGGCTACAAAGGCGGACTGGAACTGACCGCAACCGTCGATTATTTGTTCGGCTACGACGCCACCGCGCAAGTGATGGACGATTGGATGTACGAGCAAGTCGCCGAAACCTACGCGATGGACCCGGAAATGCAACGCTTTTTGGAGGAAGCTAATCCATGGGCGCAAAACGCGATTGCCGAACGCCTGTTGGAAGCCGCCGGTCGCGGCATGTGGGCAGAACCTAAGCAACAAACGCTGAACGCCTTACAAGATTTATACCTGCATAGCGAAACTTTGCTGGAGGCGCGCGGCGAAACACCGCGCGGGGCATGATGCATCACGTCACCTTCCCTTTTTCCGCGATCGTCGAACAAACCCAGCTCAAGACCGCCTTGCTGCTGTGCGCAGTCGATCCGTCGCTGGGCGGCGTATTGATACGCGGCGACAAAGGCACCGCTAAAAGCACCGCGGCGCGGGCGCTGACCGACATTCTGCCGCTGATCGAACGGGTTGATGGGTGCGCATTTAATTGCGCTCCCGGCGCACCTTATCAGCACTGCGAAACCTGTAATCCTGTGGGCGCAAATTCATTCGCGCTTTTAACGGCAGCGCGAATAAATTCGCGCCCACAGCCCGTGCCTTTTATCACCTTGCCGCTGGGCGCAACTGAAGACCGCGTCATCGGTACTCTGGATTTGGAACAGGCGCTTAAAGGCGGTCAACGCGTGTTCAAGCCCGGCCTGCTGGCTGCGTCGCACCGAGGTATACTCTATATCGACGAAGTCAACCTGCTCCCCGATCATCTGGTCGATGTGCTGCTGGATGCGGCGGCGATGGGCGTCAATGCGGTGCAGCGCGAAGGCTTGTCAGTTACCCACCCTGCCCGCTTTACGCTGATAGGCACGATGAACCTGGAAGAAGGCGATTTGCGTCCGCAATTGCTGGATCGCTTCGGCCTGATGGTTGAAGTGATCGCTCCTCGCGACAAAACCTTGCGCTCCGAAGTCGTGCGAAGGCGCATTGCCTACGAGGCCAATCCCACGGCTTACGCTGCCGCCTGGATGCAGGAACAACATACTTTGCGCCATCAACTCGCTACCGCGCAACTATTGCTTCCCAAAGTGACGCTGGATGATACGTTGCTCGACCTGATCAGCCATTTATGTTGCGAATTCGAAGTGGCGAGTCTTCGCGCCGACATCGTCATGCACAAAGCGGCGCGCGCACTGGCGGCATTAGAAGGCCGGTCTCAGGTAACGCCGGGAGACGTGCGCGGCGCGGCGGAATTGGTGTTGCCGCATCGGCGCAGGCGCAAACCGTTCGAGCAACCGGGGCTGGATAAAGATCAGCTCGATGAGTTGATGCAGCAGGCTTTACAGTCGCCGGATGAAGGCGAATCCGGCGCTGAAAATACCGAGCAGGAAAACGATCAAGATAACGGCGACTCGCAAAGCGAACAACAGGTATTCGTCGCCGCGTCTGCCGGTAACATACGAAAAATAGCAGTCGATACGGTTGCTAGCCGCTACGCTTCCGGCAAGCGCAGCACTGCGCCAGATGCGCCGCGCGGCCGTGTCGTGCGCGTCGTGCAGGACCAAAATCCAAGCAGTCTCGCCGTCGGCGCGACCTTGCGTAGCGCGGCGCTTCGAGGTTCGGATAACTTCCAGGTGACAAAAAGCGATCTACACCAGCAAATCCGCGTAGGCAAAACCGCTAACCTGATCTTGTTTGTGGTCGATGCCTCAGGCTCGATGGCGGCGCAACGGCGCATGGAAGCGGTCAAAGGTGCAGTGTTATCGCTGCTAACCGATGCCTACCAGCAGCGCGATGAAGTCGCGGTGATCAGCTTTCGCGGCGAATCCGGGCAACTATTATTGTCGCCGACCCGCAGCGTCGATCTTGCCGAACAGAATCTGCGCGAACTGCCCACCGGCGGCCGTACGCCATTGCCTCATGCATTGTCTTTGGCGCTGGAAACGCTGGAGAAAACCGGCATGCCGCCGTTGCTGGTAGTGCTTACAGACGGTAAGGCCAATGTCGCGCTGAACGATGGTAACGACCCCTGGCAGGAAAGCTTGAGATTTGCAGAATTACTGGCAGAACGCGGCGTACCCGCGCTGATACTCGATACCGAAACCGGCTATTTACGCTTGGGTAAAGCGCGGCAATTGGCACAGGCGTTGGGTGCCGAATGCCTGACGCTGGAAGAGTTATCGGCGGAAAATTTGGCGCTTACGGTGCGTGGGTGCATTAAATGATATTACATTTTTTATACTGGTTCTCAAGCTCTGGCTTAGGAACGAGCGCGTAAAAATGAACACTATTTTAGTCAATATGGGCGGCCTAGAAGTCGCTTCTACAAAGGAACAATTATGATTATCTGCATAGGCGCAGGCCCCGGCGACGTAGCTTATCTGACCCAGCGCGGCGCGGAGCTGATCCGCAATAGCGATGTGGTCGCCGGATTCGATGCCGTCATTAACGTCGTGCAAAGCCTGATTCCTGCTACCGCGCAAACCGTGCTGATGAATTACCGCGACCAAACCGAACAATTGGCGAAAGTGGCAATTGAACACCATGCAGGCAAGAACTGCGTCGTGGTGTTCATGGGCGACATCCATTTCAGCGGTTTCCAGTATCTGGAACGGGTCGAGCGCGCTTGCGGCCATCCGGTAGAAACCGTACCGGGCATATCTTCGGCGCAAATACTCGCATCGCGTGCCAAAGTCTGTTTCGACGAAACGACGTTTATCACTTTCCACCGTCGCGGCGATCTAACCCCGTTCAAGCAACATCTGGTGCATGTGTTGCAAGATCAGCGCAATGCGATCGTAATTCCCTGCCCGTGGGACGAGGCGCGCTCGTTCATGCCACGCCATATCGCCGCTTATCTACTGGAGCAAGGCATATCGCCCGAGCATCCGACCGAGGTATGGGAAAATTTAACCCGTTCCGAAGCCGAATGGCATGGCACGCTCGCCGATTGTGCGACAAAAGAATTCAGCGACATGAGCATCATGCTAATCCGCACCCGTACACCGATGCCCAGCCAAATTGAAGCTGCAATGGAGTCGTTAGCAGATGCACACTGAACCCAACCAACAATTCGGTCTGGTTATCGCAGGTCACGGCAGCAGAGATGCCGACGGCGTCCGCGAATTCGAGCAGTTGGTTGAACTGGTCAGGGAGCGCGCACCGCAGCATCAAGTCAGTCACGGTTATCTTGAATTCGCCAGCCCAACTATCGACCAGGCGATTGCAGTTCAAGTCAGCGCTGATGCCAAGCAAATTGTCATGGTTCCGGGTATTTTGTTGGCGGCGACCCATGCCAAAAACGATATGCCCAGCGAATTGCTGACCTTCGCGCGCGAACATCCCGAGATCGATTTTCATTTCGGCGCACCGCTGGGTTTACATCCGCTATTGCTGCAAGTGATTCAGCAACGTATCGTCGAGGCCGAAGCCACATCATCTAAAACAGTACGCCGCGCCGATACCTGTCTGGTGCTGGTCGGCCGAGGCACCACCGATCCCGACGCCAATGGCGAAGTCGCCAAATTCGCGCGTATGATCGAAGAAGGCATGGGCTTTGGTGGGTCTTACGTGTGCTATTCAGGCACGGCCAAACCGCTGGTTGCCGATGGTCTGCGTGCTGCCGCCAAGTTGGGCTACGCACGGCTGATTGTGGTGCCTTTTTTCCTGTTCAACGGCATCTTAGTCAAGCGCATTTATGAGGCCGCCGATACCATGCAGGAACGCGAACCGGAGCTCGAAGTGCTGAAATCCGGTTATCTTGGCGTGCATCCGAACGTGGCCGATGTGCTCATCGCCAGAGCCCAAGAAGCGGTAGAAGGCCGTGCGGCGATGAACTGCTCGCTATGCAAATACCGGGTGCAAATCGTCGGCTTTGAACAGCAGGTCGGCGAACCGCAACGCCCACATCATCTTCAGGTGCGCGGTTTGTCCGAAAAAGCCGTTGTCGATCAGGCTGCAACAGAATTCGCCCCTTACGTACCGCATCCGATCGAAGCCGAAAGTTTTCGCATCATCGCTGCAGGGCGCGACTGGTCTGTGTTTCCCGAGACGCATTTAACCGTGCTGCAACGGCTGGTGCATACCAGCGGCGATTTTAACGCGGTCGATGACCTTTATTTTTCGCCGGGTGCGGTCGAAACCGGCATCCGTGCCTTGTTGCGCTGCAAGCGTGTAGTGACCGACGTGACCATGGTGCAAACCGGCCTAAAACGCGCACTGCTCGAACAACTGGGCATCGAAACCTGGTGCGGGGTGCATGACCCAGAAACCGCATTGATGGCGCAAACGCAGGACATTACCCGTTCCGCCGCCGGCATTCGCCGCGCCTTCGAAAAATTCGGCAACGATATCGTGCTGGCTATAGGCGATGCGCCGACGGCGATTAGGGAAACTGTGCGCCTGATTCGTGAACACGGCTGGCGACCGCAGCTGGTGATCGGCTTGCCGGTCGGCTTTGTCGGTACCTGCGAATCGAAAGCAGAATTAAAACGCTGCCTGCAAGTGCCGCGCATCACCAACAGCGGCACGCGCGGCGGTTCGCCGTGGGCGGCAACCGTGGTCAACGGCTTGATGATCGATGCGGTAAATCAACTTGTAGACTATGGCACAGACGAGGCTTAAAGAATTCGATCTCAAGGTACTCGCGCCCAACGGTTTAAGACGCGGGCGCACTACCGGAAGCTGCGCCACGGCGGCAGTGAAAGCCGCGCTTTATTTACTGCTACACGGTGAGCGCCCCACGCAGGTGCAGATAACATTATCAGACGATGTCCATTATCTAACTGTACCGATTCAAGACATTCATTGGCTAGGTTCAAAAACAGTACGCGCCGAAGTGTTCAAAGACGGCGGTGATGACCCGGATAATACCCACGGAGCGACAATCTTTGCCGAAGTACAAAGAAACGATAAAGGACAGCTACGCTTTTTTGCAGGCAAGGGCGTCGGCACTGCGACTCAACCCGGCTTACGCGTAGCGGTAGGTGAGCCTGCAATTAACCCGACTCCGCGCAAGATGATGCGGCAGGCGGTCGCCGAACTGAGCACTAATAAAGACCAAGGTTTCGACCTAACCATCGGCTGTATCAACGGCGAGGCGATTGCTAAAAAAACCTTTAACCCGAGGCTCGGCATAGTTGGCGGCATATCGATACTCGGCACCTCAGGTATAGTGGAACCGTTATCATTGGCATCCTGGATTGCCTCGATTGAGGTTTATGTACGCGTTGCCTTAGGCGACAAAGAAACTCAAATCGCCTTGCTGCCGGGCAAAATCGGCCGTACTTATGCCAAAGAAATACTGGGCTTGCCGGTACAACAATCCGTGCAAATCGCCAATTTTCTTGGCGACGCGTTAGATTTTTTACAGCAGGCTTTGGCTGAACAACAACGCCATCTGGATATATTGTGGTTGTTGGGGCATCCCGGAAAACTGGCCAAAGTGCTGGACGGCATATGGGATACGCACTCCAGCAGGAGCGACATGGCCATGAGCGTTGTCGCCCGGGTGGCTGCGGAACGGGGATTTAACCGCCTGTTGGTACAAGAGCTGGAACAGTCCAATACTGTGGAAGCGGCAATAGAACGATTAAACAGCGAACCGGACTCGCAGGCATTATGGCTAGATATAGAACAACGCATCGCCGCGCTTGTACATGCCAGAGTACCTGCGGTGAAACGGGTTGAAGTGCGGTTATTTAATTTACAAGGCGAAAGCTTGGGAGCAGATTAAAAACAACTGCTGCTGCCAATGGGCAGTTATTCTCGTTCCCACGCGCTGCGTGGGAATGCCATGCAGGACGCGCTGCGTCCTGTGTTTGCGCCACCTAGTTTTCCAAACATTACATGTGCTTGCGGCACAGCACGTGGGAACGAAATAATAGCTTAGGAGAAATATGAGTCATTTAGGTACATTCTGGGGCATAGGTGTGGGGCCTGGGCCTTCCGGCTACATTCCGCTGGCGGCAGTTGAGGCATTACAACAGGCCGACATTATTTACGCGCCGCGTGCCCAAACGGCCAAAACATCGGTGGCGCTGCAATGCTTAACGGGCATAAGCATCGATCAGCAGCGGATACGCGAAATCGAGTTCACCATGGACCCTGACCGCGCCATGCTGAGCGAGCATTACGCGCAACTGGCCGAGACCATCGCCATCGAGTTACGCGCCGGTCGTAACGTGGCTTACTTGACGATAGGCGACAGCCTAACTTACTCCACTTACGGCTATATATTGGCTGCTTTGCGCGAGTATTTGCCAGATTTACCGCAACGTACTTTCCCCGGTATCACCAGTTATGCCGCTGCTGCGGCTGCTATGGGCTGGCCGCTGGGTGAAGGTAAGGAGCGCACCTTGATTTTGCCCTGCCCCGAAGATGCGGCAGCTCTGCGTCACGATATCGAAAACCATGACATTGTGGTGCTAATGAAAATCGGCGCACGCCTGCCCTGGGTGCTGGCTCTGCTCGGTGACATGGGCATCGCCGAGCACTGCGCTTTCGCCCGCCGCATCGGCTTGGCGGATGAAATGCTGGCAGATGATGTCAGCGATTTGTGCGCTACGGCGGCGATGGGCTATCTCGCCACTTTACTGATACGCAAAACACCCAGAGAGAGAAGACACGCATGTTTCAATCCACACCCGACCTCATCCGTCGAGTGACACCCGCCGACGGATAGAGGTCGGTGGATTGTTCCTCCCCGTGAACGAGGAGGTTACCGTGAAGGATAACGATACTCCCGTATCGTTGTCAAAATTTAAAAATCCCCCTAAAGGGCAAAGCTATCTACACAAATATGGTAACAAATTGATATTAATGAGATTTTATTAAAAGCCATCTTTAATGAATTTCAATGCAATCAATTGGCTGTAAAGATGTGTAGATAGCTTTTCCTAAAGGGGGAGGTTTCAGACCAACAAGGAAATTTGATGAAAGTTTATTTTATCGGCGCAGGTCCGGGCGCTTCCGACCTAATTACCTTGCGCGGCGCGGCTATTCTCGGCCGGGTCAGCATGGTGTTGTACGCCGGATCATTGGTGCCTACCGACATGTTGCAGCATTGCCGAGTAGATGCCGAATTGATCGACACCGCCAAGCTCGACCTTGAGCAACAGGAAGCCTGCTACCGTCGCGCTCAGGAAGCCGATTGCGATGTGGCGCGTTTGCATTCCGGCGACCCCGCCATTTACGGCGCAACCGCCGAGCAAATGCGGCGACTTGATGCGCTCGGTATTGACTACGACATTGTGCCGGGCGTGTCTTCGTTCACAGCTGCGGCGGCATCCATTAAGGCCGAGCTGACCAAACCGGAAATCTCGCAAACCGTCATCCTGACCCGAGTTTCCGGCCGCGCCTCCGCCGTGCCGGAACTGGAATCGATTGCACGGCTGGCCGAACACCAAGCGACGATGTGCATCTTCCTGTCGGGACCGCATTTGAAAAAAATAGTCGCCGACCTGCGTTTGCATTACCCGGACGATACCCCGGTCGCTCTGGTCTATCGGGCAACCTGGCCGGAAGAGCGGTCTTACCAAGGCACTTTGGGGACGATTCTTACAGAAACCCAAAAAGCTGAGTGGAACCTGACCACGATGTTATTGGTAGGCAAAGCTTTGGGGCGCGGAGAGCAAACCGAATCCAGTTTGTATTCGAAGGATTTCACCCATATTTTTCGCGTCGTAAAAAAGAAAAAACATGATCCCTTATGAATTTTCTGCTGATGTGTATGTTGGATAAAAGAAGGCCTCTGCATGACTGATTGCGGCATCTGGCTGGTAAGACCGGAAAGCGAAACCTTGGCTTTAGTCTTGCAGGAACGGCTAGGTGGAGTATTGTATCGTCCGTGGCTTCCTGTAACAAAGAGCGACCGGCAGGTCGCCCCTACAAACAATACCACCAGCCAGAAACAACAGTTTGCCGCTGCCTATCGGCAACATACGCAATGGATCATGATCGCCGCCAGCGGCATCGCGGTGCGCTTTCTCGACGGTTTAGCGCCGGACAAACATAGCGACCCGGCCGTCGTGGTGCTGGACGAAGCCGGACGATTTGCGGTGTCGCTGTTGGCCGGTCATGAAGGCGGCGCCAATCGTTTGGCTTATCGCGTCGCCAATGCAATCGGTGCGGTACCGGTCATTACTACGGCGACCGAAGCCTTGAAGCCTTTGGTGGTCGGTATAGGTTGCCGTAAAGGTGTCACTGCCGAACAAATCGCCGCCGCCGTGCAGCAAGCGCTGGGAGAGCGGCAGTTAAGCGAAGTGCGCGAAATAACCACCATAGACTTGAAGGCAAACGAACAGGGTTTGGTGGATTTTTGCGATCAGCACCATTTGCCGCTGCGAGTCTTGGCAAGTGCAACCGTGGCGGCACGGCCTTGGGTAACTAAAGCTTCGGATTGGGTGCAGCAGAATGTGGGCTTGCCAGGCGTCTGCGAACCCTGCGCCTTGATTGCCGGTATGCGTGGAAAATTGATCGTGCCCAAAATGGCTTTAAACGGCGTGGCCGTGGCCGTGGTTGAAGATAAAGGCATTTAAAGACATAAGATGTTTACCTCGTTCCCACGCGCTGCGTGGGAATGCAGTTAAGGCACGCTGCGCCATGAGTCATGCGCAATGTTCAAAAACGTAGCCAGTGTAAACACAGGACACAGCGCGTGGGAACGCGAAAAATTTCACCACGAAGACACGAAGAAAAAGCTGAAACTTGGGAAGGCGCGCATGGCACGCCCAACTCTTTGATGTTTCAATCCACACCCGACCTCATCCGTCGAGTGACACCCGCCGACGGATAGAGGTCGGTGGATTGTTCCTCCCCGTGAACGAGGAGGTTACCGTGAAGGATAAGGATACTCGCGTATCGTTGTCAAAATTTAAAAATCCCCCTAAAGGGCAAAGCTATCTACACAAATATAGTAACAAATTGATATTAATGAGATTTTATTAAAAGCCATCTTTAATAAATTTCAATGCAATCAATTGGCTGTAAAGATGTGTAGATAGCTTTTCCTAAAGGGGGAGGTTTCAGACCAACAAGGAAATTTGATGAATAAACAGTGGATAGAAGCAATGAAAGGTGTATTAAATTTGGTTTCTGTCGGGCCGGGATTTAGCGATTTGATCGTTCCGCGCGCCGAAGCGGCATTGCGGGACAGCGATGTGATCGTGGCTTATGACTTGTATTTGCGCTGGATTGAACCGTGGATAGCGGGCAAGGAAATCCACACGCCTCCGCTGACTCAAGAACGCGAACGTGCCTTATTAGCCATTGAAAAAGCCCGCAGCGGCGCTAAAGTCGCATTGATTTCCAGCGGCGACATCGGCATTTACGCGATGGCTGCATTGGCTTTCGATGAAATGCGCGAAGATGACGACTATGAGGTCAATGTAATCCCCGGTATCACTTCCGCCAATGCCTGCGCGTCTTTATTAGGCTCACCGTTGTCGCATGACTTTGCCACACTGAGCCTGTCCGATCTGTTGTGTCCGTGGGACTGGATAGAGCAGCGCGGTCGGCATATCGCCCAGGCTGATCTGGCCTGCGTGTTGTACAACGTGCAAAGCGCCGGTCGTCAGGAAGGCGTGTATCGTATCCTCAACATCATGCTGGAATCAAAAACACCGAAGACACTGTGCGGCGTAGTGCGCAATGCCTATCGGCCCGGCCAGCAAGTCAGTATCCACACACTGGAAGAGCTACCCTCTTTGCAGTTTGATATGCTGACTACCATCGTGATCGGCAACCGCTTTACCCAGCGCAAGCGCGGCTTTATTTTTACCCCGCGCGGCTACAACAGTTGGGAAGCCCCAGCCGAACAGCCTGTAAACGAATTGCCTGAACAGGCCCTATGGGTCTTTTCCGGCACCAGCGACGGCAATCAGCTTGCTAACGAATTGACGCAGCAAGGCTATCCGGTCGTGGTATCCGCTGCAACCGAATACGGCGGCGAGGTTGCCGCCCAGCATTGTTCCGGCGTATCGGTCTGGGCGGGTCATCAGGGCGTTGAAGCACAAAGACAGGCGCTAACTCAAAATCAGGCAAAGGCAATCGTTGATGCAACCCATCCTTACGCCAGCCTGATCTCGGAACAACTGATGGGCTTGTCGCAAAGCCTGAATATCCCGTATCTGCGTTTTGAACGCCCCAGCTCCGTAGGATGTGCTGAACACAGTGAAGCGCATCGTTCGCGAACGCTTGATATTGATGCGCGTCCTTCGTCAGCACATCCTATGGTCTCTAGCTTCTGTAATTCCACAGAACAAGCGGCCGAACAGGCCATTGCCCTAGGTCGGCGCATTTTTCTAACCACCGGCTCCAAGGACTTGGCTGTCTTTCTACAAGCGCCGGGAGCCGCCGAACGCGAATGGTTTGTGCGCGTAACGCCGGAGCCTGAATTCATTCAGCGGGCCATTGATCTGGGCGTGCCGCGCAGCCATATTTGCGCGATGCAAGGGCCGTTTTCGCAAGCGTTCAATGAAGCCTTGTGGCAAGATTTGAAAATCGATTGCGTCATCACCAAGGATTCAGGCGATGCAGGCGGCTATCAAGCCAAAGTGGCGGCAACGCAGGCGCTGAATATCCCATTGCTGGTCATCAAGCGCCCGAAACTTGAGTATCCGTTTATCACCTCAAGTTTCGAGGCGATATTAAAGCAATTACAAGCATGGAATATCAACACATGATTCCGGTCACCATCGTTACCGGCTTTCTCGGTTCCGGTAAAACTACCTTGCTAGGCAGCCTGATTAAAAAACGACAAAGCCGCCGCCTTGCCTTATTGATTAATGAGTTCGGCGAAGTTTCCATCGACGGTGCGCTGATTAACGATGACGTTGGCGGTGACAAGCATGTTCGGATTCATGACTTCCCTTACGGCCTGATTGCCTATGGCGATGATGAACACTTTATCCCGACCATGCAGGCTATCGCCCAGCGCCGGGCCAATGTCGATCATGTATTGATAGAAACCTCGGGGCTTGCGTTGCCTACAGCGGTCATGGAACTGTTGCAATCACCCGAACTAGCCGCAGATTTCATTCTGGATGCGACGCTGGCCGTGGTGGATACGCCGCTGCTGCTGTCCGACCAGTTTGACCGTGACCTGAGTATTGACAGCCCGCATGCTGCCGTTGCCGATTCAGTTGCAACCTTGTTTGAACAACAGCTTGAATATGCCGACGTGGTGGTGTTGAACAAAATCGATGCGCTGGATGAGGATGCCTTGTTGCAAGCGGAACAACGCGTTCGCGACCGTGCGCCGAACGTGCGCTTCCTCGAACTCGCTTACAACGCGCAACTGGACATCCGGCTGGCCCTGGGCCTGCGTTTGCACCAGCCAACGCTGACAGCAAACAACCACCGGTTTACACCGCTACCCGGTTCCGATACGCCGACCTTGGGCAGCCATGTCAGACTGAACGGCCACGCCCACTCCGGTTTGACGGGCCACAGTCACGGACTGGCAACGCACAAACATTTTCATGAACAGGATCCGGGATGGCTGTCGTTCGTGTTGCGCAGTTCCGAGACTCAGCAACCGGAAACACTGAAACAAGCGTTGATTGAAGTCGCTAAAGCTGAACCGTTGTTGCGTTGTAAAGGCTTTATCAAGACGGCCCCGGATCAATCGATTCTGGTGCAGGCCGTGCGCACCCGTGTGGCGATAACCACCGATGCAATCAAACCATCTGCAAAAGAATCGGAACTGGTTTTTATCGGTTACCACCTGAACCGGAACACGGTGGCGATACTGTTATCCAACTTGACCGGAACTGCCTGGAAATGAACACCCGAACCCAAGAACCCATAGATCAATGCTCTACTGTGGGCGCGAATTTATTCGCATCTGCGGCAACGCGAATAAATTCGCGCCCACCTAAATGCCCTGCGCTGTTCATCACCGCACCCGGCTCCAATCACGGCAAGACCACCATTACCGCCGCGCTGGCCCGTTATCATGTCGAGCAAGGCCGCAAAGTCAGGGTGTTTAAGTCCGGCCCCGATTTTCTCGACCCGATGATACTCGAACGCGCCAGCGGCCTGCCGGTGTACCAGCTCGATCTGTGGATGATGGGCGAAACTGAATGCAGGCGATTATTGTACGAAGCCGCGCTGGAAGCCGACTTGATACTGATTGAAGGCGTGATGGGTTTGTTCGATGGCGAACCTTGCAGCGCCGATGTGGCCGAACTGTTCTCGGTGCCGGTGCTGGCGGTGATTGATGCAACGGGGGCAGCCCAAACGCTGGGAGCCATTGCCTACGGGCTTGCCAACTATCGGCCTAAACTGCTGTTCGCCGGTGTTTTAGCCAATAACGTCGCCAGTCCCCGACATAACGACATGATCCAGGAAGGCATGCCGTCTGGTCTGCATTATTTTGGCGGGATACCGCGCGATAACCGGTTTGTATTGCCGGAACGGCATCTGGGTCTGGTTCAGGCGGAAGAAGTGCTTGATCTCGAATCGCGAATGTCAGCCGCAGCAACGGCAATAGCTTCAACCAGGCTGGCAAAATTGCCGGAGGCTGTCGAATTTACAGCGCCCGAACAGGGAACGCCGCCCCAACTGTTATCGGGTATCCGCATCGGCATTGCCCGCGATACCGCATTTTCATTTATTTACGCAGGCAATCTGGATGTGTTGCGGGCGATGGGCGCGACGATAATCTTCTTTTCGCCGCTTGCGGATATTGCATTGCCTGATGTTGACAGTCTTTATCTGCCGGGCGGCTATCCCGAGCTGCATTTGCAAACGCTACAGGATAATCTGGCAATGAAGTCGGCATTGCAAACGCATTTCCGCTTGGGCAAACCCATTTACGCCGAATGCGGGGGACTGTTGTATTTGCTGGAATCGATCGTCGATAAAGCCGGTTTACGCGGCGAAATGGTCGGCCTGTTGCCCGGACACGCAATCATGCAAAACAAACTGAAAGGCTTGGGCTATCAATCCGCGCCCATGCCTGGCGGCGTCTTGCGCAGCCATACTTTTCACCATTCCCTGATAGAAACACCGCTGGTCCCCATTGCCTTTGGTGAGCGTGCGCATAACACTTCAGCAGGGGAAGCCATTTATCAGCTAAACCGGCTAACCGCCAGTTACCTGCACGGCTATTTTTCATCAAATCCGACGGCAACCGCACAATTGTTTTTGCCTTAAGCGAAACAAGCAGAACAACTAACACTTTGATTTTAATTGTTTTATTTTTTCTGTAGCCATATTAAACATTAACACGACTTAAACTGACTTTGCTCAGCAGCCAAAATATCAGGCAATCAAGCAGTTTAGGAAGTGTATTTTGATTCTAAGAACTGCACGGACTGGTGCTAATCAAGGGAAACAATTTTTTGGGTGTTCCGGTTATCCAAAATGCAGAACGCTGAGGCAAATAACATGAGCAAGTTTTCTTTAATGAACCACTGCTTGTAATTGATGATACTAAACACAGTCAAGGCGAAGGTCGCTTTCATGCGTTGGGTAAGACCAACGATGATCGGTCATTGCATATTACATTCACTCTGCGAAATGCTAGCGAGAGTATACGAGTTATCTCAGCCAGAGACATGCACAGAAAGGAGCGCAAGATTTATGAGCAAACAACTTAAAACCGTTCCCAAATTTGCCAATGAAACCGAAGAGCAGGCATTTTGGGAAAACCATGACTCCACAGATTATCTGGATTGGACGAAAGCACAGCGAGTAGTGCTTGCCAATTTAAAACCCAGCACCAAAACGATTTCATTGCGATTGCCTCAACACCTGCTTGATTCGATCAAAGCTGCTGCAAATTCTCGCGATGTACCTTACCAGTCGCTTATTAAAGTTTGGTTGCAGGAAAAATTACATAGTCAGTGATTGTATAGCCGTTGGTTAGACAGCGGCTAACGACCCAAACTTTTAGGCAAGATCAAGCATATCTCTAAGTGTGTTGATATTTTTAAGGTCAAATTGCGAACTACGAACTTCTGCTCCCGACCCAAACAGGCCTTTCGTAAAAGTTGCTTGAGCGGCTGGTTAGTGTTACATAATTGACTATCGTTCAGACAAACAGTCATGTAGGATGTGCCGAACAACGTGAGGCGCATCGCTCGCGACTGATGCGCTTCGCTTTCGCTCAGCACATCCTATGGCCCTGAAGATGAAAGGTAATGTAATGTAATGTAATAGCCTAACAAGTCGGTCAAAGGGACGCGCCGCCCGTTGGCAGTTTTGAAGTTTCATTTTTTATCAAGGTTCGGCGGCTTCGTTTCGCTTTCGTTAGCGGCGCTCCCCTTACCGTAACGTTGGGCAAAATCAACATGCACTATACCGAATACTACGATAACGATTTTGATTCCATACCTTTCTATCGGAATTACCCGGAGTATCGTCCGTTTATAGGTAAGTATTTTGCTGATGGAAAATCAAAAATCTTATTGCTTGCTGAAAGTCACTATTTACCAACTAGCAGTACAGCACATTTAGTCCCTAAAAATTGGTACGAGAACTCTAGCTGTCTTCTTACGGACGAAGAACGCCGCTGGATAAATACAAGAGGAATTATCAATTCTGGTAAAAATCAGCATTGGAAGCATAAAGGGCACACAATCTATAGGAATCTTGAAAAAGCATTAATTGAGTCAGGCATTCCGAAATCTGCGAATTCTTTTAGTTATGTTGCCTGTATGAATGCTTTCCAGCGTCCTGCCAAAACGAAAGATAGTCTTCGAGTACATGAAATAGATACAGAAAATGCATTTTTAGTGCTAAATAGCGTTATTGAAATTCTGAAGCCCGATCATATTTGTTTCGTATCTTCAAAAGCATCTAAACATTTAGCTCAAAAATTAATCTGTCCAAGTAAAGCTTTTGCACATCCAGCAAGTGCGTGGTGGAATCGAACCAGCAGAAGCGGCGTTGCCAGAGAACAATTTATCAAGTATATGACCGAGTGCATTTCATAGAGAACTTGGAATGGATATTGTTTGCCCACCTGATAAATGATTTAATACGTTCGCTCCGCTTACGGGAACCATGCCCCTTGAGCGGTTTAGTTAATTGCTCTTAATAGTTGAATTCTCATGGCAAAGATTGGCGTTTTTTGGGTACACAATGGTACGGTTATTGGTAAAGCCGAGAGCTTGGAGGCGGGAATTGAGGGTGTTCCAGGAATCATTGACAGCAACGAAAATCACATTGATGTTTGGAAAATAAATCGTAAGTGGATTCGGGAATTCCCGCATCTTGCTGGTGTTGAATATCAGGAAATTCCGAGGGGAAGAGTGTTATTCCTGAAAAAAGAAAATAGGCCGTTGGTATATCTCGATAAGAGTCTAATGCCTAGCGAAAATCGGTTGTTAATTTCAGAATTTTTCGAATTTGAACAGGGCACTGCCTTGTGGAGAAGTGATCCTCACTACACCACATCAAGAAATGAATTGGACAATCTATTTGATGAAAAATAACTGGGAATAACTGGGGGGCAGGTTTTGCAATCGGGTCAGTCGGTTAAAGGGACAAGGCGGCAACTCGTAACCCGCATAAATGACTACGTAGGGTGCATAAGCGTGAGCGTCATGCACCTGAAACGTTGTGGAGCTTTAAGTTGACAAGGGTTATTGGGCGTAATAATGACTATTGTGCGTGTTGTTGGCGGATGGCGCTATCGCTTATCCGCCCTACGAAGAAATAATGTCTAATTATCGACGTAATCGGGTTCCGGGTGGGACTTACTTTTTTACGGTTAACTTGCTGGAACGCCATTCACAATCGCGTTTACTGGTCAATCATATTGATGTTTTGCGCGAAGTGGTGCGGGTTACTAAGTGTGATACCCCGTTTCATATTGATGCTTGGGTGGTCTTGCCGGAACATATGCATTCGACTGCATGGATGCAGGAGGTAGAGCAACGCATGGAGCAGTTGCCGAGTATCTGGACATCCAGCGGGCGATGTTGATTATTCGGGGCGTTGGCGAGCGATTAAAAAACATTTTTCTAAAGCAATTCCTGCAGTTGAATATCGCTCAAAGGTACGTCTTAAACGTCATGAACGGGGAATCTGGCAGCGTCGTTTTTGGGAACATACTGTTCGGGATGAGCGGGATTATGCCAATCATTTTGACTATGTTCATTTTAATCCGGTCAAGCATGGCTGGGTGACACGCGTTAAAGATTGGCCCTATTCTTCTTTTCATCGGGCGGTGGCACAAGGTATTTATTCTGATGACTGGATAGCTTCTGATCATGTTTCATCATTACACATTGGTGAACGTGATGAATGACCGAAGAACAAAAGGGAACGCTACCCTTTTTTGCTATCTTTATCATTTTTAGGAAATATGAACGACGGGTAAAGTAGAGAACAGGCTTGCGCCTGCCCTCCCTCATCAAACCGTGCATGCGCTATTAACGCACAGAAGAAAGGGGTAACGCCTTTATGATTTAAGGCGAATAACAGCCTTTTTTACACCCTCCCTAAAAGCGCCGACAGTCTTTAGACATCGCTTTATTTAGGATTTCTTTCATCTTCCAAGGCTTCAACCAGCTGTTTTGCAGGCAGATAACCGGGAAAAATATTCCCTTTTTCGGTAACGATCATCGGTGTGCCCTTCACGTCAAAATCTTCAGCCAATTGCATATGCTGATCGACCGGGTTGTCGCAGGTTTTAGCGTCGAGCTTATCGCCTTTTTTCGCTGCGGTTAAAGCGGCTTTGCGATCAGCGGCACACCAAACCGATACGGCTTTGCTGTATGAATCGGAACCTTTACCGGCTCTTGGGAAAAACAAATACTGGATAGTAATGCCTTCAGCCATGTATTGATCGATTTCAGAGTGCAATTTACGGCAATAACCGCAATCAATATCGGTAAAGATGCTAACCGTATACTTACTTACTTTAGGTTTAAACACAATCATTTTATCCAGACCGAGTTTTTCGAGGGCCTGTTTGCGTGCGCCGCTCAGCTTTTCTTCAGTAAGGTCCGTACGTGCAGCAACGTCAACCAAGTGCCCCTGTATCAAATACTTACCATCACCAGAAACATAAAATATGTTGCCGCCGACGGTAACCTCAAAAAGGCCGCTGATTTCAGAAGGCTTAACAGATTCCACTGTTACCGATGGCATGGATTTAGCCAGCGCTTGCCTGATAGCATTTTCATCAGCATGTGCCACCGATAAAGTCAGGCCGAGTAACGATAAAGCGGCGCTCATAATAATTTTTTTCATAATATTCCTGTGTTAGTTTATAGGACGTAGAATCGTCAAATTACCGTAGGGGCCGATCCGGCAGGCCGCCCTTAGCAGCTATTAAAATAAACGCCCTACATCCAAAAACATAGCCAATGCCATCAATGACACCAATAATGCAATGCCGATTTGCTGAAAGAAGATTTGCGCCCTTTCCGAAACAGGGCTGCCTTTAATGCCTTCTATGGCGAAGAACAGTAAATGTCCGCCATCTAATACCGGTATCGGCAATAAATTTAATACGCCTAAACTAATGCTAACCAAGGCCAAATATTTCAAAAAGGGTACCAAACCCATAGTGGCAGACTGCCCTGCATATTGGGCGATACTGATAGGACCGTTTAAGTTTTCTATGGACGCCTTACCAATCAGCATCTTACCCATCATTTTCAGGGTAGTAACGGAATAAAAGTAGGTGGTTTCCAGTGCAACCGGCATCGCGGCCAACGGCGATAATGCATATTCCACGCTTACCGACTTCATCAGTTCTTCGGGTATATAAACGGATGCACCGACTTTACCTTCGGTCTTCTCACCCAATACCACACTTTTTGGTGTAATGGTGACGGGCAACTGCACACCATCACGTTCAATGACCAGCTTGATTGGGACTCCAGGGTGTTCTTTTACATACACCACCCACTGCATCCAGTCGTTCATAGGGGTGTCATCGGCACTCACGATCAGGTCGCCTTGCTGTAAACCGGCGGCTAATGCGGCACTATCAGGCAGGACTTGTCCTATGATGGCTTGTAATTTTGGCGACCAAGGCTTGAAGCCTAAGCGTTGATACAGCACATCCGGATTTTCACTGTCTTTATCAGTCAGTTCAAGTGTTCTGATAGCTTGCTGGTCATCAAAGTTTTTTACCGCGACCTTAATGCTCTGCTCACCATCCAGTGCCGAGGAGACTAAGACGGTCATGGCCTCCGTCCAGGTGGGTGTCACCTTATCGTTAACCGAGATAATCTGGTCGCCTTCAACAAAGCCTGCGGCTGCGGCTAAGGTGCCCTGCTCCACCGCGCCGAGTATCGGCTTGATACCGGTCTCGCCAATCACCAGCACACTCCAGAACAACGCAACAGCGAGCACCAGATTAAACACGGGGCCTGCAGCTACTATCGCCGTTCTGGCCAATAAAGACTGGCGATTAAATGCATAGGGCAGGTCGGCTTTGTTAACTTCGCCTTCGCGCTCATCGACCATTTTGACATAGCCGCCCAACGGAATGGCCGAGACCACATATTCTGTCGCACCCGGGTTTTTCTGATACGACCATAAAACCTTGCCAAAACCAATGGAAAACCGGAGAACTTTTACCCCGGCTTTACGCGCAACCCAAAAATGCCCGAATTCATGAAATGAAACCAGGACACTGATGGCGACTAGAAAATAAAACAGCGTATGCAAGAAATCCATTAACCATTAAGCTCTTCAATAATATTGATAGACACTAGCCTAGCCTGTTGATCCGCATCTAAAATAATTTCCAGGGTATCGGCAGACTTGGCCTCGAATTTTTTCATGCAACGTTCAATAATAAGCGGAATATCGGTAAACCTAACCTGTTCATTTAAAAACGCCTCGACGGCAATTTCGTTGGCTGCATTTAAAATAGTCGGCATGGTGCCGCCTGTAGCAATAGCCTCATAGGCCAGACGCAAACAGGGAAAGCGTTCCAGACTAGGCTCATGAAAATCCATGCGCCCGACATCAAAAATATTCAACGGTTCAACGCCTGAATCAAATCGCTCCGGCCAAGCCATTGAATAAGCGATAGGTATACGCATATCGGGATTGCCCATTTGTGCCAAAACCGTTCCATCCACATAATCCACCATCGAATGGATAACACTTTGCGGATGAATGACCACTTGAATCTGGTCTGGGGTCATATCGAATAAAATACAAGCCTCGATCATTTCCAGGCCTTTATTCATCATGGTTGCCGAATCCACTGATATTTTTCTGCCCATATTCCAGTTAGGGTGAGCGACAGCCTGAGCCGGGGTAACATTGATCAGTTGCTCAACGGGCATTTCCCGAAAAGGACCGCCCGAAGCCGTCAATAAAATACGTCTGGCTTGTTTTTCCTGCATACCGGTTTTATATCCGGCAGGCATGCATTGGAATATCGCATTATGCTCGCTGTCAATCGGCAGCAATTGCGCCCCAGAATCGGCGACAGCCTGCATGAAAATGGCACCCGACATCACCAGGGCTTCTTTATTGGCGAGCAATACGGTTTTACCCGCTTTTGCGGCCGCAAGACTCGGCAAAAGCCCCGCCGCACCTACGATGGCCGCCATCACTGAATCGACGTTATCCAACGTTGCCACCTGCTCCAGCGCCTTTGCGCCTGACAGTACTTTTATATCGGCTATGGGCGTATTTTTCAGTTTTTCTTCAAAGGCTAAAGCCTTATGCTGATCCACGACAACAACAACCTCTGGATGGTGTTCCAGACATTGTTCGTAAAGAACGTCAATGTTGGTATTGGCCGTTAACGCGATGACCTTATACAGGCTGGAATGTCTTGCCACCACATCTAAGGTGCTGACGCCAATCGAACCTGTTGCTCCGAGTATGCAAATCCCTTTCATGACATAAGCCCAATCACGACTATACCGGCATAAAAAAATGGAGTCGCGGCAATCAGGCTATCAATCCTATCCAGAATACCGCCGTGTCCAGGCAGTATTGACCCCGTGTCTTTGACGCCGCGTTGACGTTTGACCACACTAAAAAACAAATCGCCGTAAATAGAAATCAACACCGTGAGTACAGACAATAGTACAAAATCGGATACCCTCATCCAGATAAAACCATCACGATAGCTGTAATAGCCGATAAAAGCAGCAGCCCAGACGGCTCCGGCTACAAAAGCGCCGTACATACCTTGAATTGTCTTGCCCGGACTGATTTCGGGCGACAGCTTGGTTTTACCAAATTTCTTTCCGGCAAAATAGGCAGAAATATCGGCAGCCCAGATCAACACCAGAAAATACAAGGTCATTTCCGAACCATAAAAAGCTCTTAACCGGCTCAAAAACATCCACACGGCCAATAGAACAAGCCAGCCGATCAATGCCTTGTAGCGCATTTTTAGTTTAAGATTTAAAATGCCGGCAGGCGAATTTCTAATTAACATCATGACCAATATCCAGAACAATACCGGCACTATAACCAGCCATTCCAAAATACCTGAATAGTCCCTGACATCAGGCCAATCTAACAGCTGAGCCACCAACTCCAGAAATTGGGTCCAGAAATGCAGCCATACCATCGGCAAAATCAACGCAACCAAAAATAATCCGCGTTGAATCGGCGAATGAATACCGATCAAATTAGTCCATTCCCATGCAGCTAAAAGCGTGATTAACCCAATAAGTAATGAAAAGTATTCCGAAGGCAGCTGAAAAACAGCAAGCACAACCAGAGGAACCAGAATTAAGGCGGTAATAATTCGCTGTAGTAACATTTTATTATTAGATGAAGTTGAAGTAAGTGTTAATTTTCGGTAAAACCAGCAAGTTATTTTAAACTAATCGATTTAGCTAGCAGCTGCTCTCCGGTATGACCAAAGCGCCTTTGTCGTTTTTTAAAGCTGTTGATAGCATCTTCAAGTGAGTTTTGATCAAAATCCGGCCAGAGTGTTTCGGTAAAATACAGTTCTGTATAGGCGAGTTGCCACAACAAAAAATTACTCACGCGTTGTTCGCCACCGGTTCTGATAAACAAATCAGGTTCAGGCAAGTCTGCGGTTGATAAATACTGATTAATCAGTTGCTCATTGATGTCCTGATTATTCAATTCTCCGGCAGCTATTTTTTCCGCCACGGTTCGAAACGCCTGACACATATCCCAGCGCCCACCATAATTAGCCGCGATAACTAAAGTTAAGGCATTATTATCTTTGGTTTGCGCCTCGCCTTCGGCCATTTTTGTCTGCAACTTGTCAGAGAATGGCGCTCTGTCGCCAATAAAACGTAAGCGGATATGATTGCGATCGAGCTTGTTAATTTCACTTTGCAGCGTTGCCATAAACAACCCCATCAACAAGGACACCTCTTCTTCCGGTCGACGCCAGTTTTCGCTGCTAAAAGCGAATAAGGTCAAGACCTCAACTTTTTGTTTAGCGCAATACTCTACGATTTTTCGAACTGCTTTAACCCCGGCCTGATGACCGATCGCACGCGGCATAAATCGTTTCTGCGCCCAACGACCATTGCCATCCATGATAATGGCGATGTGACGCGGGTTATTGCTATTTATGTTGGCTGATTCCGAACTGATACTGTCATCCGTAGGCATTATTGAAATCTCAATTACATTGACAGTAAGTCGGCTTCTTTAGCTTCCAGCAATTTCTCAACGTCTTTGACATACTGATCGGTCAATTTTTGAATTTTTTCTTCAGCGGCATGCGCATCATCTTCGGAAATCAGTTTTTCCTTTAAGGCTTCTTTTATCGCCGAATTTGCATCACGACGAATATTTCTGATCGCAACACGACCATTCTCTGCTTCATTCTTGACGACTTTAACCAAGCTGCGACGGCGCTCTTCGGTCAACGGCGGCAATGGAATACGAATAACCATGCCGTTGGTAGAGGGATTTAAACCCAGATCCGACTTCATAATGGCTTTTTCAATTGCTTGCACCATGCCCTTTTCCCAGGGAGTAATCGTTAACGTACGCGCATCTTCAACAGCGATATTGGCAACCTGAGATAGCGCGGAATCGGTACCGTAGTACGAAACGTTAATTTGATCCAATAAACTGGGATGAGCCCTGCCCGTTCTTATTTTTGAAAACTCATGTTTTAAGGCATCAATACTTTTACTCATACGAGTTGAAGCATCTTGTTGAATATCACTGATCATTATCTGTTCCTCGTTGAATAAGAGATCCTATCTCTTCGCCCATCATTAGTTTCATTACCGCACCTTGCTCAAAAATATTCATCACCCGCATTGGTACATTATTATCCCGACATAATACTAGTGCAGTGGTGTCCATGACATTCAGACGTTGATCCAACGCTTCATCATAGGTTAGTCGCGAATAGAATATCGCGTTCTTGTCTTTTTGGGGATCGGCAGAATAGATGCCTTTAACTTTAGTGGCCTTAATCATCAACTCGGCATTAATTTCAATCGCCCTAAGACTGGCTGCAGAATCGGTGGTGAAAAAAGGATTTCCGGTTCCTGCTGCAAAAATAACGACCCGGCCTTTTTCCAAATGCCTGACCGCCCTGCGGCGAATATAATCTTCACACACCTGATTGATTTTCAGTGCGGACATCACCCTGACCTGTTGCCCGTGGGATTCGAGTGCATCCTGCATGGCCAGAGCATTGATTACCGTAGCCAACATACCCATTTGATCGCTAGTTACTCTATCTAAACCTTGCGAAGCTTTTTCAGCTCCACGCAATATATTACCGCCGCCGATAACCAAACCAACCTGGAGGCCAGCATCGCATAACTCTTTAATTTCAGTTGCAAGACGATTAACAATATCTGCATCAATACTACCACCGGTCTCACTCATTAAAGCTTCACCGCTTAACTTAAGCAAAATTCTCTGGCAAATCAATTTAGTCATTTTAATTATCGGGGCTAGTTTATTATTGTGGGAGCGAATTTATTCGCGTCTATAGCGGGGCAACGCGAATAAATTCGCAGCCATAGCCAAGGAGTTAGTTTGTGCCTCTGACTTGTGCCATAACTTCTTCGGCAAAGTTTTCTTCTTTTTTCTCGATTCCCTCACCCACTTCCAAACGGGCAAAACGAATAACGCTGTTACCTTTTGAGGCAAGCAGCTTTCCAACAGTCATTTTATCGTCTTTAATAAAAGGCTGACCCACCAGGGTGATTTCTGCCAAGAATTTACCAATACGCCCAACGACCATTTTCTCAATAATTTCCGCAGGTTTTCCGCTTTCTGCCGCTTGAGCCGAGAATATTTCCTTCTCTTTTTCAATCAGCTCTGCAGATACTTGTTCTTCAGAAACACAAGCCGGTTTACTCGCTGCAATATGCATGGCGATGTCTTTACCTAACTGCTCGTCTGCTTTAGCTAATTCGACGATCACACCGATTTTTTTACCGTGTAAATAACAGGCTGTACCACCCGTAGCGGTCTGGTATTTCAAAAATCGTCTGACCGTAATGTTTTCGCCCAATCGGGCAATCAGACCGCGACGGACTTCATCGACAATAGTGCCGTCAGCCAACTTCATTGCCAGCAATTGTTCTTCCGTTTCAACATCGGAATTTAACAAAGCTGCCGTGACATTATTGACGAAATTGACGAAATCATCCGCCTTGGCAACAAAGTCAGTCTCGCAATTAACATCAACAATCGCTACCGTTTTTCCATCGTCACTGGTCTTAGCGCCAATGATGCCTTCAGCCGCAATACGGTCGGATTTTTTATCGGCTTTGGCCAGACCGGATTTGCGCATATTTTCGATGGCCAATTCCATATCGCCGTTCGCTTCAACTAATGCTTTTTTGCACTCCATCATACCGGAGGCCGTTCTTTCACGCAGCTCCTTAACCATCGCTGCACTAATAGTCATACTCATTATTTGTCTTTCCTTATTGTTCATCACTGTAAAAACGCCCCCGTGAGGAGGCGTTTTTTTGCCTAACGTTAAGCGTTCAGGAAACGCTTATAAAAATAATATTGTACTTATTCCGCTGCTGCTTCTTCAACAAAATCATCAGCTTTTGCTGACAAGCCCAAACCGGCTGATTTAGCTTCCATGACTGCCGCAGAAACGCTTTCGCAATAGAGTTTAACGGCACGGATAGAGTCGTCATTACCAGGAATAATGTAATCAACTTGTTCAGGTGAATTATTAGAATCCACAATACCAACAACTGGGATACCTAATTTTCTAGCTTCGCTGATCGCATTCTTTTCATAACCGACATCCAATATGAAAATCACGTCAGGAACGCCTTTCATGTCTTTAATTCCACCCAGACTACGCTCCAGCTTTTCAAGCTCGCGTTCCATACCTAAGGCTTCTTTCTTCGCAAAACGTTGATAAAGCGTACCATCAGCTTTCATCGCTTCCAATTCTTTAAGACGATTGATTGATTTTTTGATGGTTTTAAAGTTGGTCAACATACCGCCTAACCAACGATGGTTAACGTAAGGCATGCCGCAACGAGCAGCTTCTTCAGCAACGACTTTACGTGCTGATTTTTTGGTACCAACAAACAGGACAGTGCCTTTGTTTGCTGACATCTGGCCCAGATAGTTCATTGCGTCATTGAACATCGGAAGCGTTTTTTCCAAATCAATGATATGGATTTTGTTACGCGAACCGAATAGGTATGTAGCCATTTTCGGATTCCAGTAACGAGTTTGATGTCCAAAATGGACACCCGCTTCAAGCATTTGACGCATAGATACTGCTGACATGTATTCTCCTAAGATTTAAAATTCGGAACAGGTGTTCCGAGTTGGGTTACGCCTCCACCTACCCCGCCTGAAAAACCAGCAACAACCATCCGTTAAAATTCAGGTTATGCCGGCACCCTTCCAAACGTGACGATAGGCGTGAGTATTAGTTCAAAATGAACTTCTCTTTATACCATAATTACTTTTTCACAACAAGCCGATATCTGTTAAAATGCATCCATTACACGAGCACAAAACTAGCGACACAAAACCCAAAGCCTGTCACTTGCCGTGCCCTTCAGCCTTTAAGCCTTGTACCTGATTTTTATGAGCATACCTATTAAAACCGAAACTGAAATTGAAAAAATGCGTATTGCCGGAAAATTGGCGGCCGACGTTTTAGACATGATTGAACCTTACGTGGTTCCCGGCGTTACCACCGACGAACTTAATCAGATTTGCCACGATTACATGGTAGATGTGCAACAAGTTATACCTGCGCCGCTCAATTATCACGGCTTTCCAAAATCCATCTGCACTTCAGTCAACCAACAGATCTGTCATGGCATTCCCAGCGGGAAAAAACTTAAATCGGGCGATATTATCAATATCGACATTACCGTCATTAAAGACGATTACCATGGCGACACCAGTAAAATGTTTTGCGTCGGCGAAGTCAGTCCGCACGCCAAACGCCTGATTAAAATAACCCAGGAAGCCATGTTTTTAGGCATTGAACAGGTCAAGTCGGGCGCTACCTTAGGCGACATCGGTCATGCCATCCAAAAACATGCAGAATCTAATCGTTATTCTGTCGTCAGAGAATTTTGCGGGCACGGTATCGGCAAAAAATTTCACGAAGAACCCCAAGTGCTGCATTACGGCAAAGCTGGTGACGGAGAAATCCTTGAGGCGGGCATGATCTTAACTATTGAACCGATGATCAATCTCGGCAAACGACATATGAAAGTATTGGCCGATGGTTGGACTGCAGTCACTAAAGACCGAAGCCTCTCTGCGCAATTTGAACATACCATTTTAGTCACCCACAGCGGCTACGAAATTCTGACCTTACGCCAGGAAGAAAAACCCACGCCCCTTACCAACGTCCTGTAGGCAATGTGACCGTCTTGAGCAAACACCTTAAAGATTCGGCAATTAGCATGCATCCATCGATTTTTGCAGAAAAGGACAGCCTGCAACAAGTTAAACAGCTGCTAAAGCAAAAAGACACTGAACTTAGGCAAAAGTTTAACCCTCACAAATCGGTGTCTCATTTACTTAAAGAGAAATCCGATTTTATTGATAATGTTTTAGGCTGTTGCTGGCAACATTTTCTCGGCGAACACGCCAGCCAACTTGCACTATGCGCCGTTGGCGGTTACGGCAGAAAAGAATTATTCCCCTATTCCGACATTGATATAGTTGTACTACTGGATTCCGAAGACACCAGACCCTATCAGGAAGCTTTATCACATTTCTTTACTTTTCTCTGGGACATCGGCTTAAAACTGGGGCAGAGCGTCCGTACTGTTAAACAATGTGTCGAAGCCGCTGTAGCCGACCAAACCATCATGACCAGCCTGATGGAAAGCCGTCTGATTACCGGCAATGCCACGCTACGCAAAGCATTAAGACAACAAACTACCTCGGATAAAATCTGGCCGTCAGACCGGTTTTTTGCAGCCAAAATGCAAGAGCAGCGACAACGTTACGCCAAATTTCATGACACCGCCTACAATCTCGAACCCAATATCAAAGAAGGGCCGGGAGGCTTGCGCGACAGACAAGTCATCTCCTGGGTGTTCAAGCGCCATTACAACGCTTCATCAATCAAAGAGCTGATTAAATACGGCTTCTTACCTGAGTCCGAATATTTAGAGTTAGTTGCCGCGCTTGAAGTACTCTGGCGAATTCGCTACGCACTACATCTTTTAACCAGCCGCTGCGAAGACCGACTGATTTTCGATTACCAGCGCGATCTTGCCAGGCAATTCGGCTTTAGCTCCGAACATCAGGAACGCAATGAGGATGTCGAACAGTTTATGCAGTTTTATTTTAAAACGGTACTGGGACTCGAACGCCTCAATGAAATGCTGTTGCAATTATTTAATGAGCGCTTCGTTTCTGCAAAAACTGTTTACAAATCAATCCCGCTTAACGACAAATTTGCGATCATCAACGGCTATCTTGAAGCCATTGACGACTCGCTTTTCGACCGCCATCCACTGGCCTTACTGGAACTTTTTTTAGTTCTGGAACAGAATTCATCGATCAAAGGCGTCAGGGCAACAACCATACGCTTGGTTCGTAAAAGCTTGCATTTAATCGACGATGCATTTCGGCATAACAAAGATGCCAACCGTCTCTTTATAGAAGCATTCCGCCAACCACGGGGCATTACCGATCAATTAAGGCGTATGAATCGCTATGGAGTTTTAGCCGCCTATATTCCTGGCTTTGCCAATATTGTCGCTCGTATGCAGTATGATTTGTTTCACATTTACACCGTAGACGAACACACTCTTTTTGTTATCCGCAACTTACGCCGCTTTGCTCTGGAAAAACACCTGGATGAATTGCCTTTCTGCAATGATATTTTTTCACTGATTTCAAAACCGGAAATATTGTATCTTGCCGGTCTATTTCATGATATAGCTAAAGGCAGGAGCGGCGACCATTCCGTTATTGGCGAACAAGTTGCCAGAGAGTTTTGCATTCAGCACGATTTGTCTTCGCATGACACCAACTTAGTCTGCTGGCTGGTTCGCAATCACCTAGTCATGTCAATGACTGCTCAGCGAAAAGACATCAGCGACCCAGATATTATCCATCAATTCGCCCAGACCGTCGGCAGCACCGAATACCTGAATTACCTGTACCTGCTGACCGTGGCCGATATTCGCGCCACCAACCCTGAACTATGGAATGCATGGAAAGATGCCCTATTAAAAGAGCTTTATTCGGTGACCTACAGCACCTTGCACAGAGGCCTGCAAAACCCCGTAACCTTGACTGACCGTCTACTCGAAAACAAAAAAGAAGCAAAAGACGAACTGATCAAACTTGGCATATTCGAACCCACCATGCTCAGATTTTGGCTACATGCCGGTGATGATTATTTTTTAAGGTATTCGGCCGATGAAATAGCCTGGCATACCATCGCCATAGTCTCATCCAAAGAAGATGAGCTGCCACTGGTTCTGCTGCGGCCGCAAACCCAACGCGGCAGTGCGGAAGTCTTTGTTTACACAAAAAATGAAGAGGCTATTTTTTCGCTAAGCACAGCCACACTCGACCAACTGGGGCTGACCATTCTCGATGCGAGAATCATGACCACGACCGATGACTACGTGCTTAACAGTTTTCTGGTTCTTGAACAATCGGGAGAACCCATCAATGAACTATTCAGAGAAGTGCATATTTGTAACGCGCTACGTCACAATCTGTTGCATCACGAAGTTAAAACACACAAAAACATTCATCGTCAATCAAGGCAAGCCAAACATTTTCCTATCCCTACCAGTATTCAATTTCATGCAGATTCTTTAAACAGGCATACGATTTTAGAACTTATCACCACAGATCATGCAGGGCTTTTATCGAAAATAGGTCGCGCATTCATACAACAAGACATTCATTTACACAGCGCAAAAATAACCACCATAGGCAGCCGGGCTGAAGACATGTTTTACATCACCGACAACCACTCACACCCCATTACAGACCGTGTCAGACAAGAACAAATAGGCGAAGAGATATTAAAAATACTGGACGCTACCAACTGATTGATCCCAAGCCTTGCTCGGCTAAACAGGCAATTTTCCAGATATTATGACTGAATGCCGTGGGCGCGAATTTATTCGCGGGATAGAGAATCAAAAAGCGCGAATAAATTCGCGCCCACGCTATATTAAACCCTTAATGGCAGTGACGTAGCAGGTGGAAACGAGAAAATTACCAAGCCTTTAAACCTGCCGCAGCATGACTTTTTTATCCATGAGTAGCGTAAAACCCCGCCGTTCAGGGCGGGGATTGCAGCGGCCCAGTTAGCGAAACAATCTATTTTGGCGTTCTTTGTTGTTCAATGTATTGCCGAATGATTGCAATCGGCGCACCACCACAACTTC
>JAURYJ010000097.1 GCA_030653985.1 Methylobacter sp. | reverse complement strand
CATTTAAGCACATCAATCGAAAGCGAAAAGTAAGCGAAAAGGGGTCAGGTTACATTTCAAGGGAAAAGTCAAAAAATAACCTGCCCCCTTTTTCCCGTTTTTTCCGTTTTTTCCGTTTTTTCCGTTTTTTCCGTGTTGGATGGTGATCTACAGCGTGTCCTCTCTTTTGAATATTTTCGTGCTTTTAGTGTTTTTCATCGACCAACCGCTTTTTCCAGATTTATTCAATGTATAATTTGATTTTTTGACACACAAATTCCCTTCAATAACTCATACCAACCCAATGTCCACAAACGATACCCCAGCTGCGTCAAACTTTATCCGCCAGATCATTGCCAATGACCTCAAAGACAACAAAAACAACGGCAAAGTCGTCACCCGCTTTCCACCTGAACCTAACGGCTACCTGCATATCGGCCATGCAAAATCGATCTGCCTGAATTTCGGCATCGCCGCCGAAAATAACGGTGCCTGTAATCTGCGTTTTGACGACACCAACCCCGAAAAAGAAAGCGACGAATATGTACAAGCGATCAAACGCGATGTGCAATGGCTGGGCTTTGAATGGTCGGAATTACACCACGCCTCGGATTATTTTGAACAGCTTTACGCTTATGCCGTGCAATTGATTGAGCAGGGCCAAGCCTATGTCGACAGCCTGTCCGCCGAACAAATCAGGGAATATCGCGGCACCTTAACCGAACCCGGCAAGGAAAGCCCCGACCGCAGCCGCACGATAGAGGACAACCTCGATTTATTTAAACGCATGCGCGCCGGTGAATTTGCCGACGGTCACTACGTACTACGCGCCAAAATCGACATGGCCTCACCCAACATCAATATGCGCGACCCGGCGTTGTACCGGATTCGCCGCGTGCATCATCAACGCACCGGCAACGACTGGTGCATCTACCCGATGTACGATTACACCCACTGCATTTCCGACGCGCTGGAAGGCATCACTCATTCGCTGTGTACGCTGGAATTTGAAGATCACCGCCCGCTTTACGACTGGGTGCTGGATCAACTGAAAACGCCCAGCCACCCGCAACAAATCGAATTTGCCCGTTTGCAGCTGGAATACACCATCGTCAGCAAACGCAAACTCAACCAGTTGGTCACCGAAAAACACGTGAGCGGCTGGGACGATCCGCGCATGCCGACCATCGCCGGTTTGCGCCGCGCCGGTTTTACGCCAAAATCGATACGCGATTTTTGCGAGCGCATCGGCCTGACCAAGCAAAACTCCTGGATAGAAATGGGCGTGTTGGAATACTGCATCCGCGAAGATTTAAACGACAATGCCCCCAGAGCCATGGCGGTGTTACAGCCATTGCGCGTGGTCATCGACAATTATCCGGAAGACCAAACCGAACAGCTGGAAGTCGGCAATCATCCGCAAAAACCTGAGCTGGGCAAACGC
>JAURYJ010000095.1 GCA_030653985.1 Methylobacter sp. | reverse complement strand
ATTTCTTATCCACGTAAGTTCTCATGTCGACTATTTATTACAAACGTAAATAGCTCGTCACAAGCACCCACACAAATTATTTTGATCAGATTTTTAAAGAGCGTCGGAGTAAACCCCGGTTGAGCTGGACAATTATACAGAGCCAATTCAGTTTGTCAACATGTATTTCATTGCTGTCGCGAGCAATTTGTAGTGAACGAAAATTATACCAGTCTAGGCACAAAAAAACATTAAAAAATAAGGCGGATTCAACTCAGAAGTGCAATCCTATTATTCATGCGGCTTCTTGCTCAGGTTGAGCACAAAATATAGCATGAGGTGTTTTGCGTGGCGGTATAGGATTTAAATCACTGCATATTCAGGCTAAAATCCGATGGCGAGGCGATAAGATGGCGATGGTTTTCCAGAATGACAGGGCCATAAAACTTTCAAACAGGACGCGGTAGAACTGAGTCGACGATAATACCCCGCAAGCGTATCAATTCAATCTCGACCATTGTGATAGAACAGGTATACTATTTCCGTTAAACTTTCTTTCGGTTAGATTATGCTTCAATCCACACCTGACCTCATCCGTCGAGTGATACCCGCCGACGGATAGAGATCGGTGAATTGTTCCCCCCTGTAAACGAAAAGGTTACCAAAAAGGATAACGATATCAATGCATCGTTATCAAACTCAAATAATCACCCTGAAGGACATAGCTATCTACACATCTTTACAGTCAATTGATTTTATTTAACTTTATTAAAGGTAACTTTTAGTAAAATCTTTTTAAGATCAATTTTTTACGATATTTGTGTCGATAGCTTTGCCTGAAAGGGAGGTTTCAGACCAGCGAAGAAATTTGATGAAAAAAATCCTGCTTTCGTGCTTGGCTGTCGTTCTGATCATCGAAGAGTGGCTTTGGGATGCTCTGTCGGCATTTGGACACTCGCTGATCAGATGGTTGAACCTGGAAACAGTCGAACAATGGCTCAGTCAAACATCGCCGCCTCTAGCGTTGGTGGCGTTCAGCATTCCGCTCATCATTGTCACGCCGATCAATCTCGTCGCCTTCGGATTGCTAGCCCACGGTTTGATTGTGCAAGGCATTCTGCTGGAATTATTGGCAAAATTACTGGGCACCGTGCTGATAGCCAGAGTATTTGCTTTAACCAAGCCCCAGCTTTTGACCTTTACGTTCCTGCGGGTTATTTACACCACCGTCACCGGTTGGCTGCAATGGGCGCATCAGAAAGTCACTGAAACGCCTGTCTATCGCTGGTCGAAGCAATTCAAAGCCGAGGCTAAAGCGCGGTTCGCTGCCTGGTTTAACTAATCTTCAATCCCTGTAGATTAAATCGCTATAAATCACTTATTTCAATGAGTAACCCCAATCATAGGGATATATCCATGACAGCAACAAACCACTCTACATCGCTAGACAACGGCATTGCCGTGATTCATTCCAATCAGCTCGAAGAGCTGCGTGATGTCGTCGAATACTGGCTGAAACAACATCCTTTATCACCGCTGGAAAATGATGTATTTCTGGTGCAAAGCAATGGTATGGGGCAATGGTTGAGGCAAAGCCTGGCGCAAAATAATGCCTTGGGTATCGCGGCGGCGATTGACCTGAAATTGCCCTCGTTGTTTATCTGGAGTATTTATCGTGCGGTCTTGGCCCAGAAAATCCCCAAAGAACAATTATTAGCAAAAGCCCCGCTCACTTGGCGCTTGTACCGTTTATTGCCTACGCTCATCACTCAAGCAGAGTTTGAGACCCTGGCGACATTTTTGGCTGACGATAACAACAGTCGGAAACGCTATCAACTTGCGGAACAACTGGCTGATCTTTTTGACCAATATCAGGTTTATCGTTCGGATTGGCTTTCAGATTGGGCAAATGGGACGGATAGTTTGCGTAACGCACTGGGTCAAATACTGATTTTGCCCGAACAGCAACGCTGGCAGTCGGCCTTGTGGCGGGCAGTGCTGGCCGATTTGGGCGATGCCTATACCGCATCTGCCAGCCGCGCATCAGTGCATGCGCAGTTCATGGCGAATATTGATGGTCTGGATCAGCCTCCAGCTGGCATACCGCGCCGGATCATATTGTTTGGTTTATCGTCGTTACCGCAGCAATCTCTTGAGGTGCTGGCTAAATTGGGCAAATTTTGTCAGATCGTGTTGTTTGTTCATAACCCCTGCCAGCATTACTGGGCGGACATTATTGAAGATAAAGAGCTGTTAAAAGCCGAACGCCATCGCCAAGCCTATAAAACAGGAATGACCGCCTCATTGACCGAAGAAGAGTTGCATCTTCACGCACAACCCTTACTCGCTGCCTGGGGCAAACAGGGCCGCGATTATATTCGTTTGTTGGATCAGTTTGATGAAACTCAAGCCTATGCAAACTGGCATTGGCCCGACAGCAAAATCGATCTGTTCAAGGATTACGGAAAACCGGGTCAACGTAGCCTGTTGCAACACTTACAACAATCGATCCTGGATTTAGAGCCCATACCCGCTGAACCCCTGGTGCTGGCTGAAGCCGATCAATCCTTGGTGTTTCATATTGCCCATAGTCCGCAACGCGAAGTCGAAATCCTGCATGATCAATTGTTAGCCCGCTTTAATAGTGCCGCCAAAAACGGCAAGCCCCTGCACCCGCGCGATGTCATTATCATGGTACCGGACATCAATAAATACGCGCCGCATATCCGCGCGGTATTTGGCAACGTGAAGCCCGATGATCCTCGCTACATCCCCTACAGTTTGGCCGATCAGCAACAACGCGGGCAAAATCCATTACTGGTGGCGGTTGAAGCTTTACTCAATCTGCCTGATTCGCGTTTTACCGTCAGTGAGTTTCTTGCCCTGCTGGAAATACCGGCATTAAGACAGCGCTTTGCGATTGATGAAGCCGCTATTCCCAAACTACATCAATGGGTTGAAGAGGCAGGAATCCGCTGGGGTTTAAATGCCGAGCAACGCTCTCAGTCAGTGGATATGCCGAAGGATTTGGAAGCCAATACCTGGCAATTTGGTTTGCGGCGCATGTTGCTGGGTTATGCGGTCGGAGCCGGTGCAGCCTTCAACGACATCGAGCCTTATTCAGAAATTGGCGGGCTTGATGCACAATGGGTTGGTGGCCTGTCATACCTGCTGGAAACGCTTGAAAGCTATGCCACATTGCTGCGGCAAGAGCAAAACACTGATAACTGGCAACAGCTGCTGTCTGCGCTACTGGAGGATTTTTTTGTTATCGGCGACGAGCGGGACAGAAAAATGCAGGAGATGCTTACCCGCTCCTTAACAACCTGGGGTCGATGCTGCGAACAAGCCGGATTAACAGCAACAGATACCTTGCCCTTGTCTGTGGTCCGGGAAGCCTGGTTATCTGAAGTGGATGAACCCAGTCTTCACCAGCGTTTTCTCAGTGGCCGGGTCAATTTCTGCACACTGATGCCGATGCG
The DNA here is from genome assembly GCA_030653985.1 of Methylobacter sp. Taxonomy (GTDB): domain Bacteria; phylum Pseudomonadota; class Gammaproteobacteria; order Methylococcales; family Methylomonadaceae; genus Methylobacter_A. The sequence continues at coordinate 35,060 of JAURYJ010000095.1, read as the reverse complement.
TGCCATCCCTTTTCATTTGATTTGTTTGTTGGGCATGAATGATGGTGATTATCCACGCAGCCAGCAACCACACAGCTTTGATTTGATGAGTCAGCGAGGACATTATCGTCCCGGTGACCGCTCACGCAGACACGACGATCAATATCTGTTTCTGGAAGCCTTACTTTCGGCACGGCAACAGCTCTATGTCAGCTGGGTAGGCCGCAACATTCGCGACAATAGTGCGCAGCCGCCGTCGGTGCTGATCAGCCAACTGCGCGATACGCTGACTCAAGGCTGGCAACTGCCAGACAACTCGCCTGCCCTGCTGCAAGCGATAACGGTTGAACACCCGCTGCAACCTTTTAGCCTGCACTATTTAGCAAAAAACCGTGATTTCCGCTTGTTCACTTATGCGCGGGAATGGTTCGAAGAATCGGATGTCATCCGCTTAACCGACCCGGTCATGATAAGCGCGGATGAAAAATCCTATACGCTAACGCTAAAATCTTTAGCGCGTTTCCTGAAAGCGCCGGTCAAAAGCTTCTGTAATCACTCGCTCAAATTTGGCTTCGATCAGGAAACGGTTACCAGTGAAGATAACGAACCGTTTGGTTTTAACGCACTCGAAAGTTATGGACTGCGTAACGACTTGCTGGATGCGTTGCAGAGCGAAAAACCGGATGACACCGGGGCGTTTTTTGAACAGCAGCGTTCGGCAATGGCGCGTAAAGGTAAACTGCCACTGGGCGGCTTTGCTCATGCGGTCTATGCGGACATTGCCGATCCAGTCAATCAGGTCTGGCAGCAGTATCAGGAACTGTTTGCTTTATGGCCTGCTGAAATCGACGCGCGTGTCGTTGACTTGAGTTTTTCATGCGCTGGCAGCATCACCGTCCAGTTAACCGGAGATCTGAGTAATTTGCGGCAAGGTAACGATCATCAACACAACGGTATGATTCATTTAACCGCACAAGCTCTGCTCACCAACGCGAAAAAAATAAAGTACCCTAATCTGTTGCTGTACTGGGTGCAGCATTTGGCCGGCTGCGCCATCGGCATGGATCTGCAAACACGGGTAATCGGTTCAGATACCGTGATTGAAATTGCGCCTATAGCTCAAGCAGAGGCGATAGCCCAGCTCAAAACGCTGGTCGAAGCCTGGTATCTAGGTATGCAAGCGCCCTTGCCTGTTGATTGCAAAACGGCATTCGCCTGGTTAGGCGCAGCACCGTATAAAGCGATGGAGACCGCGCAAGCTCAATACGAAGGCGATGACTGGAACAGTGGCGAAGTCGATTATGATGCCTACCTGGGACGTTTTTTCCCCCGTTTTTCCAGCTTAATAGCCGAGGCGGCAGAACCGGATTTTGTGACCTGGACCAACACGATTTATCGGCCTGCGTTTAATCAAATCAAGCAACAAGCGGCACAGGGAGCACCAGCATGACGTCCGCCCAACCCTTAAATACACTCGACTTTCCGTTATCAGGCACCCGCCTGATTGAAGCCAGCGCCGGTACGGGCAAGACCTATACCATTGCGGCCTTATATGTACGCCTGATTCTGGGTCATGGGTCGGATAATCAGTTGCCGGGGCGTGAATTATTGCCTCCCGATATTCTGGTCGTGACCTTTACCGATGCCTCGACCAAAGAATTACGCGATCGCATCCGCGCCCGTCTTATCCAGTCGGCACGCTATTTCCGTCAACAACCGGTAGAAAGCGATGACTTCCTGGATCCGCTGCGCGACAGTTATGATCCCAGTACCTGGGACGGTTGTGCCCGCCGATTGGAACTGGCCGCCAACTGGATGGACGAGTCCGCCGTGTATACGATACACAGCTGGTGTAATCGCATGTTGCAACAACATGCTTTTGATAGTGGCAGCCTGTTTCGTCAACAAGTAAACACCGACGATGCAGAGCTTTTGAATGAAGTGGTGCGGGATTATTGGCGCACTTTTTTTTATCCGCTCACTGAAATCTCGTGCCAGTCAGTAGGTAAACTGGCAAAGTCGCCTGAAGACTTGACCAAATTACTCAAACCGTTGCTGTCAGAAACCGAAGCGTTGGGGCTTGAATGTGCTGACGCTGATATAGCGTTTGTCTTCAAAATCTGGGAGGACTGGGAAAGACAACGGCGTGACCTGGAAATCAAAGCGCGCAAGCTTTGGCTTCTCAACCAGGTACAAATCGAGACCTTGCTGAAAAAGGCCTCCGGTAGCGGCTGGCTAAGTGGCAGTAAATACCCGAAACCAAGTTTCAACAGCAAATTGGCGGAATTGGCACTATGGGCGAAAATTGGCATTAGCCTGGATAGTGCTTCCCTGGCAAAGTTCGGCCAACAAAAATTGCTGTCGGCACTGGTCAAAGCGCATCAGGATAAAGCCGGTGAATTACACCACAGTGCTTTTCAAATGCTCGATGACTTGGTCAGTCATGCCCAACAAGAACCGGACATCAGCGAAAAACTCACCTTGCACGCCATCCACTGGATTAGAAACGGCTACGACACCGAAAAACAACGCTTGGCGCAGATGACTTTCGATGACATGCTGACGCGTCTGGATAAGGCTCTGCTGGGCCCAAATAGCGAGCAACTGGCAAGCGTGATCCGCCTGCAATACCCAATCGCATTGATTGATGAGTTTCAGGATACCGACCCGGTGCAATATCGGATTTTCGAGCGTCTGTATGCTGACCCGTCAAATACCGACCTGGGTTGTTTCATGATCGGTGATCCCAAGCAGGCGATCTATTCGTTCCGGGGCGCCGATATCTATACCTATCTCAAAGCCCATAAGGTCACGGCGGGGCGGCATTACACGCTGGATACCAATTACCGCTCCACCACAGCGCTGGTGGACGCCGTTAATCAGGTGTTTGTTCACGCGGATCAGCAAGACGAAGGCGCTTTTCGTTTCAAAAGCGGCAATGACAATCCGCTGCCGTTCATTCAGGTCAAGGCCCAAGGCCGTAAAGATGAATGGGTGATCGACGGACAAGCGGCTACCGCCTTGACGCTGTGGCATCATGAAACACCAGACCCCATCGGCATGCCAGCCTACCGAAAAGAGATGGCCGAGATTACGGCTAGCGAGATTGTGCGCTTGCTCAATTTGGCAAATGAGGGATCAACCGGGTTCAAAGCTCAAGCTGGTGCTATTCAAGCCTTGCAACCCGCCGATATTGCCATTTTGGTGCGTACCGGCAAAGAAGCTAAAATCATGCGCAATGCCCTGGCAAGCAGGCAACTACGCAGCGTTTACCTGTCCGAGGGCGATTCAATTTATCAAACCGGCGCAGCAGGCGACCTGTTAATCTGGCTAAAAGCCATGGCCGAACCGCGCAACGAACGCAAGGTCCGGGCAGCCTTAAGTACCGCTACCTTAGGTTGGCCTTATCAAGCACTGCATCATCTCACGCAAGATGAACCCGGCTGGGAGCAACAGCTGGAACGCTTTATCGGCTACCAGCAACGGTGGCAGCAGGATGGCATCCTGCCAACCTTGCGGCAGATGATCAGCGATTACGGCTTGCATACTCAGTTGACGCTAGCCAATGAAGGAGAACGCTGTTTAACCAATCTTCTGCACCTGGCCGAACTGCTCCAACAGGCCAGCAGTCAACTGGAAGGTGAACAAGCTTTGATCAGGCATTTGGCGGAAGCCATTGCCGATCAAAACCATCAGGCCAGCGATGAAAAGGTGATCCGCCTGGAAAGCGATGCGAATCTGATCAAGATTATCACCATTCACAAATCCAAAGGCCTTGAATATCCGTTGGTGTTTCTGCCCTTCATCTGCAGTTTCAGGGAAGTCAGCAGTCGCAACACCTTCTATAGATACCACGATGAAAACCAGCATTTAGTCATTGATTTGAGCAAGACTGACGCGATTAAATCTCTGAGTGACAAAGAACGGCTACAAGAAGATTTACGTTTGCTCTATGTCGCTATGACACGAGCTCAGCATGCTTGTTGGTTAGGTATTGCACCGATTAAAGTCGGCAATGCCAAAGACTCTCATTTGGAGAAAAGTGCCTTTGGCTATGTGTTGGGCTGGCAAGCCAAAACACCTTCCAGTGCATTAGCAGAGCATCTGACCCAACTGAAAGCTGACTGTGCGGCAATCACGCTTGCCGAATTTCCTGCTCCCAACCAGGAGCCTTATCTTCCTGCGCAACAGCCGGAAACATTGGATTTACCCAGCGTGTCAACGGTCAGGGTTGCCGATAACTGGTGGATAGCCAGTTACAGCGCCTTGCAGACTGAAGATAAAATTATCATCCAGGGTGATTTTTCCAGCACTCCCGAAACCGCTCAGGATGATAAGCAGAGCGACGAAGCGGACACCTACGTTAGGTCATTAACCACAACGCTGTCCGGCATTCATAGTTTGCCAAGGGGCGCAGGCCCCGGGGTGTTGATCCATGCGTTATTGGAACAGTGCGCCTATCAGGGTTTTCAAGTCATCAAGGAATCGCCGGCTCAACGCCAACAATTGATCAGTAAGATTTTTAATCACGATGTCTGGGATGACAAACGCGACATCATTGCTGTGGCCTTAACGCAATGGCTAACCTTGCCATTACTGGAAGGCAGCGATTTTTGTTTAGCGGCTCTTGGCATTGACCAGTATCAAGCTGAACTGGAATTTCTTATCGGTGCCGACGACGTCAATGTTCAGGATTTGGATCGCTTGGTCACCGACCATACCTTTTCCGGCAAACCGCGTCCTCGCTTGTTATCCGGTCAAATGAATGGTTTATTGAAAGGCTTTATCGATCTGGTATTTGTCCACAACCAGCAATACTATATCGCCGATTATAAATTTAATGGCCTTGGCAACAACGATGCCGCGTACACCGAGGAAGTCATGGAAACTGCAATGCTGTCCAAACGCTATGATCTGCAATATGCCCTGTATCTGCTGGCCTTGCATCGTTTACTGAAAGCACGGCTGGGGACGAGTTACGATTACGATACCCATGTCGGCGGCGGTCTTTATCTGTTTTTGCGCGGTTCGCAAGCGACAACGGGTGGCAGGGTGTTAGCTAAACCGCCTAAAATCTTGATTGAACGCATGGATAGCCTGTTTTCCGGCCCGGTCCTTAACGGAGAACACGCATGACATCAGCATCATCGGTACTTGAGAGCATTAAGCTATGGATCAGCCAAGACTGCTTAAGCCAACTGGATCGGGCTTTTGTGCGCTTTTTACTGGAGCAAGATCCTGCTGCGAGTGACTTAGTACTTTGGGCCGGTGCACTGGTCAGCCATCAGCTGGGCAGCGGCGAAGTCTATCTGGATCTGGAAAAACTCTGTAAACAACCCGAGCTGACGCTGGCTATTCCCGGTTACGAAGCTTTGCAGCCCGAAACTGACGAAGCGCTGAACGGTTTATCTTCGCTAAAAGCCTGTACCCTAGAACAGTGGCAAGCGGCTCTGAGCCAATCATTACTGGTTGGTTCAGGCTACGGCAACACACCCCTGGTTCTGGACGGCAACCGCTTATATCTGCGACGCTATTGGCAATATCAACAAACCCTGAATATCGCCATTCAGCAACGTTTGCAGCCGGTCAGAGACAATCTTCCCGCCGCTTTGCAACAACCATTACAGGTCTTTTTTCCTGCCAGCCCGGAAAATCCCGATTGGCAGAAGATTGCCTGCGTGCTGGCGCTACGCGCTCGTTTTGCCATTATTACCGGAGGTCCTGGCACCGGTAAAACGACTACCTTGACCAAACTGCTGGCCTTGCTGATTGAGTTGGCTAACGATGAATCCAACAATAGCCGATGCCTTACTATTTTACTGGCTGCACCGACCGGCAAGGCCGCCGCTCGGGTCAGTGAGTCCATTAGCAGGGCTTTGGGGAAACTGGCTATCGCGGCAGACATTAAACAGCACATTCCAAAAAAGGCCAGCACCCTGCATCGCTTGCTGGGTAGCCATCATGACTCACGAAGCTATGTCCATCATCGTGATAATCCCTTGGTCGCCGATATTGTGATCGTTGATGAAGCCTCCATGATCGATTTGGAGATGATGTCGGCCTTGCTGGATGCGCTGCCGGAATCCGCCCAATTGATACTACTGGGTGATAAGGATCAATTGGCTTCAGTCGAAGCCGGATCGGTGATGGGTGATTTATGTCACGGTGCCGAAAACGCGGCTTATGATGATAAAACTCGGCAGTGGATCAGACAACATGCTGGCGTAACGCTTAGCAATCCTGTCACCACCGGCTCTGCGCTAAACCAGCAAACCATCATGCTTCGTTATAGCCACCGCTTTGATGAACATAGCGGCATCGGTCAATTAGCCAAGGCCGTCAATAACGGCAACGCTACACAAGCACTGGCTATCTTAAATGACCCCGTTCAATATCAGGATCTCAGTCACCTCGTATTGAACCATCCAGCCGATAAAACATTAAAACACTTGGTAACGGCAAATGTCGGCGTGTCAGTCGATGGCAGGCCTGAACAACGCCAAGGCTATGGTTATTATTTGGATGTTATCCATAAAAAACGACCCACGGATAATACGCAATACCATCAATGGGCGAAACAGGTGTTGGAAGCCTTTGACACCTTCCAGGTTCTTTGCGCCCTGCGTCAAGGTCCTTGGGGTGTAGCAGGTTTGAATCAGCGCATAGAGCAGTGGCTGTTCCCTAATCAAAAGCCAACGCTTTGGTATGAAGGTCGACCGGTCATGATTACGCGCAACGATTACAACCTGGGCTTGATGAACGGCGACATTGGTATCACGCTTAAAGATAGCAGCGATAAATTGCGGGTGGCGTTTCCTAGCGATGAATCGGGTGACGAGGTGATGATTCGCTGGATCTCACCGATGCGCCTGCCGGATGTGGAAACGGCGTTTGCGATGACGGTACATAAATCCCAAGGCTCCGAGTTTAACCATGTCGCTATGGTTCTACCGGAGACCAGAAGCCTAGTGTTGACCCGGGAACTGGTCTACACCGGTATTACCCGCGCAAAAGAAAATTTCACTCTACTGGAAAGTCAAAAAAATGTTTTTAATCAAGCCGTATTGGCTACTTGCCAATAAACCAATTGACATCCTAATTGGACTGGCTGCCCATGCACCCATTTAAGAAAAAATATTTCCTCGTTCCCTCGCGGGTGGCGTTACCGCCATTAGGTTAAGGGCTTGGCATTACATTAGGTGGGCGCGAATTTATTCGCGCATTTGGCTGTCACTGCGCGAATAAATTCGCCCCCACACGGTTCAGTCATCACTGTCTTTTTAGTCTACCTTAATGGCAGTGCCACGGGAGAGCGAATAAGTTGTGTAGATAGCTATGCCTGAAGGAATGGGCTTTACGGACTCTGTGGTAAAAACATTTTAAAATTTGATAGCACTGATGTTAGATCAATGTGGGAGCGATGCCACATCGCTCCCACAAGGGCCTCGACTGTCCCGATTTAGGTTAGAGGCCAGCTTTGACAACTCATCTGACTGAGAATAAATTCGCGCCCACTACCAGATTAAATCATCAGGAACCTGATACGCCGCATAAGCATCATCTGCCACATCTGCCGCTTTATTTTGCTCATTAAAAACAATCACACTGGCGGCATCACGCTGCTGTATTTTTCTTGCCGCATCGGCTGGGATCACTTCATAGTTTGTGCCTAGCTTTACAATAGCCAGCCGTCCTTCGGCAATTTGGTCGCGCATTGTCTCAGACACATACAGCCGCTTGACCTTGTTACTATCGGTAAAATTATAGGCCAGTCCTTCAGCATCCCTGGGCAGCCGGTTTACCTCAATAATCTGTTTTATTTGAGCGACCAACTGTTTTTTCTCGTCCTGCTGCTGGCGCAACTGATTAAGCTCCCTGTCTCTTTCGATTTTTTCAGCCTGGGTTTTTTGAGCCAGATTTTTAGCCTCATCAACCACCTCGACATTATTCTTGCGCTGCTGCTGGGTTTGTTTGCGCTTATCGGATTTAACGCTTTTGGCTTGAGCAGAGCTGACTAAGCCGGATTTTAATAGTTGCTCTTGCAGTGATAATTTTGCCATTACCTATTCCACTGTAACCGATTTCGCCAGATTCCTGGGTTGATCGACATCCGTGCCCTTCAAAACGGCGACATGATAAGCCAACAGTTGCAAAGGAACGGTGTACACGATCGGTGAAGTTTCATTGTCGACTTGAGGTACTCTGACAATCTGTATATTTTCATCATTGACTGTGGCTAAGGTCTCATCCATAAAAACAATCAATTGCCCACCTCTGGCGCTGACTTCCTGAATATTTGATTTCAGTTTTTCCAGCAGACTGTTGTTGGGCGCTACGGTCACCACCGGCATGTCGGCATCGATTAAGGCCAAGGGGCCGTGCTTTAACTCGCCAGCCGGGTAAGCCTCTGCATGGATATAGGAGATCTCCTTTAATTTTAACGCGCCTTCCATGGCTATCGGGTAATGAGTACCCCTACCCAGAAACAAGGCATGCTGTTTTTCGGCAAATTGCTCAGCCAAGACCCTAATTTCATCATCCAGCTGTAACACTTGTTCAATTTTTCCGGGCAGGCTGAATAATTCCGAAGTAATTTTTTGCTCGGCTATTTCGGTTAGGTGAAACCGTCTGCCGACAGCAATGACTAACAGCATTAATGCTGTCAATTGTGTAGTAAACGCCTTGGTTGATGCAACGCCAATTTCAGGGCCGGCGCGGGTCATTAACACCAGATCGGATTCCCTGACTAACGAGCTTTCCGGCACGTTACAAATGGCTAATGAATATCTTGCGCCCAGCTTCTTGGCCTCCAGCAATGCCGCCAGCGTATCTGCGGTTTCGCCTGATTGCGAGATCGTGACTATCAGCGTATCCGGTGCCAATACCGGATTTCTGTAGCGAAATTCACTGGCTACTTCGATATTACAGGGGATATGGGCTAACTTTTCAAACCAGTAGCGCGCCACTAAACCGGCGTGATAACTGGTACCGCAGGCTAAAATCTGGATGGCTTTTATGTTATCGAACACTTCAGCGGCGTTATGTCCGAATGCATTTTCCTGCAGGCGATTGTTGACGAATCGACCTTCCAGGGTTTGTGAGATAGCAAACGGCTGCTCATAGATCTCTTTGAGCATGTAATGGCGGTATTCACCTTTATCAACCGCGTCTGCGGTCAATTGGCTTTGTTTGATCGGACGTTTGACCAGTTGATCTTGCGCATCATAGATCAACAATTCATTGATACTGATCTTGGCGATGTCGCCTTCTTCGAGAAAGATAAAGCGTTGCGTAACCGGCAATAAAGCAGCAACATCGGAGGCAATAAAGTATTCCCCAAAGCCAACGCCTATCACTAACGGACTGCCTTTTCTGCAGGCTATTAAAGTATCGGGTTCATCAACACTCATTATTCCCAGAGCATAGGCGCCTTCCAGTTTTTTAAGGGCCTTTTTAACGGCATTCAGCAATCCATCTGTAGATTCCATGGCATGATTAATCTCATGTACGATAACTTCGGTATCCGTTTCTGAAGTGAATTCGTAACCATTTTTCTGCTGTACTTCGCGTAAATGCTCATGGTTTTCAATGATACCATTATGAACCACTGCGATTTTGTTTCGACTGATATGAGGGTGCGCATTAGCCGTACTGGGTTTTCCGTGAGTAGCCCAACGGGTGTGCGCTATACCAATAACACCCGAGATGGGATCGGCCTCCAGCAGCAATTCAAGGCCTTTTACTTTGCCCAGCTCTCGTTTCCGATAGATTTGCTGATTGTTGATAACCGCAAGTCCTGCCGAATCATAACCGCGATATTCCAGACGCCTCAAACCCTCCAGTAAAATAGGGACTACATTTCGTTGTGCTATACCACCTACAATTCCACACATATTATTTCTCCAATTTAACGGGTCGTTGCCATCCTGTAACAGAAATCTGTTTGGCTCGGCTTAAGGTCAACTGATTTTCAGGACTATCTTTGGTGATGGTTGATCCCGCGCCTATTGTGGCATTTTTGCCTATAATAACCGGGGCGACCAACTGGCTATTTGAGCCTATAAAAGCGCCGTCTTCGATAATGGTTCTGAACTTATTAACGCCATCATAATTACAGGTAATGGTCCCTGCGCCAATATTGACTTTTGCGCCCACCGTGGTATCGCCGATATAACTTAAGTGATTTATTTTGCTGCCTGCGGCTACCGATGATTTCTTGATTTCTACAAAATTTCCAATATGGACATTTTCTGCCAACAGACTTTCAGGCCTTAATCTGGCGTAAGGACCGATCCGACTGCCTTGCCCAATGACTGCATCCTCAATAACGCAGTTTGCAAATAGGGTTACATTATCGCCAATAATAGAATTTTTTATATGCGTATTAGCACCTATTTTGACATGGCTGCCGATACTGTTGCGTCCCTCTAAAATCACATTAATATCGATTTCTATGTCTTGCCCCAGACTATCTATTGAACCTCTTTGGTCAAAACGCATCGGATCTTTCAGGGTAACGCCTTGTTCCATCAAGCTATTGGCTTGCTCTTGCTGATACACGCGCTCCAGATGACTGAGCTGTATACGGTTATTAACCCCCAGCACTTCATCTTCGGTTTCCGGCTGGCTGGTAACGATAGTGATGTGATCGGCAACCGCCATTTCAATCACGTCGGTCAAATAGTATTCGCCCTGGACGTTGCTATTATTTAACTGACTCAGCCATTTTTTTAATTGCTGGCCCTGCACCGCCATGATGCCGGTATTAACTTCATTAATCTGTTTTTCAGCCTCTGTCGCATCTTTTTCTTCGACAATTTTTACAACCTGCCCAGCCGTATTTCTGACTATTCTGCCGTACCCGGCCGGATTAGTCAGATTGACGGTAAGTAAAGCCAGGGACCGGTCGTTGACATTGTTGATCAGTAACCTCACGGTTTCTAATTTCAACAAAGGCACATCGCCATACAGTATCAACACAGTATCAGAATCGGCAATTTGGTCGCTCACTTGTTGTACCGCATGCCCTGTACCTAACTGCTGGGTTTGTTCTATCCAATCCGCATCCAAATTCTTTAAGGCTTCAGTGACCAGCTCTGCACCGTGGCCGACAACAATCTTGATGGTATTATTTTCCAGATGTTTAGCGGTGTCGTATACATGCTGTAACAAGGGTCTATTGGCAATTTCATGCAAAATTTTGGGCAGTTCCGAGCGCATACGCGTTCCTTTACCCGCAGCCAGAATAATAGTCGTTATTTTCATTTGAAACTCCGTTACAAATCTGTCTGGAACAGATTTGCATTTACCTGAAGGGCGTCAGGCAGGACAGCCTGACGTGAAACCAAAAAAGCCCGACAGCGTATGAATACGTTACCGGGCTTTCAAAAAAGGTAAAAATGTGGCGAGCAATATCTCAATTACCCACCGCGTTTTCTAAGTCTATCCAAAGTTCTTAATTGCATCACAGCTTGCTGCAATTGCGTCTGAGCCGTGACAAAATCAATTCGACCCGATTTGTCTGCCAAGGCTTCTTCAGCCCTGGTTTTGGCCTCTATTGCGGCCGCCTCATCAATATCTTTCGCTCTTATCGCCGTGTCCGCCAGGATGGTAATCAAATGCGGTTGTATCTCCAGCATACCTCCTGACACATAGAACGAATAAATGTCTTTGTCGCTGACTTTTACCCGAACTTCGCCGGGCTTAAGTCTGGATATTAATGGCGCATGCCGAGGCGAAATGCCCACTTCGCCAAGCTCAGCAGGAGCAAATACCATTTCCGCCAATCCGGAAAATATTTCCTTTTCTGCACTAACGATGTCTACATGTACGGTCATGGTCATAATTATTGCCTAAAAGTTTATTTCATGCCTTTTGCTTTCTCAAGCGCTTCGTCTATGGTTCCTACCATATAAAAAGCCTGCTCAGGAATAGCATCATACTCACCAGCGATAATACCTTTAAAACCGGCAATGGTATCTTTCAGTGATACATACTTGCCAGGCGAACCGGTAAATACTTCGGCAACGAAGAAAGGTTGAGACAAAAAGCGTTGCATTTTGCGTGCTCTTGATACGGTTAATTTATCTTCTTCAGATAATTCATCCATACCCAGAATCGCGATAATATCGCGCAATTCCTTGTAGCGTTGCAAGATGCCCTGAACGTTACGAGCGACGTCATAATGCTCTTGTCCGATGACCAATGGATCCAACTGACGGCTGGTAGAATCCAAGGGATCAATCGCAGGGTAAATACCCAATTCGGCAATTTGACGAGACAAGACAACGGTCGCATCCAAATGAGCAAACGTGGTTGCTGGCGACGGATCGGTTAAATCATCCGCCGGTACATAGACTGCCTGGATAGAAGTAATAGAACCGGTCTTGGTTGACGTAATACGCTCTTGCAATACCCCCATTTCTTCAGCCAGTGTAGGCTGATAGCCCACCGCTGAAGGCATACGGCCTAATAGAGCAGATACTTCGGTACCCGCCAAGGTATAACGGTAAATATTATCAACGAAAAATAATACGTCACGACCTTCATCACGGAAATATTCCGCCATGGTTAAACCCGTTAACGCAACGCGCAGTCTGTTTCCTGGCGGCTCGTTCATCTGACCGTAAACCAAAGATACCTTATCGATTACGTTTGAGTCGGTCATTTCGTGATAGAAGTCGTTGCCTTCACGAGTACGCTCACCGACACCGGCAAACACCGAATAACCACTGTGCTCAATCGCGATATTTCGAATCAGTTCCATCATGTTAACAGTCTTGCCAACACCTGCACCGCCGAACAAGCCCACTTTACCGCCCTTGGTAAACGGGCAGACTAAATCGATAACCTTGATACCGGTTTCCAATAACTCGGTTGCCGCAGCCTGTTCAGCATAACTTGGCGCATCACGATGGATGCCCCATTTTACTTTTTCGCCGATAGGACCTTTTTCATCGATAGGCTCGCCCAGAACATTCATAATGCGGCCTAGAGTTTCTTGACCGACTGGTACTGCAATAGGCGCGTTGGTATTACTAACATTTAAGCCTCGACTTAAACCATCAGTAGTACCCATGGCAATAGTTCTGACCACGCCATCACCTAATTGCTGCTGAACTTCCAGCACCAAGCCTTTGCCTTCTACATTTAAGGCGTCATATACTTTGGGCAGGTCTGCACGTGAAAATTCCACGTCAACGACCGCGCCGATAATCTGAACGATTTTACCCGAACTCATTGAGTTGTCCTCTTGTGTTGTGTCATTTTATTTGGGCTTAAACAGCTGCGGCACCGGCAACAATTTCTGAAATTTCCTGAGTGATAGCGGCTTGTCTGGCTTTGTTATAGACCAGTTGTAACTCGCTGATAATATTTCCGGCATTATCCGAAGCACTCTTCATCGCCACCATTCTGGCTGCCTGTTCACAGGCATTATTTTCAACCAATCCTTGGTAAACGATGGATTCGACATATCGGGTTAGCAGATGATCCAGAACTTCCTTGGCATCAGGTTCATAAATATAATCCCAATGACCTTTCAGATCGGGTTCAAGCTCACTGGCTACGACAGGCAATAATTTTTCAATAGTAGGCTTCTGAGTCATGGTGTTAACGAATTCATTGCTAATCACATGCAACTCATCGATTCTGCCTTGCTCATACGCATCTAACATGATTTTGATAATACCGACAATATCATGCTGGTGCGGAGTGTCACCCAATTTAGAAACCTGACCGACCAGATTTGCTTTCAGATTACCAAAAAAACCGAAAGCCTTGGTACCTATCGTACAAATGTCTATTTCGATGTTTTCTTTGTCCCATTGTATGACTTGGGTCAGCGTTTTTCTGAATAAATTTGAATTCAGTCCGCCGCATAAACCCCTGTCAGAGCTAATGACAATGATTCCAACCCGCTTAACTTGGCGTTCAACAAGAAAAGAATGCTTATACTCAGGATTTGCTTGAGCCAAATGTTTGATAATCTGGCCAATTTTTTTTGAGTATGGCCGTGTTGCCAACATTTTCTCTTTTGTTTTACGCATTTTACTCGCGGCAACCATCTCCATTGCCCGGGTGATCTTCTGAGTATTTTTGATACTCCCGATCTTAGTGCGTATTTCTTTACCAACAGCCATATTAAGACCCTTTTACCAGCTATGCGTTTTGACGAAAGTCTGGATAGCACTTAGCAGACCCTTTCTTATATCATCACTAAAATCGCCAGTTGCATTAATATTGTTCATTAATTCAGAATGCTCTGACGTCATGTACGACTGTAAAGCAGCTTCAAAATCAAGTACCTTGTTAACTTCTAAACTATCAAGGAAACCTTCATTAGCAGCAAACAATGAAACCGCCATTTCTGCTACTGACATCGGCGAATATTGATTCTGTTTCATTAGTTCGGTTACGCGTTGACCACGTTCGATCTGCTTACGAGTGTTGTCATCCAAGTCGGATGCAAACTGGGCGAAAGCCGCCAACTCACGATATTGCGCCAAATCAAGACGCGTACCGCCACCTAATTTCTTAATGATCTTGGTTTGCGCTGCACCACCTACACGGGATACTGATAAACCTGCATTCACCGCAGGGCGTATGCCGGAGTTAAACAAATCACTTTCCAGGAAGATCTGACCATCGGTAATGGAAATTACGTTAGTCGGTACGAAAGCCGAGACGTCACCGCCTTGCGTTTCAATAATGGGCAATGCCGTTAATGACCCTGTTTTACCTTTTACCTTGCCGCCGGTTAATTTCTCAACTTCTGCGGCATTAATACGTGATGCTCTTTCCAGCAAACGGGAATGTAAATAAAACACGTCTCCTGGGTAGGCTTCGCGACCTGGGGGACGACGCAATAACAAGGAAATCTGACGATAAGCCCAAGCCTGCTTGGTTAAATCATCATAAATGATCAACGCATCTTCGCCACGATCCCTGAAGAATTCGCCCATCGAACAACCGGTATAAGGCGCGATAAACTGCAATGCCGCCGATTCCGATGCTGATGCCGCGACTACAATAGTGTGTGCCATTGCGCCATGCTCTTCGAGCTTGCGAACCACGTTGGCAATCGATGCGCGTTTTTGGCCGATAGCCACATAGATACATTTAATGCCTGTACCTTTTTGATTGATAATCGCATCAATCGCGATAGCCGTTTTACCGGTTTGTCTATCACCGATGATCAACTCGCGTTGGCCACGGCCTACCGGAATCATCGCATCAATAGATTTCAAACCCAATTGAACGGGCTCGTCAACTGATTGACGAGCAATTACACCGGGTGCAATTTTTTCAATCGGCGAAGTTTCGGTGGTATCAATAGCGCCTTTACCGTCGATTGGATTACCCAGCGCGTCTACAACGCGACCCAGCAATGCTTCCCCGACAGGGACTTCCAAAATTTTACCGGTACACTTTACGGTGTCGCCTTCGGAGATATGCTGGTATGAACCTAATATCACCACACCCACGGAATCTCTTTCAAGGTTAAGCGCCATGCCGAAAGTATTGCCGGGGAATTCCAGCATCTCGCCTTGCATCGCTTCCGAAAGACCATGTACGCGTACAATACCGTCAGTCACACTGACCACGGTACCTTCTGTATGAGCCTCAGCGCTCAGGTCGAAGTTTTCGATCTTCTTTTTAATCAGATCACTTATTTCAGATGGGTTTAATTGCATGTTCTTTTCTCGCTCTAGTTTAGAGTCGTTTTGCTAATTGTTGAAGCTGGCCTTTAATGGAACCGTCAATTACTCTGTCGCCTGCACGTACCAGCACGCCACCAATTAATGATTTATCCACGGTCACATTCATATGGACTTTTTTGCTTAGCGTTTTTTCCAGCGTTGAAGTAAAACGTTGCTTTTCTTCTTTGGAGAAGGCGTAAGCCGTAGCGACTTCAACATCGACATAACCTTCACTTTCTGCCTTATAGACTTCGAATAGCTTCGCAATAGTCGGCGCCAAAGTGAGTCGGTTGTTTTGAACCAGCAATTTCAGAAAATTTTCACCTTCTTCCTCTACTTGACCCTGACAAATATCGAGTATCAGCGCCGATAACTTCTCTTTACTAACTTTTGGGTTATCCACTACAACAGAAAATTCTTTGTCATTCAGGACAGTCGATATAAACGCTAAACCTTCCGACCACTTTCCAGTCGTACCGGTTTCTTGAGATCGTTTAAACACCGCCGCTGCATAAGGCCTTGCCAATGTTGCCAGTTCGCTCATTATGCTTAACCCAATTGATTAGAGATTTTGCTCAGGATGTCCTGGTGCTTGGTTTTATCGATTTCCGCGCTCAGAATTTGTTCCGCTGCCCGCAAAGCCAAGGCGGCAACTTCTTTACGCAAACCTTCTTTAGCCTGCTGTTTTTCTTGTTCAATTTGTGCCTTTGCCACAAGAATCAATCGATCACCTTCTTTTTTAGCAGTGTCTTTTGATGCTTCAACAATTTCAGTAGCACGTTTTTGCGCAAGATTAACAATCTCTGAAGATTGTTCTTTGGCTTGTTTTAAAACACCCGTGGCTTTTTTCTCTGCCAGGTGCATTTGTTCCTGACCTTTTTCAGCCGCAGCCAAACCATCAGCAATTTTCTTTTTACGTTCTTCTAAAGAGTCAAATAAAGGCGGCCAGATGTACTTCATGGTAAACCATACCAGAAGTGCAAAGGTAATCATTTGCCCAATCAGAGTAGCATTGATGCTCACGATGCGTTCCTCTTGTTGCTAGTAAAGTTAAACAGCCTATTAACCCGCTGCTGCAGCTGTTACCGCAGACAGGAATGGGTTAGCAAAAGTAAAGAACAATGCCAAACCAACACCGATCATGGTTACCGCGTCTAACAGACCGGCAACAACAAACATTTTTACTTGCAGCATAGGTACCATTTCAGGCTGACGAGCTGCGCCTTCCAGGAATTTTCCACCTAATAGACCAAAGCCTATCGCTGTACCTAAAGCGCCCATACCTAGAACCAGACCCACTGCAATAGCAGTCATGCCTTGTACATCAGCAATTAATCTTGCAATTTCCATGAAACCTCCAAACGGTTAGTTAATGATAAAAAAGTTAAAAAATTAATGGTCTTCGTGCGCCATGCCCAGATACACAATGGTTAATACCATAAATATAAAGGCTTGAAGCGTGATAATTAAAATATGAAAGATAGCCCAGGGGAAACTCAACACCGGCTGAATATACCACGGCAATAAAGCAATCAAAATAAAGATCAACTCACCCGCATACAGGTTTCCAAATAAACGAAGCGCCAATGAGATCGGCTTGGCAATTTCTTCGACCAGTTTCAATAGTAGATTGAACGGCAACAACCAAGGGCCAAACGGCTGAAACATCAGCTCTTTGGCAAAGCCCCAAGGGCCTTTTATTTTGATGCTGTAGAAAATGATCAAACAGAAAACCGAGATAGACATCGCGAATGTTGCATTTAAATCGGTACTTGGCACCACGCGCAAATACTCAATGCCCATCAGCGAACCGACTAACGGCAATATATCGACCGGGAACAAATCCATGAAGTTCCACAGAAATACCCAACAAAAGATAGTCAATGCCAAGGGGGCAATTAACTCATTTTTACCGTGGAAACTGTCTTTAACCTGATTATCGACAAATTCAATCAGCATTTCTGCAAAATTTTGCACCAAACCCGGCACGCCCGCTGTGGCTTTGTCTGCGGCCATCTTAAAAAACCAGACAAACAGGCCGCCCAAGACTGCGGAGAAAAACAAAGTATCCAGATTCAACGCCCAGAAACCCTCGCCCACCGTCAGCGGAGTTAAATGGTGAATAATATAACCGGTTGCACCTTCGGCGGCATGAACTTCGGTAGCCATCGTTCCTCTCTAAATATGTGTATGTCAGCGCATCAACAGCGCAAACCAAAAAACCGATAATGCTGCTATGTATACTGCCAGCAGCGGTAATATTTCTATGTTTGGAAGTTGGAAAATCATAAAAAACAACGCGACGGTTAGCAATAACTTGCCTGACTCCCCCACATAGAAAGAATTTACAATCTTTCTTGCTTCCTGCCCTGCGGATTTATGTATACGCAAGGCAAAATACAGGTTGGGAATAAATGCCGCCGCTCCGCCTAAAACCGCCGATAGGGCTCCAGACTGTCCCTTTGCCAGAGCAAATCCTGCCGTCATAATCACTATCATTAGAACTTGATAACTCATGATTTTACTGACAGTAGAGCGTTTTCTATCTACCACACCCAACTCCATGCATAATAGCTCGGGGATTATAGCTAGCGGCCTCCATTAAATCAAGGAAGATTAAATTCAACCCACGCCTTTTGTTGCCCATCATCGGTCAGCGCCTTACCTATCAGCCTATTTAATTTGCTCAAGAATCCCATCCAGCTCTTCTAAACTGGAATAAGCGATGACCAGCTTTCCGGTGCCGTTTTCTTTATGATCAATCAGCACTTTTGCACCCAGTTTTGCAGTTAAGTCTTGCTGCAAACGTAAGGTGTCGTTATCAACTTCCCTGACTTGAGTTATTTTAGGTTCGGACTGACTGTCTTTAACCAGACGCTCTGTCGCCCTTACCGTTAAACCTTCTCTGACAATCTTGTTGGCAGCTGCCACCTGTTTTGAGCCGTCCAGAGGCAACAGCGCTCTTGCATGCCCCATTTCCAATTGCCTAGAGATCAATAATTTTTTCACTTCAGGGTGTAAATCTATCAAGCGCAATAAATTAGTCACGGTAGCACGTGACTTGCCCACCGCATCGGCAACTTGTTGATGGGTCATTGCAAACTCTTCCAGCAACCTTTTTAAGGCTTCCGCTTCTTCTAAAGGGTTCAGGTCTTCTCTTTGGATATTTTCTATCAGCGCTATCGCCATCGCGGCGCGATCGTCTATTGCTTTAATAACCACCGGAACCTGCTGCAATCCGGCTAATTGCGCAGCACGCCAGCGGCGCTCCCCTGCCACTATTTCGTATTTATCCAAGGCAATCTTACGCACCACAACCGGCTGTATGACCCCCTGTGCTTTTATAGAATCCGCCAACTCCTGAAGTTTTTCAGGGTTCATATCCTTTCTTGGCTGATACTTGCCTCGCTGCAAATACTCGATGGGCAAGGTGTGCAGCTGATGGATTTCACCATCGTCTCCGTGATTGCCTTTATCGGTAATATTGCCTAATAAAGCATCCAGCCCTCGATTTAATCCCCGTTTTTTCACAGCCATAACTTTTAACTTTTCTCTTTATTTAATCATTTAACCGGCTAATGCCACTTGCACTGATTTATGACTGATCAGCGCGAAGTATCGATTCAAACTCTTCAATCATTTTTTTTAAAGCCTCCGCTTCCTCCTGCAGAACAAGTTTTTCTCTTTGAATGTTTTTAAATAACGCAACTACCATACCCGCGCGCTCATCCATTGCCTCGATTATCTCTGGCTTAGACTGCATTTCATCGTTAACTGACCGATTATCAGCCGATGGCTTCGTTTGCGGCGGATGCGTTTCTTTTTTAGCAGAATCGTCCGCTAGCAAGGCTTCAAGCCCACGACCTAACCCACGTTTTTTTAAATTCATGCGCCGTCGTGCTTTTCTTTTCTGATCATTTCACCCGCCAAGGTAATATAGGCTACCGCTCCTCGCGAGGACTTATCATAGCTCAGTACTGGCAGACCATGGCTCGGAGCTTCGGCCAAGCGGACATTTCTGGGGATACAGGTTCTAAAAACCTTATCGCCGAAATAGCGAATCAACTGCTCCGAGACGTCTTTGGTCAGCCGGTTCCTGTCGTCATACATGGTGCGCAAGATGCCTTCCAAATACAGCTCCGGATTGACGGTGTCCTGAATATTTTTCAAGGTACTCATCAATGCAGACAAACCCTCAAGCGCATAATACTCGCACTGCATCGGAACCAGCACACTGCTTGCCGCGACCATCGCATTTAAAGTCAGCATATTCAATGAGGGCGGGCAATCGATCAAGATATAATCGTAATCCGATTTTATCGGGATTAAGGCATCGGCAAGCCGCCGCTCCCTATGATCTGCCTGCATTAACTCCACTTCAGCCGCCGTAAGATCGCCATTACCGGGAATCACCGAAAAACCGATATCCGGAATATTAATCACTGTTTCTGACGCAGGCACTTCTTCCATCAACAAATCGTAACTGGAATAGTTAACCGTCTGTTTATCGACACCGCAGCCCATAGCCGCATTGCCCTGCGGATCAAGATCTACCAGCAACACGCGCCGGTTGGCCGCAGCCAGTGAAGCCGCCAGATTGACGCTGGTGGTAGTCTTTCCTACGCCGCCCTTTTGATTGCTTATTGCAATTACTTTTCCCACTACCTTACCTCTGCCTCTTCAGGCAATTCTATTCGCACTAAACATCTGTCAACATCAGTTCCCGGAACGCTGACCGAAATAACCGTTTTTTTTGCCGCTATCAGTTCCAGCTCCGCATCCAGATTCTGCCCCTTCATTGCCAGCAATACACCCTTCCTGTCCAACAGGTGAGAGGTCAACTTCACTATATCGGATAAGCTGGCAAACGCCCGGGTAAGGACGGCATCATAGGCTTTTTCGGGATGATAATTTTCCACGCGACTGTGAACAACCTGTACATTTTTAAGCTTTAATTCCAAGACAACCTGCTGTACAAATCGAGTCTTCTTGGCATTACTATCGAGCAAGGTAAAGTGGATTTCAGGCAAGCATATCGCCAACGGAATACCCGGCAATCCTGCCCCCGTGCCAATATCGATGACCCGTGCGCCTTCAATATAAGGAAGAATCGCCAGGCTATCCAGTATATGCAATCGCGCCATTTCCTCCCTATCCCGTATCGCGGTCAGATTATAGGCTTTATTCCATTTTTCAATCAGCTTTATAAAGCTGATTAACTGATCCAGTTGATTATCAGTCACGCTTCCATTTAATGCTGCTATCCCGGAAACCAGGATTTTTCGACATGCTTCCATCAGGCGCTTTTCTTCTTTAAATAAACCAATAACAGGGAAATAGCCGCCGGTGTAATACCAGGGATACGTGATGCCTGGCCCAAAGTTTCAGGCCGCTGTTTTTTAAGCTTTTCACTCACTTCATTGGAAAGACCGGGGACGCCGTTGTAATCAATGACCTCCGGCAAGCGCAGGTGATCGTAACGCAAGGCCCGGTCTATCTCGGTTTGCTGCCGGTCTATATAGCCTGCATATTTGGCTTGAATCTCAACCTGTTCGGCCACCTGCAGATCCATATCCTCAACGCCGACCATAAATGACAACAATTGCTTAACATCGACTTCCGGGCGACGCAGCAAATCCATCAAATTGGCTTCCCGCAATAACGGCTTACCCCAATATTGCTCGACCTGAGTTGCCTCTAGCGTTTCCGTTCTGATCCATTTCTTTTTCAGATCGTCCTGCAATTGAGATACGGCTGCCCGTTTAATCTCAAAAGCCTGCCAGCGCTGATCATCAACCAAGCCCAATTCCCGGCCTTTTTCGGTCAGGCGCAAATCGGCATTGTCTTCCCTTAGCAGTAGCCGGTATTCAGCGCGACTGGTAAACATCCGATACGGTTCCTGAGTGCCCTGGGTAATCAGATCGTCAATCATCACGCCAATATAGGCCTGATCGCGCCCCGGACACCAACTGTCCAACCCCTGAACCAAACGCGCCGCATTCAATCCTGCGATTAAGCCTTGCGCCGCCGCTTCTTCATAACCGGTGGTGCCGTTGACTTGCCCGGCAAAAAACAGCGCATTCATGTGCTTGGTTTCCAGCGATGATTTCAAATCTCTGGGATCGAAAAAGTCGTATTCAATCGCATAACCGGGGCGCACGATTTCGGCATTTTCAAAGCCCAGCATCGAGCGCACAAACTCATACTGCACATCGAAAGGCAGGCTGGTTGAAATGCCGTTGGGATAAATTTCATGGGTACTCAAACCCTCCGGTTCGACAAAAATCTGGTGCGAATCCCGGTCGGCAAAGCGCACGATTTTATCTTCAATGGACGGACAATAACGCGGCCCGATACCCTCAATAATCCCCGAATACAGCGGCGAACGATCCAGGCCTGCACGGATAATATCGTGAGTTTTACTGTTAGTACGGGTGATATGACACGGAATTTGCCGGGGATGCTGCTCGCGCTTGCCGATAAACGAAAACACCGGAACCGGATCGTCGCCATGCTGCTCTTCCAGCTTGCCAAAATCAATTGTCCGGCCGTCGATACGCGGCGGCGTGCCGGTTTTCAGGCGGTCGATCCGAAACGGCAACTCCCTTAAGCGCTGGGACAGAGCAATCGAGGCCGGATCACCGGCACGACCGCCGCTGTAGTTTTCCAGACCGATATGTATTTTTCCGCCTAAAAAAGTGCCAGTGGTTAACACCACGGCTCTTGCGGTAAAATTCAAGCCCATTTGGGTTTTAACGCCGACAACCCTATCGCCCTCGACCATCAAATCGGATACGGTTTGCTGAAATAAAGCCAGATTGGGCTGATTTTCCAGCGCCGCCCTTACCGCCTGCTTGTAAAGCTGTCGATCCGCCTGAGCGCGAGTCGCCCTGACTGCCGGGCCTTTGCTGGCATTCAAGGTGCGAAACTGAATGCCGCCATGATCGATAGCCCGAGCCATTATGCCGCCCAACGCATCGACTTCTTTAACCAAATGGCCCTTGCCTATGCCGCCAATCGCAGGATTGCAGCTCATTTGCCCCAGGGTGTCGATATTTTGCGTCAGCAACAAGGTGTTCGCACCACATCGTGCCGATGCCAGCGCGGCTTCTGTTCCCGCATGTCCGCCACCCACCACAATGACATCAAAGTCTTTTCTAAATTTCACTAGCGCTATGTACTCTTAAAAAATGATATATTACTGCCGTGTGGATTCACACAAACTTGTCCTATTATAAGAGGTAAATGATGAAAAAACGTAAAAATCAAACAGCAACCGATGGTGTTCCGAATCAAAACCCAGTCGCCAAGTACGCCCACCTGTTTAATAAAGCGCAAATTTTTTGCGATAAAAGCAAATACAGCCGTAAAGCAAAACACACAAGGCAGGAGGCTACTCCAAGAGTTCTGGACAGAATTATTGGAATAGCTTCTTGTTTTATCGTTCAAGCCTGAAGCACCCGACAGGCTCTACACTCTATATGAAGCCATATACGATCATC
Source organism: Methylobacter sp. (assembly GCA_030653985.1). Lineage (GTDB taxonomy): Bacteria > Pseudomonadota > Gammaproteobacteria > Methylococcales > Methylomonadaceae > Methylobacter_A. Next base: position 11,878 of record JAURYJ010000095.1, on the reverse strand, counting down.
GACAAATGGACTGGTTGGCTGATCATCCCTAAGTTGAACAAGCACAAGTAAGCGTTATTATTCTTTCGGATAAAATTTTTTTCTACCGCACCCTTTAGGCATCAACCTTCTGCGCACACCGTAGGTAAAGATAAAAGATGCCGACATCCTTACGCAGGGCGCTTAGCTCGAAAACTGTAATACCTCTCGTTCCCACACGCAGCGTTGAAAGATAGGTCGAGCAACTAATGATCTATTGATTAGATAATAGCAACAATTGATAGTGAAAATAGCCGATGACAATACATGTAATTCATTTTATTAAAACCGATATTTGGCTGCTAACAGAGCATGAACTCCCCCTACTTAAAGCAACCTTTATCAAGTCGTTAAAAATAATTTTACTCGCTATTCAAGGCTTTATGCGTGACCTTTGCTCGTTGAGAGCTTCCGCGCTAACACTTTATACCTTACTTGGCGTTGTTCCGGTTATCGCCATGCTGCTTGGAATCGCCAAAGGCTTTGGTCTTGAAAAAATGCTGAAGCAACAGCTACTTGAACAAATACCCCATCAAGATACGACCGTACTCAAATTAATTGGCTTTGCTCAAAATCTCTTGGAAAAAACCCAAGGCGAAGTGGTTGCGGGGATTGGCGTAGTCGTACTGCTCTGGTCAGTGACCAGCATGATTGGCAATATCGAGGATTCGTTCAATTATATTTGGAAAATCAGCAAAGGTCGGCCATTAAATAGGAAACTAAGCGATTACATGGCGTTTATGTTATTAGGACTGGTCTTATTAATATTATCGAGCAGTATTACGGTATTTCTAAAAACTAAAATAACCGGATTGAGCACGGTCATTACCTTACCGGAATTCGGTGAAGGTTTATTGCTTGGCGCCTTGAGCTTATCCCCCTTATTGCTGATGATGAGCTTATTCTCGATTACCTTTATTTTTATGCCTTACCAGAAAGTAAACCCTGTTGCGGGTATCATTGCCGGTGTTGTCACTGGGATTATGTATCATATTCTACAGTCACTCTATCTAGGCCTGCAGATTGGCGTATCCAGCTATAACGCAATTTATGGCAGCTTGGCAGCACTCCCGTTATTCGTGATATGGGTGCAAATAGGCTGGATGCTTGTTTTATTCGGTTGTGAACTGGCTTTTTATATCCAGAACTACCCGAGTTATCGGCATAATCATACATTTTCAGAGTTCAGCTTCGCCTTAAAAAAAATTGTCGCGCTACATGTCACCTGTTTAATTGTTAAGAATTTTGTTAATTTAGGCAAGCCGCTAACAGCTAATGAAATTGCTTTAGAGCTGCTGCTCTCCAAAGCCGTTGTGCAAAGTATTTTAGACTTTCTGGTCGCGAGTCACCTTCTTATCCGGCTAAAAACCGAGGCTGGCGATGATGTTTATTTTTCCCTTGTAGATACCCATAAACTGACAGTTGCTTTAGTGATTAATGCCCTGGAACAGTGCGGTCAAAACAATCTTCCGCATTTCAAGCAAGAACCTGTGTTTGTCAACATGCTTAACAATTTCAGACAATGGCTGGAAACGTCAGAGCAAAACCGTTTGCTGAAAGATATTTAACAAACTGATGTTACGCACTGTCCACGAAAGCCACGAAAAAATGTAAAGCCATATATTCGGCGTAATGCTAAATTATTCATTCATATCAATGTGACTAGAACTGGCATTCATGCCGGCATAACAATACTAGCCAAGGTTTATTGTAACCAGGACGCACTTTCGATAGGCTTCTACGTACCCCATTTATTTTTCGTGCTTTTTGCGTTTTTCGTGGACTACGATTTTTTATAGTACGCGCGGTAATGTCAGCGACATCGAAAACACCCACTTGATTGGGTTATTTCCATTTCGGCTGTAACGGACCTGCAACATATTTATTCACGTTTTTCAGCCATAGCCTCTAAATCATTACGAACATTTTATTGGATGTTAGAATACGGTTAAAAACGTGTATTGGATCGAATAGCGGTCATCTAAAAAATGCACAAAACGGGCATCGTCAACAACAATTTTCTATATTTAAAGAGGACACTATGCGGAACCTGAAGCCTTTACCCGCGCTGATTGGATCGACACTTGCCATTGTTATCATTACATATGTCGCCTTCTACTTCATATTTCTTGATTTATTTGTCGATTTATGGTGGTACAAATCATTAAAACTTGAAGCCTATTTCTGGCTCCGATTGCTGTACAAATTTTTCCTTTCCGGCGGAGTAACTCTGGCGTTTTTTAGTATTTTCTTTTTTCACTTTTGGATCGCATCACGTTATTTGGGCTTAAGCCCGCAGGATGAGATTCTCAATAATGCTGATAAACGCCGACGCTTCCAACGCTTTGCCGATACTTTCATGAGCGGCTCGGCAAAAATATATACGCCAGTTTCTTTAATTCTAGCCTTTTTTATCGCCATTCCTTTTTATCATCAATGGGAAACCGCGTTGCTGTATTTTTTCGGTAGCGCTTCGGGAGTGACTGAACCGGTTTATGGTCAGGACGTCAGCTTTTATCTGCTATCCTACCCGATCTACATGCTAATCCAACAAGAACTACTAACGACTGCCAGCATGATCTTCTGCATGGTTGGCGTATTGTATTGGCTTGAACATATTTTTGTACCCAACCAGAGCAAAGAATTCCCTTTGGGCGCAAAAGTTCATTTGGTCATTCTCATCGGCTTTGTGGTTTTATTTGTAGCCTGGGGATTCATGCTGCAACGCTTTTCGCTACTGTATACCGACAGCCACGAGCCTATATTTTACGGCCCCGGTTTTACCGAACTGCGTTATCAATTGCCGCTGATTTGGCTAGGTATCATTACCTTTCTGGCGACCGCCATTTCCGCCGGTCTGTTTATTTTTTCAGAAAAACACCGCATTAAAGCACCGTTTTTAATATCACTTACCGCTTTTCTCGTTGTCCTGGGTCTACCCAATATTCAGTTTATCCCTGATTTAATCCAAAAATATATCGTCAACCCAAATCCGGTCAGAACAGAAAAACCGTTCATGCAGCACAATATCGATGCCACCATCGATGCCTATGATTTAAAAAAAATCAAAGTCATTGACCTCCCCATCAAACTCAATGCCTTTGACGACATTGAAACATGGAGTACGCAAAAACATTTTGAAAATATACCGGTTTGGGACAGGGAAATCCTGATTGACACTTATAATCAGTTGCAATCGATAAGGCCCTATTACACCTTTCTGTCCGTCGACGAGGATCGTTATTTCCTTCGCGACCACGTCAGACAGGTCAACCTTGCCGCCAGAGAAGTCAATATATCGAAATTGCCGCCTGAAGCGCAGAACTGGGAAAACACCCATTTGCGCTACACTCACGGCTACGGTGCCGTGGTCACACCTGCCGCACAAGATGCAGGTCGGCCTCTGCTCTGGTATTTGCGCGATTTAAACCTGAGCTCAAATGTCGACTTAAGCGTTAAATATCCAGACATTTATTATGGCCAGGAAGAATATAAATACGCCATCGTACCTAATAAGTTGAACGTGGTCGGCATTTCCAAATCCCTGTCGGACCCCAGCATGGATGGCCCTTATAAAGGCAAAAGCGGCATACCGATTCCTTCCCTGTTCAGAAAGGCGTTGTTTGCCTTCTATTTCAAGGATCAAAAAATATTCTTTTCCACCAATATCTCGAAAGAAAGCCGGGTATTAATACGCCGTAATATCACTGAACGTATTAATACCGTGACCCCCTTTCTGCGCTTAGATAGCGATCCCTATCTGGTCATGACCAACGACCGGTTTTACTGGATACAAGACGCCTACACCTTGTCTAACCGCTACCCTGTTTCCAAACCTGCAGGCGCCGATTTCCTGGACGGCAAACAGGAATTCAACTATATCCGTAATTCTGCCAAGGTAGTGGTAGATGCTTTTGATGGCGATATTCAATATTATATTTCCGACCCCTCGGACGTGATCATTCAGGCTTATAACATCGCCTATCCCAGCCTGTTTAAGAACATGGAGGAAATGCCCGCCGACCTGAAATCACATTTGCGTTATCCCAGGGATCTGTATTATCTACAGATGAAGGTCTATGCCAAATATCATCAACAGAAACCCGAATTATTTTACGAGCAGGCAGAAACCTGGCAATTTGCTAAAGTCAGAGGTGAGCCGGTAAGACCTTATTATCAAACCGTCGATTTTGGCAACTGTAATAACCAAGAAGAATTTGTCATGCTAAACCCCATGACCCCGATTAACAGCAACAACCTCAGCATGATAGGCGTCGCCAGTATATTGGATAGCCAGACCTGTAGCCCCGACTATAAACCTGGTATCACGTTGTATAAATTCCTTAAGGACGTCCAGGTCAACGGACCGGCGCAGGTTGAATCGCTGATCGAACAGAATCCGGAGATTTCCGCACAATTCACACTATGGGACCAGGGCGGTTCCAAGATTCAGCTGGGCCGCATGGTCATTATGCCGATGGGTAACAGCGTACTCTACGTGCAGCCGGTCTATATAGTCTCAGTCACAAACGGCATCCCTGAGCTCATCAGGATTATCGTTTCGATCGGCAATGAAGTGGTCATGGACACCAACTTCTGGTCGGCGTTTAACCGGTTAAAGCAAATTCATCTCAGAAATGCCGCCGAAAGCGACGGAACAGGAACTTCTAAAGCCGTTATAGAGCTGAAACAGAACTAATAAACGCGGATGAAATACCTTGCGCAAGCAGGTGAAATAATTTTTCGGTGTAGTTGCGAATTTATTCGCAACTACGGTTATTGGCTACCCACTTAAACCGTAACAGTTGAAACCATTGTGAATTGCTAGAGCCTCTGAATATTTATGCTGGATAGATTTGTTTTCTGGGCGATGGGTTTATGCGTCAGCACTGTGAGATTGAGGCCGAACTTGATACATCTGATGGCGTCGGGTCTATTAATGGCTACCTTTTTGAAACGTTGACCAGCCAATGAAGATCAACAAAGCTGGCAAGTTGCCCGAACATTCAACATCTGGTGCTTCACGGTGGTAATTGAACTGTTCGGGGTTTACTATTTTTCAGATTTTCGACTATTGAGATTGTTTGAACGACAAAATTTTCAGTATAACACTAGTCATTTTGGCAAAAAATATGCACTTAAATTCATTTGATTATTTTAGAGGCCTGGCAATATTATTTATAGTTGCCGGCCATTCTTCTGCCTATTGGCCTATGGAATCGTTGTATGAAAAAATGTTTGTCAACTTAATCATAGGAGGCACCACTTTTTTTGTTTTTATTTCCGGCTTCTTTTTTCATCATGTTTTTTATTCCAAGTTTCAATATAAGCAATTCATGTTGAAAAAAGCGAAATATGTTTTGTTGCCATACACCTTGCTGTCTCTCACCGCTGTTGCGTGTATTGTTTTTTATTTAGATCGCCCACCTTATGCTGAAGTGTTTATCACCGACCCCATAAACAGTTGGTATCAATATATCTGGTTAAGCGTTCAGTACTGGTGGACGGGAAACATCTTGGATGCTTATTGGTATATTCCTTTCATCATGATTATTTTTGCTCTTTCCCCCTTATTCATCAAACAGATACAACTACCGATAAAGATTCAGGTGGGGGTGTTTATTGTTCTGTTATGCCTTTCTGCGGTTGTTCATCGACCCGCTCACAATTTATCGCCCCTGCATTCTGTGATTTATTTTATGCCTGTTTATATGTTGGGCATTATTTGCTCTATAGAAAAAGTTCGGGTATTGGCCTTTATAGAAGGAAAGAGTTTTATTTTAGGGCTTGGTGTTGTTTTTATGTCCGCAGCACAAATTTTAATCTATAACACGCATGGCAACTTTCATAAGGAAGCCCTATTTTCCTATGAAGGAATTGATATCATTCTTTTCCAAAAAATACTGATGTGTTTTTTCCTTTTATCTGTCATACAGAAATTTGAGCATAAAGATATGGTTTTTTTAAAACATATCGCGTCGACAAGTTTTGCCATTTACTTTATACACCCCTGGATTCTTTATTTTTTTGATTATTTATCAGTGTTTAAACGCTTCAATTTTCTTCCCGGATTTCTAGGTTTCATGATTACCGTATTGTTAGTTATAGCGATAAGTTTGTCCATAGCAGCCCTGTTTAAATGGGCTCTCGCGAGTAAAAGTCGCTTGGTTATCGGCTGGTAAGATCATAATTTATTTGTAGCTTGGCTCTGGCGGTTACTTTCGAGCCGATCAAAGTCAGTCAACACGGCTTATTAAGCGGATCGAATCTGTAGACGTATATCTACTCTTTTTTTGACTCAAACAGCATGTGCGCCATTTTCTTTGCTTTGGTTTTTAAATAACCGATGTTGTCATCGTGAGCCACGGACTCAACCGGAATTCGGCCGGTCACGTTAATGCCGAGTTTTTTTAACTCATCGATTTTATTGGGATTATTGGTTATTAATTCGATGGACTTTATCTGCAGGTTTTCCAGCATTAAAGCGGCGATGCTGTATTCTCTTTCGTCGGCAAGATGCCCCAGATGGATATTGGCATCAACGGTATCCATGCCCTGATCCTGCAAATTATAAGCCTGTAGTTTTTTCAACAAGCCGATACCGCGTCCTTCCTGGCGCAAATAAATCAATACGCCGAAACCGGCTTTATTGATAAGTTGCAGCGCCATATCCAGCTGTTCGCCGCAATCACAACGCCTTGAACCTAAGACGTCGCCGGTAAAACACTCTGAATGAATACGTACCGGCACATTTTCTTTGCCCGCAACATCGCCTTTGACTAGGGCGACATGCTCTTTTTCATCAATGGTATTGCTGTAGTAATGCAGGGTAAACTCGCCGTGCTTGGTCGGGATCCGCGTCTGTACCAGATTTTCTAATTGTGGCTTCACGTAAATAACTAATCCAAAAAATCATTCTATTTTACCCAATTCAACCGCTAAGCCGTTAAATAATTCGGCTATCTCGGGTCCGCTCGGCAATTTTTCTGCATTGCTCTACTCGCTACGTTTATGTAGGCGTCCACGGAGAAGCACGATAAAGTTGCCGAATTTTGGTGTGCAATGAGCCTATCGAGCCGCTATTTCCGGGCTTCAATCAGCTTGATAATATCGCCGCTACGTTCGTCGATATGCACCGAGATAAATGCGCAGGCTTTAATATTTTTAACGGTATTCCGGTTAATGTTTGCCCCAAACAGTCGGACAACAACCGGATTAAGAAAATTCATTACGGCCGCAATCGCGGGATTTGAACTGACGACATGCTCCAGTAATAACACTTGTCCGCCCGGTTTACATACTCGATAAAGCTCTTTTAATCCCTTGACTGCTGACGGCACCGAACAAAAAACAAAGGAACCAATCACCGTATCGAAACTGTTATCGGCAAAGCTCAACGACTGAATATCCATCAGTTCCAGCTCAACAGGAATATTTTTTCTGTCGCGCTTACCCACTGCCTGCTTTAACATTTGCTCACTAAAATCAATCGCCGTTATTCGGACATCCTTGGGGTAATAGTCAAAATTTTTGCCGGTGCCTACACCGACTTCAAGAATATGATGGCCCTCAACCTTAGCCCATAATTTTTTCCGCCAGCTTTTAAAAAACAGCCCTTCCATCACCGCCTCCATGCCCTCAAAAAACGGAGCGATCCGGTCATATCGTTTTTTAATCGCGGCACTGTCTGGCTTCATAATGGCTTCTGGTAGTTAATCAAGATTACATAGTACAGTGCAAACTGAGCTGTTATCAACCTGACAGACAGCCCATCCGGCCCGATTTTAAGCCCATAAGCATATGGTGGATATTAATCTGGCACAGGCACAGGATCCAGCTTCCAGATGTCCCGATTATAGTCATTAATCGTTCTATCTGTGGAAAATTTGCCGCTGTTTGCGCAATTTAATATGCTCATCCGGGTCCAGTGCTCTTGATCCTGATAGGCCACTTCCACACGTTTTTGCGCATCAATATAGCTTCTAAAATCGGCGATAGTCATCCATGGGTCATACCTGCTTTTAATGGATGCTATCAGGTCGTCAAATATCCCCGGTTCAAACTGATTAAAATGCCCGCTTTCGAGGAGCTTCATCACCCGATGCAAATCTTCATCCTGTTCAATAATCGCAGCAGGATCGTAATGTTCCCGCCTTGCTTCGACCTGCTCTTCAGTCAGACCGAACAGGAAAAAGTTTTCATCACCGACTTCTTCCCTTATTTCAATATTAGCGCCGTCGAGTGTTCCGATAGTCAGCGCGCCATTCATCATCAGCTTCATATTACCGGTACCGGATGCCTCTTTGCCTGCGGTAGAAATCTGCTCGGACAGATCGGCGGCAGGGCAGATTATTTCCATCCCCGACACCCGATAATCGGGCAGGAAAAACAGGGTCAGTTTGTCGTCGAAATCGGGATCCGAATTGATGACATGGGCGACATTATTAATCAACTTAATGGTTCTTTTTGCCATCGCATAACCGGGGGCAGCCTTGCCGCCGATCAACACGCAGCGCGCAACCCAATTGGTGCTCTCGCCGCGTTTAATGCGGTCATAAAGATGAATCACATGCAGCACATTTAAAATCTGCCGCTTGTACTCATGAATACGCTTAACCTGTATATCAAACAACGCATCGGGATTTAAATGGATGTCATGATATTGTTTTTTGTACCCAACCAGGCGCTGCTTTGCGCTTTGTTTTATCTCCCGCCAGCGATGTCTAAACTCGGCATCTTCGGCAAAAGGCTCCAGTTTTTTTAATTCGTCCAGATGGGTTATCCAACCATCACCGATGGTTTCAGTTATTAATGCGGCTAGCTCAGGATTGCACGAGGCCAGCCAGCGACGCGGAGTTACGCCGTTGGTCTTGTTGTTAAACTTGTGCGGCCATAATGCGTAAAAGTCGCGAAACAAGCCCTGTTGCAGTAACTGCGAATGCAATTGGGCGACGCCATTGACTGAAAAACTGCCGACTATCGCAAGATAAGCCATGCGTACCTGTTGCTCATCACCTTCCTCGATGATCGACATCCGGCTTAATCTGGCTTTATCGCCGGGCCAATGCGCGGCAACTTCCGACATAAAATTGGCGTTTATTTCAAAGATAATCTCCATCAATCTGGGCAACAATCGTTGCATCAGTTTAACCGACCATTTTTCAAGCGCTTCAGGCAACAAGGTATGATTGGTATAAGCCATGGTCTGCCGGGTGATTCCCCAGGCAATAGTCCATGACAGACCGTGCACATCGATTAACAGGCGCATTAATTCGGCAATAGCGATGCTCGGATGAGTGTCGTTTAACTGAAAACAGCTTTTCTTAGCAAAGTTGCCGAACTCATGGCCATGTTGCCTGACCCAATGAGCGAGAACATCCTGTAAGCTGGCAGAAGCCAAAAAATACTGCTGGCGTAGCCGTAATTCCTTGCCGTTTTCATTCGCATCATTCGGATACAGCACCATGGTAATATGTTCGGCAGTGACTTTTGCTGCCACCGATTCTGCATAATCACCGGCATTGAATTCATCCAGATTAAATTCCTCAGTCGCAACGGCTTTCCATAAACGTAAGGTATTAACGGTATTGTTTTTAAATCCTGGTATCGGTGTGTCAAAGGGGACGGCTAGCACGTCTTGAGTGCTGATCCAGCATATCCGCTGATTACCTTGCTCATCAGTTTGTATTTCGGTGTGCCCACCAAGCTTGATGCGCAACGAATATTCCAGCCGCTCCACTTCCCAGATATTACCGTGACGCAGCCAGTGGTCCGGTTTTTCGACCTGTTCGCCATTGACAATGGTTTGGGTAAACATGCCGTATTCATAACGTAAGCCGTAACCCACGGCCGGTAATTGCAGTGTCGCACAACTGTCGATAAAACAGGCGGCCAACCGCCCCAGACCGCCATTACCCAAACCGGCGTCAAGTTCCCTGTCAATCAGCTCTTCTATTTCAATGCCCAAATCGTGCATGGCTTGAGTCGCTTCATCGGTGATGCCGAGATTAAGCATCGCGTTGCTCAAAGTTCTACCCATCAAAAACTCCATGGATAGATAAAACACTTGTCGGCTATCCATTTTGTTATAGGTTTTATAAGTGGTTCTCCGACGCTCCATCAGCCGGTCACGAATAGACAGCGACAACGCCTCGCAGGCATAGAACGGCGATGAACGAGAATTCTCATCCCGGCCCATTAAATGAACGTAATACCGTTTAAAATCATTAATAAAATCTTCTTTTGTTACGCCCAATTTAGGGACATCAGTAATTGAAGATTTAGGCTTGCTCGTAACAAAGCGTTTATTAGGCATGATTTACTCCAAAAGCTTGAGCGGATAAAGTGATAAGTACGTTTGTTATTGTTTATGAGTGACGCGAGCCAGAATTTCTTGCCACAAGGCATCGTAAGCGGCCAAGGATTGGCTTTTTTTGATATAGCCTCCCAGCGGCATACGTTCCAGGCCCATGCGTTCAATGTCGCTGGCATAAGGAATCGCGGCGGTTAAGGTCTCAGGGTAGCGGTTACTTAGGCTCTGCATGATATCCCTGTGCATTTTTTTGCGCCGGTCGGCCATCGAGAAAAACGGAATCAGCACCAGTTTATTCAAGTCATTATCCTCGATAAATTTTTCCAGTTGTTCCAGTGTCCTCAACGATAACGTGGTAGGAATTATCGGCGACAACACCATATCTGCGGCCTCAAAAATGGCTTCGGATAATAACGAAATATTGGGCGGACAATCCAGAAAAATAAAATCGTATTCTTCTGCCAAGGGCTTCAGGAGTTTTTTAAGCTGCTGGGTCGGCTTTTTCTTGGCATCCAGAACCAAATCCAGATTTCTGAAAGAGAAATCCGCCGGTAATAAATCCAGATTTTCAAAATCAGTGCCTTTAATCAGGCCGTCCAGTTCGCGTTTTCCGGCGATTAAGTCTTTGCCGCCGCCTTTGATCTTGGGCTTGATACGAAAATAATAACTGCTGGCTCCCTGCGGATCAAGATCCCAAACCAAGGTGCGGTAACCGTTGCGAGCGGCCATGTAGGCCAGATTGACTGCGCTTGAGGTTTTACCAACTCCCCCCTTGATACTATAGACAGCTAATACATTCATTGCATAGTCTCACGCTTATACCGATAAAATTGGAACACGATAACACAACCGCTGCTATTGACAAGACGTGGGGGAATGATCTCGAATTCACCCAACCTTAGGAGCATAAGGCAAAGCTTCCGCTCCTCGGCAATTGCTCCTGCATGGCTCTACCTCCTGTATCCATACAGTCGTGCTAACGCCCCTTGCCTACATCCCTGTAGGCAAGCTGTACACCGTTACGATTGCCCTGCTTAACCCGATATAAGGCATCATCAGCCCATTTCATCAATTCTTTCCAGTCTGGCTTAGCGCCCAAAGAACCTGCCACGCCAATACTGACCGTGACCGGACGAGCCAATACCAGCCCCTGGAGCTGGTTTTTTTCGATGGCGTTGCGGATACGTTCGGCCAATAATAAAGCCGTGGTGCCATCGGTATTGGAGGCGATGATTACAAACTCTTCTCCACCCAATCGGCAGACAATGTCGTTGCTGCGCGCGTTTGTCCGCATCAGTTTGGCGGCATGAGCCAGCACCTGATCACCGACCTCATGCCCCAGCGTATCATTGACTGACTTAAAATAATCCAAATCCAGCATTAACACACTCAACGGTTGCTTGGTGCTTGACATCCTCCCCGACCTAAAGGACGGGGATTCCTACCGCTAGACGCTTATGCCCAAGCGCGAGAATGTTCTTTGCCGCATTCATATCTCTATCATGCGTAGTGCCACACTCGGCACAAGTCCATGCTCTTATTCGCAAG
>JAURYJ010000092.1 GCA_030653985.1 Methylobacter sp. | reverse complement strand
ATTTCTTATCCACGTAAGTTCTCATGTCGACTATTTATTACAAACGTAAATAGCTCGTCACAAGCACCCACACAAATTATTTTGATCAGATTTTTAAAGAGCGTCGGAGTAAACCCCGGTTGAGCTGGACAATTATACAGATCCAATTCAGTTTGTCAACATCTTGTTGACGGTATTTTTCTTTCCGTCCTTGTCGAAGTCGTTTACTGAACCCCGAAGAAGCCGACCATTGTAACCTATCTAGTCCGCTTGTCAACATTCTGTTAACTTTTATTGCTTGCTGCGTCTCTGCCAGGGCCTTGACCCCGGAAGAGCTGCGTATTATACATCGCCTTTTCATAAGGTCAAGCAGTTATTTATTCAACCAATCTAAATATCTTGCGACGCCTTGCTTAACCGTTAAAAACTCTTCTGCATAGCCCGCTTCTCTTAGCCCGGAAATATCCGCTTGAGTATAACTCTGGTAAGCGCCTTTCAAATGCTCTGGAAACGGAATGTACTCAATATCCCCTTCTTTATGCCAATCAGTTACAGCTTGAGCGACTGCATTAAACGTTTCCGCCCGTCCCGTTCCTACATTATAAATACCGCGTTGCTCAGGATGGTCTAAAAACCACAAGTTTACATTAACAACATCATCGACATGAACAAAATCCCGCTTTTGCTCACCATCAGCCATGCCATCACACCCCTTAAATAATTTTGCTCTTTTTTGCTCTATAACCTGCTGATTAAAGTGAAATATAGTACTACTCATGGAGCCTTTATGCTGCTCTCTTGGTCCGTAAACATTAAAGTAACGAAAACCGACAATCGGACTTTTGGTTTTAGCTAATAAAGGTCGAACATATTGATCGAATTGAAACTTCGAATAGGCATACATATTGATAGGCTGCTCGCAACTGCGATCAACCCGGAACCCCTGTTTGCCATCCCCGTAAACCGAAGCTGAAGACGCGTACATAAAAGCGACATTTTTTGAGATACACCAATGCAATAACCGTTTGGAATAGTCATAATTATTCCTCATCACATACCGCCCATCCCATTCCGTGGTTGCAGAGCAAGCTCCCTGATGGAAAACTGCCCGCACCCCATCAAAAAAATGAGCCACCCCGATTTTCTCTATAAACTCTTCCTTGTCCATGTAATCGGCGATATCAAGATCAGCGATATTGTGCATTTTTCTTCCATTAGACAGATGATCCACCAGCAATATATCGCGTTCGCCCCGCTGATTTAATGCCCGAATAATATTACTGCCAATAAAACCGGCACCTCCCGTCACAACAATCATTCTAATCCCCTCGCTTTTTTAATCATCGCCGTTGTCGACTGGCCGTCAACAAACTGTAATATCTTTACTTCGCCACCCGCCCGAATCACACAATCGCCACCAGCGACTTGCTCCGAACTGTAATCGCCGCCCTTGACGATGACATCCGGCAACAATCGGCAATACAGTCTTTCGGGAGTTTCCTCTTCGAATGAAACCACCCAATCTACGCAGGCCAATGCCGCTAAAACCGTCATCCGTTCCTGCAAACCATTAATAGGCCGAGTCTCTCCTTTAAGCTGCCTGACCGAAGCGTCGGAGTTTACCGCCACCACCAAGCGATCACCCAGTGCCTTTGCCTGCTGTAAATAAGTCACATGTCCGGCGTGCAATAAATCGAAGCAGCCATTGGTCATGATAATGCGCTCGTCATGGGCTTTAGCTCCGACCAATATTTGCGCTAACTCCTGCTCTGAAACGATACCGTATCGGGAATCCCGGTCGCCGTGCATAGCCCGAGTTAACTCCTGCATGGATACCGTTGATGTTCCCAGTTTGCCGACCACAATGCCGCCCGCCAGATTGGCCAGATACATCGCATCATCCAAAACCATATCCAACGCCACGCCCAGAGCCATTACCGCAATAACCGTATCACCCGCTCCGGTCACATCAAAAACATCCTTGGCCTGAGCCGGCAATGAATGCACCTGAGTCTCTTGTATCAAGGTCATACCCGCTTCGCCGCGAGTCAGCAGAAGTGTCGGAATTTGATGTTGCTTTAACAGCCCACGTCCTTTTTCCAGCAAATCCTCTTCGTTTTCAGTAACGCCAACGACAGCCTGCAATTCAGACAAATTTGGCGTTATCAGATCTGCATGAGCATAACGCTGATAATCCACGCCTTTCGGATCGACCAAAACCTTAATGCCAGCTTGCTTGGCAGCAAGAATATAAGTTGAAACATTCGCCAAGGTTCCTTTGCCATAGTCCGAGAAAACAACCGTATTATTTTCAGGCAGATGATCAACCAGTCTCGCCAATAAAGCATCTAAATCAAACTTAAGAGCCGACTCTTCAAAATCGATACGAATGAGTTGCTGATGCTGTGCCATAACCCGCAACTTGCAGATGCTACGAATTTCCTGTTCAACGATAAAATCGCAGATGACGCCTTCAGCTTCGAGTAATCGTCGTAATATATCACCCTCGGCATCATCACCAACGACGCCCAGCAGAGTGACCTTGCCGCCTAATTTAGCTATATTGAGTGCGACATTACCCGCACCGCCTACGCGATCTTCAATCGTGTTAACTCTTACCACCGGCACCGGCGCTTCCGGCGAAATACGCGCCGCCTGCCCGGACCAGTATCGATCCAGCATCACGTCGCCAATGACTATGATGCGAGCCTTGGTAAATTCAGGAATAATCGCCAGCACTTAATGCCTCCTCAATCACGCCACACCACCAGTGGCCTATTAATATATGCGCCTCTTGGATTCTTGCCGTCACATCCGAGGGAACAATAATCGAATGCGTAACCTGCTTCTTCAATTCGCCGCCTTCGCACCCGGTTAAACCGATAACAGCCATGCCTTTCAACCTTGCAGCATCAACCGCTTTTAATATATTGCTACTTTTACCTGACGTGGAAATGGCTATCAAACAATCTTTTTCACTGGCGATGGCCTCAATCTGCCGGGCATACACGGTTTCAAAGCCAAAGTCATTGCTGTGCGCCGTTAAAATCGAGCTGTCGGTGGTCAATGCTATTGCAGCCAATGCCTTCCGGTTTTTTTGGTATTGCACCACTAGTTCGGCAGCGATATGCTGACAATCCGCGGCACTGCCGCCATTGCCGCACAATAAAATTTTTCCACCTTGTTTTAATGTTTCAATCAGCAACTCTCCGGCCGCTTCAATAGCACCGGAACAATCCGCTAACCGCGCTATCGTTGCCTGATGCGCATCAAGCTCGGCAATAAATGATTTCAAAATCATACCCCTTAAACAATGTCTTAATTTGATACGTCATCTAAACTTCCACGCTGTTGCGGGGAACTAAGACTGTTAATTTTTTCAGGGTGCTCCTTAAATTGCATCGAATGCAACCGCGCGTAGACTCCATTTTTTGCAATAAGCTCCCGATGAGATCCTCTTTCAACAATACGTCCATGATCCATCACTAAAATTATATCAGCGTTTTCAATGGTCGATAGCCGGTGAGCAATAACCAGAGTCGTCCGATTGCTCATGACTTTTTGCAACGCCGCCTGTATATACCGCTCCGATTCTGTATCCAGAGCCGATGTTGCCTCATCCAGTATTAATAGAGGCGCATCCTTTAGTAATGCCCTCGCCAACGCTAATCTTTGTCGTTGCCCTCCAGACAACTTGACGCCATTCTCACCTATTTCCGTATCCAACCCTTGGTCCAGTTTGGCGATAAATTCCATCGCATAGGCGTCTGTTGCAGCAGCGGTTATTTCACTTCGGGTTGCCGTTGCAAGCGCCCCGTAGGCGATATTGTTGGCTATCGTATCATTGAATAAAGTGACTTGCTGATTGACCAATGCCAACTGCTTTCTCAAGTTTGCCAATTCATAAGTATTTATTTCAACACCGTCCAACAATATCTCACCGGTGCTATGGGGATAAAAACGTGAGACTAAATTAGCCAGCGTACTTTTGCCTCCGCCCGAAGCGCCTACCAGCGCAATGGTCTGTCCCGGCTCGGCCTTAAAGCTGATGTCAATAAGCGCCGGTTCATTTGAACCCGCATATTGAAACGATAGGTTTTTAAATTCCAACGCCCCCTGACATCTTTCGACCTGATAAGTGCCTTCATCAGACTCGCCAGGCTCATCTAAAATTTCAAATAACGATTCGGCGGCCGCGATGCCTTTTTGAATATCGCCATTAGCGTCACTCAACTGCCTGATGGGTCTCGGCAATAAAAACGCCGCCGTCAAGTAGCCGACAAATTCACCGACACTGGCTTGCTTCATGAAAAATAAGGCCATATACATTAGAAATGACAATGCGATGGCGATAATAAGCTGCATGATCGGATTGTGTATCGCCATCGTCGTTGATAGTTTTAACGATTGCCGCCGATTAAATGAACTGCTATCCAAAAATCGCCGCCGTTCATATTCTTCCCCGCCATAACTGCGCACCACCCGATGCCCGCCGACCAATTCCGAGGTAATATGGGTCATGTCGCCTATCGATTCTTGGATTTTCTTACTGATCCCTCGGAGGCGTTTACTCACATAACCTACCAACACCACAATAATCGGCGCGATAGCAACAAAAACCAAAGACAACATCCAGTTCGAATAAAACAAATAAATTAACAAGCCTATTGCGGTAAAGCCTTCACGCACAATGGTACGCACCGCATCCGTAGCGGCCTGAGTAACCAGTCCTACATTATTGGTTATCCTTGAAATCATATAACCGCTGTTATGCCCATCAAAATAAGCTGTTGGCAATCGGGTATATTGGTCAAAGATCTGACACCTCAAGGTATGCACGACATTGGTCGATACTTTGGCCAGAAAATAGTTGCCCAAATAAGCGCCAATGCCATGCACTACAATTAAACCGCTGAACAATAACGGTAAATAATACATCCCTTCCCGTGATTCAGTTTGCAACGTATCAATTATATGCTTGATCAATGCCGCGAATAAGGTCTGGGTACCTGAATACATCAGAAAACCGACAATACTGATGGCAAAAAGACCACGATGCGGTTTTACATAGGCCAATAATCGCTTATATATTTGAGCGCTTGCTTTGGATGTTTTGTTCATATTTTTGAAGATTTCATTAACGGCGGGCGACCAGCCGGTCGCCCCTACAAAGATACTGGGAGACGCCTTTTTTTGCGACAATAAAATCCCGATGCTCCAGTCGATCCAACAATCGCTGGTAATTAAGATCTTGCTGGCTTTTGTCATTATGATGATGCCATAAATGCAACACAGGCACAGCAAATCGGCCTTCCTTGCGCTTAATACCTGCATGTATCAAACGAATAACCAGGTCGGAATCCTCAAAGCCCCAGCCTTCAAAAAGCTCATCAAAACCATTTACCCGTAAAAAGTCGTTTTTCCATAACGCCAGATTACAAGTCATGGCTTTTTGCCACTTTTGGGGCTGCAATTTCCTTAAAAAACCCAACGGCAGTCGAATAAAAGGCGAAATTCTATTTATTTTATTTTGTAGCCAGAGGGCAACAAAATAACTTAGCGGCTTTTGATGCAGTGGAATCTGTTTTTCAATGACTTCCCGAGTAAACGCCTGGCTCAATAACACCCTATTCCCGGGCACAAAACATCCGAGCGCCGCAAGCTGTCGATGCCGGGCGATAAAATCAGCACCGCAAACACAGTCACCATCAATGAATAGCAAATATTCACCCTGACTGCTCGCAACCGCTTTATTTCTAATAGTTCCCGCTCTAAACCCCTGATCATCATGATATACGTACTGAATAGATACCGGACTTTTAGCGCAATAAGCTTGGGCCTTCACCTTATTTTCGAACGTAGATCCATCGTCAGCGATGATAATTTCAAACGCCTGATCATGTTGAGAAAATAAACTATCAAGACAAAGTTCTAATGCCGCAGGCCAGTTATAAGTGGTGACGATAACAGAAATTAAATTCATTATTTCGACTGCCAAGGATGGCGGAAGTGTCGTAATCGGTAGAGAACTGATGCGACCGACTGCCAAGGATGGCGAAAGCGTCGTAATCGGCCAGGAGTCGATGCGCTCGACTGCTGGCTTTGTAATTCCCACACCTTAAGATATTTATAATAAGCGCCTTCCGCATTAGAAATCGACAGCATCAACCCTTGCCGCCCATCCAGAATACCGGCTTTAAGCCAATAAGTGCGAATGAATGTCCAAAGTCCTTTTAAGATGGCTTTGCTTAAGGATGAGCGAACGCCCCGCTGGTAGAGCAAAGCTGCACCCAAAGCTGAATAGCTATTGACTTTATGCAAGACCTCATCCAAATTTACAAAAGCATCATGAAGCAGCGGAGTGATTAACTGACTGATTTGTCCCTGAACAATAATACGCTCATGTACGACTGAATCAGTAAATTGAGCGCAATCACGACGAAACAATCTTAAAACATAGTCTGGCCACCAGCCCCCATGACGCATTTGCCTGCCGCAATAACGGGAAAGACGGGGGATTTCGTAACCCTGATATCGTTCCTGCTGAAGCGCTTTTTCAATTTCCACCCTTAATTCCGAAGTGACAACTTCGTCGGCATCAATCGACAAAACCCAGTCTCCCTGCGCCTTATCCAATGCACGTTGTTTTTGTTTACCAAAGCCAGGCCAATCGGTCATAAAAACCTTATCGGTGTAAGCTTTACAAAGGTCAACGGTGTTATCGCTACTGCCGGAATCCAGGATAATGATCTCATCGGCCCAGCTTACAGAAGCCAAACAGCGGCTAATGTGTTCAGCTTCATTTTTAGTGATAATAATCACACTAAGCACTGTCTTTCTCCGTATTGTTTGCCGACTGCTGAGCCAATAAACAACCCACAAAAAAAGCCAGCAAATGTCCCTCTGGAAAGGTTTTAAAGTTTGAGTTAAACAAACTAACGACTGCAATGGCAACCAGTACACTGGCACCCATTGCTCCGTAGGGCTGTTGAGTCGCCCCCTGCCTGATAGCCGTGTAAATATAAGCTAAAAATATCAACAAGCCGATTAGACCGTTTTCCAACCAGACAAATAAATATTGATTATGCGGATCGGATGCTGAATCGCCGCGCCAATCTTGATATTTAGCGGCGGCATAAGGGCTATAAACGCTCTTAAAAGAAGAGGTTCCGTATCCCAGCAAAGGCTTTTGCTGAATTAATTCCCACGTATTTTGCGCAAAAATAACCCGAATGCCTATAGACGTTACCTCTTCACTGGTTTGATAGTTTGTCTTTTCTTCCCAACCCACTTTAATGCGCTGCTGCACGGTACTGGAAGTTAATACCACTAGCAAAAGTGCTGTCGCTATAATTCCCAAAATATGCGGCAGTTTCTTATAGCCGTAGAGATTAGCAATCGCAAAAACAGCAGCAACAGGCAAAGCCAGATAGCCGCTTCGAGACGGACTGATAAAGAAAATATTAAACAAAAATAAAACCATCATGCCTACTAGCAGATACTTTTTTTGCTGACTGAGCGATTTTTTGAGCAAAAAAATACAACATAAGACAGCAACGACAAAAGCTAAACTTTGCGAAGAGTGATTGCTCATAAAAATGCCAATCTCTCGATTCGAGCTTACCTGAATATCCAATAACCACAAAATAACGGCAATAACAGCAGCCAGAGACATGGCGGTTAAATAATAATAAACAAATCGTGCCTTCCATTGCGTTGGGTAAAACAGGCCTAATAACACAAAAGTGTAAAATAATTTTTTCCAGCTAGACAGCGTGCTAATTTTATCCGTCCAATCCGTGTCCGCAGACAAACTGCTGATAATAAGCCAAGCAAAAAACAATAACAGCATTTTCCCCGCAGGCTGCCTCGCCGATATTTTCAGGCTCTGCCAAACTTGCCCAGACATTAACCAAGTCAATAACATGGCCATACAAGCCGCACTGGTAATGGCGGTAGAAACGGGGGCAGCAATAGCGGCAATTATCGCCAAATAGCGGCAAGTTAATAGGGATTTTTCAGCAACAACAGAATAAGAAAACATAGGTCTTTTCATTAACGCCATAATTGATAAATATATTTTCGTTTTAACTTTTCAAAACTAAATAACAAATTTTGTAACCAAGTTGGCGGGGCTGATTCTAAGGCACTGTCAAACAAACCATTTTTACTACCTTGCTCAACAACAGGATCTTCTAGCCACACTATTTTGATACCGAGTTGCTTATCGATTTGTTCAAACTGATTATCGATGGGATCATTCACTTTATGGGTAATAATCCAATCCAGCCTTTTTTCTGCAGTGACGCTATCAATAATATAGGAATCTGCAAATCGACCACGGACACCAAGATATAAATATTGTCCCGGCTTGCGCTGACTTTTCGGAGTAAAAAAATTCCCCCCTGAGCCTATATAAATGACTTTATCACCAAAAAACTGCTCACTTTGTGTTATCGCGCGTTGCAAGCCTAAACTAAAATTTTTGGCCAGAACCGCATCATCTTCCAAAATCAAATTGAACGAACTGTTACTTGCCGCGACTTTTTGTAACGCAGTAATATGCTTGAGAGCACAGGATTTTTGTGCGGGTGATAAATGATTATTTTTCGAAAAATAACGGTCAACTATGTCATCCGTCAACTCATCAGCATCCCAATCAAATATAAACTCCGCTTGTAATCCCGCCTCAGCAAGCTGCTTTTCCATAAAAGCGCGGCGTCGGGTAAATTGTTTAACGTTAAGAATGTAAATATGATCAAGTTGTGTATTTTTTGCTATGCTCATAATTTCAAAATCTTAAATTAATCGGCTGTGACAAATTCAATTTAGAACATTACGTCTTCATTTGTTTAGTAATTGCCGCACTAAACGTTTAATAACGTCCGCTGACAAATTATCTAAACATCGGCTGCGGCTTTGTTGATGGCGGTCGCAGCCTTCTAAATCACACGGTACACAATCGCCTGCGCCTTGTACGAAGCAAATATTATTAACCTGTTGATTGCCTGTTTTAGTAAAAGGATTAACGTTTTCCTGATAGCCAAAAGGAAACGGCGCCCATTTTACCGGATTAGTCGGCCCATAAAGCGCGATCACCGGGATTCCGGTGGCAGCAGCTAAATGGGTAATACCGGTATCAGGGCCGATATACAATTTTGCTTGGGCGATAATGTATGCCAGCTGAGCCAACGAAACCTGGCCTGCCAGATTGATGGTATCATCGGGCAGTTGCCGCTGAATGTTGGCGACATAATCGATTTCCTGTTGCGCAGGTCCACACGAAAGCACCAATCTTAATCCCAGTTTTTTGAGATACAGGCCCACTTCTATCCACCCCTCTACACTCCATTGCTTGTATGTCCACTGCGGATGCGGGTGTAGCACCGCATAACCGGTATTATCCGATAAAAAAGAAAACTGCTGTATTAACTGCGGCGCATTGCCGATTTGCGGCGGAACCAGTGAAAAACACCGTGGAACATTGATCAAATCCAGTAATTTCAGGTGTTGCAAAACGGTGTGAGTGTTGTCGTCAAACTCTGTCCAGCGTTGCACAAAAAACCGTTTCCACCAGCCGGTGGCGTTTTTCGGCGGCACGACGGCAACCCGAAATGGCGCAGCAACTAATGAATACAAAAAGGGACGATCCCCTGCCTGCGTTGCAACGGCAAGATCATACCGCCGAAATAATTGCCTGAATAATCGACAATTATCGGCAAACTTAGGGCGGTTAGGCGCGGTAATAACCTGATTAATATCAGGATTACCTTCGAGCATGGATGCCGTATTAGCAAACACCAGCACATCCAGCCGAGCATCAGGATAAGCCTGTCGCAACGAATGCAATAAGGGCGTAGTCAGCAACACATCACCGAGATATCGCATTGCGATTACCAGGATTTTTGTCGGCTTTGGTTGTAATGATTGGTGGCTATTCATTGCTTACATTATGTTCAGGTGACTACTAAGCCACTCATCGGATATAAAGCGATCCAATAAGCCGCTTACCATAAAATCAACGCCAACATAATAATCTGAAAATCTTCCTTACACTTCTGCACCATTCAACCAAAGGTCATGCTTATTACACATACTCAGCGCGTAAATCGGGCCACTGTAGTCATGCAGTGTAAATGTTGATATTGCCGCTTGATTCTTGGTTGGGTCAAATAGCTGCTCGTCTATAAACGCATAGTTTTGATCCAGCAAAACGTGCTTAACAATATAGTGCTCGTAACCTTTCATTTCGTGCGCTGTGATGATTTTTACAGTGACCTTGCCGCCCGCTTTTTCTATTTCAATGCTGGGCAAGTGTGTTGCAACTTTCCCGCTCCAGCGACCGGGCGCTTCTTTTGTATAATAGATGTCCGCGCCCACTGCCGGTTTGCTAGTGTTAGCCAGTGCGATTGTTGGCGCTATTATACCGGCACCAACAGTTGCGACACTTAATCGAATAAAATCACGACGTTCCATACTATTTTCCTTTTTTGATTACTGATTACACAGATGTTTATGGCAGAGCTGCTTTGCTTAAATTAGCCGCTCTGCATGACTTTATTTTTCAACTTATTTATTGCCTGAAGCTTGATAGGCAATTTTTCGCAATTTGCCCGACTTTAACCAGTCGAAGGCATTCTTCGAACTTTTTAATACCGGTGCGGCGCCACCCATGGCTACTGCATCAACCAGACAATACCAAGCAGCGACGCCACTGGGTGGATTTCCTTGAGGCAACCCAAGAACCGGATCTATTGCCGCCCATGTCCAGGTTCCCACGGCTGTGCCAATTAACTCCAGCCAGGTGGTAATAAAAAACGCCGCCAGATAAACCATCGGCGAACGGCCTTTAAAAAGATAAGCCAAAAAAACACAAAACAATAAGGCACCGACTGAATCACCCTGCTCAGCATAGCCGCTGATACCCCAAATTGACCACACACCGCACACTAATACGACAAAGGCAGCGATTTGCCTAGCATAGCGCAAGAATAATCCGGATCGACCCAGCGCAACAGCGGTTAAATAGACCATGCCGTGACCGGGCGGTACATAGGCAGGCACGTTCTCAAACCGGTAAGTGTATCCACCCATAAAAGGCGAGGCAAAGTGTTCACCGATAGTCGCAAAAATGACGGCAATGACAACCTGCATTCTTATTTCCCTATTTTCTCCTAGCAACCATCCGGTCAAAAACACCCAACCACAGACACCGAGGGCATTTTGCTTTTCTAAACTCGCATTGGCATCACTGATTAAGCAGACAGCCACACAAAGAAAAGTGAAAGCTGCTATAAAATAATCGCGTTTATTATGAGCATAAGCAACGTTAACTTGTGGAAAATGGCGTAACACAATGACCTCTTTTTAATTTTAACTTTACGGTTGTGGCCAAAGCCTACACTACATGAACATCCAGGCTATCATCGCATATCGACCCAACTTACCCAGCAATATGATTAAACAAGCCTGAAAGAAGGGCAGTTTTAGCCATCCACCCGCAAAACACAAGACATCGCCGACCAACGGCAACCAGGTAAAAAACAGCGTCCAAAGCCCTTTTTTTCTGACTACCTCCAGCGCTTTCTGTTTTTTTTCTGATAAAAGCGTAGATACGGGGAATTTCTTTGCTGCCAATACACCCAGACCCCATGTTGTAATGGCGCCCAGCGTGTTGCCTATCGTGGCAACGATGACTAAAAGCTCAACCTGATAATGTCCTGCCGCAACCATATAGGCCAAAATGGCTTCTGACCCCCCAGGCGCTATCGTTGATGATATAAATGCGCTGATAAATAGCCCGCCTATTTCAAATCCTATATCTTGCACTTTTTCTCTCAAAAAAAACCCCTGCACTCAAAGAGAGCAGGGGGTTTTTACGTTACCAGAATTTAACTTCCAGGCAATATCTTGTTTTTGTTAGACATAATTAGCTTAACCAAACCAGATAACAGCTTTATAACAAGTTCAACTGCTGTTCTTAACCAATCAAAAATAGTAGCGATCACTTCTGATACGCTCATCCCTTTAAATTTTTTCGCTAAAAATGGAGCTAGCAACAAGCCTATCGCTAAGCCAATCACAGTAACACCTGAAATAAAAGAATCTTCTTTTGGTGCCTTGAGTTGGGATGCTGCTGTCGGATTTGCTACAACAGTGGGTGCGATTTCCGCTGCGGCTAAAACATCAGCCATTACTGTCGACAAACTTCCCTCGTAGTCATCGGGTATGACGTAAGCCGTCACGCCGGGAATACTAGGCAAATCCCCATCACCGTCACCGACTTTCAACTGTGCTTTCATGCCTTTTTCCATGTGCTGAGCAATGTCACAATGCACGAGATAGGTTTTATCGCCGGGAGGAAGAATTAATGTTCCTGAAATTTTTGCAGGGCCGGTTATTTCTAAATGAAACATGCCTTTTGGGTACAAATATTTCGGCAAGCCGTGCATCATCCATTGATGACGAATATGATCATCATTAACAAAATTAACCGTCAATTTAGTACACGGTTTAAACTTAAATTCCTGAGTATCAAACGCAAACATTCTACCGGGAAATTTCTCAGCGTGTTTATGTCCGGCATGCACGGTAATTTCCTTGGTCTCAGCGATACTATCGCAACCACCCGGCAAGGTACTGGCATTCTGCCCCATAACCATACCACCGGCCATGTCCATTAAATGACCATCGCCGTGATCCATGAGCATACCGCTATGATCTTCATACTCCTCTGCCAATACTGGCGCAGAAAAAAGAAAAATCAATACCCCAGCCGATAATAACTTCACCATTACTCATTTCCCCCGTTGCTCAATAAAACCACCAAAAGTAGGCGCTTTAAGTGATGCCATCGCCCATCATGGCGCAATGGCATCAACACACACCTAGCAACAATCTCGCCTGTTTAGCTTTTAATTTTCGCTATTATTTCATCCACTTTGCTTTTAAATCCAGCATGAGACAGATAAAGGACATAGAGACCGGCAAAAGCAAAAAGAGCATACAAGAGCATATTATTTCTAGTCACGGCTTGACCGCCACCGGCTTTAAAACTCATGTGCGCATCCAATCTATCGCCAGAATCAGGAACCAGAGTAATATGAATCAGATAGTTGCCTGCCTCCGGCACGCCATTTGGCAATCTCAATTCAACCGAGCCTTTTTTATGTTTTGCAGCCGGCAATTTGAATACACTGGTGCCTTCAGGCTCTTTAGTCACTTCAAACTCAACAGACATATTTCTATACTTTATATCTTGATAATCAAATACCAGTAAAGTCAATTCGTTAGCGCGTGGAATATTAGCGCAAAAATCTTCGGCAGGAAACGCGTTAGGCTGATAGGCGGTATAATGCAACCAGTGAGTAGGTTCCAATTCAAATTTACATTGGTCGGTATCGGTACCTGCGGCCCCACCATGCGCCCATAACGATGCAGAAAATAACAAGCCCAGAAGTACCAGGGAACCCTTTCTTAAAATGTGTATACTGTTCATAATGCCTTCCAGTTCTGATAAATTTATTATTATGAGAAAAAATGTAAATGCTATCAATATAGCTTGAACTCATCACAAACAAGCATCTTCCGCTGTATTTTTGATTAATAGCAATGGATTACTCTAGCACATCAATTTGGCCAAATAAAGGAATTGATGGCAGACTAGCCTACAAATGCCGTTATAAAAGTAATGCGCTGCAGTACTATTGCTATCCTTCCCGGCTTTTCGTAGACTTAAACTAATTTCATTCAAACGGAGCTTTACCGCATGTCATTTTTGACCTCTTCTACGGCCTGGACAGCTTTAAAAAAGCATCACAACGAAACTAAAAACATTCTCCTACGCGACAGTTTCAATGCGGATCACAATCGCCACATCAAATTCTCTCTCCATTTTAATGATATTCTTTTTGATTACTCCAAAAATAGAATAACGGATCAAACTCTACCCTTACTGATTGATCTGGCTAAACATGCCGGGCTAGACGAAAAAATCAAGGCCATGTTTTCTGGGGCAGAAATTAATAAGACCGAACACCGATCCGTTTTGCATACCGCTTTGCGCAATCGCTGCAATCAACCTGTTTATGTAGACGGACAGGATGTGATGCCGCAAATTAACAGCGTTCTCGCCCAAATGCGGACTTTCAGCACCTGCGTCCGCTCTGGCGAATGGCGGGGTTATACCGGCAAAGCGATTACCGACATCGTCAACATTGGCATAGGCGGCTCCGATTTAGGACCCAAGATGGTGTCAACAGCTCTGACTCCCTATGCTTCTGAGTCATTAAAAGTTCATTTCGTCTCTAATATTGACCAAGCCGACCTTGTTGAAACCCTAACGCACTTATCCCCTGAAACGACACTATTTCTTATCGCCTCTAAAACATTTACAACTCAAGAGACGATGACGAATGCAAAATCGGCAAGAAGTTGGTTTCTCGATAGCGCCCAAGATCAACAGGCCATTGCCAAGCATTTTGTTGCCATCTCTACCAGCACTAATAATGTTGCCGAATTCGGCATAGACACCAACAATATGTTTGAATTTAGACATTGGGTTGGCGGACGCTATTCACTGTGGTCGGCCATAGGGCTATCTATTGCCTTATATGTAGGCATGGATAATTTTGAAGAACTTTTACAAGGCGCTTACGACGCTGACGAGCATTTTCGCGCCACGCCTTTTGAAAAAAATATCCCTGTCATCATGGGCTTGCTGGGCATCTGGTATAACAACTTCTATAATGCCGAATCTCATGCTCTTTTACCTTACGACCAGTCGATGCTTTATTTTGCTGATTATTTTCAGCAAGGAGACATGGAAAGCAACGGCAAAAGCATAGACCTTAACGGTGACAAAGTTGATTACAGTACCGGCCAGATTATTTGGGGGCAACCCGGCACCAATGGTCAACACGCTTTTTTTCAGCTTATCCATCAAGGCACCAAACTGATACCCTGTGATTTTCTGGCCGCCGCGAACAGTCACTACAAATTACCCGAGCATCATGATATTTTGATTTCAAACTTTCTTGCCCAGCCGGAAGCCTTGATGAAAGGCAAAACAGCCGAAGAAGTTAAGCAGGAACTCTCAGCCGAAGACCAAGCCGATAAGGTACTGGTCGCCTCCAAAATATTTGACGGCAATAAACCATCTAATTCGTTTTTATTTAGTAAACTGACGCCCAAAACCTTAGGCTCACTGATTGCGTTTTATGAGCATAAAATTTATGTTCAAGGGGTTATTTGGAATATCAACTCATTTGATCAGATGGGTGTCGAATTGGGAAAAACCTTAGCCAAGGTCATCCTGCCAGAACTTCAAAACGACAAAATAATCGACAGCCACGATTCTTCAACCAATGCATTGATTAATACCTACAAAGAATTACGACTGCCAAGGATGGCGGAAGTGTCGTAATCGGTCAGGAACCGATGCGACCGACTGCCAAGGATGGCGGAAGTGTCGTAATCGGTCAGGAACCGATGCGACCGACTGCCAAGGATGGCGACCGCGACTGCTCCCGACAGTCGTCGGCATTTCCTCCATCCATGGAGGTCAGAAGTGTCGTAATCGGTCAGGAACCGATGCGACCGATAATCTTAATTCGCCTACCCAGACTGATTATCGGTTTACTACTTGCCGCCACCCTGACGACTTGCGACAGCGGATTCCTATCGGTTAACAAGCTGGAGCAAGTTAAACGGGCAGGAACTCTGCACGTATTAACCCGAAATGACCCGACAACCTACTATGAAAGTCCGGAAGGATATACCGGCCTTGAATATGACTTGGTTATGCTTTTCGCTGAGCAATTAGGCGTTAAAGCAAAGTTTGAAACCCCCAGTACCTTTGCTGACATCCTAAAACGCATCTCCAAAGGCAAAGCCGACATTGCCGCCGCCGGACTGACCATTACCGAACAGCGCAACAAAAGCATGCGCTTTGCCCCTGCCTACCATGAAATAACTGAACAGCTTATTTACCGCTCAGGCACTCGCCGCCCCAATAACATCATCAGCCTGACTCAAGGAATTATTGAAGTTGCCAAAAACACCAGCCATATCGATAGCCTAGCCTATCTAAAAGAGGATACGCCTGAACTGGACTGGAATGTTAACGACGAGCTCGATACCAATGGCCTGCTGTATCTGGTTAATGAAGGACTTATCGATTACACCGTAGCGGACTCGAATCAGGCCATATTAATTCGTCGTTTTTACCCCAAACTTAACATTGCCTTCGACATTTCCGAACCACGCCAACTGGCTTGGGCATTAAGCCCATCGGACGACAACAGTTTATACGATGAAGTTGTCCGTTTTTTCAATCGGATAAAAAAAAATAAAACCCTCGATCAACTCCTTGAAAAACATTACGGACATACCAGCAGCTTGAGCTATATCGGCAACTGCACCTTCCGCCAGCAAATAAAAAGCAGACTTTCCCAGCATCAAAAATATTTTAATTTGGCGGCCGCACAATACAATATAGATTGGCGTTTGTTGGCTGCAATCGGCTATCAGGAATCCCATTGGCTGGATAAAGCCGTTTCCCCGACCGGCGTAGAGGGTATTATGATGCTAACCAATACCACCGCCGCAGAACTCGGCATTCAAGATCGAACCGATTCGAGTCAAAGCATTGATGGCGGCGCACGCTATTTTCAACAAAGAATCCAGTTGATTTCCGCGCAGATCGCAGAACCGGATCGGACCTGGTTTGCATTAGCTTCCTATAATGTCGGCCTGGGTCATCTTGAAGACGCCAGAGTGCTGACTGAAAAGCAAGGCAGCAACCCCGATAAATGGATGGATGTGAAACAGCATCTGCCCTTACTCACCCAGAAAAAGTGGCATCAACAGACCAAACACGGTTTTGCCCGAGGCAAGGAGCCGGTTATATTTGTAGAAAACATACGCAGCTATTACGACTTACTGGTCTGGTTGACCGAGGAAAACCAGATTAAGAAAAATGCCATGGAAGTCGACAGTAAAAAGCCCGAGAATGAAGCAGTAACTATTGATCCGGCCGCACTTTAAACGGCTTTCATCGCCTAGCTTTAAAAAAATCCCTCAACATTTCCGAGCATTCCGTCTCCAGCACGCCGCCGTCCCAGCTGATCTTGTGATTTAAAAAACTGGCATCGGTCAGGCTTAATGCATTGCACACCGCGCCCCGTTTTGGATCATAGGCCCCAAAAACCAGCCGTTTAATCCGCGCATGACTCATGGCACCTATACACATCACGCAAGGCTCCAGGGTCACGTACAAGGTCGCATCCGTCAGCCGATAATTGGCAACATGAACACCGGCGCCTCGCATGGCAACCACCTCGGCGTGGGCGGTCGGATCATGGCTGGTTATCGGAATATTCCAGCCTTCCGCAATGCATCGATTGTCTTGAACCACGATAGCGCCGACCGGAACCTCACCCTGCTGCTCGGCCCGTTGCGCCAGCCTGATGGCATGACGCATCCATGCTTCATCCGTGGTACTGCTTATTCCCATTCAATAGTCGCAGGGGGCTTGCCGCTGATATCGTAAGCCACGCGGGAAATACCGGCAACTTCATTGATAATGCGCCGGGAAATCAAATCCAGAAACTCATACGGCAAATGCGCCCAGCGCGCCGTCATAAAATCGATGGTTTCGACAGCACGTATCGCGATCACATAATCATAGCGACGGCCATCGCCCATCACGCCGACCGACTTGACCGGCAAAAATACCGCAAACGCCTGACTGACCTTGTCATAAAGGTCATGGCGATACAGTTCTTCAATAAAAATGGCATCGGCCTGACGCAATAAATCGGCGAATTCTTTTTTCACTTCGCCTAAAATCCTGACACCCAAACCGGGACCTGGAAACGGGTGGCGATAAACCATATCCGCAGGCAAACCTAACTCTACACCCAGCTTTCTGACTTCATCCTTAAACAGTTCGCGCAACGGCTCGACCAGCTTCAACGTCATGTTTTCCGGCAAACCGCCGACATTGTGATGCGATTTGATCAAATGCGCCTTGCCACTTTTGGAGCCGGCCGATTCAATCACATCGGGATAAATCGTGCCTTGCGCCAGCCATTTGGCATCGGTAATTTTTGAGGCCTCTTCATCGAAGATGTCAATAAACAGACCGCCGATGATTTTACGTTTTTGTTCCGGGTCGGTGATGCCGCTCAAAGCATCGAGATAACGCTGCTCGGCGTTGACCCGAATCACTTTAACGCCCATGTGTTCGGCAAACGTCGCCATGACCTGATCGCCTTCGTGCAAACGCAGCAAACCGGTATCAACAAAAACACAGGTCAACTGGTCTTCAATCGCTTTGTGCAGCAATGCGGCAACGACCGACGAATCGACGCCGCCGGACAGTCCCAAAATCACATGATCGCTGCCGACCATTTTGCGAACAGCCGCAATACTGTCTTCGATAATATTGCTGGATGTCCACAAGGCTTCACAAGCGCAAATTTCCAGTACAAAGCGCGATAATATCCGTCCACCTTGTTTGGTATGAGTGACTTCTGGATGAAACTGTAAGCCGTAAAACCCCTTGTCTTCATTGGCAATACCGGCAATCGGCGCCCCTTCAGAACTGGCAATCAACGTAAAACCGGTCGGCAAATCGACCACGCGGTCGCCGTGACTCATCCAAACGTCCAGTAGGCCAAAGCCTTCTGCCGACAAATGATCTTCTATGCCGTTCAGCAATTTTGAATGCCCCCTCGCCCTGATTTGTGCGTAACCGAACTCCCGGTGATCGGAACTTTCAACCTTGCCGCCTAATTGCTCGGTCATAGTTTGCAGGCCGTAGCAGATGCCCAGCACCGGAACGCCGAGTTCAAAAACGATTTGCGGCGCTCTTGGCGTATCGCCGCTGGTTACCGTGTCCGGTCCGCCGGATAAAATAATGCCATTGGGTGCAAATTTTTCGACTTGTTCAGCGCTGCATTCACAGGAATAAATTTCACAATAAACACCGATTTCACGGATGCGACGCGCGATCAGTTGGGTGTATTGTGAGCCGAAATCCAGGATCAGGATTTTGTGGGTATGGATGTTTGGGGATTGTTGTTTCACGATAAAACTCTTGTGTGTAGATCGAAGAAATGTAACTTCAGCTAACATTAGCAGTAGGGCGTGCCGTGGAAGCTAAGGCGCGCACGGCGCGCCCTACGCATACAGAAAAAACTTAATGCACTATTCCATCCGGTAATTAGGCGCTTCTTTAGTAATAGTCACATCATGTACATGGCTTTCCCGCATACCGGCGCTAGTTACCCGGACAAACTGCGCCTTTTCATGCATGATGGCGATGGTTTGACTGCCGGTGTAGCCCATGCTGGCACGAATACCGCCCAACAACTGATGGATAACCGCCAGCAAACTGCCTTTATACGGCACCCGGCCTTCTATGCCTTCCGGCACCAATTTCTCAGCCGAATCGGTTTCTTCCTGAAAATAGCGGTCGCTGGAACCTTGCTGCTGCGACATTGCACCCAAAGACCCCATGCCGCGATAGGATTTGTAAGACCTGCCCTGAAACAGCTCAACCTCGCCCGGCGCTTCTTCGGTACCGGCAAACAGACCGCCCAACATCACCGCATTCGCACCGGCAGCCAGCGCTTTAGCGACATCGCCGGAATAGCGTATACCGCCATCGGCAATGACCGGCACACCGGTTCCCTTTAACGCATCGGCGACATTACTGACGGCAGTGATTTGCGGCACACCGACACCGGCAATAATGCGTGTCGTGCAAATAGATCCGGGGCCTATGCCAACCTTAACACCATCGGCGCCCGCCTCAACCATGGCCAGGGCCGCCGCTGCGGTAG
Organism: Methylobacter sp.; assembly: GCA_030653985.1. Lineage (GTDB taxonomy): Bacteria > Pseudomonadota > Gammaproteobacteria > Methylococcales > Methylomonadaceae > Methylobacter_A. Next base: position 2,233 of record JAURYJ010000092.1, on the reverse strand, counting down.
CAATATTGCCGCCGATGACCTGCACCTGCGGATAGTTCTGCTTTACCCACCGAACCCTGTCCAGCACACCTTGAGAATGACCATGCGCCGTATCGACGATAATGACATCCACACCGGCGGCAACCAGAGCTGCGACCCGTTCTTCGGTGCCCTGTCCGGTACCGATTGCTGCACCGACCCGTAACTGTTCCTGTTTGTCTTTACAGGCCAACGGGTAATCTTTGGCTTTTTGTATATCTTTTACCGTAATCAAGCCGCACAAATGAAAGGCATCATTGACTACCAACACTTTTTCAATGCGATGTTTATGCAGTAGCGCAATCACTTCCTTACGATCGGCGCTTTCAGTAACCGTGATCAAACGCTCTTTGGGTGTCATAACTTTTGAAACCGGCTCATCAAAGCGCGTCTCAAAGCGTAAATCGCGACTGGTCACAATACCGACCAATTCAGCGCCGTTGACTACAGGCACACCGGAAATATTTTTAGAGCGGGTTAGCTTAATAACGTCGCGGATACTCACATCCGGCGTCACCGTGATCGGATCTTTAATCACCCCGCTCTCATATTTTTTAACACTGCGCACTTCACGCGCCTGCTGCTCAGCGGTCATATTCTTATGAATAATGCCGATACCGCCTTCCTGGGCAATCGCAATGGCCAGTCGAGCTTCGGTAACCGTATCCATCGCGGCAGCGACCAACGGGATATTCAGCGTGATGCCCCGTGTCAGCTGAGTCTTCATCTCTACGTCGCGTGGCAGCACAGTCGAGTGCGCAGGCACTAATAAAACGTCATCAAACGTGAGCGCTTCCTGAAGAATTTGCATAGACCACACCTTATATATCAGTGAAAATAACCGCGCATTATACATCGGGGGATGGGTAAAGCGCGAGCGAAACCCAGCGTTTCCAACAACAATACTGGGGTAATTTGTCCGAAGCAGCTTAAGTGTGCTATGAATCCTCATACTTTTAATCACACCCGCCACGTGGTCACATGCTAATCTATTGGTCGGTCATTTTGGCTTATCATCTAATAATTATGTGCATAATCAATGGGGTCAAATCAATGGCAAATCAAGACAGTGAGTCGGGCGGTGAAGTTATATGAATCGCCATAATGTTGTCATGTTAAAATTGTCTCTCCTACGCCATGATTAACGCCAATAATTCCGATTTCACCCATCTCAATCATTTCTTATGAATATTTCGGTTGTCATCCCCAGCTACAATCGCCGTGATCTGCTGAAACGAGCGCTATTGTCTGTCTATTCCCAAAGCTTATTACCGACAGAAGTTGCGGTCATTGACGATGGCTCTACCGATGGCACGGAAGCTATGCTCCAACAAGAATTTCCTCAGGTAAATTACTACTATCAGGAAAATCTCGGCGTCAGCGCGGCGCGTAATCTCGGCATTCAACAAGCGACCGGCGTCTGGCTGGCTTTTCTGGATTCTGATGATGAATGGCTGCCGGAAAAACTGGCTAAACAGATGGCGGCACTGGCGGATCACCCTGAATACCAGATTTGCCACACTGAAGAAAATTGGATTCGCAACGGAACCCAGGTTAACGTACCCAAAAAATACGCCAAAACCGGCGGCTGGATTTTTACCCATTGCTTGCCGCTCTGCGCGATGTCGCCGTCCACGGTATTGATACACCGCTCGGTATTTGCCGCTATTGGCCTGTTCGATACGCAACTGCCTGCTTGTGAAGACTACGACCTGTGGCTCAGAATCACTGCAAATTATCCGGTTTTATTGCTTGAACAGCCGCAAATAAACAAGCATGGCGGTCATGAAGACCAGTTATCTTGTGCATATTGGGGCATGGATCGGTTTCGAATCAGCGCTTTGCAAAAAATCATTGATGCCGGTCAATTGTCTGAGAAAAACCGGCAGGCGGCAGTCAACATGCTGCTAAAAAAAGCCGGTATTTATCTTAACGGCGTTACCAAACGGGGTAAAACGGATGAGGCTGACTATTATCAACGGCTGCTTGAAAAATATTAAAGCTAAAGACAAAGGACAAAAAACCAGCTTTCGTCTTTCGCCCCGCTGTTTTATAGCAAAAATTCAGCTGCTGTTTTGACATCCTCCCCCACCTGAAGGAAGGGGATTCCTAGTTTCCTAAGAGTGAGTATGTATCGCTACTGCTCACTGGTTTCTGCTGCTGACGGCATTACTGCACCGTTCACTTCACAGACTAGCCCCGTCTGCCCGACGGT
>JAURYJ010000090.1 GCA_030653985.1 Methylobacter sp. | reverse complement strand
AATCGCTGTCAGTCTTGCGTTAGCTCCAAGATACGAAACACTTTCTTTAGCCGCGTAGTAAGCATCGGTGCGGTATCGGAGAATTTCGTTATAGACAAATCGAACGCAGCCAAACGTCTTAGCAAGCCATTCTGCTTGTTCCGCGTCTGGGTAAAACCTGTATCGATAGGCTTTCTTAACCATAATTCACATGATATATTGAATCATGTGAAAGTCAATATATAGGTGATATAATGTGCAACAAGAATCAAAAGCACACCATTCCTCCCCGACCTGAGATCGCAAGGGTCTTCCCCAATGTACTAAGCCATTTCCATGGCAAGTACAGTGTGAAAGGACCGGGTATCCTTGAGCTTTCCCGATGAATTATTCGCTACGCCAGCTGTTGTTGTTTAGCCTGCTTTCCGCATCGATGTTGATCTGGGGAGTCACGGCCTATATGAGCTATAAAGTCACCCGCGACGAAGTTGCCAGTCTGTTTGACGCCGAATTGGCGCAATCGGCAAAAGTACTGCATGTGTTTGTCGAAAGCCTGGTGCGGGAAGGTTCACTCTCCAAGCATTGGGCGCAAACGCAAACCGACAGACGCCTGCACGTCAATACCAAGCGCAAACAAAAATCGCAAAGCGCTTTTCAGCTCTGGTCCAAAGGAGACAGCTTATTACTGCGCTCGGAAAAATCACCTGCGTTTGCGGTACTTGGATTTAACAAAAAAAGTGTTGACGATCAATTATGGGAGGTATTTGACGGACTTTTGGAATCAAGCACCTTCGGCCATAAATACGAAAGAAAGGTCGCATTTCAATTGTGGTCCAAAAATGACGGTTTATTGTTACGTTCGGAAAGCGCACCCTCATTTGCCTTTTCCCCTACAACTCTTGGTTTCAGCGAAACCGATATCGATGGACACTTGTGGCATGTGTTTAGCCTTGCCAGTTCAAATGGCGAATATATTATTCATGTCGGTCAAAAGGAAGAGATACGCGCCGAATTAACCGATGAATTATCGGCGCAGTTGGTCATGCAATTTCTGGTCGGTTTACCGATTTTGGGCATCGTTATCTGGATTATTGTCGGGCATTCTTTAAAACCGCTTAATCGCCTGGAAATAGCCCTATCTCGGCGAGAAGCCAGCTTTCTTAAGCCGCTATCGAGTAAAAGGCTACCCAAGGAAATTATCCCGGTAGTCAATGAGATCAATACCCTGTTCGCCCAGCTTGAGCAGGCCTTTGAACATGAACGCCAGTTTACCGCCGATGCCTCGCACGAATTAAGAACGCCGTTGGCCGGACTGCTGACCCAGGCCCAGGTTGCGATGCGTACCAGCGACGAAACGGTTCGACATCAGGCGCTAAAGCGAATAGAACAAGCCGTCAATCGCATGACCTACATGGTGCAACAGTTATTGACCTTCTCGCGCATTGAATCCGGCACTGAGTTTTTAGCCAAAGAAACCACGGTACTCAGTCGTGAGGTGATGCGCAATATTGCGGAACTGGATCCTGAGGCGCATAAAAAACGGATACACATGGAATACGACGAAGTTAATGCCGTGCCCATAGTGGCCAACACCCTGCTGATTAATATTTTGATCCGAAACATTATTGATAACGCGATCAAATACACGCCGAATAACGGCATGGTCAGGGTTGCCGTGGTAGGGACGGCACAGAAAATGCTGCTGTGCATTGAGGACTCGGGACCGGGCATAGCGCCCACTCAATATAAAAAATCACTGCAACGATTTCATCGCTGCGTAGAAACCGCCAATAAAGCACAAGGTACCGGACTGGGCTTTTCTATCGTACAACGCATTGCAGCGATACATGACGCTGAACTTGTTTTGGATGAGTCCGATCTGGGCGGCTTAAAAGTTACCGTGGCATTTCCCCTGCCGCCAAGAACGGCGGCTAAAAAACACCCGGGGAAATTAAGCTTTTTTACGCTCAAGAAAAGCACTTGAGACATCAGCATATGAAAGCAGGCATGATCGGCTTGGGTGCAATGGGTATCGGCATGGCGAGGAATATCGCCAAAGCCGGACACTTGACCGGCGTTTATAACCGTACGCCGGCAAAGATGCACAGCCTGTCCGAAGAATTAAAGGTTACAGCCTTCGCTCAGCCGGAAGCGCTCGCGGCAAATGTCGATATAGTGCTGCTTTGCGTCTCCGCTGACCAGGATGTTTTAGCGCTAGTGGCAACATTGGCAACCGCCATTAAACCCGGATCGGTCGTCGTCGATATGTCGACCGTTAGCAGCGATACCGCCAAACTAGCCGCTGCCATGTTGGCCGAAAAACACGTCGCTTTTCTTGATGCGCCGGTATCCGGCGGCGTTGAAGGCGCTAAAAACGGCACACTGGCAATGATGGTGGGTGGTGAGCTGACGGCTCTGGAACAAGCCCGTCCGGTACTGGAAACCATGACCGGGTGCATCATGCACATGGGTGAAACCGGTTCAGGCCAAGCCACTAAGGCGGTCAACCAAATGATGGCGGCAGGCATCAATCAGGCGGTCACCGAAGCGCTGGCCTTTGCTCAAGCTCAACAGCTGCCGATGGATAAGGTGATCGAAATCATCTCTGGCGGCGCAGCAGGCAACTGGTTTCTGCAACATCGCGGCACCACCATGACTCACGGCATTTTTACTCCGGGCTTTAAACTGGGGCTGCACCATAAAGACTTAAAAATATGTCAACGCATGGCAAAACAATCCGGCACATCGACCACGCTAATCGATATGACCATTGCCGATTACCAACAGTTAATGACGGAGGGGTACGGCGACGAGGATATTTCGGCGCTATATAGATTAAAAGCTAGCGACTTAAAACGGTAGATTCGGATTGATATAATGAGCCTAGACCTGTTAAAGTCAGCGGAGTTTTTACTTTTAAATGAGGAATATTCATGTCTGATTACAAAAAATACCAATGCGGCGTTTGCGGCCATATTTATGATGAAGCCGAAGGCGATGCTGATTCCGGCCTTGCACCGGGAACCTTATGGAAAGACATTCCCGATGACTGGCGTTGCCCTGAATGCGGCGTAGAAAAAAGCGAATACGATTTAATGGTCTAATCAAGCCTTACCGGAGTACAGCATGCACATTGTTATCATTGGCTCAGGCGTCGCCGGTGTCAGCTTTGCCGAGAAGTACCGCGCGTTATCGGCCGACGATGACATTACCTTGGTAACCAGGGAGCATGACGGTTATTATTCGCGGCCGCTGCTGTCCCGCGGTTTCACCAAGGCCGATATTGAGCAGTCCATCATCCTGAAACCCTTTGATAAACTGCGCGAAAATAACATCAAGGTGCTTTGCGACGCCGAAGTAACGGCTATTCATCGTATCGATAAAGCCATAGCCATCCTTGGCGGTCAAACGCTGTACTACGATAAACTGATCCTTGCCCAAGGATCTTCCGCGTTTATTCCGCCACCCTTTAGGCCGCATGAAAAGCTGTTTTTTTGTCTGAACAGCCTAGTCGACTTAAAAGCCTTGCGACAATTTCGGCAAGATTTTTTAGATCAAAACCACCAGACTCACTGGGCGATTGTCGGCGGCGGTTTAATCGGTTGTGAAGTCGCGTCCGATTTAGCGATGGCGGGCGATAAGGTTACCCTGTTTCATGCGATGGATCGGCTAATGGAACGTCAACTGGCGGCCGAAGATTCGACTTTGTTGCTGCAGGTGTTACAGGATTCCGGCGTCAAGGTATTGTTAAACCAGGCTGTGCAGGAATTCATCAAAGAAGACCACAAGGTTTGCGTAAGAACGGAGGTGACCACCGAGTTTGACGGCCTGATAGTCGCCTGCGGATTTAAACCGCGCATTGAATTGGCTGAACTTGCAGGTCTGGAAACAGGTCGCGGCATCAAGGTCAATCAGCAGATGCAGACCAGTGACGAATCGATTTACGCGCTGGGTGATGTCGCCGAATTGCCGAACGGAAAGCTTTATGCTTTTATTTTGCCGATACGCAATCAGGCCTTATGGCTGGCTGAATTTCTGACCGGACAAAAACAGGGCAACTGGATACCGCCGGTGTTTACCACCAAAGCCAAAGTGCATGGTTTTGAGGCGGTTCATCCGTATAATGTTTGACACAAAGTAGATGTATCTAGGCCAAAGGCGAAGGGCAAAGGACGAAAAAAACAGCTTTCGCCTTTCACTTTTCGCCTGTCATTTTTCGCTTTTTAGCCATTAACATGTCCCAAAACCGTTACTCTGACGCGGAACGCGCCGCCATCTACCGGGCTATTTATGAGCGCCGGGATATGCGCCATTTTTTGCCCGACCCCATCGCTGCCGAAGTCCTATACCGTCTGCTGGATGCTGCGCACCATGCGCCCAGCGTCGGTTTTATGCAGCCGTGGCGGTTTATCCGCATCAGCTGCCCTGAGTTGCGCAAAGCTATCCATGCCTTGGTTGAACAGGAGCGCATCCGCACCGCCCAAGCTTTAGACGAACGCGAAGACGAATTTATGAAGTTGAAAGTGGAAGGCATACTCGAATGCCCGGAAGTGCTGATTGCTGCCTTGTGCGAGCAGCGGGAGCAGCATGTTTTTGGCCGTCGCACCTTGCCGGAAATGGATCTGGCGTCACTGGCCTGCGCGATACAAAACATGTGGCTGGCGGCGCGTGCGGAAGGTTTAGGCTTGGGCTGGGTGTCGATGTTTGAGCCGGAAGCCTTGAAAGCGCTGCTAAACATGCCTGAAGACAGCCAGCCGTTCGCGGTTTTATGTTTGGGCCATGTGGATAAATTTTACGACAAACCGATGCTAGAACAAGAGCACTGGGCGGATCGTAAAGACCTTAATGATTTATTATTTGAAAACGTTTGGAATACACCGTGCCGCTAGATTTTGTCATCCCCCCGCTCAAAGCAACGCTTAACGCCGCCTTACAAGCCAAAATCGACCAGAAAACCAAGCCCTTAGGTTCTCTAGGGCAATTGGAATCCTTGGCATTGCAAATAGGCTTGATTCAAAACAGCCTGACCCCAAAATTAAACCAGCCGTGCATCCTCATTTTTGCCGGAGACCACGGCATTGTTGAAGCCGGAGTCAGCGCTTATCCGCAAAGCGTGACCGCGCAAATGATTGCCAATTTTTTGGCCGGGGGCGCTGCGATTAGCGTTTTTGCCCGGCAACACCACATAGATTTATGGATTGTCGATGCCGGAGTCAACGCCGATTTGGACAGTCATCCCAAGTTGATTGCGGCAAAAATCGGCAACGGCACGCGCAACTTTTTAACCCAAGCTGCGATGACTTCCGAGGAATGCAGCCAAGCCCTGCAAACGGGAGCGACGATTGTTTTGCGCCAGCATGAAAGCGGCAGTAACTGCATTGGCTTTGGCGAAATGGGCATAGGCAATACCTCATCTGCGGCGCTGCTGATGCAGTGCTTGCTTGATATGCCATTGGCGCAATGCGTAGGTCGGGGCACCGGCTTAAATGACGAGCAGTTGCAAAATAAGCTGACGGTATTGCAGCAGGCATTAACTCAGCATAAAAGCGCGAAAGAACCTTTAGACGTATTAGCGACCTTTGGCGGTTTCGAAATCGCCATGATGGTTGGCGCTTATCTCAAAGCCGCAGAACGGGGCATGCTTATTTTGGTCGATGGCTTTATTGCCAGTGCGGCGTTATTGGTCGCTTATAAACTCCATCCTCAGGTGCTGGATTATTGCGTGTTTAGCCATGTTTCCAGCGAACTGGGTCATCAAGCGCTGTTAACCCAGTTCAAGGCAAAAGCCTTGCTGAATATGGAGCTGCGTTTAGGCGAAGGTTCCGGCATTGCCCTGGCCTATCCGCTGGTGCAATCGGCGGTGGTGTTTTTGAACGAAATGGCTACCTTTGCCGAGGCTGGGGTTGATCATTAAAAAAGCAGGTGAAGGGCTCAAAGCGAAAACATGCTTCTCGTTCGCTAAGAAGCTATTCTTTTTAGCTCTCAGCTTCTACACTCGTCTGCCTCATCCGCAAACACTGGATTACAAACAGTTGCCTCAGGCAGCCGTTTATTTGCCATTAATCGGCTGGCTGGTTGGCGGCAGTTGTGCGGTAGTTTTTTATTTGGCCGATTTGCTTTGGCCGCAGACTACGGCGGTCATCCTGGCGCTAATCGCCGGGATTTTGCTGACCGGTGCCTTGCATGAAGACGGCTTTGCCGATGTCTGCGACGGTTTCGGCGGCGGCTTCAATAAACAGCGCATCCTGGCGATCATGAAAGATTCCCATATCGGCGTTTACGGCTTGCTCGGACTGCTGTTAATACTATTGTTGAAGATTAGCCTGCTGGCGGCAATGCCTGCCTCTGCCGTGCCTTTAGTGTTGCTGGCCGGGCACAGCATCAGCCGCTTGTCGCCGCTGTTGCTGATGCAACGCTATACTTATGCGCGCGGAAATGACAGCAAAGCCTCGGGGGCAGTTTATCAACCCGATTATCAGGAACTGGCTGTTGCTACCGCCATTGCCTTATTGCCGCTGGCGTTACTGCCGGTATTATCTGCACTGGCCATTGTCCCCGTATTGTTGGCGACTATCCTTTTGGGGCGTTATTTTTACCGTCGTATCGACGGTTATACCGGCGATTGCCTGGGCGCAAGCCAGCAAGTTGCCGAAACTATTTTTTATTTAAGCGTGAGTGCCTTATGGATATTTATTTAATTCGTCATACCCAAACCGCTACCGATCCGGGACTGTGTTACGGACAAAGCGATATTGCCTTGGCGGCGAGTTTTGCTGACGAGATGGGAAAACTGCATGACAAACTGCCTGAGTTTGACGATAACTGTAAAGTTTTCAGCAGTCCGTTAACGCGCTGCCTGCAATTGGCAGAAACCTTTTCAGACACGGTGACCACCGATTCGCGTTTACTGGAACTTAATTTTGGTGACTGGGAAGGCCAGCGCTTTGACGACATTGACGCCGATGTTTTGCAGCATTGGACCAATAACTTTGTCACTGCTGCGCCGCCAAAAGGCGAAAATTTTGAAGATTTATATCAGCGGGCCGGCAGCTTTTGGCAGGATTTATTAGCCGCCCCTCGCCTAAGTCCTGTAGGCGAAGCCGAGCAGGTTTTGGTCGTCACCCACGCAGGCGTTATCCGCGCCTTGCTGGCGCGTGCGTTAAACCTGCCCTTAGCCAATGCGTTTCAACTGCGGATTGATTCCGGTTCCGTGCATAAACTGCGGCAAGTTGACGATTATCTTTACGTCGAATACATCAACTTATAATGAACCACGGCGGCAATATTTATCAGTTTGCCCGCAGAATCGGTTGCCTGCCGGAACAGGTGCTGGATTTTTCGGCCAACATCAACCCGGTGCAGGCGGTCGATTTAAGCTGTTTGCAAAAGGTGCAGCTCGGGCCGTATGCCGACCCTGATTACGGCTTGTTAAAACAGGCGATCAGGCAGCGCTATCCTTATCCGTCTGGCGTTGATATTGAACTGTTTAACGGCGCGAGTGCGGCTATTTTCGCCTTGTTGCGCAGCTTGCAGCCGAAAGACCTGGTTTTGTATGCGCCTTTGTATGGCGAATATGCGCATATTGCCGGGGAGCTGGGTTGCAAGGTGCAACACATCAACCGGTTTAATCAATTGTTGGCGGATATTCCCGAACGCAGCACGGTGATTTTTGTTAATCCGTCCACGCCGGACGGTCAGCTTTACGACCTGCAAGCGTTGTTGGACAAATGGCAGGCCACCGCTTGCACCATTATCATCGACGAGTCGTTCCTGGATTTTTGCGAGGCCGATTCAATTGCAGAACACATAAGGCATTACGACAAACTTTATGTCATCAAATCGTTGAGCAAATTTTACGGCTGCGCCGGTATCCGCATCGGCTTTATCCTGGCGGCGACAGCGGCGATCAAGGATCTGCAACGCTTTGAACCGGCATGGAAGCTGTCCAGTTTGGATATGGCCTATATGCAGCAGGCCTTGGCAAATACCGGATTCATCGAACAGACCCGTCAGCAGACTGGGCATTTACGGGGTTTGCTGCATCAGGCACTGCAAGATTCGGGATTATTCGACAAGATTTATCCGGGACAGGCCAATTTTCTGCTGGCGCGCTTGGCAAACGACGGCGACGGTTATCGGTTGCAGGCGCAATTAGAGCCTTCGCGGATTTTAATCCGCGTCTGCGACAATTTTGCCGGTTTGGATAAAAGTCATGTGCGTTTTGCGGTCAAGGATGAACAGGCGATAGCCCGACTTGCCCGCAGTTTATTGATTGTGGGGGCGACTTCAGTCGCCCCACACAGTAGCCCACCCAAAAAAGATTAGCCATGCTTCAATCCACATCCGACCTCATCCGTCGAATGACAACCGCCGACGGATAGAGGTCGGTGGATTGTTCCTCCCCCGTGAACGAGGAGGTTACCAAAAAGGATAACGATGCCAGTGCATCGTTGTCAAACTCAAATAACCCCCCTTAAGGGGGAGGTTTCAGACCAGCGAAAAAATTTGATGAAACCATTAGCCGTATTCGGCACCAGTTCAGATGCCGGAAAAACCACGTTGGTCATGGCCTTGTGTCGGATTTTTGCCGACCAGGGCTTAAAAGTCGCACCGTTTAAGGCGCAAAACGTGTCCAATAATTCGGCGGTTACCAAAGAAGGCAGAGAGATTTCCAGGGCGCAATGCCTGCAAGCCGAGGCCGCGCGCGTCGAGCCGAGTTATCTGTTTAACCCGGTGCTGCTTAAATCGCATGGCAACGGTTCGGTGCAGGTGATTGTCAACGGCCTGGTTTATCAAAACCAGTCGATTGCGGCTTATTATGCTGAAATCGACAACCTGAAACAGCAGGTCAAGCAGGCGTTTTCAGCGCTCAAGCAGGACTATGATCTGATCATCGCCGAAGGCGCCGGTTCGCCGGTCGAGTTGAATTTATTGAACAAGGATTTATCCAATACCTTTGTCGCCAACAGTTTCAACAGCAAAAACATCCTGGTCGCAGACATCGAGCGCGGCGGGGTGTTTGCGTCGATTTACGGCACCCTGGAGCTGATGGACCCGGTCATGCGCCGCAATCTGATCGGGGTGGTGATCAACAAGTTTCGCGGCGACCGGCGCTTTTTCGACGAGGGCGAAAAAATCATCACCGAGCGCTTCGGCGTTCCCGTTTTAGGCGTGTTGCCGTTTAAACCGCTGAATATCGACATGGAAGATTCCCAGTCGCTACGCAATTACCAGCAACGTCTGCTTGATGCCAAAATCCGCGTTGCGGTTATCGCCTATCCGGGTTTAAGCAATTATAACGATCTCGATGTATTGATGGGCGACCCCGAGCTTTATGTCGAACTGATCCACGCCTATCGGCCGCTGGCAGGTTTCGACATGGTGCTGTTGCCGGGCAGCAAAACCGTGATCCGCGATTTGCAATGGCTAAAAAGTCAGGGCTTGTTCGAGGAACTTTTGCAGTTCAATAAGCCGGTGTTCGGCATCTGCGGCGGCTATCAAATGCTCTGCCAGAGTCTGCATGATCCTGATGCGATTGAGTATGAAACTGCGATTGTGGAAGCGGGCTTGAGTTTTATCGACGATACCGTGCTTTATCAACGCCCTAAAATACTCGCACGCGGACAGTATTCGCTGTTTTCATACGCCGAGATTCAAGGTTATGAAATCCATTGCGGACGCATGGATAAATACCCATTGTATTATCAGAGTAGTCTATTTTGTGGCACCCATGTGCATGGGGTTTTTGATCATGACGCGTTTCGGACCGATTACTTTAAAGCCATTAATTCGCAATATCAGGGCTATGTCTATGCGCATTATCGCGAAGCCGAAATTCAGGGCTTTGCCGATATGGTCGAGGAAAACCTGGACATAGCCGCCATTTTGCAAGCGTTACAGGCGGACTGATGTTTTTTGAATTGGCGGCTTTGGCGTATCTTGTCGATATGATTTTCGGCGAATTCCCCTGCAAACACCCGGTGGTATGGATGGGTGATTTTATTTCCGCATTTGAACGGCGTTTTTACCGCGACCGTATTTTGCCCGGCGCACTCTTGGTGATCGGCTTAATCGCACTGACCTTATTGATCAGCGTCACGCTGGTTACTCTGTGCGGCCTGTTGCCAGACGGGTTGTCGCTGCTGGTTTTGGCGGTGCTTGCCTCTACCGGTCTGGCGATGAATATGCTGCACGCAAGCGTCGCCGCACTGTTAACTGCCAAGCAACCCAAGCAGGCGTTACGCTATCTGGTCAGCCGCGATACCGAAGACATGAGCGACACCGAAATCTATAAAGCCGGCCTTGAAACCTGGGCAGAAAATCTTAGCGACGGCGTGATTGCGCCGCTGTTTTATCTGCTGTTGTTCGGCCTACCGGGAGTTGCCGTGTATAAAGCCATCAACACCCTGGATTCGATGATTGCCTATAAAACCGAACGCTATTTTTATTTCGGCAAAACGGCGGCGATAGTCGACGATATAGCCAATTACATTCCTGCCCGGCTGACCGCTTTACTGATTGTTGCCTTGGCAACAGATAAACAACGCGCTTGGCAATGTCTACGGCGCGACGGCAACAAGATGGAAAGCCCCAATGCCGGATACCCCATTGCAGCAATGGCCGGTGCCTTGGGCGTAGCCTTGGGCGGCGATGCCAGCTATCACGGCCACGTCAAACATAAACCCACGCTGGGTTTGCCTATCCATCCGGTCGATAAATCCGCCTTAAACCAAGCATTGCAAATGAAAATAGGCATAAATATAATGATTCTGGGGCTATTGGCAATAGGAGTGGCGTTGTCATGAAAACACTGTTCATAGGCGGCATCAAAAGCGGCAAATCGCGGCTGGCGGAAGCCTTTATTGTAGAGCAGGCAACAACGGAAAAACCTTACTATCTGGCGACCACAGAATTTTTTGATGACGAAATGCAAGCGCGTATCTTGATTCATCAACAGCGCCGTCAGGACTTATTTATCACGTTGGAAGAACCGGTTAAGCTGTTTGAAGCCGTGCAAAAATGCCGGGGACCTGTGCTGATTGAATGTGTGTCGATGTGGCTAAACAACCAGCTTTATCACCAAATCCCCGAGGGGGACATTTTGCAGGAGCTGGACACAGTGTTACAGTTAACCGGTAACATGGTTTTAGTACACAACGAAGTCGGGCTAAGCATTGTCGCCGACAATCGCCTGGCCAGGCAGTTTGTAGACCTGTCCGGCAAAGCCGCCCAATTAATGGGACAACACTGCGATCAGGTGTATTTTTGCAGTGCTGGCTTGAAGATGAAAATGAAATAGACATCAAATTGATGCGTGGCTAAAGCCGCGCTACAATTTTATCCACCATCGCTTAACCACAAAAGAGGCCCCCGTGAAAAATACAGGCTACAAACGCTTATCCAAACTGGCTTTGGCATTAGCGCTTACCGGATGCGCCAGCAATCCGGCCGTTAAAACCGACGTGCCATATACCAATAACAGTACCCGCACTGTTCTCAAACATGCCCCTGAATATCAAGCGCCGGGCTTAAGCGGAACTTACGCCAGTTCGTTGCCGGTGCAGAACTTTATCCGGGATATGGTGCTTAAACATCGTTTCTCGGAAAGCTATTTAAACGGCTTGTTTTCACAGGCCAAGCGCTTGGATTATGTTATTCGCCTGGAAAATCCGCCGCCATACTCCGGCCCCAAACCTGCTCACCCAAAAAAGGGCAGTTGGACGCGCTATCGCCAGCAATTTATTACCGAAGCACATATCACTCATGGTGTCGACTTTTGGAGCAGCAATGTCGATGCCATCAAAAAAGCCAGCATAACTTACGGTGTCGATCCCGAATATATTGTTGCGATTATCGGCGTAGAAACTTTTTTTGGTCGTAATATCGGAAAAACGCGCACCTTAGATGCGTTAACCACGCTGTCATTTGACACCCAACGACGCGCCAAATTTTTTACCACGGAACTGGAAAACTTCTTGCTGATGACCCGTGAAGAAAGCTACGATCCGCTTAAGCCGGTTGGCTCTTGGGCTGGTGCAATGGGCTTGGGGCAATTTATGCCCAGCAGTTTCCGCAAGCTAGCGGTTGATTTCAACAACGATGGACATCGTAATCTCTGGGATCAGGACGATGCCATTGGCAGTGTAGCGAATTATTTTTCCCATAGCGGCTGGCAACACAACATGCCGGTAGCGGAACCCACCCAAGCGGATAGGAGCGGACCAATCATTGAACTGAGTGCCAGCAATGGTAGCGAATACTGGCATGTACACCCCAATTTTAAAGTCATCAAGAAATACAATAACAGTGATAAATACGCGATGGCGGTGCATCAATTGGCGCAGGCTATTAAACAGCGGCGTTTGTAGCGGGTGGTTAGGCAACGCGTAAAAAAACATCTGTTTGCAATACGCTATTTTGCAAAATAGGTGGGGGTTATTGCCCACCTATTCAGTCGGTTTGGTGTGCAATGATAGGTTTAATCGTCATTTCTCATTAGTCGATGTCGAAGGCAACACCTTAAAAATCAGGTTAAAATAGCCACATGGATTCACTCAAGCCACAATGACCCAAAAGTGGCTTGTCTTTTTTTAGATATTGCGAAAATAGCCTATTTTATTCGCCACTTTTAAACCACGTTCTGAGGTAAGTTCAAACTTCAGACCCAACCAGAGTGCAAAGGGCGTCGTAATCCAGAATGGTTAGTTCATGCTTATGTATCTCAAACAAGCCATCCTCTCTCAGCGCATGTAGAGTGCGGTTTACATGTATCGTTGTAAGTCCGAGCGTATCAGCTATATCTTCTTGTTTTAACGGAAATTGAATGGTGTATCCCCTGTTTAGCTGACGCCGCTTGAGTCGATGATAAAGTTCTGACACCATAAAAGCGATCCTTTCACGCGCACTGCGATGAATGATATTGGTAAGATACATCTCTGTCAGCATCTTGTCGTTAGCTTCCGCCGAAGCAAGGCTTAGACCAAATTCCGGCTGCGAAGAACATGTCTTTACAATATTTGGAACCCTGCAGACAGCACTGTCCAATAAGGCGATAGCCGAATAGATAGCCGGACCGTGGAGGTGCTGTTGAAAGCCGAGTAGTTCTCCTGGCAATACCGATCGAAATACCTGACGTTTACCGTCCTCGGAAAGTCTGGTTAGCATTACCCATCCCTCTCGCAAGACAAATAACTCGTGATTCATATCACCTTGGCGATATAAATATTGCTTTGCTGTAAAGGCCAAATTTTTAACGGCATGACCATCAAATTCGCTTGAAGAGATGTTTAGCAGGCTTTTGCAAAAGCAATGATGTCGGCGAGGGCAGGTGTAGCGAAGCCCTGCTGACCCATTTGAACGAAAATTCATTTGATCTAAATGCCTTAGTAGTAGTGACTGATGTTACGCACCGACTACGAATTATCAATAACTTATGGCCATTTTTTGCTTTGCAAGTTATTGATTTTTAGTTTGCCTGCGTAACATCAGGTATTAAATCAGGAATCGATTATTCAGTTTAACAGACTTAATTTTCAATTTTAATAGGTATAAATACGGGGTGATTGAGCTGGTTTTATGCCTAATAACGAAGCCAATCGTAGGGGCTGCAATTATTTATTGAAAAATTAACCTGGATTATTTTTTTTATATCGGCCTTGGATAGAATAAACCCACTTTATCGTTTGGTAACAACAGATGAAAAAGTTAAGTATTGGATGCTTGGTTTTATTCAAACCATAAGGCTAAGTGGGTGGAGTCTCTTTACGATTTGTATGGCGTTTCGTTTGGGGTCTAATAAACAAACTGCCCACTCTAGGAAAATATAAACAACGACATTGGAATTAATTTCTGATTTTATGAAATCAGGCCATTTAACCCACGCCTCACTTATTTTTTGTAATAGATGGGTTCTTATGAATATATTTTATTGCTTTTTAGCAAAAAACCCTTCTTACCATGACAACCAATTGAATATAAATATTTTTTAAAAATAAGCGAACTGAGATATTTAAGATAAATTGTTTTTCTATTATTTAAGGAGGCTATATGCCTATCACCGAAATAACAAATTTAACAAATATAGATCTAGCTTCGATTGTTAAACCGATAATTACTCACGATGCCTCAGTCATTGACATCAATAATCCTGCACTTAAAAAAGTGGCGGACGACGTTCTAGATTCCTTAAAAATGTCAATTACAGCAGTCGCTGCAAATCCAGATGCCCAGGTAAGAATTGGATCGGCCGAATCTGACTTTAAAGCGGCGCTCAAATCCGTTAAAGCGACACGTGCAGATGAAGTGAACAAGATGTCGGCAAATGCGGTAAACCTACTAAAGGCTCCAAAGGAAGCCCTCAGAATGAATTTTGGACGGTTTGCGGAGCTACCGGCGGAGGCAGTCGCCCGGCAAGGATTTGATCGGGTTGCTGAAGGGTTGGCACCGCTTATGATTGAACCGAAACTATTCGGCCTTGGCTCGCCAAAGATCGACGTTCCGTTGAATATATTAAAGGCCACGAATGAAGGCTTGCTCATTCCTAAGGATAGACTCCCTGGTAATTTTGAGGCGTTCGAGAGCCTGAGTGAAACGAGCTTCGAAGAGAGCCTCAAAATGAATGTGTTAGACCAAGAAATTTTTACATCCTATTGGGGTAGGGCGGTTGATAATGCCGCATTTACAGATACTTTTGGCGCTAGTGAGTTTGAGGCTGTTACCCCCAATAAACTCGGCCTTTATATTCGCCGGGTCAAATGCGAAGATGAAACCAATCCAGAATGGTGGGGCGACGATGAAATTGCGCTGGGTGCGATAGCGATTGATTCCGATGGCGATGTTTTCAACAAAGGCGAGACCTATATAGGTGGTGGTTTTAAGGATGGAAAGCAAAAAACTTACAGCAATTGGCTTTACCATTCCTTCAGCCTCACGGATCGCATATATTGGCCAAAAAAATTCGGTATTACGCTGACACTGGCCGAGAAAGACTATGGTGGTTTTTCATCGTTTCTCAATAACTTATGGAAAAGGATTAAAGATGCGGTTTTTAATGCTCTGAAAGCGGCAGCAATGGCAGCGGGTGTTGCCTTAGCGACCTTTCTTGGCTTGCCGGAATTTGGCCCAGTCATCGGTAAGGCCATAGGTGAAGCTGTAGCTTGGCTATTAGCTGAGGTTATCGACTGGCTTATCAAATTGTTTGGGGATGACATTTTCAAGCCCTTCACTGCATGGTGTAACGTACCGAACCTGGGTGCACGATGGAACTACTCGAACGGTACCTGGGGTAATCCATGGTCACCTGTCAATTGGGTCAGGTATTCCGGCTATGGCGGGCGCTATCTGCTTGAGTATCAATGGCGCATTTACGCCTGATTTTTACCCAATATCAGTTGTATCAACTGATCCACCGCACAAAAAACCGGCAATTAACTGTCTTGAGTCGCAACAGTTGTAAGCATAGTAAGGTTTGCAAAGCTATCAAAAGGTAATTGCCGGTTCAATTTGTAAACGGTTTACAACGACGAAGAGGTGAAAGCCCGTGCAATCACTCTATCTAAATGAAATGTCCGCCAAACAGACTGCCGTGCTAGCGGACGAAGCATTCCTATCGAATGTGATTGGAAAAACAAGGTCTGAACTCATAAGTCAGGGTAACACTGCGCTACTCGATGTTCTCGCAAAGGGTGACATGCAATCTCAGGCACGATGGCGTGCAGTCTTATCGAATCAACGTATTCATTTGTTCGACATCAACCGGGTGTCGGGGATAGAACTCCAGCGCATTCCCGACATGAGTCAGCAGGAGATAGACTGGGTGATTGGTGGCCGCCCCTATTTATCCAGTGCCGAGCTCGCGATGGAAACAGACCAAGGCATTCATCTCGCAACTATCCTTGAACCCTTTGTCGTCTATCCCACATTGATGTTTATTGACAAGACCAGTGGGCAGCAAATAACGTTTTCACTCAACATATTCGGGATTATTGCTGTCTGGTCGAAAATGGCATCGGCTGATAGGGTACAAAATGAAATGGCCAAAGTAGTAGATGATCAGCCAATTATCCATTTCGCGGGTGATGGCGTGTCACTACTCCCTACTATAAAACAGAGCGAGCGACCGACGTTAAGCAGGGCGCTTGCCTCAAGCGAGGTAATTCGCTCACTCGCGGCCTATTTCGTAGATGCAGATGGCTTGAGTCGTGCCGTTCATCCTTTCCGACTTGAGCTTTGTCTGAAGACACCGATGGAATCAGTTCATTTACCTGCGTTCCTTAATCAATATGACGCCCACGTTCGAAAAATGTACGACGCTAAATGTTTGGCAGCCGATATCACCGCAGATCGCCACGACTTGGATGCACTTTATCGCACACTCAATCGACTGGTCGCCGATGAACACGTTAGCTTCTGCGAGCCTTTTTATCTCAATATTGAGCCCGAATGAGAACATCACAAGATAAATAGGAACAGCCCAAAGGACAAAGCATTGTTTCGCTTTTTTTGCCTAAATCTGCCTAAATCCTATGGTTAATAAACGATATTAGATCGAGACTGTTATGGCACAAAAAATTGTTTCGCCTATAGAAAAACTGGCCTTTATTACCGGTGTCACTAAACAAGATGCAGAACTCATTTTAACAGGAAAAAAAAGGTTCAGTGTTACCCAACTAACGGGACTTGGTCTGGAAAAGCGGAAGGCTGAAAGTGCCGTCACGATGCCACAGATTCTGCTTGATACTCGGCTTGATCCGAATCAACTGCGGGATAATCAGATCCAAAATTTGCCACGGATCGATGCCGAACGTGTGCCAATTGTAGCGCAAGGCAGGCCCTACTTCAGCATAGAGGAATTTGAAGCCGCCTCACTGCTACCCAGATTGGTACTGCAAGAAATCCTATCTTTCCGAGAATACACCCAGGTGGACAAAACAACGGGCCGGATCGCCAAGCTTATTCCTGAAAAGGGAATTTATATTTCCCCTTCAGTGGATCAATTCGAGGAATTGGGAGGGAACGCCCTTCATGGATTCCATGCCACTAAAATGGGTGAAGCCACTAACGGATGCACATTATTCCGTCTCGATAGCTTCGAAAATATTGAGTCAAAACCGCATCTGCTAAAGAAAGACTGTCATAAAAAAGTGCTTCCAGGCATTCGCGACGCTGACGGATTAACCCGCTACTTTGTGCCCTTACGTGTGGATGTATGGTTTCGTTACAAGGTAACGACCGAACGCGCCATTGAGATACTTAAGGAATTTGGCCTAACGCCGTTGCGAACATTCTCACCTGCACTTGCACAGATAGGTTTCTATCCGGCGCAGATGGACGCTGATTGGTCAGGAGACCCGCTCGCGTCGATGCTCGACACTATAAACCGTATTCAGGAATTGGAAGAAGTGGCTTTTGCTGAGCCTGATGAGTTTGGGCTGAGTGATTTTCCACCCGACATCCGGTCTATTGGCCAATTGGATGAGAATTTTGAAAATGTCGGCAAATATTGGAACTCCGAGCTGTTGGGAGTGCCTAATGCCCACCAACAAATGAAGAGCACAGGAGCGCCAAAAGTCACCATTTTTGTTATTGACAGTGGGTTACGTCTCGATCATCCCGACTTGCAATCTTCTCTGCGGAATGACTGGATCGATCATGACCTCAATTACATGATGGATGATCCGGAGCAGGAAACTTCACCAGCAGCGACTGGTATAGCACATGGTACTAGTGTTGCCAGTGTTGTTGTCGCGAAAGGAGAGATGAATGGTGTAGACGGTACTGCCCGAGGTATAGCACCTGGTTGCCGGATTATTCCCATCAAAATTTCAGGCGCTCTAGCCCCTTCTGGTTATGGATTTCGAGCCGCCGCTATTCGACAGGCACTCGCTCTGGTCCCAGCTGATCAGAGAGCGGTCATTAATCTCAGTTGGGGAATGAGTGGGGATCACATCGGTATTCGCGAGGCACTAAAAGAAGCGGATCGCCAAGACGTAGCCGTGACAACCTCAGCGGGTAATTATCAGCCTGGTGAGCAGAAAATCGCCAATAAACTACATTATCCTTCTGCTTATTCCCACACAGGCCCAAAACTGGGTTGTCTCTGTTCCGTAGCTGCCTTTAACGTTACCAGACAACTCGCTAGCTACTCATATTTCGGTAGTGAAAGTGTGACATTTGCTTCACCGGGCGGAGAACTCGGCGGTATTGGAACGGCGATTTATGTTGCAAGCTTACCTGAAGACTATAACTATGTAGCAGGGACCTCTTTTGCAGCGCCGCATGTCGCCGGCTTAATAGCACTGATTTTCTCTCTCGCCCCTAAGATGTCAACTGTGGATGCCATTCAACTTATCAAGGAAAATTGCGATCCTTTTCAGGCGGTGAATGAGCCTAATTGGAGTCAGATTGGCGCTGGCATGATCAATGTCGAACGCACAATCCGGGCCTTGCTCAGTTCTATACCGGAGCGGCCAACAATAGATGAGACGAATCCCGACGTGCCAATCACTAGCTTTCCATTGAATATCAATATTGCAAGCAGAGAAGAATTGCTCACGGTACCTGGGATTAATGCCTGGCTTGTTGATAGCCTCATTTCCTACCGAAATACAATGGGGCCTTATACATCTATATGGCATCTGGTTTTTACTGGAAGCTGGGATTTCGCAATTGTCTTGGTATTTTCGCCATTTTTAACCTGTACTTAACTGATGGTTCGTTTAATCGGGATAAAAGTCCTTCTCGTAACTCATCATGTTTTTTACTCCCAATCAAAAAGTTATGCAGGGTACAGTCGCGTACCCGACACACTTTTCTACGCCGTTTTTAATGCGCAGTGTCGTTATGCCATCTCGGCATCATGATAATACTGTTAGGATTAAGCCCTTGTTTTTTCAGCGTGTCGATGGTGGCGATGACTTCCTGCTTATTCAGGTCGATGACGCTGATTGAGCCGTCACTCATATCCGGCAGATTTAAAAAACTGTTCTGCACGATCGCATACTGCTCATCCGGCGAAAGCACCACATGGTGAGCGCCGCCCGCAGTTGGTATGGCCTTGATCAATTTCGGTTTCAACACCGACTCGCTGATGTCGAAAATATTAAAATGACCGGGATTGGCTGTAGTGATGTACATGCGGTCATGCTTGTCATTGAAATAAATTTCCAACGGCACGCCCTGTTTTACCGTGTTAAAGTCGAACACTTGCTCAAAGTCGAAATTCTTGTTGTCAGCATTCCAGATGCCCGTCCACAGTCCGCCACCGAACATGGTGTTGATGTAGGCCAGCGGCGGATTGGAGTGAGGCAGAAACACCGCTTCTACCGGTGCAGAACCGGAAGGCGAAGGTTTGTCGGACAGTTTATGGCTGGATAACACCTTGCCGCTGGACGCTTCGATAACGCTTACCGTTTCGCCCGCATCACCCAAATCCGACGGACGCACGGTGCTGGTGACCATGATGCGATCGATGTCGTTATTGATGCTGATACCGTGCGGATAACGGATAAACGCGTTTTCCGCATCGGCGGCAATGACCCTGATCTGTTTGTCGGTTTGCGCATCGCCGACGATGACATTGCTTGAACCCATGCAGGTCATGTACCAGGTCTTATGATCTTCGGAGAAAACCAAGTCTTCGCCGACCTTACAGTCAGGCACATCGATTTTTTTGGGGCGGTAAGGCTGACGGGTCATGTCCATGACGTGCAGCGCGCCGTTACCTAAAGAGGTAATGTAAGCTTTGCTAAGATCCTTGTTGTAGAAGATATGATGGGCGACTAAATCAGTCGGCAATGGAATATCGTTAAGAATTTTAGCGAAACCTTTCGAGGTAGGATCAACATCGATAATCGCAATGCCTTCACGTCGTGGTGTTTGGCCCGGTTTGCTTTCGTAATTAACCATCGCCAATATTTGCGCCTGCGCCAGCACTGGACTAAGCAGCGCGGTACAAACAAACAAAGAGCGGGCCGTTGTTATTAACATTTTTGTCTTCATCGTAGTTTCTCTGATTATGCACAACTATCTACACAAGTTAAATGGTAAGGGCGGATTATCCGCCCTGGGCGAATGAATTCGCCCCTACAGCTATTCAGCAGTGGTAGGATCAATCATGGATCTGATTTGGGAAATGCGGTTGGCCGGGAATCCGCCTTTTTCGGCATGATCTCTAACCGTTGCTTCGTCCGGTGCGATGTAGACGCAATAGATCTTATCGTCGGTTACGTAGCTTTCCACCCACTGGATTTTGGGGCCCATATCGCTAAGAATGCCGCATGATTTCTGGGAAATGTTTTGTAACTCGCGATAAGCCAATGAACCTGCGCCGGGGATTTCGCGTTCGATAATATATTTTGGCATCTGTATCTCCTGGTTAATGATAAAAAATAATGGGGCTGCTTTTTAAAGCGCAATCGGAATCACGCTTTAAAAAAATCCCCTAATAAATCCTGACAACACTGCTTAAGCGGTGCCACTGACTTTTCGATTTTCATTCTTAATAAAGCACCCTGCCAAGTATTGACCAGCAAATCGGCCATGTCTTCAGCCGACTTATCAGTTCTTACCGTGCCTTGTTGTTGCGCCTTGGCCAAACCTGATTGCAATACATCCCGATAGCGGTTGACCGCAGCTTGCAGGGATTTTTGACAAAGATCGCTGGTATCGCCAATTTCGCCCATTAAATTGCCCAGCAAACAACCGCCTTTGAAGTTCGCTTTCTCCAGCTCGACAATCCCCTCATTAAAATAGCGTTGCAAGGCACCGAGCGCATCATTTTCAGATTGCCGTAAATGCCCGGTCAATTGCTGAATAAACGGCTCGATATAATGCTGAATGACTTCCGCGCCGAAATTTTCTTTACTGCCGAAATAATTGTAAAAAGAGCCTTTGGGGATTTGCACCGCATCCAGAATTTCTTTCAGTCCGGTACCATGATAGCCCTGCTCCATCAGCAAGGTTACCCCCTGATTTAACAGATTTTCGCGGTTGATTTGTTTTTTTGTGATTGCAATCATGCGGCAGATAATACGACCGGTTGTCTCAACTTGTCAAAAGGTTTTTCTGTTTCCGCGTAGCGTGTGCATTAATAAAGAGAATTCCTCGTTCCCTCGCGCCACGCTCATCGTTATACACAAATCAGGTATGTCGCACCGTTATTAACGCGATAGCCATAGGATGCGCCAAACAACGTGCGGCGCATCATTCGCGCATGTATTGTCTTGAGGGATACGCCTCCTTGCGTCGGCACAGCCTATGAAGCCCATCTTATGGCCTTGGGGTCAGAACGCGATAAGATGCCACATAACGCAATAGCCATAGGATGCGCCAAACAACGTGCGGCGCATCATTCGCGCATGTATTATCTCGAACGATGCGCCTCCTTGCGTCGGCACATCCTATGAAGCTCATCTTATGGCCTTATGAAGCCTATCTTTATGGCCTTGGGGTCAGAATGCGATAAGATGCCCACATAACGCGATGGCCATAGGATGCGCCAAACAACGTGCGGCGCATCATTCGCGTAAATTGCACTTAAAGGGGGAATCCGATGACTGACTATCGACGTTTTTATACTCCGGGTGCTACTTGGTTTTTTACGGTCAATCTTGCTCAACGTGGGAATAATCGGTTATTGCTTGAGAATATCGATTTATTGCGAATGGCGTTTTCTGAAGTTAAAAAGCGCCATCCTTTTCATATCGATGCGATCGTCGTTATGCCTGAACATCTCCATTGTATCTGGACGTTACCATCCGATGATGCTAATTTCTCAATGCGTTGGGGGCAAATCAAAGGGTATTTTTCCCGGCATATTGATACCGGCGAAAGGATTTCAAAAAGCCGGGGTAAACGGCGGGAACGCGGTTTATGGCAACGTCGTTTTTGGGCGCATTTGATAATGGATCAGGACGATTTTAATCGCCATGTCGATTATATTCATTGGAATCCGGTTAAGCACGGCTGGGCGCCTCACGTTACGGATTGGCCGCATTCAAGTTTTCATAAGTTTGTCAGATTGGGTGTTTATCCCGTTACTTGGGGACACTCAGGAAAATTTGATTTTGATGCCGGTGAACGCGAATGATGCGCCTCCTATCGTCGGCACATCCTATGGTGCTGATTTTTTTCATGCTATTGCAGAATGATGCGCCCTCTATCGTCGGCACATCCTATGGTGCTGATTTTTTTCATGCTATTGCAGAATGATGCGCCCTCTATCGTCGGCACA
>JAURYJ010000089.1 GCA_030653985.1 Methylobacter sp. | reverse complement strand
CCGTTGCGCTATGCTCAGCTTGGCTTCGCTATTCCGGTAGCAATCTTGTCTTGCCAAAGTATCGCCATTAGAACAGGTGGCGGTGGTTTTTAAGCCAAGATCAATGCCTATTTGACCGCCTACCGCTGGCCTTATGTCAATGTCAACGTCAACATGAACAACAATATTGAAATACCAGCGACCACGGGAATCCTGACTAAAACAGCCGGAACGAAAATCAAACTGACTGAAGCCGTAGCTGTCCCAGACCTTGAAATAGTGCCCGGCATAGCGGATCTGGCCGTTAACCCATTTGGCCGCGCCGGACTTGAACGGAACCCAACCTAATGCGCGTCTTGCTCCACCAGAGCAGCGCCAATTGAGCTTGTTTTTCTTGAATTGCTTTCTGGCTTTGGCATGAACGGCAATAACTTCTTGAACCGCAGTCGAGTCGATTATCATGCCGCGTTCTTTGCGAATGCCTTTCAAGTCTTTCATCAACTCAAACGCCGAGGTGCCACAGTTTATGTAGCCAACTTCCGGCACAGGAACCCATGAAAATTCATCAGAATAGGCATTAGCAGCATTCCAGACTTGATTCGCATCAAAAGCCATGCGATTCAATACACTGGCGTGTTTATCGCGGACTCTGACTGATAATGTTCTGATTATGGGTTTCATGGTCTCCAAGATACGGCTTGTCGATTACTCTGTCAAAAAAATCAAGAGCACACCTTACATCCCCGCCCTGAACGACGGGGCTTGACGGTGCTTTTTGGTAAAGATAAATAAGTGCTTTTACCTATGCCGGATAAAAACCGACACTATTTAAATAGCACCAGTCCACCAAAACCAGGACTGGGAAGGATATTAAAGACCAAGAAAGACCGACGTTATTTCCTGTTGAAATCACCCAATCCAAACGCCACAGCAATCTCATAAAACCTATCTCTAGGTATTCAGCGATATACCGATGATTAACCGTTTAGCTTAAAGTGTAATTATGGAGAGAATCCACTTGCGGCGAGGCTTAGCATGATGTCATCAGGAGAATTAGCAACACAAGCATGGCTCTTATATCAAAAATTAATCGATCTTGATCTTGCTCGGGAGCGTCGAAAACAGGAG
Source organism: Methylobacter sp. (assembly GCA_030653985.1). Classification (GTDB taxonomy): domain Bacteria; phylum Pseudomonadota; class Gammaproteobacteria; order Methylococcales; family Methylomonadaceae; genus Methylobacter_A. Next base: position 9,593 of record JAURYJ010000089.1, on the reverse strand, counting down.
CGTCGAAATCGTAAAGATGTGGAGCTTATAACCGGATATTCGGGACGACGCAATATTAGACGAAAAACCAAATTGTATCTTTTATCGCAACGAGCTTATAAAAGATACAAACGGCGATTAGAAGCCTGTTTACGCCAAGGTTATAGCTGAGAGGCTTTCCACTTATTTTTCAGCAAGCCACAACATCAGTAAAAGTCAGACCAAAAAACCTTCAACACAGAAAATATCAAGAAAACAACCCAATTAATTCACTGCCATTAAACTCGGCGATCTGGGTGTTTTTTTCTTATATTTCCGTCTCGACAGCTTGATAGCAACTTGCCGGTCAGTCCTTACTGCAGGTACAAAAACGTTCTGCCATGGAAATGTTTCTAATTCAATTATGCCCTCTGACACAAGAGCACTCCTGCCAAATTGCAAACAATGTCTCTTTTAGAGGATAATATGCAGCTACGCATAGCTTGACTATGTTTTTGATTGAACCTGTAACTCGTCATACGCTCGATGTAGAGCCGATATGCAAGCTTTGGAATACGCCATGAAAAAGACAATGTACGAAAAAATCTGGGACAGCCACCTTGTCGTCGATGAGACAGGACAGGCTCCTTTGCTTTATGTTGACCGACATTTGATGCATGAAGTCACCAGCCCACAGGCCTTTGAAGGTCTGCGTTTGTCCGGTCGCAAGGTGCGCAATCCGCACAGCATTCTTGCCACCATGGATCACTGCGTCCCAACCAAAAACCGCGATTTGCCGATCGCCGATCCCATTGCCAAAAAACAGATTGAAACCATGGCGGAAAACTGCCGCGAAAATGGCTTGAATCTGTACGACATGAAAAACCCCAATAATGGCGTCATTCATGTGGTTGTACCCGAGCATGGTTTTGTCCATCCCGGCATGGTGGTCGTTTGCGGCGACAGCCATACCGCGACGCATGGCGCTTTCGGCGCGCTGGCCTTCGGCATCGGCACTTCCGAGGTCGAGCATGTGATGGCAACCCAAACGCTGCCGCAAAAGAAATCCAAAACCATGCAAGTGGTCGTCAACGGCAAGTTGTCCAAATACGCCTCCGCAAAGGATATTGCCTTGGCGATTACCGGCAAAATCGGCACAGCGGGCGGCACCGGCTATGTGATCGAATATACCGGCTCAGCAATCAGGGAACTGTCGATGGAAGGCCGGATGACGCTGTGCAACATGGCGATTGAAGCCGGAGCCAGAGCAGGCCTTGTCGCTCCTGACGAAAAAACCTACGACTATCTTAAAGGCCGTGAATTTGCACCATCCGCTCAACACTGGGATCAGGCGCTGGCTTACTGGAAGACCCTGCCTAGTGATAAAGGCGCGTTGTTTGATGCAACCGTCACGCTGGATGCCGCCGATATTGCGCCGCAAGTTTCCTGGGGAACGTCGCCGGAACAAGTGGTTGGTGTCGATGGTTGCGTGCCTGCACCGGAAAGCTTTACTGACGAAATAAAACGCCAAGCCTGTGAAAACGCGCTGGCTTATATGGGCTTAACGCCAAATACCAAAATCACCGACATTGCGATAGATCTTGTTTTTATCGGCTCATGCACCAATGGCCGTATCGAAGATTTTCGGATCGCCGCCGAAATGGCAAAAGGCACCCAGGTTGCCCAAGGTGTCACCGCGATTGCAGTCCCCGGCTCCTATCACGTCAAGCAACAAGCCGAAGATGAAGGCCTGGATAAAATCTTTATCGATGCCGGTTGGGAATGGCGCGATCCCGGATGCTCGATGTGTCTGGCGATGAATGGCGACGAACTGACTAAAGGCCAACGCAGCGCATCGACTTCAAACCGCAATTTTGAAGGTCGTCAGGGCAAAGGCGGACGCACGCATCTGGTTTCGCCCGCCATGGCAGCGGCCGCAGCGGCGGCAGGCCATTTTGTCGATATTCGCAACCTTTAACCTATCTCGGAAATAGTATGGAACCGTACAAAAAACACGAAAGCATCGCGGCATTGATGAATCGCAGCAATGTCGATACCGACCAGATCATCCCCAAGCAATTCTTGAAAAGAGTAGAACGCAGCGGCTTTGGCGTGCATCTTTTTCACGATTGGCGATTTAATGATGACGGCAGCGATAACGCAGAATTCGAACTGAACAAACCTGCGTTCAAAGGCGCTAAAATTCTGGTGGCTGGCGACAACTTCGGTTGCGGATCGTCCCGGGAACACGCGCCTTGGGCGATTGCCGATTATGGTTTTAACACCATTATATCGACCAGCTATGCCGATATTTTTTACAACAACTGTTTTAAAAACGGCATTTTGGCGATAAAAGTCGATAAAGAACAGCTGGACAAATTGATGGCCGAGATTGCCGCCAACGAAGGCGTGCGTTTTGTCGTTGATCTTGAAAACCAGCAGGTAACCACGCCCGGCGGCAACGGCTTCAGCTTTGAGATCGACCCGTTCCGCAAAAGCAATCTACTGAGCGGACTCGATGACATCGGTTTGACTTTAAAGCATGTCGATAAAATTACCAAGTACGAACAGCAGCATAAGAAAGATTATCCTTGGCTTTGGGCTTAAAGAAGTCATGTAGCTATGTAGGATGGGCTGAGGTACGAAGCCCATCAATCGCGAACGATGAGCGTCCTTTCGTCAGCCCATCCTACAGCTTTCGTGGTTAATCAATCCGCTTACCTTGAGAACACAGGCAACAAACATGTCCACAGATTCAAGACATATCCAGCTGATGGACACCACTTTGCGCGATGGCGAACAAACCCAAGGCGTTTCGTTCACGCCGGTGGAAAAAGTCAGTATCGCCAAAGCCCTGTTGCAGTCGCTGCGGGTTGACCGGATTGAGGTCGCCTCCGCCCGCGTTTCTCTGGGCGAAAAAGAGGCGGTCGCCAGCATTAATGCGTGGGCGAAACAGGAAGGCTTTGCCGGACGCGTTGAAGTTCTGGGCTTTGTCGACCACACGCGCAGTGTCGACTGGATACTGGAAACCGGCGGCGGGGTTATCAATCTGCTGATCAAAGGCAGCGAAAAGCATTGCCGCGTACAACTGGGCAAAACACTCGCCCAACATACCGCTGATGTACTGCAAACCGTTAACTACGCGCTGAAACAAGGCCTGAAAGTCAACGTCTACCTGGAAGACTGGTCCAACGGTTATCATGACGACCCTAACTATGTCTACGGCTTGATGGACAACATGCAGGACGCGGGCATCAGCCATTTCATGCTGCCCGATACCCTCGGCGTTTTATCGCCTGACGAAGTCTTCGTAAACTTCAGCGATATGTGCAACCGCTACCCGAAGCTGCAATTCGACTTTCATCCGCACAACGATTACGGTCTGGCGACCGCCAATGTGATGGCAGCGGTTCGCGCCGGCGTCAACGCCATACACTGCACCGTCAACTGCCTCGGCGAACGCGCAGGCAATGCCTCAATGGCAGAAGTGGCGGTGGTATTGCGTGACAAAATGCAGATGCAACTGTCTGTCGACGAAAGCCATATCGTGCGTATCAGCGCGATGGTTGAAAACTTTTCCGGCAAACGCATCGCCGCCAATGCGCCGATAGTGGGGGCAGATGTTTTTACTCAGACCGCAGGCATCCATGCCGACGGCGATCACAAAGGCGGACTGTACAAAACCAAATTGGGACCGGAACGTTTCTCTCGCACCCGAAGCTACGCCTTAGGCAAGATGAGCGGCAAAGCGTCGCTGAAAAAAAATCTGGAGATGCTGGAACTCGACCTATCGGAAGAGAACCAGAAAAAAGTGTTGGCCCGGATTGTCAGCTTAGGCGATTCAAAACAGACCATTACCACCGACGACCTGCCCTTTATTATTGCCGACGTACTGGAGAGCAAAAATTATCAGCATATCAAATTGCTTAACTGCTCGATTACCAGTGGTCTTGATTTAGAGTCGACCGCCAGTTTGCGAGTCAAAGTAAACGGGGTCATGCATGTGGCCTCAGGCTCCGGTAACGGCGGCTTTGACGCGTTTGTCGATGCGATTAACAAAGTGATGCAGCAGCATACCTACACCTTGCCCGCGCTGGCCGATTATGAAGTACGAATCCCCAAAGGCGGACATACCAGCGCCTTAACCGAGTGCGTGATCACCTGGAATTGCGGAAGCGAACTGCGCAAAACCCGTGCCGTGCATTCCAATCAGGTTTTTGCCGGTGTCTTGGCTGCACTTAAAATTATTAACATGCAATTGCACGAACTGGGTTTAACTCAGGGTTAAAAAGTAGTACGTGCCTAGGATAAGCTGAACAACGTGAAGCCATCTTTCGCGATTGATACGCTTCGTACCTCAGCACATCCTAAGCACTCAGGACTAAAAGCTACAGCAATAGCCCGGGCCTGTGGTTTTGGTGCTGTTCATAGCGGAAAATCTCCCACCTTATTGTTTTCAGAAGCCAACAACTGAAACTTGTCAAACCTGGGCAGTTTTTTTATGACGATTTCCCGTTTGCTCGCCGTGCTTCGGTCATGCCCGGTCTCGACATAAACCAGTTGCTTAGGTTGCCTGCCGCGAAAATATTTAGCGCCTTGTTTGTTTGCATGCTGACTAAAGCGCCGGGCAACATTGACGGTAATGCCGGTATAAAGCGTATCATCGGTACAAAGAATCATGTAAACCTGCCAATTCACGTTGTTACACAACGGTGCCAAAAAAGGAACCGACGGCTGCGGTCAGTCCCATAGCCAGTGCGCCCCAGAAAACGACACGAACAGCACCTTTAATAATACCTGAGCCTCCGGTATAAGCCGCCAAAACGCCGAGCAGCGTTAAAAACAGCAAGGATGCGGCTGATACCAGCACGATTAAATCGGCATCCGTCGCAAATAGGACGATCCATAAAGGCAACATCGCACCAACGGCAAACGTGGCGGCCGACGTCAGCGCCGCCTGTATGGGTCTTGCTGTACCTGTTGCAGAAATACCCAATTCATCACGGGCGTGTGCACCCAAGGCGTCATGATTCATTAACTGCTCGGCAACCTGCTCGGCCAGTAGCGGATCAAGTCCGCGCGACACATAGATGGCTGCCAGTTCTTTTTGCTCATGATGCCCATCTTCATCCAACTCTTTACGCTCACGCTTTAAATCGGCCTGTTCGGTATCGGCTTGGGAGCTGACCGATACATATTCGCCCGCCGCCATCGACATCGCTCCGGCAACCAGGCCGGCAACACCGGCCAGGACTATCTCGTTGTGCGTCGCATCGGAAGCGGCTATGCCCACAATTAAACTGGCCGTGGACACGATGCCGTCATTTGCGCCCAGCACCGCCGCGCGCAGCCAGCCGATGCGGTGAGCCCTATGTATTTCTGGATGATGGGGTAACATTGGCATTCCTTTTTTTAAAAATCAGACAGCGTTTTGGGAGGAATTGCCGCCCGCAAGGCATTCAATACCGCAAGCACATCGATGATTTCCTGGGTTATAGCGCCAGCTACCGGGGTCAAATAACCTAGCCCCGCAAACACCATACCGATCAAACTCAGCGCCATACCGCCGACCGCACTTTGCAGCGCAATTCTACGCATCCGTTCGCCTATATGAAACAGCTCATCGACTTTTAACAACGAACTGTCCATGATCACCGCATCCGCCGATTCGCCGGTAATGTCGCTATTCTGCCCAAAGGCGATGCCGATCGTTGCGGCAGTCAGCGCCGGTGCGTCATTAATGCCATCGCCCAGAAACACGGTTTTTGCGATTTTAGTTTCAGCGCGCACCAACGCCAGTTTCTGCTCCGGGCTCTGGCTGAAATAAACGTGTTCAATGCCGACCTGATCGGCCAAAAATCGCACTTCCGACTCTCTGTCGCCGGACACCAGCATCACCTTGTCAAATAAATGACTGGGTTTCAGGTGGTTGATGAATGATGAGCTATCGCTACGCACCTCATCGCGAAATTGCAGGGTCGCAGCATAGCCATCATCAATCAGTACCACGCATTCCAGACCGCCGGTGACCGGCGGCAATGCCTCGGCGACATCCGGGTGTTGTTCGACAAATTTTTTACGACTGGTTATCTGAATCGGTTTTCCGTCCACATTGCCTTTAAGCCCCTCCCCCGGTAACTCGGTGATATTGCTTACGCTTAATAAAGCTAAGGCTGCTTTTTCCCCTGCTGTCACGATGGCGCGGGAGAGCGGGTGCTTGGAATAGCGTTCCAGACTGGCAATTAAGGTTAACACCTCGTGCTCGCTATAGGCTTGGGCGGGAATCAGCGCCGTCAGCGTGGGACGACCATAGGTCAGGGTGCCGGTCTTGTCAAAAATCGCCGTGCGACAGGTGCCGATGGTTTCCAGTATCGCCGGATTCTTGATGATGATTTCCCGCCGCGCGGCCAGCGAAATCGAGCTGATGATGGTGACCGGTATGCCGATCAGCAACGGGCACGGCGTGGCGATGACCAGTACGGCCAGAAACCGAATCACATCGCCGCTGATTCCCCAGGCAATCAACGCAATGATCACCGCCAGCGGCGTATACAACGCGCCCAATTGGTCGCCCAGTCGCCTGATATTGGGGCGATACTGTTCGGACGATTGCATTACCTCCATGATCTTGGCATAGCGGGAATCGACAGCCAGTTTGTCCGCACGTATGGTTAATGCCGAATCGCCGTTGATTGCCCCGGAGATGACCTGCGAACCGCTGACTTTCGACATCATATACGGCTCGCCGGTCAGATAGGATTCATCCATGGTGCTGGAGCCCTCCAGTACCGTGCCGTCAACCGGGCAGATTTCATGCGGCAGTATCAATAAGGTATCGCCGATATTCACCTGCCCGGTGCTAATGTCGGCAAGTTGATAGCCCTCTTTTCTATGCGCGACTGATGGCATCCGCTTGGCCAGCGCCTCAAGTACCGACGAGGCTTTGCGCACCGCATAGGCTTCCAGCACCACGCCGCCGGACAGCATCAGCACCACTAAACTGCCGGCCAGATATTCGTCCAGCATCACCGCCGTCACTATGGATATGCCTGCCAGCAAATCAGCACCCCAATCGCCCCGCCCCAATTTTATAATGAGTTGGTAAACCAGCGGAATGCCGCCCAACACCAGTATCGCAAGCAGAGGCACAGACACCAGTTCAATAGGGACAACGACTTGCCCCTGATAGAGTTCGGCAGCCGCCGAGATTAATGCGGCATTCAATGAAAACGTATAAACCTCATGCCCTATATCAAGCCCATAGCGCATCAGCAGATAGCCGCCGATGCCGAGTAGACTTAAAACAGCAATGCTGTTTTCGGAGGTTGCGCGCGGCTTGCTTGCTTGCTTATCGGTCATGGTTTCAGGCTCTCAGTTTTTGTATGTCCCAGTTTATCGAATGGACGGAAAAATGTTGAAGTTATTGTAACTACTCAGCCCAGCACAACAAAACTTGTCAAATTTTAAAATTAGAATTTCTTACATTCAACTCCGAAGTGCAACCCCAGTACTCATGGAGCCTAATTGCGCATGTAAAAAGCCATACACCGGCTGAAATTGCCGTCAGTATCGCCGCTGAGTTAATACAGATTCTGAATGCAGATTCCCAATAATTCTTCAATCCGTGCGGTTATCATGCTTAAAATTCATGTTGTCCGGTTTTGAGTCGCCAGCGTGGGCAGTAATTCCTGGATTGCTGCTAAACTATACTGAAAATTATGTGGATCGTAAGTTCTCATTAGCTACAGGTAACATTTTAAAATTTTCAAGGAACACCCTTATGCCAGATCTTAAATCGCACCCCGTTTGGGATGCAGGTACCCGTTGGTTTCATTGGATTAATGTGCTGTGTGTTGTTGCGCTTATGGCTGCCGGTCTGGTTATCCTAAATGCGGGCAGTCTTGACATCTCAAATGCAGGAAAAATAAAACTCAAAACCGTCCACGCATCAATCGGCTATGTGTTTACCATCAATTTAATTTGGCGTTTTATTTGGGCCTTTTTGGGTAATCGCTACGCGAAGTTAAGCGCGGTGCTTCCAGGCGGCAAAGGATACTTTCACGCGTTTCGCCGCTATATCGTCGCTTTTTTCTCCGGCCACCCGGAACAGTATATCGGCCACAATCCGGTAGGACGCTTGGGAACCACCCTGCTGTTTCTCCTGATCAGCATTCAGGCAGTCACCGGATTGGTGCTGGCGGGCACCGATTTATTTCTGCCGCCTTTTGGGCATTGGATAGCGCAGTGGGTGGCCGCACCGGGTATCGCGCCCGATACCTTAGCCCCCTATGCGCCAGCCCTGTATGATGAAACGGCATACCAGAGTATGCGTGCTTTCCGAAAGCTTTTTTCCGTGACCCATGTGTATAACTTTTATTTACTGATTGCCACCATTGTATTGCACGTTGCAGCGGTGATAATGACGGATATACGAGAAGGTGGCAGCATTATTTCTGCCATGTTCACAGGACGTAAAACCCTTAAGGGTCGTCCAATAGATGACGACTACAGCAGCCATGACTGAGCGTAATACTGCTACCTTAAACAGCATTATTCATTTAATAACAGTAAGATAGGCGCATAAATGAAAGTTAAACTCTTGGGTATATTTGGATATAATTGAAATTCATCACATTTCACTATCCACCCAAGAGTTTAACCATGAGTAATCTTATAGGATCCGGAATCCGTCGGCAAATTCATAATTTTAAAAAGTCGTTTTTACAGTTTGAAAAACGACCCTTCAACGACTTTTTTCCTGCCAAAACGATTGAAGTCATCATTGTCAATACGCCACACAAGCGAACCTCAGTCTTTTCGCCGTTGGTCACCCTCAAAGCCTTTATTTTTCAAGTATTAAGTGATGATAGCTCGTGTAAACTGGCTGTGGCTGGCGTATTAGTGGATCGTCTTAGCCATGGGCAATCTGCCAACTCGATCAATACTGGGCCTTACTGTAAAGCTCGACAACGTTTACCATTAACACAGATGATTCAGGCCGTAATAACCACGGGCTTACGCCTTCACCAACAAAGCGCGAATGCTTGGCGATGGCATGGCTTGAACGTAGTTCTCGTGGATGGCACCACGGTATTAATGCCGGATACACCGAAAAATCAAGCCGTTTTTCCCCAGCAAAGTAATCAAAAACCAGGCTTAGGCTTTCCCATTACACGCTTGGTTGCGTTAATCTCGCTGGCGACGGGGGCCCTTATTGATTATCGAATGACCGCCTATCAGGGTAAGGGTACTGGTGAGACCTCACTGTTCAGTCAAATGTTGAACACGCTGCTAACCGGAGATTTGCTCCTGGGTGATCGATACTACTGTACCTTTGCCATTATTGCCTTAATGCAAGCTAAAGGCATTCCCGTTCTGTTCCCGCTTCATGCCAATAAAAAAGCGGATTTTCAACAAGGCTGTAAACTGGGCACTAAAGATCATCTGATTGAATGGAAAAAACCTCAACGGAAACCCGTGTGGATGACAGCTCTGGATTATGCCGATTTACCCGAAGTTATTACCGTCAGGGAATTCAAGGTCAAGGGTATCGTGTATGTCACGACCCTGCTCAATGCCAAACAATTCAACAAGCAGGAGTTGGCAAATCTCTATAAAGAACGCTGGAAAATTGA
>JAURYJ010000086.1 GCA_030653985.1 Methylobacter sp. | reverse complement strand
CTCATGGTTAAACTCTTGGGTGGATAGTGAAATGTGATGAATTTCAATTATATCCAAATATACCCAAGAGTTTAACTTTCATTTATGCGCCTATCTTACTGTTATTAAATGAATAATGCTGTTTAAGGTAGCAGTATTAGGGACAGACTCCAATTAAACGTTGCAGTCTCTTTAATTAATTAAAGAGCGATTTTTTTAAAAAAAATAGACAACATTAACGATAGAGGCCGTTAAAAGAGGGCTGTCGCACTTACGGCCGCGTGCGGAAAAAGGAAAAGAGCTATGTCAACTCAATGTCTTGTTTATTGAACGCTTGCTTTTGGAGTTAAATCCGCCACCAAAAGAACGGTTTGTCCCGCGCCACCTCTGAAACGTTGGAGTGCAGGTTTCGCCTACCTTGCAAGCACTAACAGTAGGCGCTTTAGGCGAAGCTTGCACTCCTGTTGAAGTTTGATGGACACGTCCTTCTTGCTCAGCTAAAAAACCGCCAAAACCTCCGGCAAGAAAAACTCACTCACCAGCATTTGCCGATGCGCAATCGCGTAGACGGTTCTTCTGCCCCATATCGACTGGTTGATATGGCCTTCAGCTAGCGCCGACTGTGTCCAGGTCGGTGAGTCAATCAAGGTGACATCCATTTCGATGCGTTCCAGCTTGGGATAGGAAAAAATCACTTCCCCCAGTGGCCGACTGCCTAGATGTGCCAGGTTGCTTTTAGCCACTTTGATGGTTTTTGCCGGGATGATGGTTCTGGCTAGAATCAGCGGCTTGCCGTCGGCGTGTAGCAAAACTTCACGGATTAGGCTGTATTGACTTTCGTGCAATTTAAGCAGTCTGCGTTCGGTTAAAAACGGTGTGTTCCATTGTTGCAGCAGGATTTTAACGCTAATCGCATCGCCGTAATAATCACGCAGACGCTGAGTCAGCGACCCCGGTTCATAGACCCATGACTGCACGTTTCCCGGCAGGGTGTGACGGATGCCTGACCGGTTTTCAAGCCATAAGGGCTCCCGGTTAAATAAAAAGCTTTTGCTAGGCATCGTAGTTTAAACCTCGGAATATTCGGTGGATGTGCCCAACCAGCGATCACACAAGGGTTGTATGGCCTGAGGCGAGTGAGTAAAAAAGCTGTCGCCGACCTGTTGAACAATATCCAGCACATCGGTATCTCTGGCTAAGTCGGCAATCTTAAAATGCATTTGCCCGGTCTGCCGGGTACCCATAACTTCGCCGGGACCACGCAATTCAAGGTCTTTTTCGGCAATCACAAAGCCGTCGTTACTGTCCCGTAAAACCCCCAGACGATGGCGGGCGGTATCGGACAATGGCGCTTGATACATCAGCAGGCAATAACTGTTGTCATTGCCGCGACCGACCCGGCCGCGCAATTGATGCAGTTGCGACAAACCGAGGCGTTCCGGGTTTTCGATGATCATTAATCCGGCATTAGGTACGTCGACGCCGACTTCAATAACGGTCGTGGCGACCAGTAAATCAAGTTGGTGATTTTTAAAGGCCTGCATGACGGCGTCTTTTTCGGCCGACTTCAAGCGCCCGTGTATCAGTGCAATGCGTACATTCGGCAAGGCTTCAGTCAGGCGTTCAGCGGTTTTTTCTGCCGCTTCGCATTGTAAAACTTCCGACTCTTCAATCAGCGTACAGACCCAGTAGACCTGTTTTTTTTTCTCGACCCAGCCGTTAATCCGGTCGATCACGTCGTCGCGTCGCTCAGCGGGAATCACGCTGGTGACGATCGGTTTTCTGCCCGGCGGCAGCTCATCGATAATCGATATATCCAAGTCGGAATATTGCAGCATGGCCAGGGTGCGGGGAATCGGCGTGGCGGTCATCACTAATTGGTGCGGCCTGATATCGCCCTGTTGGCCTTTTTCCCTTAGCGCCAGCCGCTGGTGTACGCCGAAGCGGTGTTGTTCATCGATAATAATCAGGCCGAGGCGATGAAAGTTTACGCTGTCTTGAAATAAGGCATGAGTGCCGATGATGATTCCGATGGTACCGTCTTCCAGTGCTTCTAAAACGGCTTTCCTGGCGTTGCCTTTAAGTTGTCCGGTTAAGTAAGCTACCTGGGTCTGAAAACCTTCAAACCAGATGCTGAAGTTGCGCTTATGCTGTTCGGCCAGTAACTCGGTCGGAGCCATTACCGCAACCTGATAGCCTGCGGTTAATGCCAGCAATGCCGCGTAGGCGGAGACCACGGTTTTACCGGAGCCGACATCGCCTTGTACCAGACGCATCATCGGGTGTTGTGATTGGCAATCGGCTTCAATTTCTGCAATCACCTGTTGCTGCGCGCCGGTCAGTTTAAACGGCAGCGAGCGGATGAAGTGGTCGGTGGCGATTTTGCCGGTCGCAGTTTCTGAAAATGAGGGCGCTTGCCAGGCTTTGGATTTATTCCGAGTGATTCTCAGACTTAAGTAATGCGCCAGCAATTCTTCAAAGGCCAGCCGTTTTAACGCGGGTACGCTGCCGTTTTGCAAGGCTTCAATCGATACCGATTCGTCCGGCGCATGTAGGGTCTGGATTGCTTCGGCGAGGCTAGGGTAATGATATTGCGTTAGGATCGACTCGGGTATCCAGTCGGTCAGCAGTTCGGGAAACTGGTTGCACAGCTCTAAAGCCTGTTTGACCACCTTGCGTATGACGTTCTGGCTAAGGCCTTCGGTCAGCGGATAAACCGGGGTCAAGCGGGTTTCGGTGATGCTGTCGTTTGGATTGCCGATGATTTTGTATTCGGGATGAACCATTTCCAGCCCGGCATAGCCATAACGCACTTCGGCAAAACAGCTGATCGTTGTGCCGGGTTTCAGCGTGTTGTGCTGGCTGGCGCTAAAATGGAAGAACTTCAGGTTGATAAAGCCGGTAGGGTCGCTGATTCGGCAGATCAGGCTTTTTCGGCCTCGGGGCGAAACGTCGATAAATTCAACGGTGCCGCTGATCAACGCGGTCATGCCGGGTCTTAGCGAGCCGATCGGATAAACGTGGGTTCGATCTTCGTAACGCAGGGGTAGGTGAAAAATCAAATCCTGAATAACGCAAAGGCCGAGTTTTTGTAATCGGTTTGCGGTTTGAGTCCCTATCCCCGTTAATAGGGCGACGGGTTGATTCAGTATATGGGGGGTCATTAGCGGGCTGTATTAGCCGACAATCAGGAGGCCGGATATTGTTGCGGCTTTAACACCATGATCGCATCCATTTCTATATCGGCGGCTTTGGGTAAGGCAGTAACTCCGACAGCGGCGCGTGCGGGATAGGGTTCTTGGAAATAACGCCCCATGATTTCGTTGACTATCGGAAAGTGCGCTAAATCGGTCAAAAAAACAGTCAATTTGACGATATCCGAAAAATCGCCACCCGCAGCTTCAGCAACGGCTTTTAAGTTTTCGAACACCTGAGTTGTTTGTGCGGAAATGTCGCCCTCAATAAGGACCATGGTTTCAGGTACCAAAGGGATTTGTCCTGAAAGATAAACCGTGCGCTCCACTTTAATGGCTTGCGAATAAGTGCCGATGGCTTGCGGCGCTTTATCAGTCTGGATGATGTATTTGGACATGGTTGATCCTTTAGGCTTTAACGCGAGTCAGTTTTAATACGATGGATAGTTCTTTCAAGCGGCGCATGATCTTGGCTAAATGCACGCGATCTTTGACGGTTAAGGTGACTAAGTCGACGCAAATACGATCATCCTGATCGACGACGGTGACGTTTTCAATGTTGGAGTTCAGTTCGGAAATAGTCGAGGCGATAGTCGCCAGTGAGCCGCGTTGATTGAGTATTTCTATGCGAATTTCAACGGGGAAATCGCCGATTGCATCCTCGCTCCATTCAACATCCAACCAGTTGGTTTGTTTTTTTCTGACGATATTGCTGTTACGACATTCGTGATGATGTATGACGATGCCTTTACCGGGATTAAAATAGCCTATGATCGAATCGCCTGGAATTGGCCTGCAACATTTTGCCAGGGTAATGACCATGTCTTCCGTGCCTTTTATCACTAGCGGTCTTTTGTGGGCTTGGTCATTACCGTCCAATTTGATAGTGGCATGAATATCATCCTGAGTAATACGTTTGGCGACCAAAAACGGCATTTTATTGCCCAGTCCGATATCTTCAAGCAATTCATCCAGTGATTGTTTAGCGGTGATCTGAAGCAAGGCTTGTATTTTGGTTTCGTCAATATCTTCCAGATGTAAATGCATGACTTGCAGTTCTTTTTCCAGTAAACGACGCCCAAGATCGATGGCTTCCTGCTGTTTGAAATGTTTAAGATAGTTGCGGATACCGGAACGGGCTTTGGCGGTGATCACATAATTGAGCCAAAGTGGATTGGGTCTGGCCCACAATGCGGTAATAACTTCGACGGTGGAGCCGTTTTCCAGTTGGGTTTGTAGCGGTACCAGTTGTTTGTCGACTCTGGCGGAAACGCAAGCATTGCCCACATCGGTATGCACGGCGTAGGCAAAATCGACAATGGTCGCGCCGTGAGGCATTTTAAGGATCTCGCCCTGTGGCGTGAAGACAAATACTTCCTGAGGAAATAAGTCCACCTTCAGGTTGTCGATAAATTCCAGTGAATCACCGGCAGATTTTTGGATTTCGAGCAAATCCCTCAGCCACTCGTTGGCGCGATCCTGGACTTTTTCAGTTTTATCGTCATCGGATTTATACAGCCAGTGCGCGGCGATGCCGGATTCAGACATACGGTGCATTTCATGGGTTCTGATCTGGACCTCAATCGGCACAGTGTAGGGTCCCATTAAAATTGAATGCAGGGATTGATAGCCATTAGCCTTGGGCAAGGCGATATAATCCTTGAAACGTCCGGGAATCGGCTTGTATAGGTTATGCATAACGCCCAGAACGCGGTAGCAGGTATCAACGTCATCACAAAAAATCCGGAAGGCATAGACATCAAAAACATCGGCCAGAGATATTTTTTTGTTGAGCATTTTTTTATAAATGCTGTAAAGATTTTTTTCTCGTCCGGCAACGTCACAGTTTATGCCGACTTCTTGCAAACGATTTTGTATGGTGCTTTCGATGATGTCGACAATTTTACGACGGTTGCCCCGCGCTTTTTTTACCGCATTATTTAACACATTATGCCGCATGGGGTACATCGCTTCAAAACTCAGTGCTTCGAGTTTTTGCCGGATATTGTTCATGCCCAGACGATTGGCAATCGGCGCGTAAATGTCCAAAGTTTCACGGGCAATACGGCGCTTTTTTGCCGCCGGCATGATGCCGAGAGTCTGCATGTTGTGCAGGCGATCTGCCAGTTTGACGATGATGACGCGTAAATCTATAGCCATGGCCAGAAACATTTTGCGGACATTTTCCGCTTGTGTTTCTGCGTGTGATTTATTGTCGATTTTGGTTAATTTGGTAACGCCGTCAACTAATTCTGCGACTTGTGTACCGAACTTGTCAGCCAGTTCTTCTTTGCTGATAGGCGTGTCTTCGATAACATCATGCAGTATGGCTGCCATGATGCCGTTGGCATCCATGCGCATTTCAGCCAGCGTAATGGCGACAGAGATAGGATGGCAAATATAGGCTTCGCCGGTTTTACGAAATTGACCGGAATGGGCGGCTGCGCCAACTTCATACGCTTGGATACATTGATCGATTTGGGTTTGATCCAGATAGCCGGACAAGGTCGTGCATAAACGCCGAATCAGTTTGTCTTGAGGGCGTTCCCGCTCAATCGTGTCCGCTATTTCCAGCATAGGCTTTATAAATTAGAACATGGGGTTATGGTGATCATGGGATTCGCCGACACGATGCAGCAGATCGACATTTTCAGCGGTGACATGGCCTGCCGCAATTTCGCGCAAAGCGACAACCGTATCTTTATCTTTACCGCGCGGGACAAATTCAGTCGCACCGTGGCTCAGTTGGCGCGCTCTGGTGCTGGCTAATAAAACCAGTTTGAAGCGGTTTTCAACATGTTCTAAACAATCTTCGATAGTGACTCTGGCCATTTTTAATCCTGATTTAGTGGGGTAACGACGAAAGGCAAAAGGCAAAAGACACCGTGCAAGAGACTTTTTGTCTTTTACCCGGTGTCTTTCGCCTTCCTTATGATCGTGATTTTAACACAGAAACAGCGGGAAGTTCTTTACCTTCAAGAAATTCAAGGAATGCGCCACCGCCGGTCGAGGTGTAAGACACGTCATCATTAATGCCATATTTGTCGATGGCTGCCAAGGTATCGCCGCCGCCTGCAATCGAAAAAGCTTTGCTTTCGGCAATCGCTGTCGCCAATGATTTAGTGCCGTTACCGAACTGGTCGATTTCAAAGACGCCTACCGGGCCGTTCCAGACGATGGTGCCGGCGGTTTTTATGATCTCGGCATACTGCTTTGCGGTATCGGGACCTATATCCAGAATCAAATCATCGTCTTCGACATCGGCCACTTTTTTAACCGTAGCGACGGCGGTTTCTGAAAATTCTTTAGCGCAAACCACGTCGACAGGGATCGGAATGTCAGAGCCGTTGCTTTTGGCTGCTGCAATCAGTCGTCTGGCTTCATCCAGCAGATCGGCTTCGTAGAGCGATTTGCCGACCGGATAGCCTGCAGCCGCAATAAAAGTGTTGGCGATACCGCCGCCGACAATTAACTGATCGACTTTTTCCGACAGGGATTTTAATACCGTTAATTTGGTCGACACTTTAGATCCGCCGACAATGGCGACCAAGGGTTTGGCCGGTGTTTCCAGGGCTTTGCCCAGTGCGTCCAGTTCGCTGGCTAACAAGGGCCCGGCGCAAGCAATCGGTGCAAATTTGGCTACGCTGTGGGTTGAAGACTGCGCTCTGTGCGCGGTACCGAAAGCATCCATGACAAATATATCGCACAGAGCCGCCATTTTTTTGCCCAGCGTGTCGTCATTTTTTTCTTCGCCGATATTAAAACGCACGTTTTCGCAGAGCACAACTTCGCCCGGCGCTATAGTGATGCCGTCGATCCAGTCTTTTTCCAGTCTGACCGGCTTGCCCAATAAGCTGGACAGGCGTTCGGCGACCGGCTTCAACGAAGACTCGTCGTCGTATTGACCTTCAACAGGGCGACCCAGATGCGACATGACCATGACCGCAGCGCCTGCAGCCAAGGCTTTTTCAATAGTGGGGACGCTGGCCTGGATACGAATATCGCTGGTCACTTGGCCGTTTTTTACCGGTACGTTCAGATCCTGACGGATTAATACCCGTTTGCCTGCCAAGTCCAAATCTACCATTTTCTTAATTGACATATTACGCTCTCATAGTGTGGGTTAAAATGTTGAATTTAGAGTTAATCCTGTTTCCATTTGATCGAACAGCCGATACTGTTCATTTGTTCTTTCGGGCCGTGGCCGGTTTCGGCAATCAGTTTCATCGCCTCGAACAATTCCCGCTTGCTGCCTTCCGGTGCGGTTTCCTTGCGACTGGCATCGAGTCGTCCCCGGTATTGCAGTTCGTAGTCGGCATTATAGCCAAAAAAGTCCGGTGTACAGATAGCGCCGTAAGCCTTGGCGATTTCTTGTGTTTTGTCCAGCAAGTAAGGGAAGCTAAAGTTCAGCTGTTCGGACATAAGCTTCATGTTGTCGAATGAATCGGCGGGGTATTCAGCGGTATCGTTGGACATGATTGCCACCGATTCTACGCCCAGCGCTTTAAGTTCGCGCGCATCCCTGACAATCCGATCCTGCACGGCTTTGACATAGGGGCAATGATTGCAGATAAACATTACCAGCAGGCCATTTTTGCCCATGCACTGTTGCAGAGACCAAGTACGCCCGTCAACGCCGGGTAATTCAAAATCGATCGCTTTTTTGCCGAAATCACAGATGGGGGTTTCCAGAGTTACCATTTTGCACCTACCTTAATTTATGTATGAAAAAAACGTAGTCATTATGCATCACGGAGGACACGAAGAAAAAACTTCGTGTGCTCCGTGACCTTCGTGGTTTTATACTTTAAGTTGATACTTGGGATTTGTGCAATGCGTCCGTACTTTATTGAAACAATAGCGCCGCACTGATGACCGCCGCGCTGACCAGCATCGCCCAGACCGTTTTGCGGTGATTGCTGTCCATTTGTTGGCGTAACAGCATCAATTCCCTGTTTTGCGTTTCTGCATGTTGCTTTGCGTGAGCGGCATTGTCCAGCGCTTTATAAATTAACGAAGGGATTTCAGGGAATTGCTCGGCAAAGTCGGGAAACTGCTTGATGAGCTTGTCTATTTTGGCTTTGGGGCCGACGCGTTCATGAAACCATTTTTCAAGAAAAGGTTTGGCGGTTTGCCATAAGTCCAGATCGGGATAAAGCTGTCGCCCCAAGCCCTCGATATTGAGCAGGGTTTTTTGCAGCAACACCAGTTGCGGCTGAACGTGCATATCAAAACGCCGCGCAGTCTGGAATAAGCGCAGCAGCAATTGGCCGAAAGAAATGTCTTTCAGCGGTTTTTCAAAGATCGGCTCGCAAACGCTGCGTATCGCCGATTCAAACTCTTCAATTCGGGTCGACCCGGAAACCCAGCCGGATTCAACATGCATTTCGGCGACTTTGCGATAATCGCGATTGAAAAAAGCCAGAAAATTTTCCGCCAGATAGTGCTGATCCGACAATGACAAGGTGCCGACGATGCCGAAATCGACAGCGATGTATTTGGCCGGCAAATCGACGAAAATATTGCCTGGATGCATGTCGGCATGAAAAAAGTTATCCCTGAATACCTGGGTAAAAAAGATTTCCACGCCGCGTTCGGCAAGCAGTTTGAAATCGGCGCCGCCCGCCCTAAGCTCATCAATATTGCCTACCGGTATGCCGTGAATCCGTTCCATAACCATCACTTTCTGGCGCGTCAACGGCCAGTGGATTTCCGGGATGTAGATGATGTCGGAGTTTTCGAAGTTACGGCGCAATTTGGCGGCATTGGCGGCTTCCCTGACCAGATCGAGTTCATCGAGCGTGGTTCTTTCGAATTCGGCAACGACATCAACAGGGCGTAACCGTCTTGCGTCGGCCCAGAAGCGTTCGGCAAAACGCGCCAGTTCATAAAGCAGACCTATGTCCGAGCGTATACGGCTTTCTATGTCGGGACGCAGCACTTTAACGACGACACTTTCGCCGCTGTGAAGAACGGCGGTATGAACCTGTGCGACGGATGCCGAGGCCAGCGGTTCGGCATCGAATTCGGCGAACGCCTCGCTGATTGACATGCCGAGCTCTTTTTCAATAATACTGCGGGCAATTTCATTGGCAAAGGGCGGGACTCTGTCTTGTAGTTTGACCAGTTCGTCGGCGATGTCATCGGGCAGCAAATCTTTGCGCGTAGACAAGGCTTGGCCGAATTTGACATAAATAGGTCCCAAATCTTCCAGTGCGCGCCGGATTCTGACGCCACGCGGTTCCTGTTGGCGTTTGAGCCAGTAATTGGGAGAGAAAACCGCTAAATAACGAATGGGTCGGAATAAATGCGTTTTTAAAACGATTTCGTCCAGGCCGTGAAAGACCAGAACCCAGTTAATATGGATCAGGCGCAATAATAATTTAGGGTGGATCACGAGTTACCTTTATTTGTAGGGTGATGCTTTTGTGCCCACCATTAAAGCTATGTTTTATAGCACCGTTCCCACGATTTGTATCATTGTCATTTTTAGGTGGGCGCGAATTTATTCGCGTTTCTTCATCTACAGCGCGAATAAATTCGCGCTCACGCATGCGTTATCATGCCGAAGTGTGGGAATGATGCGGGCTTTTTTAATCTTGTGCCTTGTGCTGTGCGCCTAAAATATTTTCCAGTCGCTCAATCTTGCTTTGCAATCGGTCAAAGTCGCTACGTAATTCATCAACCTGGGCAAAATAAATATCCACCTCAGGCGCTGACGGCAAATCGCGGGTTTCTTCCTGCAAAAATTCTGCGGCATTCAACCTGAAGGTTTCCAGAGAATCTTTGCTCCAACTTTGACCTGCACGGAAAAAATTAGCCACATTGTGCGCGATAATATCGCCGGTAAATTGCGACAGTTTTTCTTCCAGATCAATGTCCAGTTTGGCGAACAACGCCTGAAATTTGCGGCCGGTTTGCATATCGCCTTCGATTTTCACCTCGCCTGAAAAAACAGAACGCATCGGCGTAGAGCTAAGTCCCATCAAACCCAGCGCCCAAATTGAACCGGTCAAATGGGTGTCCGCTGGCTCAGGGAACTGATCCAGGCACTGAATGGAGTCAGTAGTGGGGCACAGGTAAATGGTTTCATCAAACGGCAACACGGTCACGGCGATGACTTTACCGGCCAGCGGCGTTAAAAAATAGCCGCTGTCCTGATCCAAGGCAAGATATTGATTCAGCGCCGCTTCCAGCACGCCAATCAGCAAGGGTTTGATGGGCATACTAGATTTTATAACCTCTGTGAACGGCGACGATACCTTGTGACATGTTGAAATATTCGCAACGTTCAAGGCCTGCGTTTTCCATCATGTTTTTCAGTTCATCCTGCTTGGGATGCATGCGTATCGATTCGGCAAGATAACGATAGCTGTCTTCATCTTTGGCGACAAATTTGCCGATCTTGGGCAGCAGCTTGAACGAATAAAAATCGTAGACTTTTTCGGTGATTTTATCGACCGGATGCGAAAATTCCAGCACGATAACGCGGCCGCCTGGCTTAAGAACACGATGCATGGAGCGCAGCGCGGCATCTTTGTCGGTGACGTTACGCAAGCCGAAGGCAATGCAGACACAATCGAAAGTATTGTCTTCAAAAGGCAGACATTCTGCGTTGACTTGCGCATAGCGGATATTGCCGACCAGGCCTCTGTCGATCAGCCGGTCACGCCCGGTGCGCAGCATTTCCGAATTAATATCGGCTAACACTATTTGGCCTTCCGGGCCGACGCGTTTTTCGAATAACGTGGTTAAATCACCGGTGCCGCCGGCCAGATCAAGCACTTGCTCGCCTTTGCGCACATTACTCAGCTGCACGGCAACACGTTTCCAGATGCGGTGGATACCCAGCGACATCAGATCATTCATGATGTCGTATTGTCCGGCAACGGAATCGAATACGCCGCGCACCAGATTGACTTTGTCTTCTGTGGCGACTTGTTTAAAGCCGAAATGAGTGGTGTTAGTCATGGTTGTACCTGTAAGTGAGCATTCCCACGCTCTGCGTCACGGCTATTAAGTTAAGCCAAAAATCGTTTCGGTTGAATATTGTGGGCGCGAATTTATTCGCGCTTTTTAACGTCTACCGCGCGAATAAATTCGCGCCCACAATAGATTTAATTCTTAACTTAATGGCAGTGATGCTCTGCGTGGGAATACATTCTGCAACATTCTAACGTTGCGTGGCGATAATAAAGTTAGTTTTGTAGCGGTTGTTTGCGTTTATGTCCGGCAGCATCCAGTTTATGCAGATAATTAGCCCATAAAGTTTGATATTCGGCACCCAATTTATACAGGAAATCCCAGGTATAAATGCCGCTGTTATGGCCGTCGCTAAAGACCGGAGCTATCGCATAATTGCCTATCGGTTTAATTTCCTTAATGGTGATATCTTCCTTGCCGACTTGTAGGACTTCCTGTCCAGGTGCGTGACCTACCGCTTCTGCCGAAGGTGTGTAGACGCGCAAATATTCACAGGGCAACTTAAATACACTGCCGTCATCAAAACTGATTTCAATGATGTTGGAAACCTGATGCAGCTTGATTTCAGTTGGGTGGCTGTTGGTAGGTTTTGCAGTTAGACGCATGTAGGTTCGTAGATCCAGTGTTATGGAAAAAATCGATAAATTTCTTTTCTGTGCAGAAACCGAACAAGCACAATGGTATTTTCTTCTAATACAAAACCTAATCGATAAGCGCCAACTTGAATGCGATAAAAATTTTGATAACCTTTTAGTTTTTTGATACCCGTTAAATTCGAAAGATTGGATGCCTGTTCCATTGCGCAAATGAGGGTAGCAATTTTCCCCCTCAAATCTTTAGGGACAGCTTTCAAATCCTTAACGAAGCGGGCCTTTGTCTCAATCCGCATATAAAACTTTATCAAGCTCTTCTCTGGAGACAGATTCGCTTAAAAGCCCTTCTTCTATCGCCTTACCCAACGCAAAATCTTCATCGTTTTCTGTATCAACAATTGAAATATTAATCTCTTTATCTTTAAACATGAGTTTGACTGATTCCAAAAAATTGGTGTCAAGATCATTGGTGTTTAGCTTGTAATTAATGTGCATAGTGAGATCCCATTCGTAACAGTGGCAGGGTTGAGTAAAATCATAAAATATAACGACTCAAATCCTCATCTTCTACAAACTCGGCTAAATGGTCGTCAACATAAGCCGCATCGATAAGAATAGCTTTTCCACTAAGATCAGGGGCGTTAAAGGAGATGTCTTCGAGTAACCGCTCCAGAACAGTGTGCAATCTTCTGGCACCGATATTTTCGGTCGTTTCATTCACCTGCCAACCAAATTCTGCAATGCGCTTGATGCCGTCAGTAGAAAACGACAGCGATACGCCTTCGGTGGCCAATAACGCAATATATTGCTCGGTTAATGACGCATCAGGTTCGGTCAGAATACGCACAAAATCATCGGCTGAAAGTGCGTCCAGTTCAACGCGAATAGGGAATCGGCCTTGCAGTTCGGGGATTAAGTCCGAGGGTTTGGACAAATGGAATGCGCCCGAGGCGATAAACAAAATATGGTCGGTTTTAATCGCGCCGTATTTGGTGCTGACGGTAGTGCCTTCAACCAACGGTAACAAGTCGCGTTGTACGCCCTCGCGGGAGACTTCACCGCCACCCACTTCAGAACGTTTGCAGATCTTGTCGATTTCGTCCAGAAACACGATGCCGTTTTGCTCGACAGATTCCACCGCGCGCAAGCGAATGTCATCTTCATTAACCAGTTTGGCGGCTTCTTCATCCTGTAGGACTTTCAGGGCTTTGTTGATTTTCATTTTGCGGGAGCGGGTTTTGCCCGAGCCCAAATTTTGAAACATGCCTTGCAGCTGGCTGGTCATTTCTTCCATGCCGGGAGGTGCCATGATTTCAACGCCCACCGGTGCCAGATGCACGTCAATCTCAATTTCCTTGTCATCCAAGTCGCCCTCGCGTAATTTCTTGCGCATTTTTTGCCGGGTCGCTTCTTCGGTGTCGGATAGCATGCCGCCATTCGCTCGGGGCAACAGAATATCCAGGACTCTGTCTTCGGCGGCATCGAAAGCCTTGTTTTCAACCTTGTCCATCTCCGTCGTGCGGGTCAGTTTGACAGCGGTATCGACCAAATCGCGGATAATAGAATCGACATCACGGCCGACGTAGCCGACTTCGGTAAATTTGGTGGCTTCAATTTTAATGAAGGGCGCATTGGCCAGACGCGCCAGACGACGGGCAATTTCCGTCTTGCCGACGCCGGTAGGGCCGATCATTAAAATATTTTTAGGGGTGATTTCTTCACGCAGAGCAGGGTCAACCTGTTGACGGCGCCAGCGGTCGCGTAGTGCGATCGCGACGGAACGCTTGGCATTGGCTTGACCAACAATATGCTTGTCCAGTTCGCTTACAATTTCTTTTGGAGTCAATTGAGTCATGGTGTTTACTCGTTAGGTTCAGCGTCGAGTTCTTCTATACGCAAGTTGTGGTTGGTATAAATGCAAATGTCAGCGGCTATATTCAAGGACCGTTCGACGATTTCGCGGGCGCTAAGATTGGTGTTTTCCAGCAATGCACGGGCAGCAGCTTGGGCAAAAGCCCCGCCGGAGCCTATCGCCATTAAATCGAATTCAGGTTCGATCACATCGCCGGTACCTGAAATAATCAACGAGGTTTTTGAATCGGCAATGGTCAGCAATGCTTCCAGTTTGCGCAAAGCGCGGTCGGTACGCCAGTCTTTAGCCATTTCTACGGCGGCACGGGTTAAGTTGCCCCGGTGTTTTTCCAGCTTGCCTTCAAAATGCTCAAATAAAGTGAATGCGTCCGCCGTTGCTCCGGCAAAACCGGCGATAACTTTATCGTGATATAAACGGCGCACCTTGCGGGCATTGCCTTTCATCACCGTATTGCCCAATGTGACCTGGCCATCGCCGCCGATCACAACTTTGTCGCCCCGGCGAACAGAAAGTATTGTTGTTCCTCTAAACACTTTAATATCCTAAAATTACCAAATAGATGAAACCAATTTTACATGGTATGAATTTAAATGTGCGAAAAAATGAGGGCAGGGACATTATTAATGTAGCAAGTTCGATTTAGTTCAGGTTCAGAAAAATATGCTACGCTGGGCAAAATAATGAAAAGAGAGGCATTCTAAATGGACGCACTGGACCAAATAACAACAACCCTGGCATTATCAATGGGGCTGGCGTGGGCTAGCGGCATAAATCTATACGCGACACTGTTCACGCTGGGTTATCTTGCCAATACCGGCAATATCGATCTGCCGCCGGATTTGCAAATAGTCGCTAACCCGATGGTCATGGGTGCGGCGGGACTGATGTATTGTGTCGAGTTTTTTGCCGATAAAACGCCGGGCATAGATACCGGCTGGGATGCCATCCACACCTTTATCCGCATTCCGGCAGGAGCGATGCTGGCGGCCGGAGCGATTGGCGATTTGAATCCCGCCGTTGAATTGGCCGCAGCCATCATGGGCGGTAGCCTGGCGGCAGGGTCGCACGCGACTAAGGCAGGGAGCCGGGTGATGATTAACGCCTCGCCGGAACCCTTTAGTAACTGGGCGGCATCGATCAGCGAGGATGTCGTGGTCATCACCGGCGTCTGGGCGTGCATTAATCATCCGGTATTGTTTTTAATCGCGTTGGCGGGATTTATCGTGTTGATGATCTGGCTGCTGCCGAAAATATGGGTAGGCGTGAAACGGGTATTCGGTTTTATTCTTAACTTATTCAGAACAGATAATCCGGCGACAGATCAAAGTCCGCCTCAATAAAAAACATTAGGTATTGACTGGCGGCAGATAATCGAGTCTAATGGCGCTCTTTTGTAGTTCCGCCCAGGTAGCTCAGTCGGTAGAGCAGAGGACTGAAAATCCTCGTGTCGACGGTTCGATTCCGCCCCTGGGCACCACTGCAAAAAATTAGCAACACCTCAAAATGCCCAGGTAGCTCAGTCGGTAGAGCAGAGGACTGAAAATCCTCGTGTCGACGGTTCGATTCCGCCCCTGGGCACCATGAATATCTTTAAAAAAGCCGACCCATGGGTCGGCTTTTTTATGCTCGAAGGTTTTTAGTTCAGTGTCCGGGTTATTTCCTGTACGTAAGGTTAATTGATGTACATCATGTCATAGAGCTGTAATAAACAGGCATGGTTAGTTGTGGTAGGCTGCCTAGACGTAAGAAATCTGTGAAACGTCCTAAATGGATAATGACATCTTAATAAACCAAGCGAGACGTCTTTATGCTGCATTACAGGTTGAGCAACACACGCGAGGCATAGAACAGTTTGATCGTCTTGACCACCTCGTAATGCGTGCTTATTGCCGTTATCAGCGTCGGTTAAATCGCTGTGTTTTATGCTATCAGACTCGGGTAGCTGAATGCGATCGGGAAATTTTAGGGAAGTTTTGTCCTCACAAACATTCGAATACGCCTTCCGCGATTGATGTACTTCACTCTGTATTATTAGAGCAACAACTTGGAAGAAATCCTTAACCGATGAAAATACTCGTCGTCCCGCTGTTAATGCAGCAAGAGGATGACCGGTTCTGGATGATGCGTTATATCGAATCTACTCGAAAAATAGAACCGGATCAGGTGTTTAGGGTTGAGAATATGGGGCGGTATTAACAACAACGGAAAAATAGATCTTATTGCATGATCAACTGAGTATGGCATTAATAAAACAATCCCATTCCCTATTTAAGTTAGGGAATGGGATTGTTTAACTTTGTACTTTTACATTTTTTACTACTTTTTAACTATTATCTGATATTTTTTTAACAAACTTTGCTTGGTCGCCGGACTGAAAATCCTCGTGTCGACGGTTCGATTTCGCCTCTGGGTACCATGAATATCCTTAAAAAAAGCCGACCATTGAGTCGGTTTTTTTATGCCTGAAGGTTTTTAATCTTGTGTCTTGGTTAGAGGTAAAAGCATCAAGCCGTCATGTCGGTAGCGCCATAATCGTCAAAACTTCATCCAGACACTGAGATCGTGACGATTAACGACCCACCGAAACCAAAAATTCCAGCAAGGTATCATTAATGCCGGGCCACTGTGCATGGAGTTTATCGCCTTCGCAATACCAGGTTTTTACACCTTTAGCGCAACCGGAATATGCCATACAGCCATTGCCAATCTTTTCAGGTATAGGCTCACATTGATTGCACGCCGCCCACCAGCCGGAAGTCTGCTGACCGTACTTCGGGAACAAGTGATCGTTCGCGCTGTGCATGATCATCACGGGAATCGGCTCCGGACATTTGTGATCACGTAAATCCTGATAATCGATTCCTGCGGCGCTGGGTGCAATTGCTTTGGGAATCTGTTTGGTGCCTGCCATAAACGCCAAGGCCATTGCAGCAGTGCCACCGTCGGAATGGCCCGTAAGAAAAACGCGTTTTTCATCAATACACCATTGCTTAGCCATCAAGCCGGGAATAGTCCCCAATTCGATAGTAGAAGTAGGCGATAAATCAGGATGATCTGCATAAGCAATTATAAATCCGGCGGTTGTCGCTTTCAGCGTAAGTGCCGTGGTTTTCTCGGTCTTTGCCCGGTTTGAACCGGCTGGAGAAAAGACCATCAGCAACGGATGGGCGATAGTGGGATCATAATTCAACGGCGTGCGTACATTGTATTTAATGCCTTCAAGCGTTGATTCGCCATTGAGGGCACCTGATTCTCCGTTGCGCGTACCGGCAGCGCATTGCTGATTAGCGCTTTGTGCGCCATAAGACGCGCTGCCTATTTGAGCGTGCTCGTCATTATCTTCGCTAAAAAAAACTATCAGCATTATCAAAATAGGCAGCAGGAACAGTAATTTAAAAACGGTGCTCCAGAAAGGCGTAGCCGTTTTTAGTTTATCCAGATAGTCTTCAAACATCGGATGGCCTCGCTGACTGTTTGCCGGCGGCGCGTTT
Organism: Methylobacter sp.; assembly: GCA_030653985.1. GTDB lineage: Bacteria > Pseudomonadota > Gammaproteobacteria > Methylococcales > Methylomonadaceae > Methylobacter_A. The sequence goes on along the minus strand of JAURYJ010000086.1, from coordinate 93,867 downwards.
CATTAAGTAAACAACTGCTGCGATAAGCGACACGACGAATAGAGATTTTATCGGCAAATTGTCTGAAGCTTCTGGTCCAAGACCGATCGAAAGCGGAATATGGCTATCGATGCTTTTGTCTTTATGCACTATCGCGACATGGGCCAGATAATTACCTGCACCGAATTTACTGAAATCAACCACGCCATTCACGGTGCCCGATTTTACTTTCGTCGGTTCCAGATAGAAAACCCGTGTACCTTCCGGTTCTTTGGTGACTTCAAATTCGACGGTTAAATTACGCAGGCTTTTGCCTTCATAATCGAATACGAGATTGGTGGAACCCAGGTGCGGAATCGTCTGGCAATACTCTTTGTCATTGCTCAATGCCGGCGTATAAGCGGTAAAGTGTACCCGCTCATGCCCCACCAGGATATTGCAGGCATCGACTTCATTGCTTGCCCCGCGATGCGCATAGACGGCTGACGGCAAAGCGACGGTCAATAACCCGAATAAACCTAAAGCACGACAACCGCAGGCTATCGTATTAATTAATGCGGGCAACAGCATGTTCTTTTTCATGTTCAAAACCTCTCTTTAACTTTGAAAGCAGAGTTATCAACGCACCCTCCGGTACGGGAATTTTTCCAGCATGCAGGATAAGGTATTAATATCCGGATTTGACGGCGTATTAAAAATCAAAACTTTCAACTTCTGCGATTAAAAATAACGGCGCACCACCGGTCGAAATATCAACGGCATGTTGAGCGGTTTCCTGTCCTCCGGGAGAATTTAAACAAGCCTCCAAATCCTGCATAGACGGAAAATAAACTTCGGCAATGCGATGGAACGGCGCTTGTTCCTGACCTACGCTGCTCGTGATCAGCGATGCGACAAAGCGGGTTTTTCCGGCCAGTTTTTCTACCGCCATCGGTACATGCTCCTGCGCATAGCGTTGTTCAAATATTTCGACATCGGCAGGCGTTGGATACATTACAATCAGTTTTGCTGCTTTCATAGCTTTCTCATATGGATTTTCTAAAAGACAGGTAATCGTATATTGAAAGTTAAGCATTTGGATAATACTGACTTTCTATGGAACAATAGGTTTTTTCTATATCAGGGGCAGCTCTCATGGAAATGCAGCAAATCCGCTATTTTTTGGCAGTCTGCGATCAGGGCACCATCACGCACGCGGCGCAACTCACTTATGTCTCGCAACCGTCTTTGACACAGGCGATAAAAAAACTGGAAGAGGAAATGGGCGGGGCATTGTTTACGCGGACTCGCTCCGGCTGTCAGTTAACGCCGTTAGGTCGTATGGTTGAAACTAATCTGCGCAAGATTTATAAAGACTTACAGGCAACCAAAGCCGAAGCGATTCGTTTTACCCGGTTAAACACCATTCCCTTGCGCATCGGCCTGATGACCACGATAGGCGCGCAACGCCTAAGCCCTTGTCTTGCCTGGTATCAGCAAGAATACCCGAATATCGAATTGGAATTAATCGTCGATAGCGAAGCGGAGTTATTGAAGCAACTGGATTCTGGATTACTGGATTTGGTGGTCAGCGCCCCGGCACACGCACCAGCACCACCACCACCACCACCGTATCAATCGACCTTGCTTTACGAAGAGCGCTATGTGGTGGCATTCAGCACTAGCCATCGCTTTAATCAATTGCAAAAAATCGACCTGAAAGCGATACAGTCAGAGCCTTATTTAGACCGATTAAACTGTGAATTAAGAGAGGATCTGAAATGCATTTGTCAAAAACAGGAAATTAATCTTTATGCCGCTTACCGCAGTAACAGCGAAGAATGGATTTTGCAGATGGTTAAGGCTGGTATCGGTGTAGCATTAATGCCTGAATATACCCTGTCCAAACAGGCAGCCGATATCAGTTATCGCTATCTGTACGAGCCTGAAATCAGCCGTCAGGTTTATGCGATTCATACGCATCAAGCATCAGCAAAGTCCGAATTGCAGGCATTGATAACCCATTTGAGTAGTACATAACTGTTAATCAATATCGAAAAATTTCCAGTAGGCCTTGGCCGATTCAGCGACGTGCCGTATTTCAGCGAAATATTCACCATCTTTACGGCTATCAGGTCATAAAGTTCAGTATCGGCCATATAGCAGGTTGGCTGCATGTTCATCAGTGCTTTCATCGCCGCTTTGTGCAGCACTGAAGTCGTTTGCGGTGTGTCCAGCATTCCGTCCACGCAGATTTATTCCGGCTTCTGCAAGTTCGACATCCAGCGCCTCTTTTACATCATGTGTCGGCAAATCAAAGCACTCTATCTCCATGGCTTTGCGTCCCGAAGCTATGTCTTTTTGGTATTCTGCCAAGCTCTGAGGTTTAAATGGGCTAAAGCGATCAGGCTGTCCTGATCTTTTCAACTGCAAGCTTAGGTGGATGTACGGTATAATTGCCACAAATCCCACAGCTCAACACTTAATAAATGGCTCAATTTTTTGAAATACACCCGGAGAGTCCGCAACTGCGCTTGATTCATCGCGCCGTGGAAATACTCCGTAAGGGTGGCGTTATTGTTTACCCGACCGACTCCTCTTATGCGATTGCCTGTCTGATAGGCGATAAGCAGGCGATGGATAAAATCCGTCGTATCAGGCAGTTGGACGATAAACACAATTTTACATTGGTATGCACTGATCTGGCTCAAGTGTCGATGTTTACCAAAATCAGTAATGATGCTTATCGCTTGATTAAGGCATTAACACCCGGCGCTTTTACTTTTATTTTAGAAGCTACCCGTGAAGTGCCTCGTCGGATGCAACACCCGAAGAAAAAAACCATCGGTATTCGTATCCCCGATCACCCTATTACCCAATTGCTGGTTCAGGAACTGGGTGAGCCCTTGTTGAGTTCTACGTTGATATTGCCGGGCGAGAACGAGGCCTTGACCGATCCTTATGAGATCAGGGACAAGCTCGAACGCGAAGTGGATTTGGTGATTGACGGTGGTATTATCGAGTTTGAACAAACGACTATTATCGAATTTTCCGATAATGGCACTGAGATTATCAGACAGGGCAAGGGTCTGGCACCGATGTTGGATTGATGAGGATGTCACTATGATGGATGAATTGACGCTGCTGCAACGTATAGTGGTTTGGATATTGCCGGTGATTTTTGCGATTACTGTGCATGAAGTGGCGCATGGCTGGGTAGCCAAAAAATACGGCGATAACACCGCCGCGATGTTGGGTCGGTTAACCTTAAATCCGATCAAGCATGTCGATATGTTCGGAACTATTATTATCCCCGGTTTACTATTAATCTCCGGCACCGGTTTTATTTTCGGCTGGGCAAAACCGGTGCCGGTCGATGCGCGGAATTTTAAGAATCCACTGCGCGATATGGCGATAGTCGCTTTAGCCGGCCCTGTTGCTAATTTGTTGATGGCTGTCGCTTGGGCATTAATAGCGCGGTTAGGGGTGGCGATACATTCCCAATCAGAAGCTATTGCCTTGCCGCTGATTTATACCGGGATTGCCGGTATTTCTATTAATCTGGTGTTGGCATTGCTTAATTTATTGCCTATTCCGCCGTTGGACGGCAGCCGCATTTTGACGGGTATATTGCCGCGTTATTGGGCGTGGCAATATAATCGCCTGGAGCGCTTCGGCTTTATTATTTTATTGGTGCTGTTATACACGCGGGTTTTAAATTTGATTTTGGAATATCCTTTGTATTTTGCACAGCAAGTGTTTTTTTCAATTGCCGGTTTATAGCTTGTTTTTTGCCCTGATTTTGGCTGCCGACTTAAGACAGTGCCGTGTTAATAGGCTGCGACAGGTGGAGTGCAAGCTTTGCTTGCCAACAGGTGAAGCCTGTACTCCGAACTTGCCCCGGCTTAAATTTTGAAGCCCTGATGAATCAAAATACGGCTGAAATTTTAGAGCCATCGCCAGTCCTCGCGATGGTTAACGGCGCACCGTTTAATAAGCTGCCGGACGATCTTTATATTCCTCCCGATGCGCTGGAAGTGCTGCTGGACACCTTTGAAGGGCCACTGGATTTATTGCTGTATTTGATACGCAGGCAGAATCTGGATGTGGTTAACATCCCGATAGCCAAGATTACCCATCAATATATCGCCTATATTCAGATAATGGGGGTATTGAATCTGGAGTTGGCCGCAGAATATCTGGTGATGGCCGCGCTGCTGGCGGAAATCAAGTCAAGGATGCTGTTGCCCAGGCAGTCGGATATTGAAGCGGACGAGGAAGATCCGCGAGCAACCTTAATTCGCCGGTTGCAGGAATATGAGCTGATTAAAAATGCGGCTGAAGAAATTGATCAGTTGCCTAGAATTGAACGCGATATATTTGAAATCAGCGTCGATGTTTCGGCGCTAAAAAATGTCGAACAAAATTTACCGGATATCCAGTTAAAAGAAATGCTGCTGGCATTTCAGGATGTACTTAAAAGAGTTGAGCAGCTCAGTCATCATCAAATTACCAAGGAGCCCTTATCTGTCCGTGAACGCATGTCAGCCATTTTGGAAAACCTTAGCGGAGCGGATAGTCTCCTTTTCTCGCAACTATTTAGCCGAAAAGAAGGTCGACACGGAGTCGTTGTCTCGTTTTTGGCCATACTCGAACTCAGCAAAGAACGACTCATCGATATTATCCAGTCAGAACCCTTTGCCGAAATCCGAGTTAGAACCGCCGAAGCCTTTAGCGAAACCTTCGCCGACGAAGCCCAAGCCCAAGCCAAAGCCAATAGTTGAATCTACGTCACCCCCTTCCATCACTGAACAACCTGAAATTAACGTGGAAATTAAACGTGTAGTTGAAGCCATTTTATTTGCTGCAAATCGTCCTATGACCTGTAAACAGGTGCAGCAGGTTTTTCCTGAAATTGAGCAGCCGGACATACAGGAAATACAGGCGGCAATTGATGCGGTCACAGAAGATTACCGCTTCAGGCCGGTTGAACTAAAGCAGGTAGCCAGCGGTTATCGTTTTCAGGTGAGAAAGGAGCTATCGCGCTGGGTATCGCGGTTATTTGAAGAAAAGCCGCCAAAATATTCCCGAGCATTATTGGAAACGCTGGCCATTATTGCCTATCGTCAACCGGCAACACGCGGCGATATTGAGGATATTCGAGGGGTTGGCGTCAGTTCAAGCATCATTCATACGTTACTTGAACGTGAGTGGATTCGAGTGGTGGCGCACAAAGAGGTGCCGGGCAGACCAGCTTTATACGGTACGACCAAACAATTTTTGGATTATTTTAATATTACATCATTAAGTGAGCTGCCGACATTGCAAGAGATTCAGGAGCTTGGCATATCATTAGATGATCCTTTGTTAGAAACACAGCAACAACCTATGCAGGCAAAGAGTGAAGATCAAAAAACAATCGAACAGCAAGAAACCACCGAAGACTGCAAGGACGCAGGAGGTAAAGCAACGCAAGGCGCCGAAACTATCGGGCAGGCCACTAAAACCATCGCAAGGATCAGCACAACAACCGAATAATCCTGCGAAGCAATCCCTTCCTGCGCAAAAGGGCTTTGCCCGGAGTCAATCAGCCGATGGCGAGCGCATTCAGAAAGTGCTGGCGCGCGGCGGTGTCGGTTCAAGGCGCGAAATTGAGCGTTGGATAGACGAGGGGCGCATGAAGATTAATGGTAAGCCTGTTGGTTTGGGTGATCGTTTGAAAGACGGGGATCACCTGCTGATCAATGATCGAGTGGTGCATTGGGAAAAGTTTGTCGAACAGCCTACTCAAGTGCTGCTTTATCATAAACCTGTCGGTGAAGTGGTTACGCGTCGTGATCCGCAAGGTCGTCCAGTGGTGTTTACCCAATTACCGAAACTGGCTATTAGTCGCTGGATAGCGGTTGGTCGTCTGGACATCAATACGTCGGGGTTATTATTGGTCACCAATAATGGTGAGCTGGCTAATCGATTAATGCATCCATCTACGCAAGTCGAGCGTGAATATGCGGTACGTATTTTGGGGGAAGTTTCAGCTGCTACCTTGGTAAAACTCAAGCAGGGTGTAGAGCTGGAAGACGGCAAAGCCAAGTTTGACGAGATTAAATTTTTCGGCGGTGAAGGTGCCAATAAGTGGTACAACGTTATCGTTGCCGAAGGTCGCAACAGGTTGGTAAGGCGCTTGTGGGAATCGCAGGAAGTCATCGTTAGTCGCTTAATGCGGGTGCGCTATGGGCCTGTGGTATTGCCGGAGCGTTTGAAAGCCGGTGCGTTTTATGAGTTGACCGATAAAGAACTGGAGTTGCTGTTTGAATTTGCGGGGATGCCAGGTGAAAAACCGGCATACATCAATAAGCCCGAATTTAAAGCCTATAAATCTGGAAAGCGTTAGCAGGCGATTGGGTTTTGCGTCAAGCTTATGCGTGTTGCGCAGTCTGACATTGCCGTTGATTTAGTTAGCCGAGACAACCTGGTTTCTGCCGTTGTGTTTGGCGGTGTACATGGCTTCATCGGCGCGTTTGACGAAAGATTCGCGCGTATCGTTGTCACCTAAGGTGCTAACGCCAAGGCTTGCGGTGATCTTGATGGTGTCCATGCCATAGGCTATGGTGTGCCGCTCAATTGAGGCGCGAATCCGTTCTGCCAGCAATCTTGCACCGTTGGTGTCGGTGTCGCTTAATAAAATGACGAATTCTTCGCCGCCATAACGAAAAATAATATCACTGTCTCTTAGGCTTTCTTTAATCCATTTTGCACTAGAAGCCAAGGTAATGTCGCCGCAATCGTGACCGTAGGTATCATTGATGGCTTTAAAATGATCGATGTCAAAGAAAATGAGTGATAATTTTTTGGCATTGCGCGTAGCAAGACTTATTTCCCTATTTATGCAATCATTAAATGACGATCTGTTGTTGGTTTGGGTGAGTGGATCGGTATAAGCCATTTTTAAAGCTTGGTGAAATAAGGTTGCATTTCTCAAGGGATAAATCAAACAGCAAAGCATCGCTTCCAGCAACTGGAGGTCGGCATCGCTGAACCTATGGTTGCTCATCAGTTTTAATTCCCCCAGTTGTTGTTGCTCAACTTTAAGTGCGTAATTACAGGAATTCCGGGTAAACACGCCGCTTTTTACTTCCAAATCGAATTCTTTATTAATATAAACATAAGCGCTATGAGGAATCTTATTGGCGATTTTGCTACAAAAAATTGCAATCAGCTCAGAAAATTTCAATGTGGTTTGTAAGGCGCTGCTGATGTCATAATTATGCAGGTTAACGGCTTTTGTTGCTTCAAAAGTGTGATTGTTGATAACCGCTAAGTTTGCTGATTTGCCGGTCATGATCGCTTCCTCGTGGATTGAGACTGTTGCTGTGCAATAACTAAAGCGAGGAATGTGCCAATTTATAAAAATAGCCCATAATCAATGTGATGGTAAGGATATTTTATTTTTGGCTCATTGCTGGCATAAGATTGACATGACAAGGTGGCAATAGATTGCCGGTGGACGGGCTTTTGTTGCCGTTAATTGCCGAAAAGATAGGCAATGGCGGTTTCGGATTCACTTTATAAAAGTTAAATCCGGTAAAATGAAAACTGGAGTGGGATGTTGCTTTTTAACGGTTTTGTAAGCCCGACTGGCTTGATTGGCAGTGATAATAATAGTATCGGAAAAGTGCTTTTCCTGTAAACTGCGGGCAGTTTTTTGAAATTTTCCCGATGAATCAAAGGTGTGGAATGATGTCTAGCAAGAACTGCTATATTTTTGTAATCACTGATGGTGCCGAGGAGAGGACTTGAACCTCCATGGGGTTGCCCCCACCAGCACCTGAAGCTGGCGTGTCTACCAATTTCACCACCTCGGCAGAGGCTAGCTGTAAAAGCTAAAGTGAGGGCGCACTATACCCAGCCATTTTGATTTTGTCAATTAGGTGTGACGTTTTATCTTAAAGTGAGTTAGGCATGATGCCGTTACTTTAAACCCGTGGAGAAAAAAGTTTTTTGCATAATGGCCAAAAACTTTTCTCTTTCAATTCTAATCGATATACTAAACCTATATACTTAAGATTATGTTTATCGCATCCACTTTTTTTATTTTATTATTTAAATGACATTGAAGTCTAAAAAAGACGTTGATTTTAATTCAACAAAAGATCCATACGCTCAGCGTGAAGCTGAGAAATATGAGAATCCCATTCCCAGCCGCGAATTAATTCTTCAATTCATCGAGCATGCTGGAAAACCCTTGCGTCGTGAAGAACTCGCTGAAGCGTTTACCCTTGAAACCGAAGATCAGCTAGAGGCTTTACGCCGCCGTTTGCGGGCAATGGAAAGGGACGGGCAATTATTATTTAATCGGGGCAAGAAATATTGCCTGGTTAATAATGAGGATTTAATCGCCGGGCGCATTATCGGTCATGCGGACGGATTTGGCTTTATTAAGCCGGATGATGGCTCAGACGACCTGTTCTTATCGCCACGGGAAATGAATCCTTTGCTGCACAATGATCGGGCGCTGGTACGTATTGCCGGGGTCGATAAAAAAGGCCGCAGGGAAGGGGCTGTTGTTGAAATTCTTCAGAGAAATACGCACCATGTTGTCGGGCGCCTCTATAAGGAAGACGGTTTTACTTACGTGGTGCCGGACAATAAAAATATAGCGCAAACCATTCTGGTTCAAAAAGGCGGCACCGGCAAGGCAAAACAAGGACAGATTGTCGTCGCCGAAATCGTTGAGCAGCCGACTAAGCTTCGGCAGCCTATTGGGCGCATCGTTGAGGTCATGGGCGAACACATGGCGCCGGGAATGGAAATCGAAATGGCGATTCGTTCCCATGAGCTGCCTAATCAATGGCCTGATGAATTGCTGGAAGCAATTAAACCGCTTAGCAAGGATGTGCCGGAGTCGGCAAAAGAAGGCCGGGTTGATTTAAGGGACATTCCCTTGGTCACGATTGATGGGGAAGATGCCCGTGATTTTGACGATGCGGTTTATTGCCAAAAAACCCCTAAGGGTTGGAAGTTATTGGTTGCGATTGCCGATGTCTCGCATTATGTGCAGATTAATTCGGAATTAGATAAGGAAGCTCAAAAACGCAGTACGTCGGTCTATTTTCCTGAACAGGTCATACCGATGTTGCCGGAGATTTTGTCCAATGGCTTGTGTTCGCTTAATCCCCATGTGGACCGCCTATGTATGGTCTGCGAGCTTTACATAGACCAACAGGGCCAAGTTTCCCGGTCACGTTTTTTTGACGCGGTGATGAGTTCTCATGCCCGGTTGACCTACAACGAAGTCGCAGCAATGCTGGTCGATGGCGATATCGCCAGGGATGGTGTGTATGCCGAAAGCCAGTCGGGAGCTGGCTCGGCGCAGGCCTTAGCCGAAAAATATAAAGCCGTAATGCCGCATTTACAGGAGCTATACGCTCTGTACAAGGTGATGCGGGTGAGCCGAGAACAGCGCGGCGCAATGGATTTCGACACGCAGGAAACCCGGATTGTTTTCGGTGCAGAACGTAAAATTGAAAAAATAGTGCCGGTGGTGCGTAACGATGCACATAAATTGATCGAAGAATTTATGATTACCGCGAACATGGCGGCGGCGCGTTTTTTAAATAGTAAAAAGATACCCAAGCTGTTGCGGATACACGAAGGTCCGAGTAGCGACAAGCTGCTTAATCTAAAAACCTTTATTGGTGAACTGGGCTTGAGCTTAGGCGGTGGAGATAAGCCAACGCCGCTGGATTATATGCATCTGATGGAGTCAATCAAAGACAGGCCTGATGCGCATTTGATTCAGACCGTCTTGTTGCGTTCGATGTCGCAGGCGGTCTACAGTCCCGAGTTAAAAGGCCATTTCGGTCTGGCGCTGGAGGCTTACGCGCATTTTACCTCGCCTATTCGCCGTTATCCCGATTTGTTGGTGCATCGTGCAATCAGGCATTGTTTGCAGGGCAAGCCGGTGGAAAGCTTTTTCTATGGCGTTCCCGATATGGTGGTGTTGGGCGAACAATGTTCAGCCCATGAGCGCCGCGCCGATGATGCCACGCGCGATGTGGTGAGCTGGCTCAAATGCGAATATATGATGGATAAGGTTGGTGAGGAATTCCCCGGCATTATTTCAGCGGTCACCTCGTTTGGTTTTTTTGTCGAGTTGGCTGAAATTTATGTTGAAGGCTTGGTTCATATCAGCAATCTGGCTCAGGATTATTTTCATTTCGATGCGACCAGTCACCAATTAAGAGGCGAACGTACCGGCATTAATTACCGGTTGGGCGATAGTGTCAATGTCAGGGTCGTCCGTGTTGATCTGGATGAAAAGAAGATGGATTTTGAACTGGCGGAAAAACAAGCCGCGATGGATACCAAACCTAAAAAAAGACGTCGTAAAAAATGAAATTAAGCAAAATATACGGCATACATTCGGTACAGTCGGCTTTAGATTATTCCCCTAAAAAAATCGGTAAAGCCTGGGTTGACAGTCAACGGCAAGACAAACGTTTGACGCAGTTGATTGATGATTTATTGGATTTGGGCATAGAGCCGGAAAAAGTCGACCGGAAAAAGCTGGATAAACTGGCCGATAGCAATAATCATCAAAGCATCGTTATCGAAGTTGAAATGCCGGCTGAGTTATCGGAAACGGATTTAAAGGACGCAGTGTTAACACTGGCAGGGACGCCTTTATTTCTGGTATTGGATAATGTCCAAGATCCGCATAATTTTGGCGCGTGCCTTAGAACTGCCGACGCAACCGGCGTGCACGGGGTCATTATCACCAAAGATAATGCCACCGGAATTACACCGACGGTCTGTAAAGTAGCTAGTGGCGCCGCTGAAACGGTGCCGGTTTATCAGGTGACCAATTTGGCCAGAACCTTGCGTTGGCTTAAAGACCAAGGTATCTGGGTCATGGGCGCGGCGGGAGAAGCCACTCAAACGGCCTATCAAACCGATTTCACCGTGCCGTTGGCTGTGGTCGTAGGCGCTGAGGGTAAAGGCTTAAGACGCTTGACCAAAGAGCAATGCGATATATTGGTTAAGTTGCCGATGCTGGGGCAGGTAGACAGCCTTAATTTGTCGGTAGCGACCGGTGTGCTGCTTTATGAAACTGTGCGGCAGCGGTTAGTTGCTGTTTGATCAATGCGAACAAAATCGACATACTCTCTCGAAGGCACCGGTTTAAGCTGCATTCGCGATGACCGGGTGTTATTCGAAGAACTGGCTTTTGAACTGGTTTCAGGACAGATTCTATTGCTGGAAGGCAAAAACGGCAGCGGTAAGACGTCGTTATTGCGTATTTTATGCGGATTCCGGGAACCCGATTCCGGCCAAATTAACTGGTGCGGCGACCACGTAAAAGACAGTCAGTTTCATGCGCAAATGGCCTATGTCGGCCATTTGGACGGCATTAAAAAAGAACTGACCGTATTGGAAAACTTAAGGATGTCGGTAGCCTTAAGCCATTCCGGTCGGTATTCCATTCATCAGGCTTTAAGCAAAGTTCATCTGCAAGGTTATGATGATATTCTGGCTCAGGCTTTATCGGCGGGCCAGAAAAGACGGCTGTCGTTAGCCCGATTGCTGATTACCGAAAATGTGTTGTGGATTCTGGATGAGCCTTTCACCTCATTAGACAGGCAGGGTATTGCCCTGATCGAAACCTTAATGACCGAACATTGCGCTAACGGCGGCATGATTGTCCTCACTTCACATCATGACATAGACTTGCCCGATGTCGATGTCCAGCGTATTCATTTATCCTGATGTCTCTATCCCGTGCATTTTTTGCCGTTATTCGGCGTGATCTGGTTTTGGCTTTGCGGCATCGATCCGAAATAGCCAATCCGCTGCTGTTTTTCATCCTGGTAATAACCCTGTTCCCTTTGGGCATTGGAGCGCAGCCGCATTTATTACAAGCCATTGCGCCGGGTATTATCTGGGTTTCCGCATTGCTGGCGGCGATGCTGTCCCTGGACAATCTGTTCCGTTCGGATTTTGATGACGGTTCGCTGGAACAGATGCTATTAAGCCCCCACCCGACCACGGTGTTAGTCCTGGCTAAGATTATCGCCCACTGGCTAGTGACCGGCTTGCCGCTGCTGATTGTAGCGCCGCTGCTGGCGGTTTTTTTAGGCATGCCCAATCATTCTCTGGGAATCTTGTTGCTGACCTTACTGTTGGGAACGCCAGTGTTAAGTCTGATTGGAGCCGTTGGTGTGGCGCTAACCGTAGGACTGCGTCGGGGCGGCATGATTTTGTCGCTGCTGGTTTTACCCTTGTATGTTCCGGTGTTGATATTTGCCGGTAACGCGGTGCAGATGGCCGGCAGTGGCTTGCCGGTTGACGCGCAAATTAATATATTGATTGCCATTTTATTGATGGCTTTGGTATTGGCGCCTTTGCCGGTAGCGGCGGCATTAAAAATGAGTATTCATTGATAATATCTCGTAGAATAATCGATCATATTGACGCTCAGGAATAAATGATGATGGTATCAACTAAATATTTGTCTGTTTTTTCGCCGGCTACCGAGCAACAAAGAAAAGAAAATTTTGCTAGTTATTGGGATTTTACCCAGCAGCATGGCGGGGAGTTGTTGGAACAGGACAAGGATTTAGCTAAAAAACGCGATCGACTGAAGCATTTTCAGGACAACCCGGTTAAATTACGGAAGCCGCTGGCTGATCCTGACGCTTTTTATCGTAATTATGTCGACATGCAAGATGACCCTAAATCGCTGGATCGCATGACTTTGATGCTGACAGGGATGTACAAGTTTGCCCGACATGAATGGGTCGGTATTAAAGGTGCATGGGATGTGGTGCCGGATATGGCCAACTCACATGCCCTGGAAGATAAAATTAGTCGCGTGCATCTGGCTGAAGAATTTTGCCATGTGCGCCTGTTTGATGAAATGCTCAAAACTTGCGGTTTGGACAACGTGGAGTGGGTGCCTTTAGGTCCGGTTAAAGAAAAAATCTACGAGCAGTTTCCCAAGTTACCCGGTTTTTTAATGGACACACCTGCTTTTGTAACCGAGCTGATGGGGGTGACTTTTTATTGTCATTTATATCCCCTGTTTGACGACGTGCTGGCTGATGAACCGGAAGTATGCGCCCGTTTAAAAGAGTTGCTCGATGAAATTACCATTGATGAAGTGGCGCATGTCGGGCAGCGAAGAAATTTTATCGGTCCGATAGGCATGAAAGTTTCAAAAGCACTGGTTAAGCCGTTCTATACGTTGTTCTTTAAGGATATTCCTGAAGTTGGGCAATTGTTTAATGTTGAGCAGATGATTAAAGACGGCATCGCTTTTGATTTTAATGACTTGCCTGAGTATATGCTTGAACGCAGTTGGGTTCCTTCATACTGCAAAGCTTAAAAACAGATCGTTCCTGCATGTTAGTTTTAAACCCTTTTTCTGATTGCCTATGTTTTTAATTCCAGATCCCGTCGTTCGCTTCTTCCACCGCATGGCCTCCCCGCCGCATTTTTACGCTTTTACCGGGCGCTTGATGCCGTGGCTGGTGGTTATTTTTCTACTGGTAACAGCCGTCGGACTATACGGCGGGCTGTATCTGGCGCCAGCCGATTATCAGCAGGGCGATAGCTATCGTATTATCTATATCCATGTGCCCAGCGCCTGGATGTCGTTGTTTATTTATGTGGTCATGGCGGTTGCCGGCGCCATAGGCTTGATTTGGCGGATCAAACTGGCGGAGATAGTGGCGATCAGCAGTGCGCCGATCGGTGCCAGCTTTACCTTTATCGCACTGGTGACCGGTTCCTTGTGGGGCAAGCCGATGTGGGGGACGTGGTGGGTCTGGGATGCACGCTTAACCTCCGAATTGATATTGCTGTTTTTGTATCTTGGCGTTATCGGACTTTACGGCGCGATAGACGATAAGCGGATTGCATCCAGGGCTGTCGCTATTTTGGCTCTGGTCGGCGTGGTCAATATCCCGATCATTCATTACTCGGTTGAATGGTGGAATACGCTGCATCAAGGGCCGACGGTCACCAAAATGGATAAACCGTCCATTCATGTCAGCATGTTAATACCGCTGTTGCTGATGGCGGTATCGTTTAAATTTTATTATCTGATTGCGATGTTGCAGCGGGCGCGTACTGAATTGTTACTACGCGAACGCAACGCGCAATGGGTTAAGAACATGGTCTCGGAGTCGAAGTAATGACGATGCAGGAATTTTTCGCCATGGGCGGCTATGGCTTTTATGTCTGGACGTCTTACGGTCTGACTTTAATCGTGCTGCTGGCCAATATTATTATTCCAGTGGTGCAGCGCAGACAGTTTTTACGCGCCCTGGCGCTCAAACAAAAACGGCAGTAAATCATGAAACCAGCCAGAAAACAGCGTTTAATGCTTATCGGCCTGATGGTCATCGGCGCAGGGCTTGCTACAGCATTCGCGCTGAAGTCCTTTAATGAAAATTTGATGTACTTTTTTTCGACCACTGACGTTATCGAAGGCAAGGCGCCCCAAGACACTTTATTTCGCCTGGGCGGCATGGTGATTAAAGGCTCCGTAGAAAGACCGAATGACGGCTTGATGGTGCGTTTTAAACTGACCGATTACAGCAAGGATGTGACGGTTGAATACACCGGCATCCTGCCGGATTTGTTCAGAGAAGGGCAGGGCATTGTTGCGCACGGTAAGTTAAATGCACAGGGCGTATTTATCGCCGAAGAAGTGTTAGCCAAACATGATGAAAATTATATGCCGCCGGAAGTGAAAGACAGTTTGAAAAATCAGCCAGCATCACTCGTTACAGGTCAACAATAATGATTGCAGAACTGGGGCATTTTTCGCTGATACTGGCCTTGTGCATGGCCGTTGTTTTAGGAATGCTGCCGATTATCGGCGCCTCCCGATCCATATCCGGCTGGACCAGCGTCGCCAGACCCGCCGCTTATGGCCAACTGTTATTCATGGTGGTGTCTTACGCTTGCCTGACCTATGGCTTTTTGACCCATGATTTTTCGGTCAAATACATTGCCGCTAACTCCAATACCTCATTGCCGGTTTTGTATTTGGTTTCCGGCGTCTGGGGCGCGCATGAAGGTTCCTTATTATTATGGGGCTTGGTGTTGGCGGTGTGGACGGCTTTAGTGGCACAATTTAGCAAAGCTATTCCTGAGGCTACCGTCGCTCGCGTTTTAGGGGTGATGGGGCTGGTCTCTATCGGTTTTATCCTGTTCTTATTGTTGACCTCCAATCCGTTTGAACGCGTGTTTCCGGCGCCTCTGGAAGGGCGAGACTTAAACCCGCTGTTGCAAGATCCCGGTTTGGCAATACATCCGCCGATGCTGTATATGGGCTATGTCGGCTTTTCGGTCGCCTTTGCTTTTGCCATTGCCGCGTTGCTCGAAGGCCGGGTGGATGCTGCCTGGGCGCGATGGTCAAGACCTTGGACCAATATCGCCTGGATGTTTTTAACCATCGGCATTGCCTTGGGCAGTTGGTGGGCTTATTACGAACTGGGCTGGGGCGGCTGGTGGTTCTGGGACCCTGTCGAAAACGCTTCCTTCATGCCCTGGCTGGTTGGCACCGCGCTGATTCATTCGTTGGCGGCCACCGAAAAACGCGGCGTATTTAAAACCTGGACGGTATTGCTGGCGATTTTTGCCTTTTCCTTAAGCTTGCTCGGCACATTTTTGGTGCGTTCCGGGGTATTAACCTCGGTACATGCGTTTGCCAGCGATCCGGCAAGAGGTCTGTTCATCCTGATTTTCCTGGCGGTCGTGGTCGGCGGGTCATTATTGCTGTATGCGATCAGAGCGCCTTACGTCAAAAGCAGCGCGACCTTTGAACTGGTGTCCAAAGAGTCGGCGATATTGCTGAACAATGTGCTGTTAGTGGTGACCGCTTCCAGTATCTTGCTGGGCACCTTGTATCCCTTAGTCATTGACGCGTTGGGTTTAGGCAAGATTTCAGTCGGCCCGCCGTATTTTAACGCGGTGTTCATTCCGCTGATGGCACCGCTGGCGATTGCGGTGGGCTTAGGCATGCTGTTGCGCTGGAAAAGAGACAATATCAACGTGATTGCCTTGCGGGTGCGCTGGATTGTTTTGGCTTGTGTCGCGGGCGGACTACTGATTCCGTTGGCTATGCCGTTTTATTCCTGGGGTGCAGTATTGGGCTTAACCTTGGCGTTGTGGACGGTTGCGATTACTGCGCTGTCTTTTGTTGACCGGATGGGGGTGCAGGGATTTTCACTGCAACGACTGCACACCGTACCGGCCGGTTTTTACGGCATGACCGTGGCGCATCTGGGCATTGCCGTATTCGTGGTCGGCATTACCCTGACCTCAGTTTACAGCGTCGAAAAAGATGTGCGTATGGCGCCTGGTGATAAATTGGATATGTCGGGTTATATTTTTGAATTTCACGGCGTCAAGCAAACCCCGGGGCCTAACTACATGGCTGAACAGGCTTTTGTCACCGTCAGTTATGAAGGCAAACAGGTTGCCCAACTGGAGCCGCAAAAACGGGTTTATCAGGTGCAAAAAATGCCGATGACCGAGGCGGCTATCGATGCCGGTTTATTCAGGGACTTGTTTGTGGCGATAGGCGAGCCGCTGGGCGATCAAGGCGCGTGGAGCATGAGGGTTTATTACAAGTCGTTCATTCGCTGGATTTGGCTGGGCGCTTTGTTCATGGCGGCGGGCGGCTTAATTGCGGCCTGTGACAGACGCTATAAAATACCACCCGTAGCGGAGACCGCCCGGTCGCCTTTACAGGGAACGAACGATGAATCTATTGATGCTTAAATATATTCTCCCCTTAGTCTTATTTAGCGTGCTAGCGGTGTTTCTGGCGCTGGGACTGAACCTTAATCCCAGTGAGATTCCGTCGCCGTTAATAGGCAAACCGGCTCCGGTATTTTCAGCGCCCAAGTTGCAAACGACTGCCAGGGATGGCGGAAGTGTCGCAATCGGTCGGGAACCGATGCGACCTACCGAAGAAAAATTATCGCCAGCCGATTTAAAAGGCCAAGTCTGGCTGTTTAATGTCTGGGCATCGTGGTGTGCCTCGTGCCGCTCCGAGCATCCGATACTGAACCAATTGGCCCGACAAAAAACCGCTATTATCGTCGGCTTGAATTACAAGGACGAACCGGAGGCGGCCTTAGGCTGGCTGGCGCAATTGGGCAATCCTTACGATGTCAGCATCATGGATCAGGATGGCCGCATCGGCATCGATTGGGGCGTTTACGGCGTGCCGGAAACTTTCGTCATCGATAAACAGGGCGTAGTCCGCTACAAACACACCGGACCCGTTACCACTGACGATGTACAGCGAGTATTTTTACCTTTAATCGCCACGTTACAAGCTGAAAATTAACATGAAGTATTTATTGATTATTCTCCTACTGGTGCTGTCCGGCAGCGCTTATGCGGCTGGCGTATCTCCGCAGTTTGCCAACCCGGAGCAACAGGAAGCTTACGAAACCCTGACGTCGGAATTGCGCTGTCTGGTTTGTCAAAATCAGACCATCGCCGACTCCAATGCAGAACTGGCCGCAGATTTGCGCAGGCAAGTGTATGAAATGTTGCAACAGGGAAAATCAAAGCAGGACATAGCCCAGTTTATGACCGACCGATACGGTGACTTTGTGTTATACAATCCGCCGTTTAAGCTTAAAACCGGCGTGTTGTGGCTAGGGCCGGTCGCGTTCTTATTGATCGGTTTGGTTATCGTGTTTTTATTTGTGCGGCGTAAAAAGGCTGAAGCAACGATGCCTGCTCACGCAGAACATGGAAACGAAAATGCTGAAAAATTGGCAAAAATCCGCAGCTTGTTAGAAAAAGGTGACCCCTCTTGAATATGCTATTTTTGCTGATCGTCAGCGTAATGACCTTAGCTGCTTTTCTGATTGTACTGCCGCCGTTGTGGCGAAAACATCCGGTTGCAGCAGCGGATCAGGATCAACGCAATATCGCCATAGCTCGGCAACGACTGACTGAACTTAAAGAGCAGCTGCAAAACGGTGCATTGAGTCAGGCGCTTTATGAGGAGCAATTGGCCGAACTTGAACAGGCTTTAAGCGATGATCTGGACATAAGTCGCATCGGTTCCCTACCGATTGCGACACTTCCGCCATCCATGGCAGTCGAAAGTCATGTAAAGGCAGCCGCTTCCCAAGGCCGGTGGATGGCGTGGGTGCTGATGTTGGCAATCCCTTTAGTCTCGGGCGTGCTTTATTGGACATTGGGTAACTATCAGTCATTAAGCCAAGTTGAACAGACAGCGGCAGCGCCAGAGCTGGAACAAATGACCAAAATGGTTGCAGGATTGGCCGAGCGCCTCGAGAAACAACCGGATGATGCGCTGGGCTGGACGATGTTAGGTCGCTCCTATAAATACTTGCAGCAAAATGATAAAGCGGTTGACGCCTTTGGGCATGCTTACAAATTGCTAGGCGATCAGCCGGAGATCATGCTGCTTTACGCCGATGCCCTAGCCTTTGCCAACGACGAACAAATGGACGGAAAACCTGCCGAATTAGTTTTTAAAGCCTTGGCGATGGAGCCGGATAACCTGACCGGCTTATGGCTCGGCGGCATGGCAAAGGCGCAAGCAGGCGATTTTACCGCAGCAATGGATTTGTGGAAAAAACTTGAAGCTTTGTTACCACCGGGATCGGAAGCCCAGCAGGAAATACAAGCTCTGTTGGCTAAGCTGGTAACCCAAATACCGGAAGGCGCGGCACAGGCGGAATCAAAACCAGTGCAAGCCAAAGCAACGCCTGCGCCACTGGCTAATGCGGTCAGTATTAATATCCAGGTGAGTTTGGCGCCGGAATTGCAAAAATCGGTGAGCCCAACTGACACCGTTTTTATTTACGCTCAGGCCTTATCCGGTCCAAAAATGCCGCTGGCTATCGTGCGTAAACAGGTTACCGATTTGCCGCTAACCGTCGAGTTAACCGATGCGATGGCGATGATGCCAACGATGAAGTTATCAAACTTCGAACAGGTTAAACTGCTGGCGCGCATTTCCAAATCCGGCGATGCGATGCAACAGTCCGGTGATTTGATCGGCGTTATCGAGCAGGCAACATTAGCGGATAAAAGCCTTAAAAAAATAGTCGTCAACAGTTCAATAAAATGATGGATCAATCGATAAAATTCGATGTAGACCTGATCAACCGTTACGATAAGGCCGGTCCGCGTTATACCTCTTACCCTACCGCCTTAGAGTTGCACGAAGGTTTCGGCGACCAGGAATATCGCGCGCATATCGCCAAATCGAACGCCGCAGGCGGGCCGCTGTCGCTGTATTTTCATATCCCGTTTTGCGATACCGTCTGCTTTTATTGCGCCTGCAATAAAATCGTCACCAAAAATCGTAAACATGCTGAGCCGTACCTGGAAAATCTGTGCAAAGAAATTGCGCTGCAGGGCGCTTTGTTCGATTCCAACCGGGTCGTCAATCAATTGCACTGGGGCGGCGGCACGCCGACTTTTTTAAGCTACGAGCAAATGAAAACCTTAATGGACGTGACTCGCGAGCATTTTCAGTTACGGGATGACGACAACGGCGAATATTCGATAGAAGTCGATCCCCGAGAAACCAACGATCAGACCATCAGACAACTGCGCGAACTGGGCTTTAACCGGGTCAGTTTAGGCTTGCAGGATTTTGATCCTGCGGTACAAAAAGCCGTCAATCGCCTGCAAAGCGAAGAGCAGACTTTCAGCGTTTTAGCTGCCGCCCGTGCCGAGGGTTTTCGCTCGACCAATATCGATTTGATTTACGGCTTGCCGCTGCAAACGGTAGAGTCTTTTACTCTTACCTTGGGTAAAATTCTGGCAGTAGCGCCGGATCGGTTCTCGATCTTCAATTACGCGCACATGCCGACACGCTTTAAAACCCAGCGCCAGATTAACGATGTCGAACTACCGACGCCCGAGGTGAAGCTGGCCATTTTGCAAATGGTAGGACAGCGGCTGACCGAAGCCGGTTATGTCTATATCGGCATGGATCATTTCGCCAAACCCGATGACGAGCTTGCCGTCGCGCAGCGCGAGGGGCATTTGTATCGCAATTTTCAAGGCTACTCTACGCATTCGGATTGCGACCTGGTGGGCCTGGGGATTACGTCCATCGGTAGGGTAGGCGATGCCTATATCCAGAATGTCAAAGCGCTGGACGACTACGACCGGCTGATCAATCAGGGAAAACTGCCGGTATTTAAAGGCGTAGAACTCGATGACGACGACAAGCTACGCCGTGCGGTGATTACCCAACTGATTTGCCATTTTGATTTGAGCTTTGCCGTCATTGAACAGCAATTTGCGATTAACTTCGCCGATTATTTTGCGCGGGAACTCCAAGCTTTGGCTCCGATGCAAGCCGACGGCTTGTTGAGCCTATCGGCGCAAGGTGTCACCGTATTATCCGCAGGCCGTTTATTGATCCGCAATATCTGCATGGTATTCGATAAATATCTGGCGCAAAAACAACAGCAGTTTTCAAAAGTAATTTAGGGCGCCTTATGAATGATGATCGAATAATCGAATTAGAAATAAAAGCGGCTTATCAGGAAGATTTGCTGCAAGCGTTGAACCAAATCGTCGGGCAACAGCAGCAGCAGATAGACCGTTTGGAAGCCACTTGCGGCATACTCAATGAACGCATTAAAAGTCTGTCTGCCGAAAGTGGCGGCGGCGAAAGCATTGAGGAAGTGCCGCCGCATTATTAGTCGTTATATTTTTCAGACAATTGCAACAATACAAAAACCGCTCCGGTCCCGCCGTCTTTAGGCGGCGTAGAACAAAAGGCCTGAACGTCCTGGTGTTGTCTCAGCCATAAGTTGAGGTTGTTTTTGAGTACGGGATGGTTATCGGCCGAACGATAGCCTTTGCCATGGACGATGTGTACGCAGCGGCAGCCTTGTTCTACGCTGCCGTGCAGGAAATGCAGCAACTGTCGCTTTGCATCGTTGCTATTCAGTCCGTGCAGGTCAATTTCGGCATCCAGCCCAAAATGTCCTTTGCGCAGTTTTTTTAGCACATTATGCTGTAGCCCCGGTGCCGTAAAGCTTAGTGAGTCTTCAATGCCGACTTTTTCAATAGCAAAATCAGTTTTGGCGCTTAAATGCTCGTCCACGTTAACGGTCTGAGTTTTTGGATAGGGTTTGGGTTTGTTGCCCTGCGTTAGCAGCACTTTATCGCTGTTCACGGCGTGTACTTTACCGATAGATTGGCGAAACAAATGACTGTCTTCGGAAGTGAGGTTTTTTTTTGCCACGAAAGCTGATTTTGTTGGGTATTGTTGCTAATATGATTGATTTTATAGCTTAATCGGCTTAAGAGCGATTGATAATGCATATTTTATTGAGTAATGACGACGGCTACCTGGCCGAAGGTCTGGTTGCATTGGCCAAAGCATTGAGCTTGCATGCCGAAATATCGGTGGTGGCTCCAGATAGAAACCGCAGTGCGGCGAGTAATTCTTTAACGCTGGAAATGCCGTTACGCGCGTATGCCATGGACAATGGCTTTATTAAAGTTGATGGCACCCCTACCGATTGCGTGCATTTGGCCATAACCGGGTTGCTGGTAAAAGAGCCGGATATGGTGTTTGCCGGGATTAATCATGGTTCCAATTTAGGTGATGATGTGCTGTATTCCGGTACGGTCGCTGCGGCAACCGAAGGCCGTTTTTTAGGTTTGCCCGCTGTCGCTATTTCCTTGGTGGGCAGTAATCCCAGTCATTTTGACACCGCTGCGCATGTCGCAGTGACGTTGTTGCAGCAATTGATTAACAAGCCGTTACCGCAAGATACCATTCTGAATGTCAATGTGCCGGATGTCGCTATTAAGGATTTGAAAGGCTATCGGGCGACCCGATTGGGACAGCGGCATAAATCCGAGCCGGTCATCAAGAGTCAAGATCCCCGTGGACGTACTATTTACTGGGTCGGGCCGCCGGGAGCGGAACAGGATGCCGGTCCCGGTACTGATTTTTATGCCATCAATACCGGTTTCGTGTCGGTGACGCCGTTGCAAGTCGATTTGACCCGGTATGAGCGGATCAATGATTTAAACGACTGGCTGCCCAAGGAGTGTGATGTATGATTCAAAGCCTGCAAGGAATAGGCATGACCTCGGCGCGCACCCGTGAGCGGATGATCAACCGGTTAATACAGCAGGGTATTTGCAGTCATAAAATTCTGGATGTGATGCGCAATACGCCCCGGCATATTTTTATGGATGAGGCCTTGGCGCATCGGGCTTATGAAGATACCGCCCTGCCGATTGGTTACAACCAGACCATTTCCCAACCTTATATTGTCGCAAAAATGACCGAACTGCTGTTGGCGGCATCGGCCCGATTAACCTGCGTGTTGGAGATAGGCACAGGTTGCGGTTATCAGACCGCAATTTTGGCGCAGCTGGCCGATCATGTCTATTCTGTTGAAAGAATCGCGCCGTTGCAGAAAAAAGCCAAAGATCGTCTCTGGGATTTAAAGCTCAAGAATGTCAGTTATTTGCACAGTGATGGCGGCTGGGGTTGGCCTGAGCATGCGCCGTATGATGGTATTTTAGTGGCGGCCGCACCGCCTGAAATACCGGAAATGTTGTTGCAACAAATGGCCGTCGGCGGCGTGATGCTGATTCCGATCGGCAAGGACGACAAACAACAATTACAGAGAGTCACGCGTACAGAAAGCGGCTATGACGTTGAAAAGCTTGAGCCGGTTGTTTTTGTGCCTTTTTTATCAGGAAGGAAATAAACATGTTTCAAAAGTTGTATGACAAAGCCTTGCAGTGGTCTAAACACCGGCATGCGGCTAAATATTTGTGTGCGCTAAGTTTTGCCGAATCCTCATTTTTTCCGATACCGCCGGATGTGATGCTGGCGCCGATGGCCTTGTCCCAGCCCGATAAAGCCATGCGCTTTGCGCTATTGACCACGGTGGCCTCAGTCTTGGGCGGGATGCTGGGTTATTTGATCGGCTTTTTTATGTTTGACAGCATTGCGCCGTGGCTACAGACCACCCATTTTTGGGGAAATTACTTAATAGCAAAAAGCTGGTTTGAACAGTGGGGTTTTTGGGCGGTGTTTGTGGCCGGTTTTTCACCGATTCCTTATAAGGTTTTCACCATTGCCGCCGGTACATTGAGTATGGCGTTTGTGCCGTTTGTGTTGGCTTCAATGATAGGCCGGGGCGCACGGTTTTTTCTGGTGGCCATGTTGCTTGCTGCAGGCGGCGAAAAACTCGAAGCAAAATTACGTCAATATATGGATAGACTGGGCTGGGTGACAGTAGTGTTGGTAGTTATTTTCGTGGGGATTTATAAGTTGTTGTGGCAGGATTGATTGATTGAATGCTAGCTTTCCGTATTCGATTCAAGTTTCGGTAGTAATACTTGGACGGTAAATTCGCCGTTTAGACAGTTAAAAGGCGTTAAGGTGCCGCCATGCGCCCTTATGATTTCTCGAGAAAAATGAAAACCAAGCCCTACGCCTTTTGTTTCAACTGAGGTGCTAGCCCTAAAATAAGGGGTTCCCAGAAGAGCCAGTTCTGCTTCGCTCAGCGCTGTAGTTTGATTGCTAACGCGCAAGTCAAGTGTATCGGCGGTGATGGCAACCGCAAGACCGACTTTTGTTCCTTTAGTAGAGTACTTCAGTGCGTTGGCAACAAGGTTGCAGATGGCGATAGTGATAAGCTTTTTGTCCAATTCAAATGCACCCGCAGGCGGTGTTACTGTTAACTCCACCCGCGCTTTGGCTTCGTCGCCCAGACTGGTGATGATCTCCAGCATAAATGGTGTTACCGGGCAGAATTCGCGATTTGGCGTTAGAGCCTTATGATCTAACGCTTCCGACAATAAGAAACTATTCACAAACGAGGTTAAATGGGTCACTGAAGCTCGGATATCGGCCAATCTCGCGGCTTCTTGTTGCGATAATGACGAATATTTCACCTGCAGCAGATTGGCGGTGCGGTCTATTGCGGCCAAGGGGGTAGAAAATTCATGAGAAAGCATCGCCACAAAGCGCCGTTGCTCGATGGAGCGTTGTTTAAGGATGACCGACTGATGCTCAGCGACGTTTTTTTGCTGTTTCAGTTGATATATCCGCCAACTCAGTCCCAGGCTCATTATTACGATATGAATGAGTGAGGTTAGCTGGTAAATATTGCTGGTAACAAGGTTTTGCGGCAACCAGCCGATAGTGATTGAAACTTGTGCGATAGCGCCAAGGATAATAATGACAAAAACCAGTAAATAAAACAATAATTCCGTTTGTTTGTCTTTCAACCACAGCACTATCAGCAGGCTTAAACTCAAAAAACTGACCGCTAAGCCGAGTTTAGATAAAGCTAGCGCTAATATTTGGTAAAACGGGGTTGTCACCCAGAGTAAGGCACTTGCTGTGAGTAGGCTGCTAGCCAGGTAAAATTGATGAATCCGAGGGAAATGCTGTTTTAGCCGCAGCAGTTGATCCCACATGAATATAGTCGAACATACGGAGCCAATGGTGCCAATGCCGGTTATGGCATCATTTATCCAGATGGCTTTTGGCGTCACTAAGATCGCGCCATAACCGTTTATCCCGAGATACAGAGCCAGTAATGCGGCGATATAGCCGGCATAAGCCAACATAGCGGTTTGCCTCAGCCAAAGACCGAAACAGACATGAATAAAAATAACAATGATCAGCACGCCAAAATACAGGCCATGAAAGAAATTAAACTGAGCCTGATTGACCCAAAAAGCATCGCGTTGCCATAGAGCGGCGTTGAAAACCAGAGAGCTGATGGAGTGTATGCGCACATAGACTTGTACCGGTCGGTCATCGGTTAAGACAACGGGCAGTGCATTGAGGCGCGAGGGCAAGGGACGCTGCAACAAAGGCGTATGATCGCCTAATTGATAGTGCTCAAAATGCCCGTCAGCTTGTTCCAGCCAGACTTGTACGTCATCCAAAAAAGGCGCGCCCAGCGCCAGTATCCAATCGCTTGGCGTATCCCCGGTTCCGACTAAGGTAAAATAATACCAGTGCGCATCAGGGGAATAAATGCCTCCAGGAAACCCATCTACCGCTTGATAGTCGGCTAGTCTGGCTTGCTCAAAGGTTGCCGTCGTACTTTTATCGTTATAAAAGTGTAGATGTCCGGCCAGTGACAAATGCTGCGCATTCATATTGACCGGCAAAGGAGGATTTTGCTGTGCATAGGCGGCGGTCATCAGCATCGACAACAGCAAAACCGCTACCCATTTTTTCAGCATGACTATTGATGATCGATGATGCGGCTATTGCCTGCAAAGAGATAGCCAACCGCGTAATGGGTACGAATCGGAATTTCTAAAGCAGATAAGTGCAAAATCTTTTTGCGTAGGCGGCTGATGCAGTTATCCAAATTACGCAGGTTCGACAGCGTATCAGGCTTGCCCATGCGCACTAATAAGTCGGCACGGCTAACCGGCATACTGGTAAATTGAAATAATGTTTCAAGAAGGCTCATTTCAGTTTGGTTAACCGACAGTTGATAACCGTTAGGTGTTTCCAGTTGCCAGATGCTCTTGTGCAGCCCCCAGGCTTGCGATTTTACTTCCGATAGTCGAATAGGTTCGGCAATCGGCATGAGTTCTAAATTGGGTTTTATCCGGCGCAGCACGCCGTGGCAGGTTGCTTCAATAATTTCCAAGGTAGCGTTCTTGGTTAAATAAGCATCTGCGCCTGCATTCAGGCAAGTCAGCTGGGTGTCGTTATCGGTTAATGCCGTTATGATGATAATACCGGCTTGACCGCGGGTACGCAGCCAAGTCATCACTTCAATGCCGCTCTCGTCCGGTAGGGTAATATCCAATAAAAATAAATCGAAGTCAGTGTCTAAGAGCGCCTGATAAAGCTTGGCAGCAGAGGTAAAACCTTGAGCTGAAAAGTTGCGCAGATTGAGAAATTCAACAAGATCGTTACATAAGCGCAGGTCGTCTTCGACGACGGCAATATGGATGTTTTTCGTCGCCATAGCCTCAGGCTGTAATTTCATCATAGGTTTTATCGTGTTTAGGCATTGGGTAATAGCGCGCAGGTTTTTTAAAAATCGTTAAGCTTAGTCTTGTCTGCATACTCAAGCAGCTGATTTTATAGAAAATTTTAAAAATAAAGGGGGTAGGTCCTTAAGTCCTGTTGTTTAGGACCGTCGTTTCAGTATATGGCTCAGGGTAGTATTTGACAGGATTGGATAAGAATTAATGTGCGCTTCATCACAAATCTCTCGTATATAGTATTACGTAGAAATACCTAGTACTCAACATAAATGTAGTCGTTGGTTTTTTATCGGTCGTCAATGGCTTTAGCGCTTTGCAATGATTTACACAGGAGATTTTAAGTGAATCAACTCATAAATAAAAAATCGCAAACAGGTTTTACCCTGGTTGAAATGTCGGTGGTATTGGTCGTTATTGGCCTGATCTTGGGAGCGGTGTCGATCGGTAAAGATGTGCAGAGGAATGCCGAATATACCAAACTCAAACAAAAATTTATCGATCAGTGGGCGGCTGCCTACAACGAACATTATGCCCGAGCCGGCGTGGTCTTGGGGGATAGCCAGACCGCGCCGCGCTTTATGGTGAATGGTGCGGCTTTTGCTGCGTCCGCGGGAACAGATGATGCACCGGAAGTAAACCCTATTTCAGGACATGATATGAGCGGAATCACTTCCCCCGGGTTAATTTGTCAAGCTGCCAAAGAGCCTCATATGGCCGGAACGGCAGGCCAAGTGAATTTACATGCCCATATGGACAGGCTGGGCATACGCATGCCGCCCGGACGTGCCGAAGGCTCGGAAGACCGTTATCTTTATTTGGACAGCAACGGCAACCCGCAGGAAGTCCAGGTTTGTTTTCAATGGAATAAACCAACGACACCATCAGGGTCCGGCAATGTGATGGTGATTGGCGGGTTAACGCCCGAACTGGCCCGAGAACTGGATCAGATGATCGACGGCAAACCCGATGCCCAGGAAGGCGTTTTTAGACAGGAAGGAATAGCAAATGGCACAGCAGGCGCCCCGGGCGTTGAATGGGGGGCAAATAATACGCAGAATTATGCGGCAACAGCTCTGCCTGCCGGTGGCGGTACGACTGCAGGTGGCAACCTGGACGAAGACCAAATTATCACCGTCGTCGCCAACTACAAAATGAATCAGTAACCGGAGCAGGCTTATGAGCAAGCGCGTTTTATCCTCCCAGCGCGGTTATAGTCTGGTTGAAATATCCATAGTACTGGCGGTAATGGGCTTGCTGGTGGGTTCGGTTTCTGTGGGTAAGGACGTGATTCAGCAGGCTGAACACCATAAACTGACGCAGAAATTTGTGCTGCCGTGGAAGCAGGCCTACGACCAGTACTATCAACGTACCGGAGTCATGCTGGGCGACAATCAGGTCGCCCCCACTTACATGGTTGCCGGAGCCGAAGCCTATTTAAGCTATGACGACGGCTCGGTTGCCGGTATACCGGAAAATTATTTGCAGACCGGTCGGCGCATTTGTCATGGTCAAGGCTATCCGCAAGGCTCCGTAGGTATTGGCGATAGAACCCTGGCTAATCAGGATTTGCATTGGTTGCTTGATCGGGTTGGCATCAGAATGCCTCCGGGGCGTGCCGAAGATAAAGAAGATCGCTACGTTTATGAAGACAGCAACGGCAATCCGGCGGAGATACAGATTTGTTTCCAGTGGAATCCCGATCGTACTGTCAGCGGTTCCGGCAACGTCATGGTATTGCGCGGATTGACACCGGATATGGCGCGGATGCTGGATCAGTTTGTTGACGGCAAGCCCGATGCATTAGAAGGTCGGTTCCGGCAGCAGAATAATGACAATAACGACAGAGAGCAAAGTCGGCAACGACCCGGTCATGAATGGTTGGCAAACAACACCTATGCCATGGGTAATCAAATGCCTACTGCGTTTAGCCTGGGTGAAAGCCAGGATGAAAATCGGGTCATATTATTGACTGCGCACTGGATCATGGACCAATAAGCCCTATGCGAGCTCAGGTTCAACAACAGTTTGTCTTGTCATGCCAAAAAACCGCCAGGCAGCGTCTAGCGGTCTTTTCTGTCGGCGTCTGCAGTGCGGTGTTATTTCCGCTGCTGTGGGTGTCGCTTGATCAAAGCCATCAGCAGCAAGCCGAGCGGGAAAAAACCCTTAATGCGATACAGCTCAGTTTAAGTCAACTGGTTGACGTTGAACGGCTGTATTCGGTTTTTGTCGAGCACAACGCCGAACTGAAGCAGTTATCCTCAGACATTGAGCAACGTGGTTTAGTACCCGCAGATTGGGCTATGCGCCAGATCAAATTAAGCAAACTGGAAGCCACGCGTGCCGAAGCTGAGGTGTACCTGGACAGTATTGCGCAATCACCTACCGTGTATTTCATCCCGGAACGCTTTGAAGCTAAGGTGGCCGATTCAAAAGATGATTTATTCCGCTGGCGACAAGGAAGCAGAGATGCTGTTTTTGTCACCATTCTAGGGCGTTATTACGCCAGGAAGCCGCAGTAATGTATGTCAGGCTGCTTGATTTAAATGGCGAACTGTCAACCTTCACCGATGTCGGCGCCTTAGCCTTGCCCGGTCTGGATGATGTTCCTGCTCCGGTACGCATGATTACCGATTATGCCGGTAGCGCTTTTGGGGTGGAGGCTTTAAACGCCAGCGTAGACCAGGTCAGCATCGTTCTGGAAAAAAAGTTGCGTGACAACGGACTGATTGATGGTTTTAGCGAGGTCATCATTCATCAGGTCAGTCGCATAGCAGGGCTCAGCGTTGCCTTATATACGGCGGTGTCGGTCGATACTTTTTTGACGTATGGCCGGAATTGTCAAGCGCATAAAGAACCTTGTCACCCGATGGCATTGGCGCACTGTTTATATCGTTATGCGTTGTCGATAACCGGCGAAAGCACGGCGGTAGTGCTGCAACATGGACGCTGCGTCGATTTTGTTTTGGTCAATAACGGTCATGCCGTGGCTGCGGAACGTCTGCTGGTTTACGCCAGAGACGACGATGGTGACAAAATGGTGGTGCAATTGCTGCAAGCCTTTGCCGCCGTGGAAAAGCGCGGTGCCGAGTTACCGACAAAGGTCGTCTGGCTGGTGCACGATTCAGCCTCTAGCGAGGCTGAATCGTGGTTTGCTGAATTCAAACGACGAGCAACCTTTTGTTCGGCGGAACTGGCGGCCGAATTGCCCTTTTATGGTAACGAAACGGTAGGCATAAGTTCGGGCGATCAGCTGTTTAAGGCGCTGACCGTCAAGGATGTACTCAGCAATAAAACCGATCAGCGCCTGACCCTGATAGCCGACAGCGTTATGCCCTGGCTGGCAGGATTGGCGGCAAGCGCTTGCGCGGTATTATTGGTATGGAATGTAGCGGCTTATTTTCAACTCAACTCGGTAAAACAAACCGTGAGTCAATTAGAAGGCAGTGCTGAATTTACCAAGATCGGACAATTGCACCAGGCCATGCTGACCGCTGAGGCGGAGCGCTCACCGATGATTACAGAGTCTGCCAAGTTTGCTGCTGAGCTGCAGAAAACCCGAGTTCGGGATGTGCGCCGGGTGATGATGGATATCAGGGCGTCTTTGTCCGATCTGGTGATGATCAGGCGTGTTGAAGTGATCAACAGCGAAGGCGAAAGCCCCTCGATTCTTGTTGAGGGTAAAGGCGTTGAGTTTCCCGGCGCGGTGCGTGGCGAAGAGTTATTAAGCGAGGCCTTGCGCAGTAAAGGTTATGAAGTGAATAAGCGGAGCCTTGAAATTAAGAAAAATGATAACGCCTTCAGCTTCTTACTGAAATGGCGGGAAAATTGATGAAGGCGCTGGGCACTATTATGGCGTTACTGTTTGTGTTTTCAGCCGTTGTCGCCTGGCGTTTGAGCGCAACAATGAACACTAAGGCCAGCCTTCAGCGTAGCGCAGTCGGCACCGAGTTATTTAACTTACAGTCGCGTCTCAATAAGGCTAATCAGACGGCAATGACTGAGCAACAAAGCATTCAATGGCTATTGGCGCAAGTTCCCCGGTATCAGGAAAGTCAGGATGCCAAAGCCGGACTTCCCGGAAAATTTATTATTGACCCCTCGCCTCAGCAAGTGAACACCCAACGGGTTGTTGCCACGCTCATCAATGCACAGGTACAGCCGGTTTTCAGTCAGTCACAAGCTATAAAAATTAAGGCTGACACTTGGCCGGATTTCGAGTTGCAACGCTGCGACAGCATTTCTAAGGACAACGCCGGACAAAGCCTTGTTGCCGAGTGTAATAAGGTACCGCCCCCTGAAGTCGTGCAAGTGCCCAAGCCTAGGCCTAAAAAAAGCCGCGTTAACGTCGATCCGAACTGGTGGCAGGATTATGTGTTAACCATGGTGTTTCATGGGCCTGGAGCCAAACGTGCCGTTATTAATGGAGCCTTCGTCGTTGAGGGTTACGGCTTAGGCGACGGGGTCAGTGTCTATCAAATCAGTGAATCATCGGTGTTTTTGCGCAAGGCAAAAAGCGTGTACCAACTTACCTTAAATAAATACGGCAAAGACGGCGCTTTAACGCCTGTCGTTAATCACTAATCAGGATCGGGCATGAGATTAATTTATGTGGCTTTAGCGGCGGCGGCCATTGCCGCGCTGACTTTTATGTTGCTTTGGGCGCAATCCGAATCGGAAAAAGCGCAATTGCTGAATCAATACGACATGATGCGGGATATTGCGCGGCAGCAACCAACGCCCGCGCCAACAAAAAATGAGTCTGCGCCCCCGTCTACACATACTAGCGGTGACTACACTGACAGTGATGCTAGCGAAAGCAGTCCAAGCCCAATTGAGTTAAATGCCAAACCGATGCAAGCGCCTGCAAGCCAGGCGCTGCCTAAGCCGCCGATGCAAACGCCGCCCTTGCCGGCCAACTTGCAACCGGACAATGTAAAAAAACTTCAAGACATTCAGCAGCGCTTGCTGGGACTGATGGCAACCGGTAAAGCCGCCAATATAGACGAAGTCGCCAAACTATTGGCTGAATTACAAGGCATGGAGCAAAGCGGGGTTCATTTTCAGGGAATGGATTTTTCGATAGCGCAAAAAAATCTTGAGGTGGCTAAACAGCTTCAAACCGTCAGTGAGGAAATTCAAGCGCTGAGCAAGCACAGCCCGGTCGACAGCAACAAGCTGAATGCGGCGCTTGACCGGCTCAATAAATTACAGGCACAGATAAAGTCCCCGGTCAGTGTCATTCCGCCGCATTGAGATAGGATGATGCCAGCATTCCGGCGCGAACGCGGTTATTCAATGGTGGAAATGGCGGTTGTGATTGTCACCACCGGCATCATTACCGCAGCGGCGATGTCGGCTTATCGTCCCACCGTCGGCGCTAGCGATGCGGCTTCAAAAACCGGAGAAATGATCAGGGTAAACGCGGCGATTATTGCCTTTGCCCAACGTAATCACCGTTTGCCTTGCGCTGACGATAATGCCGACGGTATTGAAGGCAGTGCCGACGGTATTGAAGGCAGTGCCGGAGTTTGCACGGCCGGTAGTTATGTGTCGGGCGGCGTGCCTTATGTCACCTTGGGCGTGACGCCTCCGGCGGTATTGGGCACCGGTGCTGGCGCTGATCTTGTTTATGCGGTGTATCGTAATAGTGTAGCTAGCCCCGATGCAGACTTGGCTAGCCTGATCGAAAGAAATGGTGATGCACCGGCGGCTAACAATTATCGGAATAGCGACGATTTAATGATTGCCTTGGTTTCAGCAGCATCGGTGGCGGTCAGTCCACTTTATTTGAATATCACCGGCGATGGCGCGGCGACTGGCGTCAGCAATTGTGCGACTAACACGGTCGCGAATGTTGCCTTTGCGCTAATTTCCGGAGGCAGTGTGGATATGGATAAAAACAATTCGATTTTTGACGGCCCTCATAACGGTGTGAGCTTGCCGACCGGCAACAATGTTAAATGTTTTGCTCCGCCGACCTTGGCGGCGTCGTCGAACTACGATGATAAGGTCATTGTTACGACCTTTGAACAATTGATTTCTTTCCTGAAACAATAGCTAAAAATTCAGCTCAACCCGCGTTTTAACCTTTTTATAGCAGACAAAAAATAATGATGAAACCACCTTTTTCAAAAAAATTTCAAGGCTTATTTAAGGTTGCCATGATGGGTTCGCTTGCTGTTTCTTGCAGCCTTGATCCTTCACTGCCTAATAAACGCAACATTGAACAAACCAACCAACAGTCGCTGCCTCTTATTGGTAAAAGCGTTGCCGCTGAATCGAATAAATACGCAGAGGAGCAGGATGCGTTAAGCCGTCGAGTGGAAAAAATAAACCCGGCTGCCGAATTAATGCCAATGGAGCCTTCTTTTGATCCTTTGGAAGCAATCACTGTGTCCGTTGATGTCGATAACGAAGATGCGCAGAATATTTTTTATGTGATTGCCGATCAGGCCAAAATGAATGTCATTCTTGCGCCTGAGTTAGCTGAAATGAAGCAAAGAATTACCCTGCATCTAAAAGATCTGCCGGCCAATCAGGTGTTTTATCAAGTGCTGCGCATGCTCGATATGGACGGTGAAATCAAAGACAATGTGATGATGGTGCGACCGCTGAAAGAACAGGTGTTCGATCTTGAGTTTCTACAAACCATGACCTCGGTTGATTTTAGAGCGGGTGGCGACGTCTTTGGCTCCGGTATGAGCGCTTCCGGCAGTGGCGGCGGTGGTACCGGTGGCGGCGGTACCGGTGGTGGCGGCGGTATGGGCGGTGGCGGCATGGGTGGCGGCGGCGGTATGGGCGGCGGTGGCGGTAGCTCCAATAACGGCATGCAAAGCGCCTTTAATTTGAAAGGTAAAAATATCAGTGAAGATGACCCGTATAAAGAAATCGAGGAGATGTTTAGAACCATCACCGGCGGGGATAATCTTAAAGTAGAGACAGGCTCTGAAAAAACAGCATCGAGCGAGACCACCGATAGCGAAACCGGTAATAATAATAAAACAACAGACAACGCGGCAACCAAGCCTGTTTATGTGCTTAATAAATCGACCGGCACCTTATTTGTTCGCGCCAGACCTTCTCAGATGACGGTGATCAGTCAACTGGTTGAGCACTATAAAGAAGTACAAGAGCGACAAGTGATCATTGAAGCGCAGATTATCGATATTCAGCTGAATGATGATTTTCAACTCGGAGTTGACTGGACTTTGCTGAAAAATCGCCTGGCGGCCTCAAGTGGCAGCGGCGTAGGTCTGGACTTGTCGTCAGGCAACACCACGTTTCCCGGTTCCAGTTTTGACGGTGGACGCACCTTAACTATTCCCGCTGCCGCAATAGGCGGACCGGTCGGTTTAGGCGCCGCTTATATAGCGGGCCCTGTAGCCGCTGCAGTTGACATCATGAAGACATTCGGCACCATAAAAGTGCTGTCGAATCCGTCAATACGGGTGAAAAACTCACAACCGGCTATCGTCAGTGTCGGTCGAACTGAGCGCTATATATCGCAAACCATGTCCAACGTCTCCAACGCTGGCGGCGGTCAATCAACGGTATCGTCTAACGTGATAACCGGCAATATCTTTGATGGTATTGTCCTGGGCGTCATTCCGTTTGTGACCAATCATAAAACCATCAATTTAACGATTAATCCGATGCAAACCAAAGTTCTGCCCGGCAGTACCACCCCGGTCAATGTGGGCGGCAGTGAAAATCCTATTTTGGTGTCCCTGCCCAAAACTGACTTTAAAGGGTTAACAACATCGTTAAGTATCGGTGATGGCGATGTAGTGATATTAGGCGGGCTGATTAGCGAAAGTTACGGCGACAGTGGCCATGGCATTCCACTTTTATCGGATATTCCGTACCTGGGTACTTTATTTGGCGGGCGCGGACATACGGCGCATGCGCGTGAATTTGTCTTGATATTGCGGGTGCGTCAAATATGAGTCTAGTCTATAAAGCCTTGGAAAATGCCAAAAACAAAAATGCGCAATTGGCGGCTAAAGAACCGGGACTGGAAGGTCATGCTGAAGAGCAAGGCCCGTCTCGGCTTAACGCCAAGATGAAATGGATCTGGGGCGTCACCGCATTAACCGTCGGTGGCGGCTTAATGCTGGCAAACGCAGGACAATTTGGCATAAATGAGCGGGTTGCGTCTAGCCAAACCGATGTTAAGGTAAAACCCGTACCCACACCGGCGGATATGTCGGCAGTCATTGATGGCGCTGCCGCAGAGGCGACAGCGCCGCCTGTTTTAGCGGTTGCGCCAAGCGTCGCTGAGATCAAGACGCCGGTAGCCAGCGTTGCCGTTGAAAAACCGTTTAAGCCAAGCTTTGCCCGCTCCACTGAAGTGGTCGCCACTATGCCGGTCACCGTGGCTCAGATCGATACGCCGACAAGATCTCAGTTTAATGATAAGGCGGCAGCTACATCGCCTAAAATCACGTTTTCTGTCCCTTTGGCCGAAGCAACATCAGGCCAATTGTCGACGACTGCGGTGTTAACCGCAACGCCGCGCGAGCAGGTAACCATTGATACCCGGGTGCAGTCCGAAAATCAGCCTAAACGTTTTGCTAAAACCATCGTTGCAAACGACAGGCGGTCGCAACGATCGCAAGCGGCTATACACACCAAACAGCCGTATGACGTTAATTTGTCCGACAATAGTGGCTCGGTTAGCGCCACTAAACCCCAGAGACACGCCGCTCTTGAGCATATTATCTCCAGCGCAAAGCAGGCTATTCGAAGCAAGGATTTCACCACGGCTGAAATAAAATTACAGTCACTCGGCGATATTGCCGGTACTGAAAGCATGGTTTACAAAAGATTATCCGCTTATTACTTAAGCGTAACAGGCGATAAGGAAGCCGCCGCTACCGCTTACAAAAATATTATCGCCATGGCGCCCAACGATTTGGAAGCGGGTTATAACCTGGCCTTACTTGAATATCAGTTGGGTCGCTTGGAACAGGCGAAAAATCGGGTGCGTTTTTTAAAAGAGCAATTCCCTCAGTCAGGCGCTGTTGATAAATTAGCAAAATCAATCAATAAATGACATGGCTATTGCAGTAACATCTCGTTATCAACCGCTGTATATGGAGTCACTCGGATTCGATAAGATTCCGTTTCCAGTGACGCCAAACCCGGAGCGTTATTACGCCCCGTTACGATTGTTAGCGCATGTTGACGAGATTTTGCATTTCCTTGAAATCCGCAAGGGTTTTTTGCTGGTCACCGGTGATGTCGGTATCGGTAAGACCACGTTAGTACGAAAAATAATCAAAGAGTTGGATCATAGTAAAGTCAGCATAGCTTTATTGTTTAATACGTTTTTACAGGGTTCGGCCTTGATTGAAAGCATCAATCAAGACTTGGGTATCCAGTCAAAAAAACCCGGTTTGATTCATCAGCTGGAAGCGCTCAATCATTTTCTGTTGGCGGAGTTTTCCAAGGGCAAAAATTGCATCATTATCATTGATGATGCGCAAAACCTTTCCATTGAGAGTCTCGAGTTAGTGCGCCAGCTTTCTAACCTGGAAACCAACGAAGATAAGCTGATACAAATTCTTCTGGTGGCTCAGCCCGAAATTTTAACCACCCTGGCAAGACCCGAAATCAGGCAATTAAGAAGTCGAATTGCCTTGCACTGTCAATTAAAGCCTTTCTCTCAGCAGGAAGTCGGTGACTATATTGATCGTTGTTTAACGGTGACCGGCCAACCGCTTGGTATTGAATTAACCGGCGCGGCTCTTCATCTGATTACCCAATACAGCGGCGGCTATCCGCGTATTATCAATTTATTGATGGATCGCTGTTTGTATGGCTTGTTAGCCTACAAGCGCAGAACTATCAGTGCCAGTCTGGTCCGGGAAGCGGCTAAAGACCTGATTTTATTGCCCCCAAAGAAGCGCAATAGAGTAAAGATCACCTCGGTTATCGCGCTCTGCGGGCTGTTATTAGGCGGTTATCTGTTACTGCCGACCTTAGCAACGATGTTAGCTAAGCGCGTTTTTATCACCGCCGTTGCCGAACCTGCTCCTGTTTCTGCTCCGAGTGAAAAATGGCAGCTGTTTCTCGCCGCTTACGGATTGGATCATTATCTGCAGGCATTTCCGCTACCCAATGTCGATGCCATCAACCGGTTGCGCCATACCTTATTACAAGAAACAGACATCAAGCTGGCTTTGATCAGTACCGCTGCAACAACAACGTGTGCCGGTCTGCCGGTGTTTGAATGGCGCGATGGCCTGAAGCTGGTGCTCTATCGTTCGCCTGTCAGTGGCACCCCATTACCCTTTTCCACGCCATCCGAAGACACCCGTATCGTTCAGCATATTTTGGTCACTCAAGGCTTACTGGCAGCAACGGCTGCCGATGGCATCATGGGTCAATGGACGCAGCAGGCGCTAAGTGCGTTTCAACAGCGCTCAGGCCGGGTGATGACCGGCCAGATGGACGACGGCACGGCTTATGATTTGTCGTGCGCAATCAGGCCGGATCATTGATGAGTGATAAATTGCGTTTGGGCGATCATTTGCTGGCATCCAAAGTCATTACCCGGTTGCAGCTTGATTATGCCTTGCAAAAACAAAAAGTCACCCAGGAGCATTTAGGTGAATTGTTGATCCGTTTGGGTGTGGTTTCTGAGGCAATCATTGCTCAGGCGCTGGCCGATCATCACGGCATTGACTTTCATCGCTCAGGTCTTGAGCTAAGTCCTGATGCGGAGGTGCTGGCTCAATTTAGCCATGAGCTGTGCCGCCGACAAGCGTTTTTGCCGTTACGTCGCAACGGCCATTACATTGAAGCGCTGGTTGGCAATGCCAATCTCGGACTGGTCAGAAAAACCATACACCGTAGCTGTGGACTGGAGCTGATGCCTATTCAAGCCGAGTTCAGCGCTGTGCTCGATGAGATCAGCCGCGCCTACAGTCATGAACCTATGCAGCTTGAGGCCTTGCTGGATAAGGAAATTCAAAAACTCACCGCCGATACCGATCAGGTTTTATCCAATGATGAGTTGCTGCGTTGCATCCTGATGTTGGCGATTTCGGAAAGAGCAACCGACGTTCATTTACAGCCCGACCACAAAACCATACATATCAGTTTTCGCGTCGATAGCGTCTTGCGCCCGGTTTTGGCTTTAGAAAAACAATTACGCCGCCTGATAGTGTCGATCAAAGTCCGTTCCAATATGGATATTTCCGACAATCTCAGGCCTCAGGATGGCCGTTTTTCGTTACAGTTGCAGCAAGCCCAATACGATATTCGGGTATCCACCACCATCACCCGGTTCGGCGAAAATGTGGTAATGCGGCTGTTGCCCAGCGGTTCTCATGTTAAATCATTTTTGGAACTCGGGTTTTTGGCAGAAGACCTGGACAAATTGAATTACTTTTTTGCCCAGCCTCACGGCATTGTTTTATTTGTCGGCCCGACCGGTTCAGGCAAAACCACCAGCATGTTTGCCGGTATTAAGAAACAGGCTTTAGGCGGCAAAAATATTTTATCGATAGAAGACCCGATAGAGTATGAAATGCCGGTTATCGTACAAACACAGGTCAACCGCAAGGCTGACTTTCAGTTCGATAAAGCCATCATCCACTTTTTGCGCCACGATCCCGATGTCATTTTAGTCGGCGAAATACGCGATTCCGAAACCGCAAGGGCAGCCATTCAAGCCGCCGAAACCGGGCATTTGGTCTTGTCGACGCTGCACGCGAACAGCGCTTTTGGGGTGCTGCCAAGGCTTAATGGCCTGGAGGTGTCGTCGCGCATCATTGCGGGAGCGTTAATCGGCGTGATCAATCAGCGCTTGGTGCGCACCGTGTGTACCCAGTGCAAACAACCCGACGATACCGAGATAGACCTTCCGCAATGGCTGGATATTATCGAAGCCATCACTTTTTATCGGGGTGTCGGTTGTCAGCACTGCCGCTGGACCGGTTACCACGGTCGCGTGCCTATCTACGAGATACTGCTGGTTGATAGCCGCTTTGCCGATGCCATTGCTCGGGAGGCCACCTTAAGCGAATTGACCGCGGCGGCCCGCGAATGCGGTTATGTCGCGATGGAAGACGTTGCCAAAAAGCGTTTAATTCGCGGCGAAACCACCGTTGCTGAACTGGTGCGGGTCATGGGCCACGGTTCTTGGCGCTAAGGCAATGGAGACTACCTGATGGCAACGGCTAAACCGGTGATGAATTTGTTTTACTACAGCGCCATAGAAAATGCGCGCAGGCACGGCCGTGCCTTTATCAAGCTGCCTTATCAAAGCAAATATTCAGCGCGCGCTTATCTTGAACAACGTTTTACCGGCGCCGCTATCGAGGTCACCCAGTTGCCCTTGTGGATACTCTATCTGTACAACGCTATCGAATGGATTAGAGGTCGGCAACTGCAAGATGAAGACCTTGCCGAACTGTTGCACAGTTTAGGGCTCATGTTAAAAAGCGGCTTGCCCATTATCGAAGCATTGACTGAACTGGCAGACGATGGCGGCCTGAACGCAGGCAGTCTTTTAGCCTTGGATTTACGCGACTCTATCCGTTCCGGCATGAGCGTAACCGAAGCGATAGACCGGTACGGTAAAAATATTCCGCCGACGGTGCGTTATTTAATCAAAATTGGCGAAAGCTCAGGCACCCTGGATCGCACCCTGTTGGACTCGGCGGCACACTTAAAGCGTATCGTGCTGTTAAAGCAGGATACTTATAAAGTGATGATCTATCCGGCATTTATTATCGCCACTACCGCCGCTACCGCCTGGTTTTGGGCCGTGTATGTGTTGCCTAATGTGTTTGATATGTTCCGGCAGATGCATGTCCAATTGCCGGCAACTACCGTCGCGGTGATGAAGGCAATACACGCCTATAACCAACATGCAACGCTGTACACCGAGTTAATTCTTTTTATGCTGTTGCTAACAGTGCTGACGGTCAGACAAAGCGAATGGTTGCGCTACAACCTGTACCGCTTGGCCTACCATGCGCCGGTAACCAGAATCCTGGTTCGCGCCTCGGCCATGGCATTTATCACCGAATATTTGAGCCTGCTGATCGCGTCCGGCATTAATCTGGCGGAGTGTCTGGAGATCATGGCGCAATCACTGGAAAACCGGATGTACCGGCAAAAAATAAAAGACATTCGTGCCGGGGTACTGCGCGGCAACACTCTAAGCAATGGCTTGCGTGAATCCGGCGTGTTCCCCGGTCTGGTGGTGCGCCTAGTCAAAGTCGGCGAACAAAGCGGTAACCTGGATTATCAATTACGGGTACTCGCTGAAGAATTCGGCAGACGCTTTAATTACACTATCAGCACCATTACTGAAATCGTCAAACCGCTGGTGATCTTGATTGCCGGTGCATTTTTTATTTTTATGGTAGTGGTGTTTTTACTGCCGATTTACGATTTAATTAAGCAGGTCTCAGCCCGATGAAACAACCACCGCTGACAAGCAAACAACAGGGTTTCTCCTTGTTTGAACTGGCCATAGTGCTAACCGTGGCAGCGGGCTTAGGCGTTGCCTTGTTCTCAGTGACCACCAACCATTTTACCCAGCTTCAACGGCAAAGAAATGCCGATGCCCTGGCTGTTGCCGATCGCCAGCTGTTGCATTATGCCGCTATTCACGGGCGCCTGCCTTGTCCCGATAGCGATAACGATGGCCGGGAAAATTGCGGCAGCGCCAAAGGCAGTTTGCCTTATCTGACTATCGGCTTGATTACCAAAGCTTATGCGGCCGGAGAAATCCCGTTGCGTTATGGCGTCTATCGTAAAGCCGATACCGTATTAAGCAACGATGCCGATTTGGCCGTGCCGGGCAATAAAAACCGCTTTGAGCCGACCAGCAGCGATAGCTGTTCCTACGATACCGTTAATGACAAGGTCGTGGTCACCGATAGCGGCTCGCCGGTATGCCCTGATGTAAAATTAAATAACTATCAAGACGCGGGTTTATTGCGGCACGGCACGCTGGATTTATGCCAAGCGTTAAAAAACGGCAGCACCCACGCGGCAAGCGCATCGTACACCTTTACCCGGCCGCCTGAGGGTGCCGACAATGCAGTCGCCTACGCGCTGGCAGCAGCGGGAGCCAACGGCGTGTTTGACGATGTAAACGATTCTTCGTTCGGTTTCAACAGTCCTGCCACGCCTGCGCAAACCCTCTATGACGACCAGACCCTGGCGCGCAGTTTTGCCGAGGTATTTCAGCATTTGCGCTGCGACGTCGCCATGCAGAGCTTGCATATATTGGCCGACACGGTTGCGGTAGACGATGAAGTCAAGGCGCAGCAGCAGGCCATGAAAGCTCAGGCTGAGCAGGCGGTACAAGACTCCATTATGGGCGCCATCTCGGCCGGTCTTTCAGTGGCGCTGGCCGTAGCGGCGGTAGTCGAGGCCAATGAGTTGTCAGCGGCTGCTGCTACGGCTTTAGGGCTGCATACCGGTCTTTGTGCAGCGTCGTTGGGGTTGAATGTGTTGTCTTGCGCGGCGATTCCATTAGCGGCTGCGGCGTTGGCTTCTGCGGGCACCGCATTAGGTTTGGCTTATACTGCGGTGGCGCTGAATACCGCTGCGATGGCGGCGCAAATTGCAGCGGCTATTATGTTTGACCAGGTTGCCCAAAAAGCGGGCGCGGTAATCGGCGCTCCCAGTGTTGATTTGATCGCTTCTCAACAGATGCAGCTGGCCAGTGCGGTCGATAACAGGGATGACTCTTACGAAAGTTATTTAAGCGAAAACACAGCGGCAATAGCGGCGCGTACTCAGGCAAACAGTTTGGCAACCCAGGCGACTTCGGCTTACGACGCAGCGATAACGACAACTGTCGACTCGATCAGAACGGCGATTGTTAATGCTGCCAATACGACGATAGCGTCTATGGCGTCGATCACAAGCTTATCGAGCACCACCATTCCGGGCACCACGGTAACAGCTGAACAAATTACCGCCATTACCAACGCCAATAACGCAATTATTGCGGCTAATAATGCCAGTATTACCGCTTATTCCGCTATTACTACGCCGAATAAAGCGACTATTACCACGGCCAACGACAATATCACTGCAAAAACAACGGCGATTGCCGGTTATATAACTGACTTGAGTTCAGACACAGCAGCAACGGTGAGTGCCGCTATTACCAATATTAATGCGGCTAATACGGCGATTACCGGATACGCCGCTACCGCCGCTGTGGCGGCGAATGCTGATATTACCGGGGCTAATGCAACTTTTACGACCGCCAAAGCCGCTCTGGATACGGCGATAACTGCTTTGGGCTCCTATGAAACGGCTTATGCGAATTGGATAAGCCTGCAGGCGGCGGCGGATGCCAAAAAGTTGGAATGCGACCAAGATCCAGCTTGTGTTACTACCGTTATAACTTACGATACATCAAATGCTAACTATATTGCCTGGCAAGCTGCTATAGGCTCTGCTGATGAAAGTTCAGCTTATAGGACATGCGTCCAGGACGCTGACTGTGCTAAAGATTTATCATCAACTTACAATGCTAGCCATGCGCTTTACGTTGCTTGGCAGGCCGCCAAAACGACAGCCGATAATGCGCTAACGTCGCTGAATACCGCAAAAACCAATACGGTTAATCAATGGGATGCGGCGGTTCAGGCAGGGCGAGCCTGGGATATTGACCCTTATGGCGGTAATGATGCAGCCTCGTGTACTTCGGCTCCAACTTTAAATCCTATAGGTGAAGCCGATCCTTTGTATTGGTGGCCGACTTATGTCATAGACCCTGATTGTACGTTGGCAGGGGAATTCCAGGCGGTGCTGAGTCTTAAGCAACAATATCTGGCTAAAGAACGCGAGGCGACTCGTTTGGAATCATCGGCCATTCAAAAATACAATAACTGGAAAAGTGCGGTCGCTATGGTAGAGCAAACGGTGTGCGCCCAGACTAAAAAAACCTATGAGACCGTTGCCGGAATTCCAGCCGACATACGCCTTGCAGTGGTGCCCGAATGGCCGACGGCGGCGCCGCCGTTAATGCTGGCAAAGATTGCGGCCACCGCACCGGAAACAGGAACGGTGCCGGCGAATCCTCCTGTTTATACACGCGCAGGTTCCGGCGCGGCCTACAGCTGGTGGGGCAGTTGCTCAGACATTCCCGGTGGCAGCGGTACATTGATCAGCATTATTCCCGGAGCGCGGCCTATTCTCAACCAGGTGGATAAATTGGGGCTTACGCAATGAGACTTTTATCTAAGCAGCATGTTCGGGGCTTTAGCTTAACCGAGCTGGCGGTATCGTTGGCGGTCTTGGGCGTATTGGTGTTTGCCTTGCCTGCGCTGATACCGCAGGTCAGGCAGATGCTGTCAGGCCAGCAAAGCCTGAGCGCAGAGGATGCCGGTGAGGCGTTAATGGGTTTTGTGGTGGCGCATAATCGCTTGCCCTGTCCTGATACTGATACTGGTACCGGTACCGGTACCGATGGACAGGAAGACTGCGGCGTGAGTAATGATATAGGCTTACTGCCCTGGCGCACCATGGGGCTTTCAGCGCCGTTGCGCAATACTCACGGTCTGGATTTTCGTTATGGCGTCTACCGAAACAGCCATGCTACTCTCA
Source organism: Methylobacter sp. (assembly GCA_030653985.1). Lineage (GTDB taxonomy): Bacteria > Pseudomonadota > Gammaproteobacteria > Methylococcales > Methylomonadaceae > Methylobacter_A. The sequence continues at coordinate 51,279 of JAURYJ010000086.1, read as the reverse complement.
AACTGGATGCTGACTTGGCGGTAGTTGCCAATCGTTTTGAGCCGTATTTGCCGCCGCGGGTGAACGATGCTGTTGTTCACTCTCCGGTGAAAGATGCTGTCGTTCACTCTCCGCCTGATCCGCCGAATATTTATTTGCCGATAAGCGGTACTATGCCGGTATTGCCGACTACGCCCGCCGTGTTGAAGGGGCCCCCCAATGCGGAAGCTTTAGCAGGCCACAGTAACGGTCTGGATTTTTGCCATGCATTGCGTAACGCTACCCAGTCGGCAGCAGGCCTGACAAAAGTGAATGTGGGCTTGAACGTGGCTTTTGTTGTCGCTGACCCCGGCGCGGCTGATAAAAATCAGGACGGCAACCTGTTTGATGGGGCCAATTTCCCCTTTACCCAGACATTTGCCTCGCCAGACATTCCGTTGTCGGATGTCTATGACGACAAGGTGCTGGCTATGGGCTTTGCCGAGGCTGCCGGCGCGTTAGGCTGTCCGGCAGCAGTGGCTAATGTTAATGCAGCGGCACGCGATGCCTGGGCTGCTTACGACGAGTACCGCGCGGCGGTTTTTTATGCCTATTTACGCGATTTTATGTACATCGTCAGGCAAACTAATGTGCAAATCAATGAGTTTCACTTTGTCTTTAGCACCGTCGGCCTAGCCATTACCGCCGGCCAATTGGCGACTGATTTGGCCTTGGCTGCAGGCAGTTTCTCCGGGATTGGGGCCTCAGTGGTGATTGGCGTCGCGATTGGCATATACAGCACCGTCACCGCTGCAATCCAGTTGGACGCAGCTCAAACGGAGAAGGCGTTGCTGGAAAAACAATTGACCGCTTCCTGGAAACAGGTAGAAAACGCCGCGAGTAGAGAGGAATCGATGCGCTTATTTGCCGAGGCGCAATTAACGACAGCAATCGCCAGCGATAACCGGGGGTGGTTTCAATGAGTATGCAACGACAATTTCAATGCGGTTACTCTTTGCCCGAACTTGCCCTGGTGATCGTGGTACTCGGTTTACTGGTTATTGCCGCAACCACGGTGATCCGCGATACTCAAAAAATGTCCGATAGCGTAGAAGCGCAAGCCTTGTTTCGGCGCGCCGATAACGCCTTAAGCGGCTTTGTTTATGCCAACGGCCGCTTGCCGTGTCCGGCAGCGGCAGGCGTAGCGGGTGTTGAAGATTGCGGCTTAACCAATGGCGTGTTGCCGTATCAAACGCTAGGCATGGCGGCGCAGCTGCGCAATCAGGAGGGGCTGGCGTTTCGTTACGCGGTATACGCCAAAACCGGAGCGACAACGCTGGATGCGCAATTAAATAAAAAATCAGATCGTATCCAGCCTTTTTATGCGACTGCCACGCCGTTATCGTCAACGTCGCAAAACTTGGGTAATGCCAGTGATATGGACTTGTGCCGGGCGCTGTCGAATGGCTGGGATGCTACGGCGGATGCAACTTATGCGCATACCACTGATGGTAACTCGTTGCATCATATCGCTTACGTTCTGGCGGATCCCGGCGCGATTGATGCCGATCAGGATGGCAATTTGTTTGATGGTTATAATGTGGCGGGCGTTAAATTTGGATTGCCGAGTCGCGGGATTTCCGCCAACTACGACGATCAGGTTCACGCGGTGTATTTCGATGAAATATGGGAATGGATGAGTTGTAGCGGGATTTTGTCTGCTGTGGTCCATGCGCATCCGAATGCAAAAAGCACGACGGCTATTTATAGGCAGGCATTGGTGGACTATAAAGTGCAATTGGAACTGGCGGTTGAGTTTGCCGAGGCCAGTAACGCTACGGCGGCAGCGCAAGCACTCCAAGCCGGAGCAGGACTGGCGACTGCAGCGTCTTTACTTCCGGCAGGCACCGCGACCACGTTGCTAATGGTGCCGGTGGGGCCTTATGTGACCGGGCCTGCAGCGGTAGGCTTGGCGGTTGGGGCGATTGCGGTCAATACTGCGGCGGTCGCGGCCGCAGTGTTAGGTGTGGTTTATTTGAATGAAAATTTGATTCCGCTGACTGAAAAAATGGTTAGTTTAATTGAGGAGGTAATTCCTATTTTAACGACACTGGATACTTCGGTGGAAGCCAATGTCAAGGCAGCTGATCAGGCGGGTATTTATGAACGATAAACAATGGAATAAATGTATGTCTACTCCTTTAAAACAACAGGGCTTTAGCCTGCTGGAACTGACGCTGGTCATTATCGCTATCGGCATTCTGATCTCGGCGACCAGCGTTGGCAGCAATTTGCAACGTAGCGCGTCTTATCAAAAGCTTGCGTCATCGTTTGTGCGGGCCTGGGAACTGGCTTATCTCGCTCATTTTAACGGTACCGGCATTGTGATTGGCGATAGCCCAACGACCCCAACGACCAAAGTTAATCAGGGAGGCGATGCAGTCTGTGATACTGCGCTGCGCACCGCGATGATGGCGGCCGGGGTTCAAATGCCCAATGGCCGGGCCAACGGCTACGAAACGCATTATTCCTATTTGGATAGCAATGGCAACCCTCAGGATAGCTCGGTCTGTTTTCAGAACGTGAGCTGGACGGTCAACGGTGCCGCGCCGGGTGTTTATGTGCAGCAATTGAAGAACGTGATGATTATTGATCGGCTGACGCCGGATTTAGCCAGGATGCTTGATGCCATGATAGACGGCAGTTCTGATGCGCAGTTTGGCTCATTTCGACAATCTACCATCGCCGCAGCACCGGCTCCTGTAGCGGCGGAATGGAGTAAAGACAATACCTGGCAATATGGTGGTGGCGCTACCAATCCGCCCTTAGACGAATCTCAGGTAGACGTAGTCACTGCCTATTGGCTGATGAATCCTTAATATGCTCCGCGTCCTAAAGGCATAGCTATCTACACAAGTTATTCATTCTCCCCTGGCACTGCCTTAAGGTAGACTGAAAACACAGTATGACTGAATAGTGTGGGCGCGAATTTATTCGCGCATTTGGCTGTCACTGCGCGAATAAATTCGCGCCCACCTATAATGCCAAACCCTTAACCTAATGGCGGTGACGCCACCGGCGCGGGCACGAGGACATGTTTTTTTCTTAAATGGGTGCATGGGCAGCCAGTCTAGCCAGGATGTAGTGACTTGTGTAGATAGCTATGCCTGAAGGAAGCGGCTTTACGCGTTTTTCTGCTAAAGAAGAGAGTTGGTGATCTGAACGGAAGTGCTGCAGTCGATACCAACACGATGTGTTGCACGAGAGGGGATAGGGCAGGGTATGGAGCCGCTGTTGTTGAGCGAGCCGCTAGACAATCGTCTGTCAATGGGTTGGGTTGCCGAAACAGGCAACCCAACCTACCGGATTTACCGCTTATTTCTTTTTGTTGCGTTCGTTCACTTCTTTGATCACTTCATCCGCCACATTTTTCGGGCACGGCATATAGTGCGAGAATTCCATGGAGAACTGACCGCGACCGGAGGTCATGGTGCGCAAGTCGCCGATGTAACCGAACATTTCGCTCAGCGGTACATCTGACTTGATACGAACACCTGTTGCTGCAGCGTCTTGAGATTTGATCATGCCGCGACGACGGTTAAGGTCACCGATAACATCACCGACATGGTCGGATGGCGTAAAGGTATCCACTTTCATGATCGGTTCGATCAGTTGCGGACCTGCTTTGGGGATTGATTGACGGAACGCCGCTTTCGCAGCAATTTCGAACGCAATCGCCGAGGAGTCAACCGCGTGGAAACCACCGTCAGTCAGAATAACTTTAAAGTCCAGACAAGGGAATCCGGCCAGTACGCCTTTATCCAGCATGCTTTTAAAGCCTTTTTCAACTGCAGGCCAGTATTCGCGGGGTACGTTACCGCCGGTAACCGCTGATTGAAAGACAAAGCCGGAACCTGGCTCGCCTGGCTCAATGATGTAGTTGATCTTGCCGTATTGACCTGATCCGCCTGATTGCTTTTTGTGGGTATATTCGTCTTCAACCGATTTGGTAATGGTTTCGCGGTAGGCCACTTGGGGTTTACCGACGACAACGTCTACGCCATGAGTACGTCTTAAGATGTCGACTTTAATATCAAGGTGCAACTCGCCCATACCTTTAAGAATGGTTTCGCCACTGTCTTCATCAGTCTCAACGTGGAAAGAGGGATCTTCCTGGATCATTTTACCCAGTGCGATACCCATTTTTTCGGAAGCGGCTTTATCTTTCGGTGAAATCGCGAGTGAGATAACGGGATCAGGGAAAACCATCGGCTCCAAGGTGGCCGGGAATTTCGGGTCACACAGGGTATGGCCGGTTTGCACGTTCTTCATGCCCAGAACCGCAACAATATCACCCGCTTGGGCAGAATCAAGCTCTGCACGCATGTCGGCATGCATTTCCACGATACGACCGATACGTTCGGTTTTGCCGGTGAAGGTATTCAGTACCGACGTGCCTTTTTCCAGTTTGCCGGAGTAGATACGCAGGAAGGTCAACGCGCCAAAACGGTCATCCATGATTTTGAATGCTAAAGCGCGTAGCGGTTTGTTCTCATCGACGATAGCAAAGGTGCCGGTTGGAACGCCTTCCAGATCGACTTCAGGCTGTGGTTTAACTTCGGTCGGGCAAGGCAGGTAATCGATAACGCCGTCCAGTACCAACTGCACGCCTTTGTTTTTGAAAGACGAACCGCAGAAAGTCGGGAAGAAATCCAGATTAATCGTACCCTTACGGATGCAGCGTTTAATGGTGTCGATATCGGGTTCTTCGCCTTCAAGATATTTTTCCATGACGTCGTCAAACTGATCGGCAACTTCGTCGATCAATTTTTCACGCCATTTTTCGGTATCAGCGACCATGTCGGCAGGAACATCCTGGACAGTGTAGTTTAATGGGTCGCCGGAATCATCCCATATCCATGCTTTGCGCGTTAACACGTCTACTACGCCGGAGAACTGGTCTTCGGTACCGATAGGCAAAGTCATGACCAGTGGGTGAGCGCCCAGTACTTCTTCAACCTGCTTAACCACGCGGTAGAAGTCAGCGCCGATGCGATCCAGTTTGTTGATATAGATCACTCGGGCAACTTCAGAGTCATTCGCATAACGCCAGTTGGTTTCTGATTGGGGCTCTACACCGCCTGAGCCGCAGAAAACACCGATACCGCCGTCAAGAACTTTCAGTGAACGATAAACTTCGATAGTAAAGTCAACGTGTCCCGGGGTGTCGATAATATTAAAGCGATAGTCTTTCCAGAAACAGGTAGTCGCAGCAGACTGAATGGTGATACCGCGCTCCTGCTCCTGTTCCATAAAGTCGGTAGTTGCCGCGCCATCGTGAACTTCACCGATTTTGTGGATTTTACCGGTAAGCTTTAAAATCCGCTCGGTAGTCGTTGTTTTACCGGCATCGACGTGAGCGAAGATGCCGATGTTTCTGTAATGCGCTAAATCTGTCATGTTTTTACTCTAAAGTTGGGCATAAAAAACTTTTTTGGTGACCTCACTCAATAAGCATTCAAACTATTGAGTGCTTATTGAGTGCTCGTACCGGGCGGTGGACTACATGTCATAACCGCAGTCACTCAACCTAAAGACTGCGGTGGCTGTAGCCATCGGAGTGGATGAAATGCGTCGGATACAGGCAGGTAGCTCAAAGCCGAGTGGGTGCGTTTATTTGGGTCACCATCGCTACTCACTCGTCCCGCTTCGAAAGTCGGCTATTTTAACCTAAAAACTTTGTAAAAACATAGAAAACCCATGCGTTATTTGTAGTAACGCTAAAATGGCTTAATCTATTGCGTCATTTGGCGTTGGTATAGTGACTAAGGCCAAGCCTTGAGTCGTAAAAAGCCGCTATATTGACTGACCTGTTGGGATAATATGTGCGATTCAAAACCGGGAGAGTTTCAGATTATGATTGTCGCTGATATTATGAGCGCCAATCCCGTTACGATTAATATGGATACGGCGCTATGGTTGGTAAAGGAAATTTTCGATCACGTTTATGGTTGATTTTTCTAACGGCTGAGTAGTGACGAATATCCTTTATAGTAAAACATGATTTGCGCGAGATGCCCGCAAAGATAGATGCTTTGGCAAGACCTACGGTATGACCGGTAAAAAATTAAATGACATCGAAAAACGAGCTTCTTAGTCTCAATATAATGGAAATGAAAGTTGCCTCTCCTAAAATCATAGCGGCGCCGCTTTCTCTTAATGGATGGACACATGTGCTATGTAATGAGGAAATGCCGATATTTTCTAATACGGCGTTAAGTATTCATGACATTTTGAGTGATGATAGAAAAGGCGCTATGGAATTGGCCGCTGTTATTTTGCAGGATCCGAATCTGACGGTTAAGTTATTAAAAATCAGCAACACCCCCCATTACAATCCCTCTCGTCAGAAAATGGTTACAGTGTCACGGGCCATTGTTATGATTGGTTCTGAGGTTATTCGTGAATTAACGCTGGTTTGTTCTTTTTTGGAAAGTATTTTATCTTCGACCAACAAACAACAGGCTAATGAAGAAATAGCTCAAGCCATTCACGCCGCAGTACACGCAAAAGCTCTAGCGATTGCGACCAATGATGCATCGCCGGAAGAAGTATTTATTGCCACGTTACTTAACCATATTGGTAGTATTTCTTTTTGGTGTTTTTGCGGTGAACAGGGAGAGCGCATTCAAGCACTGATAAAAGATGAAAATTACAGTCGCGAAGACGCCGAGAAAAAAGTGCTGGGCTTTAAGTTAATAGACTTGGGCGCTTCTTTAAGTAAAGCGTGGAAATTAGGCAGTTTGGTTGAAGAATCGATCAAGCCAAAGGCATTGAACAAAAATCCCCGTGTCGGCTTGGTTCAATTAGGTTATGAAATTACCGAGGCGTTAAAAGAAGGGACCGGTTCAAAAAAATATGAGGCGTGTGTCAGAAAAATTGAAGTGCTTACCCATCAATCGCAAAAAGTTATTACTGAAAAGCTTAGAGATAATACCAGTACTGCGTTCGATATTGCCTGCCAATTTGGGGCCACTGACGCGGCGATGCTTATTCAAAGTCGCATCAATCACTCTATCGATTTTGAAGAATTGTTGCCGGCTTTTGATAAAAAACAACTGCAATTTCAGATTTCACAGGATATAACGTCAATAATAAGTGATCGGTTTGATATTAACTTGCTACTGGAGACGGTGCTTGAGGGGATTCATCGGGGTGTCGGCATGGATCGAACTATTTTTTCCCTGTTAGTTGCCGATAAGCAGTCCCTTAAAGAAAAACTGTCATTGGGCTGGCGCAAAGACAGCTATGAGCACAAGGTCATTTTTCATGTCATGGAAACACCTGCCAATATTTTTTTTCACACGTTGTCTGGCACCCAAGCTTTCTGGGCTAAACCTTCGGTTAATGTCAAGATGTACACGCTACGGGATATTAATGCGGTTGGAAAAAACGAATGTTTTATGATGCCTATTTTTTTCAATAAAATACCGATTGGTTTGATTTATGCGGATCGCGGGTTGAGTAGAGAACCGTTAAACGACGAAGATTTCACTGGCTTTAAATATTTTACTCAACAGGCAAACATAGGTCTGATACTTTATCGATTACAGCGCGGTTAATGGTGCGGTGTCGGGACGACAGTTATTGAGCTTGCCAGGCCGATGACAGGGCAGGGGCGTCACAATGCTGATCGAGTAATGCGGTAAAAGCATCTCGACTAATTTCCTCGGCACCCAAGCTTTCCAAATGATTGGTGCGCACTTGACAGTCGATCAGCTGGTAGCCCCAGGTGTTAAGCTGATTAACCAGGCTGGCGAAGGCCACTTTGGAGGCATCGGTCCGGGTGTGAAACATCGATTCGCCGAAAAAAACCTGTCCGATAGCGACGCCATATAATCCTCCAACCAGTTCATCGTCTAGCCAAGCTTCAACCGAGTGGGCAAATCCAGCTTGGTGCAGTTGATTATAAGCGGCATTGATTTCGTCCGTTATCCAGGTGCCGGCAGCGTCTTTACGGGGATCTGCACAGGCCGCAATAACGTCATTAAAAGCTCGGTCAAAGGTGACTGAAAAGATATTTTTACGTAGGGTTTTGTGCAAACTACGGGAAATGAGCAGTTTATCGGGAAATAGAACTAAGCGCGGGTTCGGCGACCACCACAGGATAGGTTCGCCAGGGTTATACCAGGGGAATATACCATGCCGGTAGGCGGTTAACAGTCGATGTTGGGACAGGCAACCACCGACTGCCAGTAAGCCGTCCGGTTCACGGAGGGCTTTGCTCACCAACGGAAAATCCTGGTCAGGGTTATTGGGATCGAGAACAGTTAGTCGCATTTAGGAACGGGAATATATATTAAGGCTAAAAGCCGCTTGCTTTTGGGGTAGGTTTTTCGCCTTGCGCCTTTTGTCTTTGGCCTGATTTTAAATCAATTCATCAAGGAATTTTTCGGCATCCAGCGCTGCCATACAGCCTGCGCCAGCTGAAGTAATGGCCTGTTTATACACGGAATCCATCACATCGCCCGCAGCAAATACGCCTTCAACGCTGGTTGCGGTGGCGTTTCCGTGGATGCCGCTGTTGACTTTAATATAGCCGTGATCCATATCCAGCTGGCCCTCGAAAATACCGGTGTTGGGTGTGTGACCGATGGCTATGAAGACGCCATGCGCCTCCAGATCTTTGGTCGAGCCGTCCAGAGTATTTTTAATTCTAAGACCGGTAACGCCCATGTCGTCGCCCAGTACCTCATCAAGCTGATAATTCCATTCGATGATGACATTGCCGTTTTTCGATTTTTCAATCAGCTTGTCAGAGAGGATTTTTTCGGAGCGAAATTTGTCGCGGCGGTGTATCACCATGACCTTGGAGGCAATATTGGACAAATAAAGCGCCTCTTCAACGGCGGTATTACCGCCGCCAATGACCGCAACGGGTTTGTTTTTGTAGAAAAAACCGTCGCAGGTGGCGCAAGCTGAAACACCTTTGCCTTTGAAGGCCTCTTCAGATTCCAGGCCCAAATATCGCGCTGAAGCACCGGTCGAAATAATCAGCGCATCACAGGTGTAAGTGCCGGAATCGCCGGTTAAGGTAAAAGGTCTGGCGGATAAGTCAGCCGTATGTATGTGATCGAAAATGATCTCAGTAGCAAAGCGTTCGGCATGTTTAAGCATTCTTTCCATCAGTTCCGGCCCTTGCAAGCCTTCAACGTCGCCCGGCCAGTTATCAACTTCGGTTGTCGTCGTTAACTGACCGCCTTGTTGCATGCCCGTAATAATAACCGGGTTCAGGTTGGCGCGTGCGGCATAGATTGCAGCGGTATAACCGGCGGGGCCGGAGCCGAGAATCAAAAGGCGGCAATGTTTGGAATCACTCATTAAAAATCCTGTGTAGGGGAAAGGCGGGAAAAAATTAATTATGTTTCAATCCACACCCGACCTCATCCGTCGAGTGACAACCGCCGACGGATAGAGGTCAGTGGATTGTTCCTCCCCGTGAACGAGGAGGATAACAAAAAGGATAACGATGCAATGCATCGTTGTCAAACTCAAATAATTCCCCTGAAGGCCGAAGTTTCAGGTCAGCGAAGAAGTTTGATGAAGACGAAAATGTGTTTCGTAAACTGTTTTATCGGTATGGCCGGTGAATGATTTTAGACATGTGTGCCAGAGTTTATCTGGGGCATTATTAATGTGAAACATCTCATTATTGATCTATAATTATGTTTTGTTAGTAATTTATGTAACGAGTTGTTGAATATGGCTGCAGTAATGGAAGAGAAAACTTTTCGTGGTTTACGTGAAATCGCTTTATTAGGTTTCATCGCAGTCGCATTATTTTTTTTAATTTCGTTGATCACTTTTAGTAACGAAGATGCGGGTTGGACGCATAGCGGGTCAGTGCAAACCATCTCTAACGCTTGCGGTATTTTTGGTGCGTGGCTCTCTGATATCATGCTCAGCTGTTTTGGTTTGGTGGCTTATTTATTCCCCGTTATTATTTTCTGGCAAGGTTATTTACTCTACACTCGCGGCAGACATGACCGCGAAAAAATGATTATCGCGCTGCAATGGATAGGATCAATAGCGACCATTATTTCGAGTGCTGCGCTATTGAATTTGTATCTGCTAAGAACAGGCGTTGAATTGCCCAGCAATACCGGAGGTATTTTAGGTCAGGAAACCGGCAATTTATTGTTGCGAATGCTGGGCAATTCGGGAGCGACATTGCTGTTGTTAGTGGTTTTATTGGCTGGGGTTACCTTGGTTACCGGATTGTCATGGGTAGCGTTGCTGGATTTTATCGGTAAATATACCGTGTTTCTCTGTCGAGTTCTTAGAAGTAATATTCTGATTTTGTTGCAGGGACACTCGGTTAAACCTATCGCAATGCGAGTTAATAATCCCGAAAAGTCGGTGATTAAAAGAAAAGTCAGCGCTAAAGCCATAGCTGTACCTACAGCTACAGCTAATATCGGAAAGCCGTTAGAAAATCCGGCAAAAAACAGTCGTGCACTCAAAAAACAGCCTGCTATTAAATATGATTCTAGCAAAGGTGTGTTGCCGTCCCTGGATTTGCTCGATCTTCGTGATACCCGCGTTATCGGTTATTCGCAAACCGATTTGGAAGAAATGTCGCGCTTGGTAGAAGATATTCTGGCCGATTTTAACGTTGCCGTTACCGTGGTCGGCTTTCACCCTGGTCCGGTTATTACTCGTTTTGAGTTACAACCTGCGGCAGGCGTTAAGGTCAGTCGCATCAGCACCCTGTCCAAGGATTTGGCCAGGGCGTTGTCGGTTACCAGTGTTCGTATCGTTGAAATTATCCCCGGTAAATCAGTAGTCGGTCTTGAAATTCCCAATCGGGAACGGGAAATGGTGACCTTGCGCGAGTTATTGGTGTCAGCGCCGTTCGAGAAATCCAAATCCATGCTGACCCTAGCGATGGGCAAGGATATTTCCGGCACACCGATGGTTGCCGATCTGGGCAAAATGCCTCATGCACTGGTCGCAGGCACTACCGGCTCCGGTAAGTCGGTTGCCATCAATACTATGATTCTCAGTCTGCTTTATAAGGCCACGCCGGAACAGGTGCGCTTGATCATGATTGATCCGAAGATGTTGGAATTATCGGTTTATGAAGGCATTCCGCATTTATTGACCCCGGTTGTCACCGATATGAAAGAAGCCAGCAACGCACTACGCTGGGCGGTTGCCGAAATGGAAAGACGTTATAAACTCATGTCCAAAATGGGCGTCAGAAACCTTGCCGGATTCAATCAGCTGATAGAAGACGCGACCGCAAGAGGCGAGAGCGTCAGGGATCCGATGTTTCAAATGATCAACCCGCTGGAAGAAGGCGAAGACTATCCCAGCTTAAACACCCTGCCCAGCATCGTCATTGTTATCGATGAACTAGCCGACATGATGATGATCGTCGGTAAAAAAGTCGAAGAACTGATCGCCCGTCTGGCGCAAAAAGCCCGAGCGGCCGGTATCCATTTAGTCCTGGCCACGCAGCGTCCTTCGGTAGATGTATTGACCGGTCTAATCAAAGCCAATGTACCGACCCGGATTTCATTCCAGGTGTCATCACGCATCGATTCGCGCACTATACTCGATCAAGGCGGTGCAGAAACCTTGCTAGGCAATGGCGATATGCTATTTTTACCCTCAGGCACCAGTATTCCGATACGTGCTCACGGTGCCTTTGTCGATGATCATGAAGTGCATCGCGTGGTTGAATTTTTAAAACAAACCGCGCCGCCCAATTATCTGCAAGACATCACCCGCGAATCGTCTGATTCCAATGATGGCTATAGCATGAGCGGTGGCAATGGCGGCGATTCCGAAAGTGACGCCTTATATGATGACGCAGTGCAATTTGTCACAGAAACTCGCAAAGCCTCAATATCCAGCGTGCAAAGACGCTTTAAAGTCGGCTATAACCGTGCTGCAACTATGATTGAAGATATGGAAGCGGCTGGCGTTGTCAGTTCCCCGGAAAGCAATGGCTCAAGAGTCGTGCTGGCACCTGCACCGGTAAGAGATTAATAACGAATCGGAGTCGCTATGGCTCTAATTGCGACTCTGAGCCGTTGGTTATAGCGGTATTCTTGCTTTTCCCTACGTTTTTTCTTGTCATCGGGCGATGACTCGATTTCCACCCACTAGCTGACTCCCCTACCAGACGCAGCCAAAGCCGGACGGTGCCTATAATGCCCGTCCGGCTTTGGGTGGTGCGTTGATATTGGCTTTAATCCTGTTGCTGTTTTTCTAACAAATAATCCAGCCAAAGATTAGACAGTTTTTCCTGTACGGTATTTTGTCGCAACCTGGCATTCAAGTGAGGGAAATCAACCTTGTCCAAATCCTGATCCTGGTCGTAGCAGGAATATACAAAGTACTCCTTACCGGTATCGGCATCGATATGTTTGCATAAACACTGGGCGCAAATGCCTTTCATCATGCACTGCATCGGCGAGTTGATCGAGCCGATCGCGTGATGCGCTTTATTTAAATAAGGTTTCAACACATCGAAACGTGCGTTTTTTACCGCCGCCATCATGCGATCCGAGCCGATCACGATCAGATGATCGACATCAGCCAGCGAAATCGGCTGTTCACCTAACTCGCCTTGGGCGTAAGCCAACATACATTCCAGGATATTACCGACAAAAGTCTTGTCTTGAGGGCGTGTTGGGGTAAAGGCTTCAACACCTTCGCCTTTGTCGACTGTCCAAATAATGATATCGGCGGCGGCTTCAACATCCTCGACTTTAAAGCGATCCTGCGCGTATTTGTAGCCGGCAAAATAAATCACCTTGTTGCCCGCCGCTCTTAAGGCCTTGCCGATGGAGAACAGCACCGCATTACCCAAGCCGCCGCCGAGCAATAACACGGTTTTTCCGGTCGGTATGTCGGTCGGGGTGCCGGTTACGCCCATGATCACCAGCGGGTCGCCGACTTTCCAGGTGGCGCACAGACGCGATGATGAACCCATTTCCAGCGCAATCAGCGAAATCGTGCCGTTTTCCTTATCGACTTCGGCGCCGGTCAGCGCTAAGCCTTCGGCAGCCAGCACCGTGCCTTCGACCACAGGCGCAAAGGCTTCGTAGTTTTGCACGCGATAGAATTGTCCGGGATGGAATTTTTCCGCCGCCATCGGCGCTTTGACCACGACTTCGATAATCGTCGGCGTCAGTCGATTAATGGCGACGATAGTGGCTTTCAATGATTCATCCAGCTGAGCGAATAAGGCTTTTAACGCCGCATCGCGTTCCGGCTGTCCGGCAGGATTTAAGCGTGCCAATTCCTGTTCAAACAGTTTGACCACGTAAGGGTAGCCGTTTTTGGCGCTGGCCATGGCTTTAACCACGTTGCCGGCATAAACCGGATGGTTGTCACCGTAAAAGCTGATAAATTTGCCGTCTTTTTGATACGAGGTCAGCGGCGCGGGTTTACCGAGCTTAGGCATGGTGTCATCATGCATTGGCACTAATTCGACCGAGTCGTTGCTCCATTCAGGCTGATAGCGTTGAAAAAACCATTTGTCCATCACAAAGGTGTCGGGATATTCGCTTTGATAAATAGTGTTCGGCGAGGTGCCGGCGGCAACGTATAAGCTGCGTAACGGCACCTTGACTGACTGCCCCGAGTTGTTCCAACGACCTTCTTCCAGTACCAGTTTGTCAAACTCAACGGCGTTTAAATGTCCGTATGGGTCGGCAAGGGCGGCGATTGGACTCATGCCTTCAGCCAAAGCAATACCTTCTTCCAACGCTTTGGCGATTTCTTCGTGATTTTGGCGGTATGCGGGCGCATCGCTTATGCCTTTGCGATAAAACAGGGTGACGCCGCCCCACGCTTCGACCAGTGGTTGGAAATCCGGTTGTTCGCCTTCCGCTTCGGCACGTTGGCGTTCTGCGTGTATGGCTTTGCCGTGTGCCAGGAATTCATCAAGGATGATGGTTTCTTCCTGATCGTAACGACCGCGAACGCTTTGCTCGCCATAGACGTTAACTAGCGTTTGATAGCGATGCAGGGTTTTTTCCACCTGTACCGGATAATACGCCATCAATTCGGTTGCGGTATCCATCGCGGTCAAGCCGCCGCCGATAACGCCTGCCGGTAAACGCACCTGCAAATTTGCCAGCGAAGAAGCCTTGGCGGCTCCGGTCAATTGCAAGGCCATCAAGAAATCCGAGGCTTTGCGGATGCCGCGCATCAGGTTGTTCTTCATGTCGATAACGGTCGGCTTGCCGGCACCCGAGGCGATACAGATATGGTCAAAGCCCATCGTCCACGCGTCTTCAATCGTAATCGTGCCGCCAAAACGGACGCCGCCGTAAGCGCGAAACGCCTCGCGTCGTTGCAAGGTCAGGTAAATGACTTTCAGGAAGTTCTTGTCCCAGCGCACGGTGATGCCGTATTCGGCGACGCCGCCGAAACCGGCCAGGATACGCTGGTCCAGATCTTCGTACAGGTCTTGGAAATGCTCAATCGGCGCAGGCAGGTTGTCGCTGTCGCCGGTCAATGCCACCGGCAACGGCTCCAGTTTTAAGCCGTCGATTCCGGCGACACCGAAACCTTCATTCAATAAATAATGGCTCATCGTATAACCGGCGGGGCCTAAACCCACGACCAGCGCGTTTTTGCCGTTGTAAGGCAGCATATACGGACGCTTGACGTTTAGCGGATTCCAGCGGGTCAGTAAGCTGTATATCTCAAAGCCGTAAGGCATGAACAAGACATCGGTCAGTACATTGGTTTCAATTTGCGGAATATCGACCGGATCGGTTTTCTGATAGATACAGCCTTTCATGCACTCGTTGCAAATACGATGCCCGGTACCCGGACACATTGGGTTGTCGATGATAATCATCGCCAGTGCGCCGATATTGTCGCCGCCGCGTTTAAGCAGATGCATTTCCGAGATTTTTTCATCCAGCGGACAGCCGATGGTGGTCACACCCAATGGATCAACCTTGAAGGTATTGGTTTTTTTGTTGCGCATGCCTTTGGAGCAGGAATCGGTGTCACGCTCGTGGCAGTAAATGCAGTGATTGACTTCGGACAAGACTTGGCGCTGGTTCATTCGTAAATCTGTCAGCTTGAAACCGTCCCGGCGGCGGCGGTGTTCCTGCTCGCCCATCCACGCTTTAAATTCGCCGCGATCAACCAGTTCATGGGCAACCAGGTTATCGAAATCGCGTTTTTGCGGGAGTTTAAAACTCGGCCAGTTCGCAACCACATCGTTATCTTGTTGGGCGACAAAACTCCAGCGCTGAACGATGTCTATCAGGCCGTTGATAAATTCAGCGGGATCTTTCAGGCTGATGATGTCGTTAAATTCGCTTGCCGCTTCGTCATGTGCGGCGAGTTTGGCGCGCAGAGCCTCGGCAACCCAATCGGCATTTTCGTAATCGCTGTCTTTGCCTTTGGCAATCAGCTTGTAATGGCTGTACAGCAATCCGATAGCCGCGCCGACTCGTGCTACGCGGTGTTCGGGATCATCGTCCTGATTGGCCTCGGGAAAGCCCGCATCGATCAGCAGATCAAAGCGGTTCAGGATCGCAGGAATTGCCCAATCGCTCGCATCCTGTCCTTTAAAGGTGAAAGCCAGCTTGTCGACTATTTCATTTTTATAGGTAAAAATGCTGTCGATCTCGTCCTTGATGGTTGCGGACTGAGCCTGATGCTGTTCGGAAACATTAAAAATCTTGGCGACAAACTGACCGACATAAGGCCCCATGCGTACCAGCAGATCGGAAACCGTTTCAGGTGACAAATCTATACCCTGATTCTGGCGGTAAGCCTTGAATTCATTATGCAGCTGCGAATCATGGCGTTCAACCGACGCATCAAACGCCTCCAGCAACTCTTTCAGACGCGCAGAATCGTATAAATCGGGGTAGTTAAAGCCGGGAATGCCAAGTGTAAGGTTGTTCTGTTCCATAGTTCTCGTGTTTGATTAGTTCGATTGTTCATACCGCCAGCATAAAAAACAGGCTTTATCTGTGCTTACATGGTTACCGACAAATTCGTCTGGAGCGAATTTGAACAGTCAACGGCTGGCTCGAAGGGTGACATACAGGGATGCATTTCATAAAAGACAAAATTCAACCGCGTATTGTAAGTAGATATGACTTTGTTTGCCACCGATAATCTTGGTTATAACCCGCTGTAACAAGTTCACCGTCAGTCACTCCTTTTTGCCCATGACGCTTCAGACATAGGTTGTTGGCATTTTTTCTCTCAGTTTTAAAAACCGCTGATACCGGGTCATCGAAATATCGCCGTTTTCGGCAGCTGGACGCACTGCGCAACCCTTGTCAACCAGATGACGGCAGTTCTTAAACTGGCATTGCTCAATCAACGGCTGAAATTCACGGTAACCGTAAGCTAATTGTTGTTCGGATAGACCGGCCAGTCCGAAAATGGCAACGCCGGGGCTATCGATTAAATCGCCGCCTTGGGCCATGTGATACAGCGTCGCCGCCGTGGTGGTATGGCGTCCGTGTTTGGTGGTTGCCGATACGGTGTTGGTTTTTAGCTCCTTGTCGGGAATGATGGCGTTGGTTAGCGATGATTTACCGACGCCGGATTGTCCCGCTAAAATACTGACTTGATCTTTTAGCGCCAGTTTGAGTTCATCCAGACCCGACGCCGCTGTGGCGCTGACCCGGTACAGTGCATAGCCTAGATCTGTGTAGGCCAACAGTTCTTTTTCAATGTCCGCCGATTGCGGCAGATCGGTTTTATTCAACACCAGTGCGGCATCGATATTGCGGTTTTCGCAAATCGCCAGATACTGGTCTATCAGCAAAAAATCGCAGAAAGGCTCGATCGCAAAGACCACAAACACGGTGTCGATATTGGCGGCAACCGGACGGGTTTTGCCGTTTCTGGACGGACGCATCAATAACGAACGCCGGGGCAGGATTTCTTCTATGCGGCCTTGATCGGGCGAGGATTGCGTCCATAAAACCCGGTCGCCCACGGCGACGGTTTCAAGCTTCCTCAGGGTTTGGCACAGCATAATCTTGCCGTCATGTTCAACTGCAATACCCTGACCTAAATGGGAAATAACCAGGCCTTCCATTAACTCAGACACGTATTTTAGATTCCAAATTGGCAATACGAATAGCCGCCGGCGGGTGGCTGTAATGGAACGCTGAATACAAAGGGTCTGGCGTCAAGGTGCTGGCGTTTTCTTCGTACAGCTTAACCAGCGAGCTGATCAGTTTTTCGGCCTTGGCATGGCTGGAGGCAAAGTCATCGGCTTCGAATTCGAATTTGCGTTGAAAATAGGCGCTGATCGGCTGCATAAAAAAGGTAAACGATGACGATACCAGCATGAATAACAACAGCGCTGCGGCATGTGACGGCTGTGCTACGCCGAGTCCGTTGTAGAACCATGGCTGATTGATCAGCCAGCCTAAAATAGCAAAACTGATCAGGCTCATAATTGCCGTGGCAACCATCATTTTGATCGTGTGTTTGCACTTGAAATGTCCCAGTTCGTGAGCCAGTATCGCTTCCAGTTCTTCATCGTCCAAAGAGCTGATTAAGGTGTCGAAAAACACGATGCGCTTGTTGTTGCCAAGACCGGTGAAATAGGCGTTGCCGTGACCGGAGCGCTTGGAGCCATCCATAATGAAGATGCCGTTGCTGTTAAAGCCGCAACGGCTAAGCAAGCCCTGAATCCGGTCTTTTAACGAGCCGTCTTCCATCGGGGTGAATTTATTGAATAACGGAGCGATCACGGTAGGAAATAGCCAGCTCATCAGCAGCGAAAAACTGATCAGTATGCCCCAGGCCCATAACCACCACAGCGAACCTATGCTGTCCATGACCCATAGGATTAACGCCAGTAACGGCATGCCGATAACGGTGACTAAAGCCAGCTGCAACAGTTGATCCTTGATGAAGCGTTGCGGGGTGCTTTTGTTAAAACCGAATTTTTCTTCAATCACAAAGGTTTGGTAGACGCTGGTGGGAATTTCAACCAGGGTCATAAACAGAAAAACGCTGGCTACTGCGGCCAATCCGGCCAGTAAAGGGCTGGCAATCGAGGATGCCCAAAATTCAAAAGCCAAATTAATGCCGCCGCCGAGGGTCAGCAGCAACAGAAAAATAACGCCGACGATGCTGTCTATGTTGCCCAACTTGCTTTTTTCCAGGGTGTAGTCGGCCGCTTTTTGGTGAGCTTCCAGCGAGACAGTATTTTTAAAGGCTTCAGGCACGGCAAAGCGGTGCCTGGCAACGTAAGCGGCGTGCCGTTGAGCCAGCCAAAACTGCACTGAAAAAGAAAGGGTTAGCGCGATTAAAAAGACGATGGTAAAGCTGTTCATAAGCGGAATTTCTTCAAAGTTTAAGAGTTAGACGTACAGATTAGCCAATGCTACACTAACCGCCCCCTTCTATACAACGGAATCAATAAATGGCGCAGGACTCCACGCATCTTATCTGGATAGATCTTGAAATGACCGGACTTAATCCTGACAATGATTCGATTATTGAGATTGCTACGATTGTCACCGACAACAATTTGAATATTCTGGCCCAAGGCCCGGTGCTTGCTGTACATCAATCCGATGCGGCCTTGGCGGCAATGGATGAGTGGAATCAGCACCATCACGGGCAATCCGGCTTGATCCAGCGCGTCAAGGCTTCCGCTATCGATACCGCGGAAGCCGAACAGCAAACGATTGAATTTTTAAAGCAGTGGGTGCCGGAAAATACCTCGCCGATTTGCGGCAACAGCATCGGTCAGGACAGGCGCTTTTTGTATCGCTATATGCCCAAACTGGAAGCGTATTTTCATTATCGCAATATCGATGTATCAACGCTAAAAGAATTGGCCGCGAGATGGGCGCCCGACGTCAAAGACGGCTTTAAAAAACAGTCCACGCATCAGGCTTTGGACGACATTATCGAATCAATTGAAGAACTACGTTATTACCGCGAGCACTTCATTAAGATTTAGTTTGTAAATCAGTAGACATCTTTCCTAAATACGGCTACGTAGACATGTAGGCCATAAGTATCTACCCTTATCGCGACAATGGGCAAATAACTTGTATAGATAGCTATGCTGTTGGCACAGGGATGATTTAAGAAAGAAATGATGGCGATGGAGCTCGCCGAAATCGCTTAGCGTTTTTAGCATTATCACAACGCATTTGGCTGATGGCTCCTACTGTTTCGACTTGTAGCCCAAGCTTAAGGGTGTACATGCATGGACTGAAGCAATTCTGTCGCTACAAGTCATGTTAATTAACCAATTCAACTGCAATGTGGCGTTATGTTAGAGAGTATTATCTGGATTTTGTTGATGGGCTTTTTCGTTGGGCAAATTGCCCGACGACTGCGAGTTCCTGCACTGGTAGGTATGGCGTTGGTCGGCGTTGTGCTTGGCCCCCATGTGGGAAATGTGATTGCGCCAGAGGTTTTAGGCGCAGCAGATTCTCTGCGCGTGATCGCCGTCATGGTGATTTTAATGAAGGCTGGGTTAGGGCTTGATCGGGAAAAGCTGGCTCAGCAAGGTAGCGTAGCATTGCGATTGGGCTTTTTTCCTGGGGCTTGTGAGGCGATCGCCATTGCGTTTGCTTCGATGTGGCTGCTTCAGTTTGACTTTGTCACGGGGCTTTTGCTGGGTTGCATTATTGGTGCGGAATCTCCCGCCGTTATCGTGCCAGGGATGTTGCGCTTAAAGAGTCTAGGATGGGGAGTTAAGAAAGGGATTCCTGATGCCATATTAACCGGAAGCGCGCTGTCCGATGTCTTGCTTTTGCTGGTCTTTAGTTTACTGGTGGCGTTTTTGTCTCAAAGTGCCGAGGTGGGAATAACCTTGCCGGGTGGATTAACCCTAACCCCATTGCAATTGCTGCCGCTTCAAATCGTTCTCCAAATTGGTTTAGGGGTCTTGCTGGGATGGTTTGCAGCCCGTCTGTTGGTCTCATTATTAGCCAAGCAAAACTGGACGCAAAATGCGGTGCAGGATGCGTTGGTTGCCGCAGGTTTTGCCCTGTTGCTGGTCGTCATGGCGGAAGATTTTCCTGTGTTTTCTGGTTATTTGGCGGTCATGATGACTGGCTTTTTCATGATTGAGATGGATGCGCCGTTAGCGCGACGATTACGCAGTGGCTTTGACAGTTTATGGGTGGTTGCTGAGATCATTCTCTTTGTGCTGTTGGGAGCCAGTATTCAGCTTGAAGTGCTCGGTAATACCTTTCTGATTGGGTTAGCCGTACTAGCAATAGGTCTTTTGGCCGGGCGTTCCATTGGCTGGTATCTCTCAACTCTAGGCAGTAACTGGACGTGGAAAGAGCGGCTATTTTTGCTCCCTGGAAATTCTGCTAAGGCAACGGTACAGGCAGCGATCGGTGCAATTCCTTTGGCCCTAGGCATAGACGGGGGTGAAACGATTCTTGCCATAGCAGCCCTCTCGATTTTGGTAACAGCCCCGCTTGGAGCTTGGTCTACCCCCTTATTTGCACCAAAACTTTTGGAGCGGGGTGAGGTTGACCCTACCAAAGTTTCGGTGTCGCGGCGTATTGTATTGCTGGCAGCCGTCGACACCTCTGCCTTGGCGACCCAAGTGCTGACCAAATCGGCGGAGTTGGCCCGTCGCAGCGATGCCGAGGTGGTCGTGCTTCATGTCATTCGGATAGATGATCCTGAAGGGAGCGAGCAACTCCGCCATCAGGCGAAACGAATCCTGGCAGATATCCGTTATCGATTTGTCATAGCCAATGGCTCTGTGCCTGAAGAAATTATACGCAGCGCTCAAGATAATGATGTGTCGGAAATCGTCATCGGCAAACGCGGTCATCGTCCCCTGGATGAAGTATTGGTCGGGTCAGTGTCTCGAGCAGTGCTGGAAAGCAGTGCGATACCGGTTTTGGTCGTGGAGGATGAGCTGGCTTTACCTCATAATTGATCAACAAACTACGAGAAATACAGAACAGATTGACAATCTATGTGGTCGAAGGCGATAAAGATATAGCTCAGATGGTTAGCGATCAGCCATATCGATTCAACTGCTTAATTTTTTTAAAGACGCGATAAATCGCGTCTCTACATTCAACATTCCTTCATGGAATATATTCTTTACAAAGGTAAAACTCCGACATGCTAGATCCCCGATTATTCAGAACCGAGCTTGATTTTGTTAAAGAACAATTAAACCGACGTTCATTCGATTTTAACCCCGCGTATTATTCAGAGCTGGAAGCCCGGCGCAAAGACATCCAGGTTAAAACCCAGGAATTGCAGAACGAACGCAACAGCAGCTCAAAAGCTATCGGCATCGCCAAAGCCAAAGGCGAAGACGTGCAACCGCTGTTGGATCAGGTTCAGCACTTGGGCGACGAACTGAAAGCCGCGGAAATCGAATTGTCCGATATTCAGGCAAAAATGACCGCCTTGATGGAAGGCATCCCCAATCTGCTGGATGAGTCCGTGCCGAACGGCAGGAGTGAAGACGACAATCTCGAAATCAGCCGCTGGGGCGACATTCCGACTTTTGATTTTGAGCCCAAAGACCATGTCGATTTAGGCGCAAAGATAGGCATGGATTTCGAGCTGGGCGCGAAAATCGCCAGCGCGAGGTTTGTGGTGTTAAACGGGCCGTTGGCGCGCTTGCAACGGGCCATCATCCAGCTGATGCTCGACACCCATACCGCCGAACACGGCTATTGCGAAACTTACGTGCCGTTTTTAGTCAATGTCGACAGCTTGCGCGGCACCGGGCAGTTGCCCAAGTTTGAAGCCGATCTGTTCAAGGCCAACGACGATCCTGCCTTATATCTGATTCCGACCGCCGAAGTGCCGGTCACCAACATCGTCAGAGACGTGATTATTGACGCCAAAGACCTGCCGCTTAAATTCGTCTGCCACAGTCCCTGTTTCCGTAGCGAGGCCGGCGCTTACGGTCGCGATGTCAGAGGCATGATCCGTCAGCATCAATTTGAAAAAGTCGAGATCGTACAAATCGTAAAGCCGGAAGATTCGGCTGCGGTACATGAAACACTAACCCATCACGCGGAAGCTATTTTGAAAAAGTTAAACCTGCCTTACCGCAAGATGTTGTTATGCGCAGGGGATACCGGCTTTTCATCGACCAAAACCTACGACCTGGAAGTCTGGCTGCCGGGGCAGGGCACTTATCGGGAAATATCGTCGTGCAGCAACTTCAAAGACTTTCAGGCGCGTCGTCTGCAAGCGCGTTGGCGTAACCCGGTCACCTCCAAACCCGAGTTGGTGCATACCCTGAACGGCTCCGGTTTGGCGGCAGGCAGGACCCTGATTGCGGTGATGGAAAATTATCAGGATGTAGCAGGGCGCATCCGTATTCCTGAGGCGTTGCGGCCTTATATGGGCGGCTTGGAAGTTATTGGATAGTTTTGATGCGCTTCGTAACTCAGCGGATCCTACGGGCTATTTTGTCTATTGCTGATGCTGCTTTTAGCTCTCATCGCAGGGTACTTGCCATACGGGTTATTTGGGTATATTTTTTATACCATGATTAAGTTTGAATTTGATGAGAACAAGAGTCACTCAAATCTCGAAAAGCATGGCATTGATTTTGTGGATGCCCAGCAGCTTTGGGATGATGCTGACCTGCTTGAAATTCCGGCGAAAACAGCAGATGAACCTCGTTTCTTGGTTATTAGTGTGATTGACGGAAAACATTGGTCTGGCGTGATCACGTACCGAAATGATTGCATAAGAATTGTGTCCGTACGTCGGTCACGAAAAGAAGAGGTAGCCTTATATGAAAGCTGATGAATTCGATAAAAAATTTGATGAAGGTGATGATATTCTGAATGTTTTAGACTTATCCAAAGCAAAGAGAACCATGCACGATCAGAAGCGCGTGAATGTTGACTTTCCCGCTTGGATGATCGAATCATTGGATAAAGAAGCTGATCGGATCGGTGTAACGCGTCAGTCCATCATAAAAGTATGGTTAGCTGAGCGCCTTGAAGAATTGGCTGCCAACAAAGCATTACAGCGAACAAACAGCTGAATTTACTGCTCTCCACTCCAGCTTAAAAGCGATGCAAAACTCCGAACACTGCATATTTCGGGTCAACGCAACCGCTTTCCGCTCAGCGCATCATAAATAGCAGTTTCCTGTGCCAACTCACCGACTTTGCCATGAACGATAAAAATATCGGCATTGGCAAAGGTTTTGAGCAATTTTCTTGATTCCTTGATGGCGGGTCGCGTCGTCGGGTTGGCACTGGTGGATACCAGCGGACTGCCGAATTGGGCACATAAGTCGCGGGCTATCCGGTGATGGGTTACTCTGACGGCCAAGGATTGATGTTCGCCGGTCAGCCATTTCGGTACCCAGGGCTGGGCCGGAATAATCCAGGTGACCGGACCGGGCCATGTGGGGGTTATGCGGTCGATAATGGCTTGATCTAAAGCGAGGTAGGGGCGCAGTTGCTCCAGTGATGAGGCGATAAGAATCAGGCCTTTTGCTATCGGGCGCTGTTTGATGCCGAGCAGGGTCATTACCGCAGCTTCGTTGAGCGGGTCGCAGCCCAAGCCGTAGACGGCTTCTGTTGGGTAAGCAATCACCGCTCCGGCTTTGATATGGCGGACGGCGATTCTTATTTTAAAGGAGGAGTGAGAGGGCATTTTTAAGTTTATGGAGCGAGTCTCCGCTCCTGCTGGATTATCTATGTGCACGCGAATTCATTCGCATTTTTTTTAACCTACTGCGCGAATGAATTCGCGCCCACAAATATTCAACCTTAACTGTTTTCAGCTTAATGTAGGCGCTTTAAAAGCTTGTTAACCATATAAGGGCGGATTTATCCGCCCAAAGGTGAATGAATCCGTCCCTACAATACACCAGGTTCTTTAGGTCCCTGCACATCGGCAGGATCACCTTCATACGGCGTTACGTATTTGCAGTCTTTTTGCGGACAAACTTTTTCCACACCGCGCCGTTTGGTTTCTTTGACGGTCAAAATAGGCCACGCACATTCCGGGCAACTTTCTTTTATCGGCGCATTCCATAATGCGTAATCGCATGTTGGGTATTCCGAACAGGAATAAAATATTTTGCTGTTCCGTGACTTGCGTTTGAGGATGTTGCCTTTTTTGCATTGCGGACACTCAACGCCGGTATCCAGCGGCTTTTCCAAAGGCTCGATATGCTTGCATTGGGGATAACCGCTGCAACCGATGAATTTGCCGTAGCGTCCGGCTTTGATCACTAAAGGCGATTCGCATTTAGGGCAGGTTCGACCTTCTACAATTTCGGGTTCATCGCTAGCGCCGGGATCATCGTTCAGGTTGCGGGTATAGGAGCATTCGGGATAGTTGGTGCAACCTATGAACCGGCCATTCCGGCCTAAACGAATCGACAGCGGACTGTCGCAATCGGGACATTTTTCATCGATGGCTTCCTGGGTGACATCTTTGCGATGGACGCTTTCTTCCTTTTCATGAATCAAAGCAGTGAACGGTTTCCAAAAATCGTGCATTAATGGAACCCAGTCTTTTTCTCCCCGCGACACTGCATCGAGTTGATCTTCCAGGTTAGCGGTAAAATCGTAATCGACGTATTTGGTGAAATGTTCGGTCAGGAATTTGTTGACGATTCTGCCGACATCGCTCGGGTAAAAGCGTTTGCTGTCCAAGGTGACGTATTCACGGTTTTGCAGGGTCGAAATAATCGACGCATAAGTCGACGGCCTTCCGATACCATGTTCTTCGAGAGATTTTACCAGGCTGGCCTCGCCGTAGCGAGGTGGTGGCTCGGTAAAGTGCTGTCCGGCATTAATATCGTTGAGCTGGACGGGGCGGCCTTCTTCCATCGGCGGCAGAAAACTTTCCTTGTCATCGCTCTCGGTGCTGTCATCTTTGCCTTCCAGATAGACGGTCATGAATCCCGGCGTGGCAATTGTTGAGCCAGTTGCCCTGAACACATGCTTGCCGTCGCCGCAGGTTAAATCGACGGCGACCCTATTAAGCGTGGCATGAATCATCTGGCAGGCGATGGTGCGTTTCCAGATCAGTTCATAGAGCTTGAACTGTTCGATACTCAGCTGGTCTTTGATCTGGCTGGGCAAGTATCGGGGATAGGTTGGACGTATGGCTTCGTGCGCTTCCTGAGCGTTTTTTGATTTGGTTTTAAACAGTCGGGGTTCTTTAGGAACATTGTCAGCGCCGTAGTTTTCGGCAATCAGCGCACGGATATCTTCGACAGCATCTACCGACAGGTTGACCGAGTCGGTACGCATGTAGGTGATTAAACCTGCAGTTTCGCCGCCGATATCGATACCTTCATAAAGCTGCTGGGCCACAATCATGGTGCGTTTGGTGGTAAAACCCAGTTTGCGCGAGGCTTCCTGTTGCAGGGTCGAGGTGATAAAGGGTGGTGCAGGGTTGCGTTTTTGCTGTTTTTTCTCCAGCTTGGCGACCATTAATTGGCCATCAGCAGCATCCAACAGGATTTGCTTGGTTTTTTCGGCCAGCTGTTCGTCGGTAATGCTGAATTGACTGATTTTTTCGTCGTCAAACTGGGTCAACTTGGCTTTAAACACTTGTTCATGCGCCGTCAATGCGGCATTGATGGTCCAGTATTCGCGAGTTTTAAAGGCCTCGATTTCAAGTTCGCGCTCGACGATCATGCGCAAGGCAGGGCTTTGTACGCGGCCGGCAGAAAGACCACGGCGGATTTTTTTCCATAACAAGGGCGACAGGTTAAAACCGACCAGATAATCCAAGGCGCGGCGAGCCTGTTGGGCGTTGACCAAGTTGATCGCTAATGGTTCTGGATTGGCAATGGCGTCGGTGACGGCTTTTTTGGTAATTTCATGGAATACGACCCGATGCACCGGCTTGTCTTTCAGTAGTTTTTTTTCTTTCAGCAGTTCCAGTAAATGCCAGGAAATGGCTTCCCCTTCTCTATCAGGGTCGGTCGCCAGATATAAGGTGTCTGCGGTTTTAAGTGCTTTGGCAATGGCTTGCACATGTTTTTGATTACGCTCAATGACTTCATATTTCATCGCGAAGTCGTTGTTCGGGTCAACTGCGCCCTCTTTGGGGATCAGGTCACGTACGTGTCCATAAGAGGCTAAAACCTGAAAGTCCTTACCCAAATATTTTTCGATGGTTTTGGCTTTTGCGGGCGATTCTACAATGACGAGATTCTTGCTCATTTATTCTTAAAAGAGGTGAAAGGTTTAAAGGAAGGTGAAAGGTAAAAGGTATGTGTTTTGAACCTTGACTCTTGAACCTTCGTTAATGCAAATAAGTGGGGATAAGGTCATAGACTATATCTTCCATTCTGGAGAAAGCGATTTCTTCATCCGGCTGGCTGAGCAATACCATCAGCACTATCCATTTCAGTTTTTCCATCGATATTTCTTCATTTTCCAGCGCCATGGCCCGGTCGATGACGATTTCCCGGTTAGCTGCGCTCAGGATGCCGCTATTCTCAAGGAACATAAGCAAATTACGGCTGTCAAGATCCAATTTGGCTTTCTCTTGACTGCAAAAAATACGGAATGCAGGTGTGGCGGATGTTTTTATGGCGCGTTGCAGGCTAAGCGACTCCAGCCAATCGAAAGCTTTGTTGACTTCGATTTGTTCAAAGCCTGCTTCCAGTAATTCTGTTCTGACGACATCGCTGTCAGGAAGTATTTCAATTTCATCTTCCATATAGTTTTCGAATAAGTACATCAGGACATCAAAAATATTTTCTTTCATAGGCTCTTGGTTGTTTATGATTATTTTATTCTCGTATAGCCGCCGCCGGGCGCTGCTTCCAGATAACCTTGCAGTTCAAGAATCAGCAGCATTGACGAAATAACTTCGACGGATTCGTTGGCATTTTCAACCAGAGTATCGATAGAAGTTGGGCTAAACATGACGAGATTCAATAATGTTTGCTGCTCCAGGTCAAGTGTTGATTGCATTGTTACCGGGGCGAAAATCGCATCTTGTTGATTATATTGATTTAGTTCCTCAAGAATATCTTGGGTTGTTTCGACAAGTTTTGCGCCTTCGCGGATTAGCGCGTTGCAACCTCGGGCCAGCGGGTTATTAATGGAGCCGGGAATCGCAAAAACTTCACGGTTTTGCTCCAAGGCCATGCGCGCAGTAATCAGTGAGCCGCTTTGTTTGGCGGCTTCAACCACCAACAGGCCTTGGCACAGACCACTGATAATGCGGTTGCGCCGGGGAAAGTGGTTGGCTTTGGCGGTAGTGCCCGGCGGAAATTCCGAGACCATTGCACCGGAATTGACAATTTCAGTGGCCAGGTCTTTATGCCGAGCCGGATAAACACGATCCAACCCGGTTCCGGCGACTGCAATCGTATAACCTTTGGCCTTTAATGCGCCCTGATGGCTGGCGGCATCGATACCCAAGGCCAGTCCGCTGGTAATCGTAAAGCCGCAATGACTCAAGGTTTTAGCAAAGTTAAAGGCGATTTCCAAGCCTGATGTCGACGGATTACGGCTACCCACTATCGCAATTTGCGGCAGAGATAACAGTTCGGGGTTACCGCGTACAAACAAAAGTGGCGGAGGATCGGCGATTTCTTTTAACAGCGACGGATAGTTTGGGTCATTGAGGGTGATAACGCTGTTATTCTCCTGACTGAGCCAGCACAGATCATAGTCGATCAGCGCCCAATCAGGATTTTTGATCGCATTAACGATATCGCTTTTTAAGCCCAAGGCGCTCAGTGCGGAGGATGATTCTGCAAATAACTGTGCCGGGGTATGGCTGCTCAGTAAACGGAGAAATGTCCTGCAACCGACGCCTGGCGTGCGCAATAGCGCAAGCCAGTAGTTAATGTCTTGCTCGGGAATGTTCAGGGGGTTTTAACTTTGTCTAAAATATGAAGGACCTGAGTCGCTTTCATGACCAAGGCATAACTGACACGCTCAAACGGTCGAAAAACCATCAGGGTACCGGCCATTTCATCCGGAAGGTTAACGAGATCGTTTTTAACTGAACTGTACGCATCTTTGACAATATTGCCGCGCTGATAGATGTCCAGTTCATGCCCCACTAAAATCCCGTCAGTCGTGCCTTTGTCTATGACCACCACGTTATACCGGCCGATTTGAGAAACGCCGCCAAGTACGCTGATAATACTGCCGTTGATGCGTTGTTCTGGCGGACGGGGAAAATAATTTAACGCAAGATCCTGTTCAGCATTGGGCATAATCCGATCACCGATACGAATTTCCTGGACCGATTTGGTTATGGCTAATGTCGCCGGATCGCCGGGTTGTTGTAATGCGGTGTCGGCAATGTATTGCGCCTCATAGCCCAAAATTTCTCCGCTTTCCGGACTGATATAAGCGTTGCCCGGCCGGTAAATCGTGTAGGACTGGCTTTTCGGTTCGGTTATCGAACGTACATAAACACGATCGCCAGTGCCTGCAATCAGATGTTCGCCGACAAAGTCAACGACATACGGCGCCTTGCCCAGTTCATTTTCATCCACCACTTTGGGGGATGACAGGAAGCTGGTTATGGTTTCGGTAGGGATTAATCTAATGGCCTGTTTCAGCTCGGTTACTCGAATACAAGGCAGTACTTTGCCATCTTCGGAGACGGCAAAGTCTTTGCGTCCTTGCTTATAGTCTTCTTCCTGAAGTATGCAGGGAGAATTGGCGCTGGCCAGGGGAAGCTCGCTACGGGAAAGACTCAGTTGGGGCTTGCCATCAACGATTGAAAAATAAAGCGTATCGCCGGGATAAATCAGGTGAGGATTCTTGATTTGAGCATTACGGCTCCATAATTCAGGCCATTGCCAAGGGTGGATTAAAAATTTACCGGATAATTCCCATAGAGTATCGCCTTTGACGACGGTATATTGATCGGGATGGGATGGGTTTATTTGTATGTCATCGGCCCATACGCTGGTGCTGATGAGCAGAGAAACTATCAATCCGGTGAATGTTCGAAAAGCCATGTTTGGGTTCCTGTCGAGCCTTTTTGTGCGATCTGAATCCAAAGTTTAGATGAATTCAGATGGTTTTACCAATTATACGGGAAACTCCAAGTTATTAAGGCTTGCAGGCTTAAGCTATCGCGGTGTCACATTGTAGACCCTGATACATCATAACGGCGAAAGCATGGGCAGCGCAGATTTTATCCATTTTGTCCGTAAAATCCTTCCTTCAGGCATAGCTATCTACACAAGTCACTACATCCTGACTGGGCTGGCTACCCATGCACCCATTAAAAAAACATTTCCTCGTTCCCTCGCGGGTGGCGTCATCGCCATTAGGTTAAGGGCTTGGCATTAGGTGGGCGCGAATTTATTCGCGCATTTGGCTGTCACTGCGCGAATAAATTCGCGTCCACAATGTTCAGTCATCACTGTCTTTTTAGTCTAACTTAATGGCAGTGCCACGGGAAAGCCAATAAGTTGTGTAGATAGCTATGCTTGGCTTTAGCTGAGGGAGAATGTCAAGTGGGGTAGATAATTTCTTTCTTACAACGAGCCAAAATAAGCCGCTAATGCTTTAAAATCAGCCTCGGATAAATTGGCGGTAAGAGCTTGCATCGGTCCGCCTTTACGAGAACCCTCTTTAAACGCTTTTAATTGTTGTTCAAGGTATTCAGGATGTTGTCCTGCAAGCCTTGGGAACTGGCCGTTACCTTGAGCAGTGGAGCCATGGCATCCCAAACACATACCGGCTTTGGCTTCGCCTATTTTTGCCAATGCCGGGTCGCCGCCTGCTTTGGCGGGTTTCTGGCTGGAAAAATAAGCAGCAAGGTTGTTGATGTCTTCATTGTTCAGGTTGGCGGTCATTGATTGCATCATGATATTGATGCGGTCTCCAGCCTTGAATGTTTTGAGTTGGTTGGCCAGATAAGTAGGTTGTTGTGCTGCCAAGTTGGGCCATTGTGCGCTGCTGCTGTTACCATTTTGACCATGACAGCTGACACAGGCGCTTGCTTTTTGTTCTCCGGCCGCACTATCTGCGGCTAAAGTCGGCAATGTAAAAAAAACAGCCAGAAAGGAAGATAAGATAAGAGATTGTTGTAGTGAGTTCATGGTTCACCTCATAGGATAGGGTTGGCTATCTATTCGGCGGGCTATTGAAAGAAGCTGCCTTTTCAGATAGGAGCTTCACTATACAACCAAAAAGATTAACTGATAATAAAAAAGTTGGGTGAATATTGCGTTTTTTGCGGAAAAGTTCAATCGTCGTTGTGTCGACAGATGAGAACTTTAGGATAGGCTTTGGCAAGGAGGTAAAATGTCTAGGTGTTGTACAGGAGCAGAGACGCGAGGATTGCTATGTCCAGGACTCCTGAACATAGCAAGAATTACTGTTACTTTACGATGCGTAAAGTGGGTCTGGCTGTCGGTTTTTTTACTGGCGGTGGCGGTTCATCGTCACCATCATTGTCTTCCTGATCGAAGATCATGCCTTTGCCGTTTTCTTTAGCGTAGATTGCCAATACTGCGGTTATTGGTGTGGCAATGTGCATGGGTTTTCCGCTAAACCGGGCATTGAACTCAATTTCATCGTTGCCGAGAGAAAGACCCTGTATGGCTTCCGGCCTGATGTTCAAAACGATTTTTCCGTCTTCGATAAATTCGGTCGGTAAAATGGCGCGGGTATCTTGTGCATCCACAAGCAGATGCGGCGTCAGATTGTTGTCAATAATCCATTCGTAAATTGAACGAATTAAATAAGGCTTTAGAGAGGTCATGTTGCTAAGGTTTATTTTAAAGGCTCGATCATTTCTTTTTCGACTTCACTCAGGCTGCGTTTAAATGCGGCTCTGTTGAATATGCGCTGGGCATAATTGGTGATGACTTCACTGGGTGTTGATATGTCAATACCTATGCTCGGTAGACGCCATAATAAGGGCGCGATGACACAGTCTATCAGAGAAAATTCATCACTCATAAAATAGGGCCTGGCGGCAAAAATAGGTTCGGCAGCCAAGATGCCCTCTCTGAGCATTTTCTTAGCCCGAGCTGATTTTTTCTCGCCAGAAAATAAAATTTCATCCAGTAACTGATACCAGTCCTGGTCGATACGCTTGATCAGCATTCTGGCATTTGCCCGTGAAACCGGATCCATTTGGTGCAATGGGGGGTGCGGAAAACGTTCGTCCAGATATTCCATGATGATGCGCGAGTCATAGAGAACTAGGTCGCGTTCAATCAGTGTTGGCGACGTGCCGTTGGGATTTAGCTCTAGTAAATCCTCAGGCGGCTCAGTCGGGTCGTAATATTCTATGTCTGCGACAACTCCTTTCTCGTGCAAAACAAAGCGGGCGCAGTGGCTCATCGCGCATGTTGGAGATGAGAAAAGCGTCATTACAGATTTACGAGTAATATTTGTCACGAATAACAACCTCTTTAAGACGTGTAGGGCGGTAAAAAAAAGGCATTATAACATGGTTGTCGAGGTTTTTATTTGCAGATGTTAGGGTAGGCAAACAGCTTCGCCTCGGCAATGGCTCCTGCATTGCTCTACCTCCTGCATCCATGCAGTTGTAAAGCGGCCACTGCTGGTACCGTTTGCCTACCCTATAAGATTTTGAGAATTAATGGATGTTCTTCCAATATTCTTTTTTCAGCAGATAAGCTAAAACTAAAAACATTAAAATAAAAAATAGCACATATTTTCCGAGACGTTGTCTTTCAAGCTGTACCGGCTCACCGACATACACCAAGAAATTAACCAAGTCATTGACGAAAATTTCAAACTCGCCTTCGGACAAGGTACCGGGTTCTTTAAGAACTAAGTTGGTATATTCATGACCCCATATATTTTTTCTAGGTTCTGCATGCTGTTCACCTTGCAATTGCCAGAGCGGGTTAGGCATAGCGGTATCCTCGAAAATCAGGTTGTTTACTCCTCTAGGACTTTTTGGATCAATATAGTAACTTTTTAAATAGCTGTACAGCCAATCCGCACCACGCGATCTGGCAATTAACGACAAATCGGGCGGTTGCGTACCAAACCATTTTTCAGCATCATGGGCATTCATAGCGCTGTGCATTTGATCGTAGATATTGGCTCCTTCTGGTGCAATGTCTTTTAACACTTTTTTAGGATCGACATCGATATCAAGGGCAATACGCAAATAACGGATATGTTTGATTGAATGGCAGCCCAAGCAATAGGTGACAAAGTGTTTTGCACCACGCTGCAATGAAGCATTATTGGAAAGATCAATATTCGCTTTTTGCAGCTCAATACTTTCCGAGGCGACAACCCCAAAAGAGAGTGATAATAAAAGCAATGCTATTAAATTTTTCATATCAATCCAGGCTCCCTTTTGCGTTTTTTGCTAACCGACTGATAAGGTTTCTTATGCCTTTGGGATTAGGTCTTATGGCAAAAAAAGAGCTTTTAAAAGCAGCGTGACCAATTTCAGTAGATCCTTGTTTTATTTGGGTAATTTCCTCGATTAATGCAGGCAATTGCTCCTCAAGGCTATGTATTGTGGTTAAGCGTTTTGGCACCGGCTTGGTTTTTTCCCAGCGGGTATATAGCGGCATCAACAAGAAGAAGCCGAAATAAATCGCAGTAAAAAATCGCGCGACGATTGTCGCTGTAGGTGTTGCAGGTTGTGTGCCTAAATAGCCTAACGCTATAAAACTGATCACAAATAGCATCAAGGCTTTTTTGTAGATGCCGCCGCGATAACGAATCGATTTGACCGGGCTGCGATCCAGCCAAGGCAACAGGAACAATACGACAATCGCGCCGCCCATACCGATAACGCCGGCAAATTTATCGGGAATGGCTCTTAAAATGGCATAGAAAGGCGTGAAATACCATACTGGAGCTATGTGCTCCGGGGTTTTCATCGGGTCTGCAGGGATAAAATTGGCAGGCTCAAGAAAATAACCGCCCATTTCCGGTATGTAAAAAATAACCGTGGCGAAAAATAACATAAATACGCCGACACCGACCAGATCTTTGACCGTGTAATAAGGATGGAACGGAATGCCGTCCACAGGATGGCCCCAAGGGTCTTTGGAGTCCTTGATTTCAATGCCGTCCGGGTTGTTGGAACCGACTTCATGCAAGGCTACGATATGCAGGAATACCAGCATAACCAAAGCCAGCGGTACAGCAATGACATGAAAGGCGAAGAACCGGTTCAGGGTTGCATCGGAAACCACATAGTCACCTCTGAGCCAGAGGGACAGATCATCGCCGATCACGGGAATGGCGCTGAACAGCGAGATAATCACCTGAGCGCCCCAGTAAGACATTTGTCCCCAAGGCAATAGATAGCCCATAAAGGCTTCGGCCATCAAAGCGACAAATAACAGCATGCCGAAAATCCAGACCAGTTCACGGGGATGCTTGAACGAGCCGTAAAGCAAGCCCCTGAACATGTGCAGATAAACCACGATAAAAAATGCCGATGAACCGGTCGAGTGCATGTAGCGAATCAGCCAGCCCCAGTTCACGTCGCGCATGATATATTCTACGGAATCGAATGCCAGTTTGGCGTCCGGTTTGTAGTTCATGGTTAAAAAAATACCGGTCAGAATCTGGTTAACTAACACTAGCAAAGCCAGTGAACCGAAGAAATACCAAAAATTAAAGTTTTTAGGCGCGTAATAATGCGCCATGTGTTCATTCCAGAGCTTGGTCAGTGGAAAGCGTTCCAAAAACCAATCATTACATTCAGTTACGCGATTACGTTTCATACGCTTTCTTCCTCTGGAACTTCACCAATAATCAGCTGTGTCTCAGTAATATAGCGGTAAGGAGGGATTTCCAGGTTAGTTGGTGCCGGTACTCCGCGATAAACGCGACCAGCCAGATCAAACCAGGAGCCATGGCACGGACAGAAAAAACCACCTTTCCATTTATCACCAAGATCATTGGGGGCTATTTCAGGGCGAAATGTGGGTGAACAGCCTAAGTGAGTACATAAACCGACGGCAACAAAAACTTCGGGCTTAATAGAACGTACTGAGTTTTTGCTGGATTCCGGTTGTATGGATTCCAGAGAAAGAGGATCTCTGAGTTCATTGTCCAGTGTTATCAGGGTTTCAAGAACTTGAGGAGTTCTGTTGAGTATCCATACCGGTTTGCCTCGCCATGCGACTCTGATTAATTGGCCGGGTTCCATCTTGCTGATGTCAACTTCAACAGGAGCGCCAGCGGCCATGGCCTTGGCACTAGGTTGCATTTGAGCAAGAAAAGGAACAGCTAAATAGCCAGTGCCGACTGCGCCAACTACGGTCAAGGCCGTAGTTAAAAACTGGCGTTTGGACTGATCGACGCCTTCATTTTTCATTATAGAACTCTCCTGATTAAGTCTGCGCTTCTTTAAGGGCACATTATTTTGTGGCGTCAATATACCATTAGAACTTATAAGATTTGAAGTGCTTATGCTGTTGGTTTAGGTATTTGTTTTTTTTAAAAAAATGCTTGGTAGGCGATGCGAAATGCAACTATATGATATTACAATATATTGTTGTTTTTTAAAGGCGCAATAATGGCGTTAATTTTTTTATTTATGGGGCGCCTAGACATTTTGTTAGTGCGGTAATAAACGCGGTATTTTCTTCAGGTTTACCGATGGTTACCCGCAGGCAATCGGCCAGCAAGCCGCCTTGAGCGCTAAGATTTTTGATTAAAACGCCTTGTTGTTTTATCGACGCAAAGATGTCGTTTGCCCGATTTTCTGGCGTTTTAAAAAGAATAAAATTTGCGGCGCTGGGATAAGCGATAATGCCGTTCAGCGCATTAAGCCGGTTAAAGACGACTGACCGTTCAGCGCAAATCTGTTGCGTTTGCTGATCAAACAAGGCTTTATTGGTCAGGGCAAAATTGGCGCTGATCTGAGTGAGGCTATTGATATTGTAGGGCAGGCGAATTTTATGCAGTTGTTCGATGATGTCCGGTGTCCCGGCGATGTAGCCGAGGCGTAAACCCGCCAAGCCCAGTTTCGATACGGTACGCATCACTAACAGGTTGTCATATTGTCCCAGACTGCTGATAAAGCTGGCGTCGGCAAAAGGGGAGTAGGCCTCATCTATCACCACCAAGCCGTTGGCAGTTTTTATGATGTCTCTAATCGACGCTTCGGAAAATAGATTTCCGGTAGGGTTGTTGGGGTAGGCCAGAAAAATAACCGAAGGCTGGTGTTTTTCTATGGCAGCCAGCATGGCGGGTAAATCCAGGTCGAAGCTGTCTGCCAGCAACGGAATGCCGTGGTAGTTGAGGCCCAGGCACAGGCTCAGCTGTTTATACATCACAAAACCGGGATCCGGCGCCAACACGCAGGCACTGGCAGGCAGCGCCATTAACAGTAATTGAATGATTTCATCAGAGCCATTGCCCAGTAGCACATCGAACTGGTCGGGTATTTGATTCAGGTATTTGATGGTTGCCGTCAGCTGTCTGGCTTCAGGATCTGGATAGCGGTTTAACGGACAGTCTTTCAAGGTTTCCAACCAGTCGGTCTTGATGTCTTCAGGCCAGCTGTAGGGATTTTCCATCGCATCCAGTTTGATCAAACCGGTGGCATCGGCCACCTTGTAGGCGGACATTGCCAGAACTTCTTTGCGGAAGATGGAGGAAAGTAGATTGGATTGTGTCATGTGCAAATTCTAAAGCTGTAGAGGCGATCGGTTGGTCGCCTTGGGCATCAAAAAGGCGACCAACCGGTCGCCCCTACTTATTTAATTCTGTATTCCGCTGATCGCGCATGGGCAGTTAGGCTTTCGCCCCGCGCTAATATTGATGCAGTTTTACCCAGCGTATCGGCACCGGCTTGGGAACAGTTGATTAAACTGGAGCGTTTTTGGAAGTCGTAAACACCCAACGGTGAAGAAAAACGTGCGGTGCTGGAGGTCGGTAACACATGGTTGGGTCCTGCACAGTAATCGCCTAAAGCTTCAGCGGTGTAGCGGCCCATAAAAATAGCGCCCGCGTGGCGAATGTTTTTACATAAAGCTTCAGGGTCTTCAACGGAGAGTTCCAGATGTTCAGGCGCAATAATATTGGCCACATCAATGGCGGCATTTAAGTCACTGACTTTGATCAGTGCGCCGCGTGTCGTTAGCGATGTCCTGATAATCCCGGCGCGTTCCATGGTCGGCAGTAAAGTGTTGATGCTTTGCTCGACAGCATCCAGAAAAGCTACGTCATCACTGATTAATATGGACTGGGCGTTTTCGTCATGTTCAGCTTGTGAAAATAAATCCATCGCAATCCAGTCGGGATGAGTTTTGCCATCGCAGATAATCAGGATTTCCGAAGGTCCTGCAATCATGTCGATGCCTACTTGTCCAAACACCAGTTTTTTCGCGGTCGCCACATAAATATTGCCGGGGCCGACAATTTTTGCTACAGCAGGAATGGTTTCGGTGCCGTAAGCCAGCGCGGCAACCGCCTGAGCGCCGCCGATGGTAAACACGCGATCGACACCGGCCAGATAAGCGGCGGCCAGTACCAGTTGATTGGTTTCGCCGCTAGGCGCGGGCACCACCATGATTAATTCGCCGACACCTGCAACTTTGGCCGGTATCGCATTCATCAACACCGAAGACGGGTAGGCGGCTTTACCGCCGGGTACGTAAAGGCCGACGCGATCCAATGGGGTTATTTTTTGCCCGAGTACGGTGCCGTCAGCCTCGGTATATTGCCATGATTCCATTTTCTGGTGTTCGGCATAAGCGCGAATACGGTCTGCGGCGGTTTGCAGTGCCTGGGCTTGCTCAGCGGGTAAGTCATGCCAGGCCGATTTCAGGGTTTCCGGCGATAATTCCAGTTCGGAGGCTCGCGTGACCGCGCGATGATCAAAGCGGTTGGTGTACTCAATAACCGCTTTGTCGCCGTTGTTGCGGACATCGGCAATGATAGCCAGAACGCGCTGATGAATTTCCAGATCGTCGGCATCATCAAAGGCCAGCAAATTTTGTAATTGCCGGTTGAAATCAGCTGATGAGGCATCAAGTCGGGTGATATTTATATCGGACATAAGATAACCAAAGTTTTAAATGATGTAGATTGGGTTACGACTGCATGGACAGATATTTGCTCCTGCAATATCTGCATTCACCACATCCATGTGGATTATGCAGGAGCCATTGCCGAGCGGTAGCGTAACCCAACATTGACCTAACGCAAAACGTTTCAGACGGAGCAGCATGCCTCGTCCGGCTAGCGGAAGACGCTGGAGTGTCAGTGACTGCATTCCCACGCCGGAGCGTGGAAACGATACACAAACTTTTTCGTGTCTTTCGTGGACATTAAATTAAGTGATTAAGCTCTTTTCGCCAGTGTCTTCTCAAATTGATCCAACAACGATTGAATGGCCTGATGCTTCATTTTCATCGCCGCTTTGTTGACCACCAGTCTGGAGCTGATATTCATAATCAGGTCTCGCGGCTCCAGGTCATTGGCTTTTAGGGTGTTGCCGGTATCGACCAGGTCGACAATGCAATCGGCAAGACCGACCAGCGGCGCCAGTTCCATCGATCCGTACAGTTTAATAATTTCAGCCTGTATACCCAGGCTGGCAAAATAACGCTGGGTTATTTTGACGTATTTGGTCGCAACGCGAACGCGGCCGGCAATCGGCGGTGCGTCTTTATGCGCTGCGGTCATTAACCGGCAACAGGCGATGTTCAAGTCCAGCGGTTCATACAGGCTTTCTGCGCCATGCTCCAGCAGGATGTCTTTTCCGGCAATGCCCATGTCGGCGGCACCATATTCAACAAAGGTAGGCACGTCGGTGGCGCGGATGATGACCAGCTGCACGTC
Source organism: Methylobacter sp. (assembly GCA_030653985.1). Taxonomy (GTDB): domain Bacteria; phylum Pseudomonadota; class Gammaproteobacteria; order Methylococcales; family Methylomonadaceae; genus Methylobacter_A. The sequence continues at coordinate 13,549 of JAURYJ010000086.1, read as the reverse complement.
ATCCCGGGTGGTGCGTAAAATCAGTTTACGGCAGGTAAGTGGATCGTCAATCGGCGTAATGCCGGCTTCTGCCAATAACGGCAGGGCATCTTCATAAATCCGGCCTTTGGATACGGCTATGGTTATCATAATAATAAAACCTTATCTTGGGACGCGGCGTATGGTCGCACCGAGTTGGGATAGTTTTTCTTCGATGTGATCGTAACCCCGGTCGATATGATAAATACGATCGACCAATGTATCGCCTTCGGCTACCAGCGCGGCAATAACAAGGCTGGCCGAAGCCCTTAAATCGGTCGCCATAACCGGTGCGCCGGTTAATTTTTTAACGCCGGTGACGATGGCGGTATTGGATTCCAGTTTAATGTCGGCGCCCATGCGCTGCAATTCCTGAACATGCATGAAACGGTTTTCAAAAACGGTTTCAGTGATAATGCCCACGCCGTCGGCAATAGCATTCATGGCGGTGAACTGCGCCTGCATGTCGGTCGGAAAAGCCGGATAGGGCGAGGTACGCACCGAAACGGCTTTGGGTTTTTTACCGTGCATATCCAGTTTTATCCAGTCCTTGCCGGTAGTGATGTCAGCGCCGGCTTCAACCAGTTTTTCCAGAACAGCGTCCAGAATATCGGGACGGGTCTTTTTAAGTTTGATACTGCCGCCAGTAATGGCGGCGGCAATCAAATAGGTGCCGGTTTCGATCCGGTCGGGAAGGATGTCGTAGTGAATGCTGTCAACACCCAGTTTTTCCACGCCTTCAATAACCAGTACATCGGTGCCGATGCCGGTGATTTTGGCACCCATTTTGTTAAGAAAGTGAGCCAGGTCGGTGACTTCGGGTTCCTTGGCGGCATTTTCAATAATCGTAGTGCCTTCGGCCAATGTGGCCGCCATTAGTAGGTTCTCGGTGCCGGTCACGGTGATCTGTTCCAGAACCAGGCGGCAGCCTTGAAGTCGGCCCGCTTTGGCGTGGATAAAACCGTTTTCGACGGTAATGTCAGCGCCCATCTTTATCAGACCGTTAAGGTGAATGTCGACAGGGCGCGAGCCGATAGCGCAGCCGCCAGGCAATGACACATGGGCTTCGCCGAATCGGGCTACTAAAGGCCCCAATACCAGTATTGAGGCACGCATGGTTCTGACCAGTTCGTAAGGCGCGACAAAGCTGTTGATCGTACTGGAATCGACTTCGATGTTCATTTTCTCGTCGACGGTGAGGTTAACACCCATGCGCCCCAGTAATTCCATGGTGGTGGTGATGTCATGGAGATGCGGTATGTTGCCGACGCTAACCGGAGCGTGCGACAGTAAGGTGGCCGCTAGAATCGGTAAAGCGGCATTTTTGGCGCCGGAGATGCGTAATTCTCCAGAGAGTCGTGCGCCGCCGGTAATAATGAGTTTGTCCATGAGTTAAAGGATGTGAGATTAAGGGTTAAAAGGCGAAAAAAGCTAAATATTGATATCTAAGCTTTCGTCTTGAATAGTTTCCCTTGAGCCTTCATTAAAATGGCTAGATTGATCAAAGCCGCTGAGCTTGGCAAGATTGAGCAATTGTTTGGGAATGTTTTTAAAGATTATATGCGTTCTATTGTGCTGAGAATATCTTATCCATTCAATCATTAGCGCCAATCCCGCGCTGTCTGTAGAGGAGACGCCCGCCAGATCCAGGGTGATTTCTTTTGCCGATTTTAGGAAAGAAAATGATTTTAGAGTCTGTTTGTCGATGGTAGCAAAAGTTAAGTTACCCTCAATAACAAAATTTCCAGGCCCTTCTTTAGTGATATTCAATGGGCTCATTTTTTTTCTGAGGCTGATTTAAACAGAAATTGGCCGATCGCTTTTTCCAGAATAATGGCGGATTGGGTGATTTCAATGTTGCCACCCTCTTTTAAGAGTTCATCCGAGCCGCCCGCTTCCAAGTTGACGTATTGTTCGCCTAGCAGACCGGCGGTAAACACGCTAGCGGTGGTGTCTTCTGGCAGGGTATTGTATTGCGCATCAATATTCATCTGCACAACGGATTGATAGGTTTTGGTATCGAAGCTAATGGCGCTGACTCGGCCGATTTTAACGCCCGCCGATGAAACCGGCGATTTAACCTTTAAACCGCCGGAGTTCTCAAAACGAGCCGTAATCGTATAGCCATCATGCCCGGTAAAAGAGCCTAGGTTACTGACTTGCATCGCAAGAAAAAACAAGCCGACTATGCCTGACGCGACAAAGAGTCCGACAAGTGTGTCCTGAGTACGGGTGTGTTGCATGTTAATTATCTCCAAACATGAGTGCGGTCAAAATAAAATCAAGACCTAAAATACTAAAAGCTGAATTAACGACGGTACGGGTGGTGGCGCGACTGACGCCTTCAGAAGTCGGGATGGCGTCATAACCTTCAAACAGCGCTATCCAGGAAGCGACAAAGCCAAACACGATGCTTTTGATAACGCCATTGATAATGTCATCTTGAAAATCCAGTTTGGCTTGCATTTGCGACCAGTAAGCGCCTTCATCAACGCCTAACAAGCCTGAGCCAACGATTTGTCCGCCAATAATGCCTACCGCGCTGAACAGTGCCGCAAGTAACGGCATGGACAAGAATCCGGCCAAAAAGCGCGGCGTAATAATGCGTTTAATCGGGTCGACGGCCATCATTTCCATGCCCGATAGCTGTTCTGTCGCTTTCATCAGACCAATTTCCGCCGTTAACGCAGAACCGGCCCGGCCTGCGAATAACAGTGCCGCAACCACGGGGCCGAGTTCCCTGACTAAAGAGGCTGCAACCATGACCCCTAGCGTTTCTTCTGCGCCAAAATCAGAGAGTATGTAATAGCCTTGTAGACCCAGAACCATACCGACAAATAACCCTGAAATAGTGATAATCAGAAAAGACAGTACGCCGACTGAATGCATCTGGTTAAGCAGCAGTCTGGGGCGAATCAATACACTGGGTATGCCGGAAAGGGTTTGTAGCAGGAAAAATGTGCCGCGCCCAAGTTTGGTAAAGCTGGTGCGGGTGTTTTCGCCCAAATGCTGTAGAAATTCAATCATTTTAAAGTAAGGTGCAAGATGCAAGGTAAAAGGTGCAAGGTAAAGATTGAACCTTAATAACGTTTTCCAGTCGACAATAAGTCATCGATATAATCTTTTGCCGGATAATGAAAGTGCGCCGGACCATCGGCAGCACCGGTCATGAATTGCTGCACCCAGTCTGATTCGGATTGTTGAATTTCCTTAGGCGTACCCTGACCGACAACTTTGCCTTCTGAGATGACATAAATATAATCGGCTATGGCCGCCGTTTCCTGAACATCATGAGAGACAACGATACTGGTCAGTCCCAAAATAGTATTCAACGATTTGATCAGATGAACCAATGCCCCTTTGGAAATCGGGTCCTGGCCGGTAAACGGTTCATCGTACATGATCATCATCGGATCCAGTGCAATAGCTCTGGCCAACGCAATACGCCTGGCCATGCCGCCGGAAAGTTCGTTAGGCATTAATTTTCGCGCCCCTCTCAAACCGACTGCCTGCAATTTCATCAGCACCAAGGTGCGAATCATCGACTCGGGAAGATGGGTATGTTCGCGTAACGGAAAAGCCACATTATCAAAGACATTCATGTCGGTTAATAATGCGCCGCTTTGGAACAACATGCCCATGCGTTTACGCAGATTGTACAGCTCGGAACGGCGAAGGCGGTGGACATTGTTACCATCGACGTTAATGATGCCTTTTTCAGGAAACAGTTGTCCGCCGATCAGTTTTAACAGTGTCGTTTTACCGGTGCCGCTAGGTCCCATGATGGCAGTAATTTTGCCGCGCTCAAATTCCAGCGAAATATCGTCAAATATTTTCTTGTTGCCGCGAGAAAACGACAAGTTATTAACAGAGACCAGACTGCTTTGCGGGGAAACGCTGTTATCCATGCGTAGTTAACGTTAATGTGAAAATTAAACAGGCTATTTTCTATGACTACTCCCTGTTAAGTCAATCTATTGTGCAGTTAGTCTGCATTGTAGGGGGCGACCGGTCGGTCGACCATTACGCAAATGTTGAGTTTGCTTGGGCTTTGGATGTATGAGCACCATCTTTGTCAGAATTGTCGGTATATTTGCTGTAGCCGCGATCATCGACAGCTATTATCAATATAGACGGTGATGTAAATCTAAAGTATTTCGTGTATCCTTTTTTAGTAAGCAAACTACCCATGAGGTCATGAAGTTGCTAAGTGTTTCGTCTATACAATTATCGGCTTATTTATTTGATAGAAGACAAGAAAATCCTATTGTCGCCGTTATTCATGGAAAGAGATGATTGATAATATCTTGGACTGTTCAGTCTCATAACCCTGCAATATTATTGTGAAAAAACTTACCCAAAGCTATCTAGTCGGCATCGACCTGGGCACAACACATACTGTTGTTGCTTACGCTAAAGCCGATAATAAAAGTCAAGAAATACAAATCTTTCAAATTGAACAATTGGTCGCTCCCGGCCAAGTTGCCGCAAGGCCGTTATTGCCGTCGGTGCGCTATCATCCGGCAAACGGCGAGTTGTCCCTGGACGACTTGTCGTTTCCCAGCGGTGCGTCGGACTCCAAGCAAACCGCTGTGATTGGCGAGGCCGCACGCCTTTTGGGTGCTAAAAGCAAGGGGCGTTTTGTCACCAGCGCTAAAAGCTGGTTATCACATCCGTCGGTTGATCACGCTGCTGACATTCTGCCGTGGGGCAGCAGCGATGATGTCGCTAAGGTTTCGCCTATCGTTGCCAGTGCCAGCTATTTGGCTCATATTCGTACCGTATGGGGACATCAATTTCCCGATGCGCCACTGGAAAAACAGGATATTGTGATTACCGTCCCGGCTTCGTTCGATGAGGCGGCGCGATCTTTGACACTGGAAGCGGCGCGGCTTGCCGGCTTGCATAATATCCGGCTGCTGGAAGAACCTCAGGCGGTTTGTTATGACTGGTTAAGACGCCATACCTCAACCCTTAAACAGGCATTGGCGAATGTGCATTTATTACTCGTGTGCGATGTCGGCGGTGGCACTACCGATTTGACGCTGATTAAAGTAGAGCAGGGCGAGTTGGAACCTAAATTAACCCGCATCGGGGTCGGCGACCATTTGATGCTGGGCGGCGACAATATCGATCTGGCTTTGGCTCATCTGGTTGAAAGCCGCCTGGGTAGCGGTGAAAAACGCCTGTCTGCAGCGGATTTGTCGCAACTGATCGAGCAATGTCGGATTGCTAAAGAGCGCCTGTTGGCAGGCGATGCGCCGGAGCAAATCAATGTCACCTTGCTGGGCGGAGGCTCTAAACTGATCGGCAGTTCCCGTTCTGTTCCTCTGTCTAAGGATGAAGTCAGGGAAATTGCGCTGGACGGTTTTTTCCCCTTGTCGGGTCTTGATGACTTGCCGGACAGAAAACGTAGCGGCGTGGTCGAATTTGGCTTGCCGTATGCAGCAGAACCGGCGGTCAGCAAACATATCGCCGCGTTTTTAAAGCTGCATAGCGGCGCATCCCGCGAGGCTTTCGCCGCGCCAACTCTTGGCAAGCCTGCGGCATACACACCATCCCTGGCGATAACAACGGAGGGCAGCGTGCCGGATGCACTGTTGCTTAACGGCGGCGTGTTTCGCAGTCAGCCGATTACTCAGCGCATGGTCGATTTAATCGGGTCGTGGCGTTCCAGTCCGCCGGTATTGCTGGAAAACAAGTATCCTGAATTATCGGTGGCTTTTGGCGCCGTCAGTTATGCGCTTGCGCGGCGGGACAAAAAACTTAAGATTGGCGGGGGCGCGGCGCGCAGTTATTTCCTGCTGGTCGATACTGACAATTCCACCCAGCAGCAAGGCATTTGTATCTTGCCTAAAGGCAGTGAAGAAGGCGATGAAATTGTCTTGAAAAACCGGCGTTTTGCCCTGCGCTTAGGCGTGCCGGTGCGTTTTCATCTGGTGTCATTGTCTGGTGACGGCGATTTTAAGCCGGGCGATGTGACCGACATTACCGACTTGTTTCATTCCCTACCACCCCTGGCTGTGGCGTTTGAAGGCGATGACAGCCAGCCGAACGCCGAGGTCATTGTCGAGCTAGCCGTTAGCCAAACCGAAGTGGGTACACTTAAGATTCAATGCATTGCTGTTGAAGACGGTAGCCAGCGTTGGGATGTAGAGTTTCAAATCAGGAAAAAAACAGCCGGTTTGCAAATAGATGCAACTTTACCCGGAAATTTTGACCAAATTGCCGAACGGATACAGGCTGTTTTTGGCGCTAAATCCAGGCAGATTGACCCTAAAGCGGTGAAAAATCTGCGTGCCGACCTGGAAAATCTCATCGGCGTAGCTCGTACCGAATGGACAACGCCGTTGCTAAGAGCCATGTTCACGGTCTTGCTGGAGGGAGCGAAATACCAACGTCGTTCCGAAAATCACGAACGCGTCTGGCTGAGTCTGGCGGGTTTTTGTTTGCGCCCCGGATTCGGTTATCCGTTGGATGACTGGCGTGTAGAGCAGCTGTGGAAAAACTATCCGCAAGGCATCCAGTTTGTTAACGAAACCCAAAACTGGACGGAATGGTGGACGCTGTGGCGACGGATTGCGGGCGGCTTAGATGCAGCGGCGCAGGAACGGATTTTTACCGATATTGCAAAATTTTTAAACCCGGCAGCGGCAAGGCAACCCGGCGTTATCAAGCAAATCAAAAATCGCGGTTACGACGATATGGTCAGGCTGGCGGCGGTTTTGGAGCGCCTTCCGGTTGCCAGGAAAATACAATTGGGCGAATGGCTGTTAAAGCGCCTGGAAAAATCCAGCGAACCGAATCAGACCTGGTGGGCCGTGGGACGCATCGGAGCAAGGATGCCGTTTCACGGCAGTAGTCATAATGTGATTCCTGCTGACACCGTTTGTCTGTGGCTCACGCAGATATTGGCGGCAGACTGGAAGAAAATTCCGCAGGCGGGTTTTGCTGCTACACTCATTGCGCGGATGAGCGGCGACAGGGCGCGGGATATTGATGAAGCTATGCGCCTGCACATCATCGAAAAACTAAAGTTGAGCAAAGCGCCAGCATCGTGGATAGACATGGTCGAACAGCAAAAAGAGTTGGATGAAAAAGAAGAAAAACAGATCTTTGGCGAAGCATTGCCGCCGGGATTAAAACTTATCATTGAAGCGTAGCATTTAAAGAAGGTCACAATGAAGTTAGTCACCATCGTCATCATCGTAGGGCTTATCCTACTGTATTTTATAGATTCGGCTTTTAAACTTAATCCGTTTAATGTGGAAATGTTAATTCATAGTGGATTGAGGTTTCTTACCGGCTGTTTGGTTTTTGGCATCGGGGTTTTTTATGCTCATCAAATCAAACTCAAATATGCAGTGGGTCTGGTATTTCTACTTGCCATGGCTGATGACATTTGGGATTACACCAGAGATGTCAACAGCTTTAGTTTTGAAGTCTTGTTTCATAGCGTCTATATGTTGACATGGGGAGCCTTGACAGGCTATTTGCTGATGAAGCAATTGACGAATGAGGAGCGTAGCCCAGAATCCTGAGTCCTTCGACTTTGCTCTCAGGAGGGTATTGTCGAACGGCGTGGCGCGAGACGGCGTTTTCGAGGTGTTACCCCGGAAACGCCTGTTTTCGTCAACGTCCGTGTCCGACAAGAAAGAGTCCACTTAGAAGTCAAAGGTCTCAACTTCTGCAATTAAAAACAAGGGTGCGCCGCCGCTTAAAATTTCCACGGCGTGGTTGGCGGTTGCCTGGCCGCCTTCCGAATTTAAACAGGCTTCAAGGTCTGTCATGGAGCATAGCTATCTACACATCTTTACAGTCAATTGATTTTATTTAACTTTATTAAAGTAATACCTTCGCCAATCGGCATGAGTAATTTATAGATATTGGAGACAGGAAAAAGGAGAAAGGAGAAAGGTCAGAGAAGGTAGAATACAGCTTCTAACACAGCATTCGCACCCAAACTGACCATGAATGAAATCATAGCAATACTCAACACCGTGAGTCCACACTTAAAAGTCCGCACCCTAAAGCAGATGACCCTGATTATTGAAGCCATGCTGTCGATGACGGGACGTGTAACCATGCTGAGCTTGTCGCGTTGGACTGAAAAAGGTGGCAGCTCATAAAGCAACACACACACACAGGAAACTAAAGGTATATGGTTGCTGATTGGGGATGAGGTCATGGTGACCAAATCAGGGAAAGAAACCCATGGGCTGGGGGTTTTTTTTCTTCGATTTACAACAAGCCGTTGCCTGGGCTATGTTTTTTAAACCTGTCATTGTTATCTGTCGAAACGCGGACGGCTTACCCTTTAATCACGGAGCAACTGGTGCGCGGCGATGTTCAGACCAGTGCGCCCAAGGCGGTTACGCCCAAAAACGCGAAACCTGGCAGGCCTAAGGGCAGTGTTAACAAAAACCGGAAAGCGGTTGAGCTATCGCCTTTTCAACGACAGTTGCAAGCCTGTATTAAGGCGGCATTGACTCTGATAGGCTTGGATTTAGGCATCGTCTATTTCGTTTACGATGGCGCACTGGGTAACAACGCAGGCCTACAAACCGTTAAACAAGCGGGACTGCACCTTATTTGCAAGCTACGCCATGATTCAAAACTCTACTTTCCCTACACGGGCGAGTATTCAGGAAAAGGCAAACCGCGCAAATACGGTGAGAAACTCACACTGGAAACGTTGACGGACGAGCAGCGAAAATCGGAGACTGTGGAAAAAGGCATTCGAACGTGTACCTATCAGGTACACGTTTGGCACAAGAACTTTCCTGAATTGCTCAATGTCGCCATCATTGTAAAAACCAACCTAAAAACAGGGCGGACTGAAAAAGTGCTGCTGTTTAGTGATGACCTGACGCTTGCCAGTGAAACCTTGATCAGTGACTACTCATTGCGCTTTCAAATCGAGTTTAACTTTCGTGATGCCAAACAATATTGGGGGTTGGAAGATTTTATGAATGTCAAAGAAACGCAAGTCAACAATGCGGCTAACTTTTCCTTGTTCATGGTCACTTTTTCACAGCTTTTATCGGCAAAAATAGAGGGGATCAACAAGGGCAGTATGCTGGACTTGAAAACCATCTTCAGAGCCCGAAAATACACGCGGCGGATTATTAATTCGCTGGGCAAAAATGATGATACGTTTTTAATCGACGACCGTATCTTCCAAGCCGCAGAAATCGGCAGGATTCATGGGAGAGCGGCTTGAATTTTGGCGAAGGTATTGAAGGTGAGCACAGTCTTAATAAGCCTGTTGTTTGATTCAGCCATAATGGTGATGCCTAAGCTTGGTTCTCCGATTTTGAAAATGTTCTACCGATTGATCAAGCATTGAAACAACTTCTTCACAGCCAATAATATTTTTACTGCTATCAAAAATATAACGAGCCAGATGGTTGATTGCCGCCCAGTTTGCATCATCATTGACAAAATCAAATGCTACAGTAAACAACTCGTTCAGCTTTTTATCTTTTTGTTGGTTATCGGTAGAGAAGCTGTGTAAATAGTCGTTAACTAAAGCCATATCGGAGCTGCCGCCATAATTTTTGAGTGCTTTTAGATTGACTAATTGATGGTTAAATAGCTCGTCATCAGTATCTGCGACATGTTTCGCTTCAGCCAAGGGTCCGATGAGTAGATTAATAATATCGGCCTCAAAGGCTAACATATAATCCTTTACTAGTTGCACCGTTGTCTCACTGTGTTCAGTTAATTCATTCATCAAGCCTTCAATAGAAGAAGGCAATAATTCAATTAATCGGCCGCCTTCGACGCGAGCAATGCAATCGTCATGGGTTGTTTGATAAGCCATGATTTCCGTATCTGTGGTGGTGCTCATTTCTTTGAAAATGATTTTAAAAAAAACCGGCGGCAGTTGCCTGGCTTTGTTATTTAAATGAATCCCCGCCGCATGCCCAGCCTCATGATAAGCAATGCGTTGTTTATGCTCTATTAATTTATCCTGGTCGAAAGTTTCAACCATTTTATTTCGTTTCATAATAAACACCGTTCCTTTACGTTAAAAAATAGGGTGAAATAAAAAATTACTCAACATCCTGGAACCAGTAGAAGTATTGATTTTTAATTTCCCATTCGGCTTCAAGCCAGTCTTCCAGCTCATGCCCGGCAACAAAACCCCTTTTTTCGGATTTACAGTAAGCGCGCTCGGCAATCATTTTTTGAAACCTGTCTTCGTTAATGTCCTCCTTATTTATTTTCCGCCCTGCATTGATTTTGGCCACAATTCACCCCCTTAATACATTTCGAAGGAATATCCTTCAATATGCATTTTATGTGTAAAGGGAATGGCTCAACAATTCGTATGAATACGTAGTCTATATCAAAGTCTAACATGAAAAATGAGGCGAAATAAGTCGTATAAATACCTATACCTCTCTATTTTTAGAAGTTCAGGCAGTAATCAACCTGTTTGAACCTGAAAAAGCATCTTTTACTTCAAAGGGTTAACAATTAAATAACTCATGCCTTTACGCAATGGGCGAGCAATCCGGCCCGCTCAATTTATTTAGGTTTCATGCCTAATTGTTGAAAAATAGTTGACCAGGGTAAGACAGGGGAACTGTATAAATAACCTTGCCCTTCATCGCAGCCTAAGTTCACTAAGCAATTTTGCTGGGCTTTCGATTCAATCCCCATCGCAATAACCTGTAAATGCAAGCCATGACCTAAGGCTATCACCGCACGGGTAATGGCCTCATTGTTGATGTTAGTCAATACATCGACTATAAATGAACTGTTAATTTTCAATTTTTTGACCGGAATACGTTTTAAGTTATTAAACGAAAAACAACCCACGCCAAAATCATCAATGGTCAAATCTATTCCTGCTGCAACCAGTTGATTGAGCGCCTTGATGGTTTGTTCAGAATTATCCATAAAACTGCCGCCGGTCAGTTCCAATTCAAGATAAGACGGAGCCAGTTTAGTCGACTGTAATATCTGATCAACCGTTGCCACAAAATCGGAGCGTGCAAATTGCACGGCCGACACATTAACGGCTATTTTATTGACGTTCAAGCCCTCATCCAACCATCGGCGCATTTGCAGACAAGCGTTTTGCAATACCCATTCACCCAGTGCCACAATAAATCCGCTTTCCTCAGCTATGGGTATAAATTGTCTGGGTGACATCAATCCCCGTGTTGGATGCATCCAACGCACCAAGGATTCAACTCCTACCAGTTTTCCGGTTTTAAGGCAGACTTGTGGCTGGTAATATAAAATTAATTCATGTCGCTCTAGTGATTGACGTAACGCCGATTCCATCGACATTTTTTCGGAAGCTTCGGTGGTTAACTCCTGGCTATAATATTGAAAGTTATTACGTCCTTCTTTTTTGGCACGGTACATCGCGGCATCGGCATTCTTAATTAAGGTATCTGTATCCTTGCCGTTCTGTGGAAACAGGCTTATGCCGACACTGGTCGATATTTTCAAGCGATAGCCTTTAATATAGGCTGGAGTGTTAAAAGTATCGATCAGCTTTTGTGCGAGTTTTGCCGGACTTTTAGCATCGGGAATATTTTCCATAAACACCACAAACTCATCGCCGGCATAGCGTGAAACCGTGTCTTCTTTTCTGACTAGGTTTTTGATGCGTTTTGCGGTTTCTCTGAGTAAACCATCACCGACAGCGTGCCCGTAAGTATCATTAATGCCTTTAAAGCGATCAATGTCGAGGAATAATACCGCAGCTTGCGAACCTTCCCGCAGTGCGTTTTGTAATGAGTGGTCAATACGATCTTTCAATAACAGTCGGTTTGGCAACTTAGTCAATGGATCATGATAGGCCAAAAAACCCAGATGATCCTGAGCCTTCTTAAAATGGGTTATGTCCATAAATACATGGACATAATGGGTTGCCTCGCCATTGGAATTCTTGACCTCGCTAACGGTGGTCCATGATGGGAAATCCAGGCTGATTTTATGACGACGCCATATCTCACCCTGCCAGCTATTTACCCCCTCTGTAGCCTTGTTTAATTCATCATCAATTTTTAGGTTGTTTTTCTTTGAGTGTAAAAAATGAGCGCTTTTCCCGTAAACATCCTGCTGGGTAAAACCGGTTATTGTAGTAAATGCCTCATTAACCGAAATTATCTTTTTGTCTTTATCGGTAACAAATATACCTTCCCCTATATTATTAAAAATAACCGATGCCATACTCAGCTTGCCTTCAGACTGCTTTTTCCGGGTAATATCGGTTAATATCATTAATACCTGATGAGGCTGATGTTCGCCCACCCTGAATTCAGGTACTGAATGAACGGCAACCCAGAGATAACTTTGCCGCTCAGTATTAAATAGCCCCATAACCACACCTTCCACAGACTTTCCAGTACGTAAGGACAATAGCGAGGGCTGTTGTTCTTCGGGGAAAGCTGAGCCATCTTCCTTGATAATGTTAAAACAGGAATCAATAAACTTACGCCCTATAAGCATGTCGCGAGGCAGACCAAAAAGTTGTTCGGCTGCCTGATTGACGGCTATCACCATGCCCATCGCATCCAGATAAATGACGCTTTGATCAATGTTTTCGAATAGACTGCGATATTTAGCCTCGCTAATTCGCAAGGTATCAATGGCCAGCTTGCTCTTCGTTAATTGCAGTATCATAAAAAAAAACGAAGCCAATAGTCGAAGATCTTCCTTAGGTTTTTCGAATATGGCATGTCTACTCCTTGGGTAATAAAAAATTCAGCATAACGGGGTACTTTCTAAGAACATAGCTTAGATTGCATTTTTCGTAATCCAGACGAATGGCGAACACAGGTGCTGGCAGCGTAAGACTTCACCAAAGAAGCCTAATTACTTTGGCTAAAATAATTTGAAAAATAAGTGTAATTAAGTTTTTTATTGCTCAGCGAGAAAACTTGGGTTTCTTGTTTTCTGCATGTGAATTTTTCTTTGATTTAATTTTTACCTCCTTGTAATATTCAAGATCGTCATGCATAAACTGCTTTTCTTTTAGTTCAATATCAATCCTGGGAATTTTGTAGGGGTAGTTTTTATCCAACTGTTGTCCCTCATCGTCTATCCAAGTTTCCATATTACTCTCCACGTTCTCTATCATTCAGGTTTGTAAAAATTGACCAGAATCATTTTGATTTTCAGAAAATTACCGTTAACATCTAGTAGCTGTTGAAAATTCGAAACTTAACGACACCATCAAATTTTAATTAAAGTGTATAGTAAAAAAATAACGGTAAAATTCGTACGTATACCTAAGTAGTTTTACTTATGTATTTTTACTTATTAATGTCGTACTTTATTGATGAGTTACCGCTCTATATATAATGTACTGATGTTTTTTAAGGGAGTTCATCAAATTTCCTTGTTGGTTTGAAACCTCTCACTTCAGGGAGATTCGTTTAACGTTGACAACGATGCTTTAGCATCGTTACCCTTTCAGGTAACCTCGTCGTTTACGGCGAGGCAATCCACCGACCTCTATCTGTCGATGGAGGGTCGTAAGACAAGTCATTTGGCAGATGAG